>NZ_JAUFQI010000001.1:0-637500 GCF_030409715.1 Reinekea marina
TGGTTGGCCAATTTTACGGACTGAGCGCTCAAATTAACACCTTGTTTACGCAGCTCGACCCTGGTTCTGATCAGCGTGCACGAACAGAACAGTTGCTTTCTCAAGTGATTAATTCAGACTTATCTTTAACTCAATCAGAGTTAACAAACTTAAACCAAAACTCAAATCGCTTGCGCAATATATAGAAAATGATCTTGCCTCATCACTCGATGTTTATTTAGGGTTTAACAATTTTGACGGTGATTAGTCGGCGAGCGTTTTTAGGCCAAGGGTCGGCTTTGGCGTTAGCACTCAACTTAAATCTTTAGCCTTTGCAAACGCCACGACCAATACTGACGAGCTAATCATTGGCGCGTCCAGATTAGGCAGCGACCACTTTGCCATCAGCGCGGTAAACCTCAATGGCGCGCTGCAATGGCAATGCCTTTACCGGGCGCGGGCATGATATTGCACTGCACCCAAGCCTAGACTTTGGTATTGCCATTGCGCGTAGACCAGGCCGCTATTTACAGTTATTTAGCTCACGAAACGGCCAAGATTTAGGGCTAGTCAGAGTTAGTAATCATTTAAAGTTAACGGCACGCTTGCTGGGTAAACAACAAGCTCATTGTCAGCGCCAGTCATCGAGCCAGCTCTCAAATGTGTTTACTCAGCTACAAATTAGCTGACAATAAATTGGTTGAAGTTGGCCAGCAGTTTTTGATTATGTTGGTCCACATGAAATCGCCTCTACGCCCAATGCCATTTGGGTTGCTGTTGGCGGCTTAAAAACCAAGGGTCGAGAAGTGACCAACAAAATAGTCTAACCTCATTTTTGCTTCAGCTATCACCCAATAACTTGACTGTTGAAAAAGAGTTCCCGGCTCCTTTTGCCGGGCTTAGTTTAAGCACCTTGCCTGCTCTGACAGCGGAAGCCTTATATTGCGGGCCAATACCAACTGGACCCAGGCGACAGCCCGCCACTGTTGTTTGCGCTAAAAAATGAAACGCTCACGCCACTGAAGGCACCGCCTAGCCTTTGGGCTCAACTGAAAGGCTATATTGGCAGTGTGGAAGTCAGTGAAGGAATGATTGTAGCAACCAGCCCTCGTGCTCACTGGCTAGGCTGGTTTGCAGAGCATAATTTTGAATTGAACGATCAGTTTTTACTGCCAGACGTATGCGCGCTGGCAGCAACCTCGCAAGGTTTGTTCGCAGGTTCAGGCACAGGGAGAGTCTACAACCAAGGAGATGTGATTCCGAGCAAGATACGATGGGATAACCATTTCAGCGTGACTTGAACACAAGCTAAAAGCCTGAGACTATCAGGGCATATATCACACCCGAGGTCTGTATGATTTTTCCAAACAATGATGATGGCTGTGGCTGGCTTAACCAACTCGCACCACGTACGCCTAACGTTGAACTAAAAAAGCGATCCAATGCGATTGGCTGATCATCGGCGCGGGTTACACGGGCTTGTCTGCAGCACGACAACTTGCAGCACTGCGACCCAATGACCGTATTGTTATTGTTGATGCACAACGCGCGGGCGAAGGTGCCAGTGCCAGAAATTCTGGCTATTTAGTTGACTCAACTTTGAACGACGGCCACCTGACCGGAGAGCACCTCAGTTTATACAAGCAAAAATATGATTTAAATCGAGCCGCCTTAGAAACAGTTAAAAGATTTGTGGATGCTTATCAGGTAGATTGTGATTGGGATGACTCAGGAAAATTTCACGCAACGTCGATGCTCAAAAACGAAGCAAAGCTCACTCAATTTCATCAAACATTGGCCAGCTGTGGCATTAAAAGTTCATTGCTGGCGGGTAGCGAGTTACACGAGCGCCTTGGTACCAAATTTTATCGCATGGCGGTGCACACGGAAGGTGGAGTCATGTTACAACCGGCTAAATTAGCGCGCGCTATGATTACCGCTTTACCCAATAATGTGGCGTTATATGAGAATACGCCTGTCCACAAAATAGAATACGGCTCCAAAAAAGTATCGGTGACTACACACCAAGGTTCAGTGACGGCGAAACAAATTTTATTATGTGCTAACGGCTTTTTGCCATCGTTAGGTGCATTCACGCAACGCGCCTTTCCTTTGACGTTAACCGCTAGCTTAACCGTACGCTTACCGAACAAGAATATTCATCAATCGGCTCGCCAAAACCTTGGGGGTTATTGTCGGCACAAGCTATGGGCGCAACCGTACGGTTAACCGAAGATAAACGCATTATGATTCGTAATACGGCTGAAGCGATCACCGGTGTTCACTTATCAACTCAAGGGTTGCAACGGCGTATTCATGTTCACAAGCAGGGCTTAGAAAAACGTTTCCCTTCTCTGCCCGATAACCTCATAGAGCACAGCTGGGCAGGCATCACCTGTATCAGCGGAAACTCAGCGAATATTTTTACTCGGGTCTCAGAAAATTGCCTTGCCGCTGGCTGCTATAACGGTGGAGGTATTGGCTTGGCTACGCACTTTGGTGAGCAGCTCGCTTATTTAGCCATCGGCGAGAACACGCCAGAAATTGAACAGATAAACCAGCGCCCACAACCGAATTGGTTGCCACCCAACCCTTTTTACAGTGGGGAGTTAAAATGCGTTTAGCCAAAGATAGGCTGTTCGCAAAAGCCGAGCGTTGATTAAAACGCTTAAGTGAGTAGTTCTCTAAAAGTACAAAGATAAGCATTGGTGCCATTGCTGACACTTTTGTTCAAATGACATCGCCGCAAAAGCAGGGCTTGTTGATGGCAACTTGTGTGTGGCGATGTTGGCAAATACAGGCTGCTTGGCAAATACTTTTTTAAAACTGGATTCTGCTTTACCCCCGTTGAATAAAATAGCCTCCACACTTGTGTGTTGCGTTATAAAAGCATCAATGGGGTTTGCTTGTTCCGTTTGTATATTGATGGCGCTGTCTAAACTGCCTTGACGCTCTGCCCGGCCAAGCACATCCCACAAGGCTATATTTTTATCGAGTAAGCCCGCTAGGCGGTGTTCATAGTCTGACTGTTCATCTAGACCAAAATAGCGACACATGATGGACCAAAAAGCATTTCTTGGGTGCGCGTATATTGGTGCGCGTTGAGAGAAGCAACGCCAGGAATCGAACCCAAAATTAATACTTTGGGCTCGCTCTTTGTTTCCGCATCAAAAGACTGAATGGCGTTATTCATAAACTGCTATTTTTGCTTACAACGGAATCAAGTTAGCGTATTGCAGCATGAGCACGCGCTCTTTACCTTCATCAAAGGCAACGGTAATTCGAGTTTGGGCACCTCCGCCTTCGGCGTGAACAATGGTGCCTTCGCCAAACATGGCGTGTTCGACGCGCTGGCCCATAGACAAACCTGCATCTTCTACAGCCATGTTTTGTTGCAAACCAAAATTAACTGGACGAGAGACTTGGGCGCGTAAGCGAACTTCATTTAAGTATTCATCGGGTATTTCACGTACAAAGCGTGACACACTATTAAATGTTTCATTACCGTACAACCGTCGGCTTTCTGCATAGGTCAGCGTTAACTCTTTTTTGGCACGCGTTATACCAACATAGGCGAGTCGACGCTCTTCTTGAATGCCGCCGACATCATCCATCGACATTTTATGAGGAAAAAGATTTTCTTCCATCCCGGCTAAAAATACGTGATCGAACTCGAGCCCTTTTGCACTGTGCAACGTCATTAGATTTACGCTGTCTTCAAATTCATCGGCTTGGCCGTCACCAGCATCCAACGACGCTTCCCCTAAAAATTGCGCCAGTAATTCACCTGTCGATTCAACATCGACTTCGGTTGAAAAGCTTTGTGCCGCGGTAATCAACTCGTTTAAGTTCTCTATACGAGTGCGCCCTTTTTCACCCTTTTCTTTCTCGTGGTATTCGATCATGCCTGAAGCGTCGTTTACAAACTTCACTATATCGCCCAGATCATCTTGTTCGATAACCTCAACTTCGATATCTGAAATGAGTTGCATAAAATTCTTGAGCGCATTGCCTGCGCGTGCGGCAAATACACCATTTTCTAGCGCTAGCTCTGCCGCTTGCCACAAAGAGCAGCCTGATCGCGAGCAAATAATCGCAAAGTCTCAACCGTTTTATTACCAATGCCTCGAGGAGGAACATTGATGATTCGCTCCATAGATGCATCGTCTAATCGGTTAACCACTAAACGTAAATAAGCGACTGCATTGCGTATTTCCATTCGCTCGTAGAAGCGAACACCGCCATAAATTCGATACGGCACCTGAACCTGAATAAGCGCTTCTTCGAGTACGCGTGATTGAGCATTTGAACGGTAAAGTAAGGCTATTTCGCTCGGGTTTGTCGAGGATTCGATGAGTCGCTTCATTTCGTCTGCAATAAATCGTGCTTCATCTTGCTCGTTAAAACCCGCATATAAACGGATAGGCTGGCCATCGTCGCTTCTGTCCAAAGTTTTTTACCTAATCGGCCGCTGTTGTTTTCTATTACCGCATTCGCGGCATTCAAAATATTGGCCGTCGAACGATAATTTTGCTCTAAACGCACAACTTCGGCATCACTTTGAACCGCCGAAAAATTTTGAATGTTTTCTACTTTCGCACCACGCCAACCGTAAATTGATTGGTCATCATCGCCTACGATCGTTAAGCTTAGCTTCTCTCCGACCAGAACACGTAACCAAGCGTATTGAATTTCGTTAATGTCTTGAAATTCGTCGACCAAGACATGCGTAAATCGGTCTTGGTAGTGGGTCAATAAATCAGGTTGATTCAGCCATAACTCGTGAGCACGCAACAACAATTCACCGAAATCGACCAAACCGCTTTGTTGGCAAAGCTCTTCGTAGCGGCTATATAAATCTTTTAATGTTTCTTGATACCAATCACCTTGGGTTTGAACATATTCCGCTCGGCGACCCTCATCTTTTTGCCCGTTAATAAACCATTGAACTTGCTTAGGCTGAACACGATCATCGGTAATATTGAGATCGGCCATGATTCGTTTAACTAATCTCAGCTGATCGTCAGAATCCATGACCGTAAAGTTTTGCGGTAGATTAGCTTGTTGCCAATGTGCTTTTAACAATCGATGCGCTAAACCATGAAATGTGCCAACCCATAAACGTGAGAAGGCGTTTCCAATAACTCTTCAATTCGGCCTTTCATTTCTCGTGCAGCTTTATTTGTAAAGGTAACCGCTAAAACACTGTAGGGAGAGGCAAGCCCTGCTGCAACGAGCCAACCAATGCGATGCGTTAATACGCGTGTTTTACCAGAACCAGCGCCCGCTAATACGAGTAAATGCTGTGCATCGCTAGTTACCGCTGCTCTTTGTTCGGTATTAAGCAAATCTAGTTGCAGAGAATTCATGAAAAAGCCTACTGTATATAAAAACAGGCTAAGTTTATCAGAATGAAATAAAAAGGCTTGGCCATTGAAAATTTTCAATGAAATCAAAGAAAAGCGCGTCATATCCAAAAACTTGCTTAAAAGTATCTATAATTAATTCACAGACTATAAATGAAGATACAGATGTACTCAGAATTTGAGACTTTAAGGCACCGACGCCTACAATATTTACTGAAAAATGCACCCTATTATTGGCTCACTAGCCTTGGTTTAAGCATCCTCTGTGCAATATATGAGCTCAATTTCAAAGAAACTCTGCACCTGGGTTCTATCGCTGTATTAGTGTGTGTATCTATTGCGGGTTATTTATCAACAGTTTTCAGCCAAGTACAGGCTCGCAAAGACCCTTTGTGGAGCCCGGTGTTATGGTTTTTGGCTATTTTATTGTGCAACAGCATGGTTTGGGGGCTTTTTGCACGCCACGAGCCCTTTTTTAACTCGCTTGCCCTTGTATTAGCAGCGGTTGCCAGTATGGCCTTCTACTCGCATTGCCGCCTAAGTGCTGCAGCCATCATTCCAGCAACGTTAATTCCAATTCCTTTTTTGTATTTTTCAAACCTTGAGTTTTTATGGCAACTTCATTTGCCCGCGATCATTTTAATATACATTGCCAGTAAGCAGCGCCACTCAATGGGTTTGGCGAACGTCCGGAGCGATTTTGAAGCATCGCGCTTGAATCATATGATGACGACAACGCAAACCGATCTGCAAAAAACCATTCAGCAAAAAAACCACGAATTACAGGAAGCAAATGCACGACTCAGTACTGAAGTCGATCTGCGTAAAGACGTAAACCAAGCGCTTATTAATAGCGAAGAGCAACTTAGTCTAGCTATTGCAACTGCAGGCATTGGGTTTTGGGATTGGGATATTCCCGCACGCAAAGTTTACCACTCAGACACCGAGCGCTTTTTTGGGTTTCAGCAATTGCCAGGACAAGAACCTTTGGATTTGTTCGATATCGTGCTTGAAGACGATATCCTTGTGATCAGAAAAGCCATGCTTGACCACCTACGTGGAAGGACAGATTACTATACCGCGCGGTATCGCGTTAAAACGATACGCAACCAAGATATCAAGTGGATCGAAGACACCGGGAAAATCAGCGAACGGGATGATTTAGGACGCGGCGTTCGTTTACTGGGAACGCGCCGAGATATCACCTTAGATATGCAACAGCAAGAAGAGCTGAGTTTGGCGGCCAGTTTATTTAATACCAATCCAGACGGTGTATTTATTTTAGATGCACAACAAAACTTCAGAACCTGTAACCGTGCATTTTGTGACATTTTACAACGACAAAAAGGTGAGTTACTTGGTGAGCCTTTATTCAAAGTATTGAGGACAGAGCAGCACGCACGGATAGAATTAGGTGTAGCCAACAATGGACGATGGAATGGCGACATTGTCGCCGCCAGAGGAAAGATGAGCGTATACCTATTTCCTTAACTCTGACCGCCGTCACTCGAGATGATAAATCTGTATCGCATTACTTAGGCATTTTTAGAGACTTATCCGACGTGAGCTCGGCCACGGCCAACACAGAAACGCTCGGTCATACCGATAAACTCACTGGCTTGTATAATCGTGGTTATTTTCATCAGGTTTTGAATCAATTCCATGAACACCGCCCATTGCAAGAAAATCATTACGCCGTGTGTGTTTTAAACTTGGACCGATTCAAAACCATCAATGAAAGCTTAGGCATCGAAGTTGGGGACCAACTGTTAAGTGATTTGGCGGCTCGCTTAAACAACTTGCAAGAGCCGGTAAGGCAGGTGTCTCGCTTAAGCAGTGATGAATTTGCTTTAATTATCGAGTATGAAAACGACCAAAATCACCTGCATGAAATTTTAACCGCTATCCAAGCCGATGTGACTCGTCCATTCTTAGTGGACGACCATGAGCTCATAGTTACGGCCAGTATTGGGGTTTGTATCGTTTCAGAAAATAACCTGAGCCAATTAATGAATCACGCAATTGCGGCTATGAATCAGGCGCGTTATAAAGGCGGCAATAATTTTCAGTTCTATCATCAAAAACTCGCGACTTCGCCTTTAGAGCGGTTACAACTTGAAAAATCGCTGCGCAAAGCCATCGTAACCATGAATTCTCTGTCGAATTCCAACCTAAATTGAACCTCTCCAGTGGCATTATCGATTCTGTCGAAGCGCTGGTTCGCTGGCGGCACCCACACAAGGGCTTACTCGATCCACAAGATTTCATCCCATTAGCAGAAGAAACAGGATTAATATCGGCCATTGGCGAGCAAGTGCTGAATAAAGCCTGCATGGAGGCCTCTACTTGGCGTGACCGAGGGTTTGGTGATATATCCGTTTCGGTTAACTTATCTAGCCACCAGATAAGACGTGATGATCTCTACGAAGTGATACAAAATGCACTCAAAACCTCGCAGCTACCGGCTGAGTACCTTGAGCTAGAGCTGACCGAAAGCATGTTGATGGAAGACATCAATCATGCTCAGGACTTTTTGAATCAATTAAGATCTCTCGGTGTGCGCTTGGCGCTAGACGATTTTGGCACGGGTTATTCCTCTTTAAGTTACTTAAAGCGATTGCCAATAGATACCCTGAAAATAGACCAATCGTTTGTGGCAGAGATACGCCCGGGAGAAAAAAGCCCGATCGTTGAGGCCATTATGGCTATGGCCGACAGTTTGAATTTAAGCGTTGTCGCAGAAGGCGTTGAAACTCGCCAACAACTGGAATATTTAGAATCGCTGGCTTGCGATTACGCACAAGGATTTATCATTAGCCGAGCGTTACCTGCATCTGAAATTCTCACCTTAATCAGGCATTCAAACTTACAAATGCTGAATCAAAGCCCGAATCAGTGCATTAGAAATGCGCTGATTGACCTCTCAAGACATAAAAACGCGACTTTAGCATTGTTGGCGCGACACTTGCTTACTTAATAGCGACCAAGTGACCTAGCCAATTTGGAAAGCGTCTTCATTGCTACGATGAAGTTCACAGAAATGTCATCCGAAATGGCTAAAATTACTCTCGAACTGAGCGATGATACGTACTCTTGGTTGAACGACTTATAACAATAATACGGCAGTAGCCTCTAAAGGAGCCATGTAAATGTCTACAAACCTTTTTGAACTCGAATTGGCCAATATTGAAGACTCTATCCTCCACAAGCCAGCCGATGCTAGCCAAAACAAGCGACAAGAAAACCATCGTCGTCTTGCGGCTCGTCGAGCTATTGAAGACTATATGGAGCAGCAAAGAATGCGCTCTGAGTATCACGACCTTGAGTTAGACGTTTTTAACTAACAGGGTAAACAATAAAGGCCGCATTAGCGGCCTTTATTGCTTTTGAAGCTGTTACTTAACTCTACGCGAGATGTTACCGATGGTTACCTGATCGCAGCACTCACCTTTTTCTTGATGGGGAGAACGGCCAGTCTGCTCAAAAAACTTACAAAAATTAACACCCTGCCAGTTATACGACTGATAAACCTTCATCAATGTACTGGTCTTTCAATTTACAATAGTTTTTGGCTGAGTATTTAAAAAAACTCAATTCTTTGTCGGTCAACTTTCGAGCTTGTTTCGCGGGTGAGCCAATGTACATATAACCCGATTCTAAGCGTTTTCCAGGTGGTACTAAAGCACCCGCCGCAATGATGACCTTATCTTCTACCACAGCACCATCTAATACCGTTGCTCCAATACCAATCAACACTTCACTTCCAATCGTACAGCCATGCAAACAAGCTTGATGCCCAATTGTGACATCTGAGCCAATAGTTAAGGGGTATCCTAGTTCATTGTAATCACTGGCGTGAGTAATATGCAGCACGGCACCGTCTTGTACAGAGGTTCGAGCACCGACGGATATTCGATGCATATCGCCTCGTATAATTGCGCCAGGCCACACAGAGACATCATCTTCTAAGGTAACATCACCCAGCACAAAACTGAGTTCTGCAATCATTACTCGTTGCCCGAGCCTAGGCTGCTGATCTCCTAACGTATGAATTGCCATGCGACTGTACCCTCCTGAAGTTTTTGGTTTTATCGCAAAAACTTACCACAGACACAGGTTAAAACACATGATTCTTTCGGTAAGCGCTCCTGAGCTTGCTTAAATGCTGAGATTATTGAGCGAACCGTTGCAATTTAAACTAAAATTAACCCATTCTCGTCAAGGTCGTTTATAATTCTGGCCAACAGGTTAACTTTCCTTTTAAGGTTCTCAACATGACAGACAAGGTTTTTATCAGCTCGCAAGAGCTCTTGCAGGACTCCTTTCGCTTGGCACATAAGGTATTAGAAGATGGCTTTCGTCCAGATTTTATTATTGGTATTTGGCGTGGGGGCGCTCCGATTGGTATCGCAGTACAAGAGTACTTTGATTTTAAAGGCATAGAAACCGATCATATTGCGGTTCGAACATCGTCTTATTACGGTATAGGAAAGCAATCTAAAGAAATTAAAGTACATGGTTTACACTACTTAATTGATCACGCCAATGCTGA
Source organism: Reinekea marina (assembly GCF_030409715.1). Taxonomy (NCBI): domain Bacteria; kingdom Pseudomonadati; phylum Pseudomonadota; class Gammaproteobacteria; order Oceanospirillales; family Saccharospirillaceae; genus Reinekea; species Reinekea marina. Next base: position 9,898 of record NZ_JAUFQI010000001.1, read on the forward strand.
CGATTCGCTACTTATTGTTGACGATGTTTTTGATTCAGGTCGCAGTGTAGACGCCCTGATCAAATTCGCCAGCAGTCTCGGTTAAACACACCGAAAGATATTCGCGTTGCCTGCCCGTGGTATAAACCTAAAAACTCACAAGTGGACATTGTTCCTGACTACTACGTTCAGCAAAGTGAAGAGTGGTTGGTTTCCCACATGAATTATCTGGCCTTACGCCAGAAGAATTAGTCGAAGGCAAAAAAGAACTCAGTGCGATTAAAGATATACTTCTTTAAAAATGCCGATATAAAAAAGGCTCCTAAACGTAAGTTTAGGAGCCTTTTTTTGTGCTGTTAGAAATTAACCTTTCACACCACCAGAGGTTAAACCACCTACAAGGAAGCGCTGAGCAATTAAGAATACAATTGTAATTGGAACGCCGGCTAAAACGGCGGCCGCAGCGAAGTCGCCCCACAATAAATTTTGATCTTGAATGTATTGCTGTGATCCTACTGCGAGCGTCATCTTATTAATGTCACTGATTAACAAAGCCGCCAAAGGGTACTCATTCACAATACCAATAAAAGCCAAAATAAACACGACGGCCAATATAGGTACACTTAATGGCAATAAGATTTTATAAAATGTTTGCCACGGTGTTGCGCCATCGATTGAAGCAGACTCCTCCATCGCGGGATCAATGGTATCGAAATAGCCAATGATCAAGAAAATATTCAAAGCCATCCCGCCCATATAACCAAAGATGAGCGCCGAGTGCGTATTAAGTGCCAACAGATCAATAAATGCACCCAACTTATCAAAGATTAGGTACAACGCGACCAAGAATAAGGTATTCGGAAACATTTGAATAACCAGTAAACTTTTAAGCATCTGATCTTTACCCGTAAAGCCTAAACGCCAAAAGCGTATGCTCCCGTGGTAGAGAACAATAAAATTAGGAAGCCGGTAATACTGGCTACTTTTACTGTATTCATTAACCAAGACAACACAGGGAATTTAGGAACCGCTACATAAGCATCCCCGTATTGTAAGGTCGTTCGCGTTGCACCTTCTGGTAAACTCGGTACATCTAACTGCCCATTGATCGAGCCCTCGGGCGTTGTGAAATGAACATCACTTGAGTATTGATCACGGTTTTCTTCTAGATCTAATACAATTTTCTGATAATCGTAAAAGCCTCGCTTGTCTGCCCCTTCAATGATGATTTTGTCGCCTACTTGATTCAAGAAGGAAATCGCCAAGTAACTGGTAATAGGAAAGTCTTCTTCACTGAATTCCGTGTCTGCTTGCAACGACCAGCGACCATCAGCGTAAAAAGTAAGATCCCCTAAGCCGTTATTTAACTCAACAACCTCGACACCGTCTAAATCTTTCTTAAGCGGGTTCATACCGGTGTAATTGTTCTCCAGCGCTAACGCCCAGTGCTCCATTGTAGGGCTAGACGGTATAAGCAAATTAACTGGATCTACTAAGGTTTGGCCACTGCGAAATGAAATCGAAATAACATAGAGCAATGGATAGATAACAAAAAACAAGAATGCTAAGAGTAAAATGTGTACGCCAACAACTCGGGCGAAAAACGATTTTGATTTAACCATGTGAATTCTCCGAGAATTATTTTTGCACGCCAATTTTTACTTTCAATGCTTTGAGATAAAACACAGCCATGATGCCAATCATCACAAAGATAAAAGTCGATATGGTTGCACCCAGTGCATAATCTTGCGTATCACCCAAAAAGGCCAATCGGTAAGCATAGTTCACCAGTAAATCGGTTCCACCAGCGGGAGGATTAGAGGCCAACATCAGTGGAGCGCCTCGGGTTAAGAGCTGAATTAATACAAAGTTGTTAAAGTTAAATGCAAAGGAGGCAATCAACAACGGCAACAAAGGTTTAATGATTAACGGCAAAGTAATCTTAAAAAAGTTTACGATGGGGTTCGCTCCCTCTAAGCTCGATGCTTCGTATAGATCTTTCGGGATTGATTGCAACATGCCTAAGCATAAAATAAACATATAGGGGTAACCTAAATAAACATTCACCAGCAAGATTTTGGTTTTCGACATGGTGATGTCAGTATCCCAAGCCACCTGAAATTGAAACAGCGCATCTAAGGCGTGGTTAATCTGCCCAAAGTTCTGATTGAACAGTGCTTTAAAAACGAGCATTAGAATAAAGGCTGGCACCGAGTAAGGTAAAATCAATAGCAGCTGATAAATACTGCGGCCTTTGATTGGGTCCCATTGCACGAAACTCGCTAAGACAATTCCCAGCATAAATGTTGCGGCCACGGAGAATATAGAAAAGAAAATGGTCCAGGTAAAAATTGATAAAAATGGTTTTAACATATCTTTATCAGTGACGACTCTTATGTAGTTATCCAAACCAACGTTAACTTGGAAACCGGGAGAGACATAATCGCCATTGGGTAGCTCGAAGAAGCCAGTTTCAAAATTTGCGGAAACCTGCTCCCCTGTATCTTGATTGACCAACACATCGTCTTTTTCAGCGATCCACAATGGGTGTATTTCTGCATATTCCCGTAATTTAGATTTCGCGAGCTCTGTACCATTAGGCAGCACCAGCTTGATATCGGCGAGTGGTTGTCGGTAAGTAATCACAGACTTTCTTGGGGCTTCTTCCAGCGCTGGCTCTTCGTTGATTGGCACCATGGGTAGTTTAATGGCTTCAGAATTGTCTAATCCAATCGGATCTTGCGTGATGAACATTTGATCATCGTTCGCCACCAGCGCTAGGTGAAACTGATCACCTTGGTGATAAATTTTTAAACCATAAGATTCACTGCCTTCGGCAATATACGTTTGGCTTAAGAAATAATTCTTAGCTTGCTCATATTCGAGTAAGTGCAGGTTTGACTTATTCGTAAAGGTCAGCCCTAAGGTGTATAAAATCGGCATGATGATAAAAAAGGAAACGCCAACAAGTGACGGGAATATATAGCGCCAGACATAAGCTCTATCTGACGTAAATACGAATGCAAAAGCACACGTAAACACCAGCATAATGCCTGCGTATAGCATTTCACCTTGGGCATACATTAAAAAGGTAATGTATAAAAAAAACACCGACAACGTGCAGACTAAGCCGTACTGAATTACCGTTTTCCATCGCTCCTGGGCCGTCATTTCTGGCGCCATCGGGATGGCGTTTGCATTCGCCATGTTCCATCCTTTAATTTACTTGTAATTGATAGGGCTAAGATTAAAGTTTAATCGTTGATTTGTAAGGGTTGAATTTAACACAGTTGGGCAAAACCCAGCTTAATCCATTTCGTTGGTGGACTGCCCCTTAAGCTCTTCACTTAGATTATAGTTAAGCTAAAAAAAGGGCTTACAGCCGCAGCTATAAACCCTTTTTTAACCCCCGAATAGAGTTACGGGGGTCTAGCTAACGGATCACTTATTCAGTGATACGAGCCGCTGCATCATTCAATGCCGCTTCAGCTGTTTGCGCACCTTGAGTAATAGAGGTTAACGCAGCTTCCATGTTGCTCCAGAACGCATCCATTTCTGGTACGTTGGCATTGGCTCACTGGTTGTCCAAACTTTAAAGGCTTCAGCAATACGCTTATCTTCTTTACCCACTTTCTTCATGAATTTCTTATGAGTCACGGCACCTAGGGCACGATCATCATTAACCATGGTCAAACCTTCTTCAGTTAATAGGTAGTTTTCAATGAACTCTACCGCTAACTCTTTGTTTGGAGAAGAAGCGTTGATACCAGCAGAAAGTACGCCAGTGAAAGCTCTTGGCTTACCTTTTCCTACTTTAGGATAAGGTGCAAGTTCGAAATCGATGCCCGCTTTTTGGTAATCAGCCCAAGCCCATGGTCCGTTAATGACACAAGCTACTTCGCCAGCTTTAAATGCGGCATCGAATACGCCGTAGTCAACACCAGCCGGCATAACACCTTCGTCGATTAAATCTTTAATCATTTGAGCACCAGCAATGGCACCCGGAGTATTAACACCCGTTACTTTAGAATTGTAAGAACCATCAACCTGTTCAAACGCGTAACCACCTTCAGCTGTTAAGAAGCCATAAGTGAAGTAAGTGTTGTTGTAATCCCACATAAGCGCTTTTTTACCTTGAGCTGCTAGGCCAGGCGCTGCTTCACGTACTTCATCAATAGATTTAAATGGCTTGTCAACGATATCGGTGTTACAGATCTGAGTAGGACCTTCAACGTTGATTGGGTAACCATAGACTTGACCGTTATAAGATGTAGCCGACCAGAAAGAGTCATCTAATGCTTTCATAACATCTTTACTTGGAGAAATTGGAGAGATCAAACCAGACTTCGCCCAAGAGCCAAATCGATCGTGTGCCCAAATGAAAACGTCTGGACCTTTACCAATAGCAGCTTCTTGCTGGAATTTACCGGTTGCATCATCAGGCGTTTCAACAGTTACAGTAATACCAGTGTCATCGGCAAAAACATCACCGACTTCTTGCAAACCGTTATAGCCTTTATCTGAACCAATCCAAATGGTCAGAGAGCCTTCTTCCCAAGCCATTGCTTGAGTGCCTAAGGTAGCACTGGCAACAGCCAACGCCGTAACTAATGTTTTCTTCATCATTGTTGGAGCTTCCTATCTTATTATTGTCGTGTGCCTAAGAATTACTTCATTACAGCACTTAAATTAACGTCTTCTACTTAAGTGTCCAAGATCGGTTTTTTCATTCTACGGTAAAATCCACCTAACCCACCCCATCTAACTACCACTTTTGGCAAATTAGACGGAATGGCCATGAAATGTTTGACGATCTTAAGTCTATTGCTCAAAGGGTGAACAATAGCTGAATGCCAACTTTTTATTTGCCTTACGCTCTATTCATCGTCTAATAACGAATAATGCGTTTGCAATTGATACGCCACCAAAAAGGCAATCAACGCCCCGAGTGTGCAAAAAATCGATAAGCTGAACAGGCCACTGTCAATAAGTACCATGGCAGTACCTAATAAAGCGCAAGCGGTAAAAACGGTAATCAAGAACAACCCTTTCATACAACCCCCTCTCTTCAGAATTCTAGCGCACCCTGCGCCAACTGGTTAAAGAGAGTTTAGTTCACATATTTCAGGCCTGCATCGAATCGTACAAAAACAACACTATTTGACGACAAATTGACAGCTCAAAAGACCCCTTATGATTTGAGCTGATCACTTATTTTGTGCACGGAGCCTGCCATCTGATCAAGCAACAGGGCATGTTCAGTTAAGCGCGTAATCTGCTCTGTGATACGCATGACGCTGTCGTCGACACTGATGGCTACCGAAGATTGCTCACCCGTTGCCTCGGCTATTTGATTATTTAACTTTTGCATCTCACTCACGAGCTGAGCCACCTGCTCTATCGAATCTTGAACTTGCCGTGCATGTGCCATATTTTTTTCGCTGCTGGCACGAGATTCACTCATTTCTTTTACGGCCTGCTCGGCACCTTGCTGAAGCTTTTGTACAGTCTCTTGAATCTCAACGGTCGATTGCTGGGTTCGGCTGGCCAAGCTCCGTACTTCATCCGCGACCACGGCAAAGCCGCGGCCTTGATCCCCTGCTCTGGCGGCCTCAATAGCAGCATTCAATGCAAGTAAGTTGGTTTGCTCTGATATTCCACTGATCACTGACAACACCGTGCCGATTTCTTCGGTGTTTTTAGCCAACTCGTTCACGACTTCGGTAGAATTGTCGATCCGATGAGTTAATCGCTCCAAGCTTTGAACGCTCTCAGCAATCGTTTGCTGACCAAAAGTGACTGCACTGGTTACTTGTGAAACTAATTCAGACGCCGTTTCCGTGGTGGATTTTACCTGCTCCGCACTGTCGGATAATTGATGCGTGGCGACCGATACCATCTCTATTTCTTTTTGCACTTTGTTGGTATTTTCCGATAACCCTTCTTCTTTTGGACTCGCTTGAGCCATTAAAGAATCAAGTAGCTGAGCACTGTGTTCCGTTGCTTGCCGTGATGAGTTTATTTGCTCAACTAGCTTGTTATAAGCAGTAACTACGCCATGCAACTCTGGATCGCTATGCGCTTCTAAAAGCGGCCATTCGTTTCTTTTAATACCAGCCTGTATCCGTTTCGATAACTGTTGAATAGGTTTTAACAGCATTTGGAATGCAACCGCCGCCGCTATAACAATAATAACCAATAATGCAACGCTGTAGGTCAGTGCAGATCCGATAATACTCTTTGCGGTTCGTCCAATATTTTCTCCTGCAGCATAGGCTGCATCGCCAGCTTGCTTAATCGCGTTAGAGCCTTGGCTAATCTGATCCATTGAATTGGCTTGTTCATTCACGTATTGGTCACGTAAGGCATTGAGCAACGTCAATACTTTATCGGCCTGCAATTTTGCACCTTCGCCCATCGACTTACCCATAGACACCGAATTACTTTCGAACATTTCAAACATACGCTCAGCGTAGAGTTGAAAGCTTTCAGCCTCTTTTGTGATGCCTACAAAAACTGCAGCATTTTCGGGATCACTTCGGCTCATAGCCGTAAGCTGTTGCAAAAGCTGGTCATGCTTTTCTCGGCCAGACTCTAATGAGGCGGTGACCAACGTCAACGCTCCTTGAAAATACCAATAGGTGGTCTCATTCAGTAAATTAATGGCACCGTTTATTTGATGTACCCGCTCGATATTAATTTGCTGATTTGCGATTAACTCGATGTGCTGTGTTGATTGCGCTGCTTGCGTTGCTATGAGGGTTAATTGTTGATCGACTATCGGATGAACCGTCTGAATCTTTTTTATAATAAATAGGTTTACAGCAAGCACTGCCAGCGCAATCGCTAATATAAAACAGGCAAAACGCACCTTAAGTGACCCGCTTCGAGACTTAGGCTTTTCTGGGGAGTGGTTTTTCATTAAAGGCGCCTCAAACATAACTATACCTAAGGAGTAGCCTAGCAGCCTTTGCAAAAATAGTGAGATCAGGCTGATAGAGAAACAGAGTCTTATTTATCGGCCATTGTTTGAGTTACTTGAAGGGCTTTTCTTTCTCGAAACGAGCCTTATAAAAGGCATCATTCTCTGGGAGACCAATTAATAGCCACAATTCGCCTTTAGGACTGACCCGGCTACGAATGACTCGAGCTTCTCGGTCTAGGTATTTTTGTAGCCACTCTAAAGCGGCTTGCCTTGAATTAGGGAGCCGATACCACTGGTTCGCCCATTCATTACTCCATGCCATTATTTGATCTTCATACACATGGCGAATGCGCTCATCGACACTGGCGTCCGATAAAGGAGACTGCCGAAGTTGCGTAACAGGGTAACCCGGCATTTGAGGATCACACACAAATGCCGGCGCAGGAGTGCGGGGGCTATCGGGGTATACGCAACGAGTCATCTCGGTATTTAAAGACCGAGAACTACAGGACAACATCAAGCACCCTATGGCCAAATAGGCCAACAAAGACTTAATGTGGAGCCAAACGTTCGCCATAATTACCCTCGTACTACCTTTAAAACCCGAGCCTGTATTATTAAAACAATATACGAGCTCGAATTGTTCCCGTTACTGCCAATACTTTTTCTAATGCCGTTTCAGAGCAATCTGCCGAAACATCAATAACAACATAACCGATTTGCTCAGAAGTTTGTAAGTACTGACCAATAATGTTGATGTTATTTTCAGAAAACACGGTGTTAATTTCCGATAATACGCCAGGAATATTTTTATGAACATGCAAAATTCGATGCGCATTGGGGTGCGATGGTAATGCAACTTGTGGGAAGTTAACGGCCGACAGCGTAGTACCGTTGTCGGAGAATGTCGCCAGTTTTTCGGCTACTTCAATGCCAATGTTAAGTTGCGCTTCAAGCGTAGACCCACCGACATGAGGTGTAAGAATGACATTGTCGAACTCCCTTAACGGTGAGACAAACTCATCCGTATTTGAGCGTGGCTCAACTGGGAACACATCAATAGCGGCACCTAAAAGCTTGTTACTTCGTATGGCATCGGCTAAGTCGTCTATATCTACTACTGTGCCTCTAGCTGCATTAATGAAGACGCTATTCTCTTTCATTTGATCAAACTGCGCTTTTGCCATCATCCACTTAGTTGAAGTCGTTTCTGGCACATGAAGCGATACTACATCGGCTTTACTCAGAAGATCATTTAAAGAACCGACTTGTTGAGCGTTGCCCATTGGAAGCTTGGTCACAATGTCATAAAACAGCACTTCCATGCCCAGCCCTTCAGCAAGCACACCTAACTGGGTGCCGATACTGCCATAACCCACAATACCGAGCTTTTTGCCACGGATTTCATAGCTGTTCTCGGCTGTTTTTTTCCAACCACCTTGATGGCAGGCGGCGTTTTTCTCAGGGACACCGCGTAACAATAATATGGCTTCGGCCAAGACCAACTCAGCAACCGATCGAGTGTTTGAATAAGGAGCGTTAAAAACAGCTATACCACGGGCGGCTGCGGCTTTTAAGTCTACCTGATTGGTTCCTATGCAAAAGCAACCTACCGCGACCAGCTTTTTCGCGGCTTCGAATACTTTTTCAGTCAATTGCGTGCGAGAACGGATGCCAATAAAGTGGACATTTTTGATTTTTTCGATCAGTTCGGCTTCAGGAAGCGAACCTTTCAGTAATTCTATGTTGCTGTAACCAGCATTGGTTAGTGTATCTAAGGCGCTTTGGTGAACGCCCTCTAAGAGTAAAATGCGAATTTTGCTTTTATCGAGGGAAGTTTTGTTCATCTTTGGGCTCTGCTAAAGGTGACTAATAGGGTTGCAACTCCATGATAACACAGGCTTTATGTGGATTTTCAGCCAAATATTGCAATGTAATCATTCATTTCAGGGTATTTTCGCCCTTTTTCTAACTCAATCACAACCAGATACGAGTTATATTGAGTATTCTAACCTCTTTACCCTTGGGTTATTGCCGCCTAGGCCACTATATCGTTATACTTGCCGCCATTCTAAAAATTGCTGACTTGAATAAAACGGACTAATACATGAAAAAACTGCTTATTTTAATTAGTACATTGACTGCAAGCTTCGTGTTTGCCGACTATACAAGCTATGAAGACGAAGTAGCCGAACGTTTGAAACCGGCCGGAAACGTCTGTGTGCAAGGCGAAGAATGTACAACCGCCACGGCTACAGCGACCGTTGCTGACACGGGTCCTAAAAGTGGTGATCAAGTTTATACAACAGCCTGCGCCGCCTGCCACGGCACTGGTGCCTTAAATGCGCCGAAATTAGGTGATGCCGCAGCTTGGGCGCCTCGCCAAGCCAAAGGTTTAGACACACTTTACGCAAATGCTATTAATGGCTTCAATGCGATGCCGCCTCGTGGTGGTAATGCCGCGTTGAGCGACGATGAAGTGAAAGCCGCCGTTGATCACATGTTGAATGGTCTATAAAACATTGATCTGAGTACAAGCAAAAATTTAAGGGTGGCCTATGCTGCCCTTTTTAATGCCCATCCTTTGAGCGTCAGCGCCAACCCTGCTTTTGTGAACAGTTCGACTTCAACTTCTGTATTTAACTCCAATGTACGTACTACTGAGTCTACCACCAAAATAACTCTTCGTTTTTTCACTAATTTATACAGCCAGGTAAGAATAGGGCTAAAGACAAACACCTGCTTTAACCCTAAATAAAACCAATTCGACGTTATGGGTGGTGTACCGCGACAACTTTTTTCCCATTTAACAACAAACCAAGTAAGTCATTCACCTGCTCAGTTGTGACAGTGGCTAGCATAGCCTCACCATTATCATAATCTGTAATATCGCCGCCTAAAAATAGAATACCGGTTAGATTATTCAAAATACCTGTATTGGTGGCGAGGTTTTGTTTTTCTGATTCCGCCACACGATGACTTGCTTCCAAGACCTCCTGGTCCGTCAACGGGGTTTCTATCAGTTTTTGCAAGGTTTCATCCAATGCGGTTAGGGCTTCTTTTTCTCGAGCTGGTTCTGTACTCAGGTGAATTTGTAATTGCCACTGCTGTTGATCAAAGGTCTGAATACCCTGAGAAACCGCCGTTCCGTATGTGAGACCCGAATCTTCACGTATCGCTTTATGCAAGCGTTTTTCTACAGCTTGAATCATCACTTCCGACGCTAAGTAGCGTTGCACGTCAACGGGTAATTCTGTCTGTGCAAAAAGGTAGGTTATGTCGGTTTTTTCTTCAGCTTGACCCGCAACGCGGATAAATCGGCTCTCTGTGGTAATTGGTCCCAAGCTTCTGCTAACACTTGGCCCAGGCAATGGCAAACCCGCCAAATAAGTCTTTAAGGCGGGGGCAACTTGATCTGGCGTTACATCACCCACAATAGCCACTATAACTCCCTGATTATCCTTTAAAATCGACTCTTGCACCGCAACAAGATCAGCACTTGTAACCGCAGCAATATCGTCTGGGCTGAAATAGACATAACGTGGATCTTCAACGCCATAAACCGCCGCTAAGAACTGCTTTTCAAATTCATACGTCGGGGTAGTTTGGTATTGTGCACTGTGTTCCACACTGCTGTTTAAGGTAAGAGCGATCATTTGCTCGTTCAATGCAACATCGGTCAATGAACCAGATGTTAGCTTTAACATTTGGCCTAGCTGGTCTGCTTGACCGGAAAGTTCGACCCCGCTAGCGTTTCCATCAATAAAGACATTGTAACCAATGCCATCAAGATCTAATTTATCGAAAAAATCTTGGCCGCTTCGGCCTTCTAGCCCAGAACGAATACGGACCTCACTCCATTGCTCCGAAGCCGCAATGAGGTCATTGCTCATTTGACGGTTGCCACCAAAAACCATAGTTTGGGTATAGACACGACTCGGTTCAATGTCACTTTGCTTAAGAACGACGGTAATTCCATTCTCTAGCGCCCAAATAAACAAACCTTCCTCTTCTGTTAGGTCAAATTCTTGGCTAATGGAGCCTCGGAATTCATAATTAAGCCCTCCCCCTGCAGCAGAAGTTTCAACTGGCGAACTCACCTCTTGCTGCCAAGCCTTCGCGTATATTGCGGCCCAGTCTTGCGTCTCAGGTGTGATTGTTTTTGGGTGATAAAAATAGGCGGCCAGGTCTTGTGAACCGATGGTTTGAGCAATGTAGTGATTGATCTTTTCAAGTTTAACAGCAGCTGCCATTTTTTCCGATTCAATAACCGCGGCATCAATGTCTTCTAACGCCATGTTTGTGCTTAAAAAGTACATCAAATAATCGGCATGACTCCCGCTATCGGCACCTTGCAACCAGCTTTGAATGTTCTTATTCTGCATAAGAATTTTTTGTTTGGCCGTTGCAAACTCGGAGGCCGTAATACCATATCGTTGTAGGCGGTTAAGCTCTAGTGTTATATCGTTTAGCGCTTGGTTTTGTTGCCCATCATAAGCCGTCGCCCATACATTTAGGTATTTAGTTTGTTCAAAGAACTCCCCTATTTGAGAGCCAGCATCAATAATTGCAGCATCTGAAACTTCGCCCAATCGTTGTAACCTTGCACTTAAAACAGACGTATAGACCTGATCGATAAAATCAATCTCGCGGGCAATTGGCGTGTCTGAGCCATACCGATGTACTGGCAAATATAACTGCCATTGATGGCTTGTGACATTACTGTCGGTGACACCTTTAAAACGAGATCCTTCTATTGCTACGGCACCTAATGCGTAATTGATTTCAGGGGTTGGCTCAGCAGTCCAGGGCGTAAAAACAGTATTAATCGTTTCAACCGCATCAAAAACGCCTTCTGGATACACCACAACAAACTCAGCGTTGTCTGGGCGGTACCATTTCTGATAATAATCTCTTAGCTGTGTGGCCGTTGCGCTGGCCACGATATCATTGTCGCCAATAGGCAAACGATTCAGTAAATGCGTCCCCTGATACAAGTCGTTATATTCTTGCAACCAAGACTGCTCTTCTGTTCCAAAGTTAGAACGCCATTCTTCAATGACCACTGGAGCCTCTTTAGACACCTCTTCTTGCGCAAAGCTAATGGCCGTTGCCCAGTCGTACATTACTTCAAAAGCGGTTTTGATAAGCTCTGGTTGATCGGCGGGAATAGTCAGTTTGTAAACAGTCTCGCCAAACGAGGTATGAGCGTTGATATCGCCACCAAAACTCATGCCTGCCGATTCAAAAAACTCGACGATGTCATTTTTAGGAAAGCGTTCAGTGCCATTAAAGGCCATGTGCTCAACAAAGTGCGCAAGTCCTAATTCAGTATCCGTCTCAACCAACGAACCTGAGCGTATCCGTAAGCGCAACTCTACTCGGTCACGAGAACCGTTATCGGGTAACGTTTTTACATGCCAATCTAACCCATTAGGCAATGTACCACTTTGGATATGCCGATCGGGCACCGCCTGCCATGCTTGCTCAGCGCTGAAAGAAACGACTTGCGAGCGTTCTGTGGACTGCGATGACAGAACACTGCAACCTGCGAGTACAACTGCAGATAAGGTAGCTCCGATTACTGACTTTTTCATTAAGGTTCCTTCTATGATTTTAGTAAATAACTAATGGGTAAATATGCTTAGATTGGTTAATATCAATTACTTACAGAATTATTAAGCTGGCCCATATTAATAGCCAAGTCCGCACTTTTTATAGTTTCAGGGCGATGGGCAACAATAATGCGTGTCACGTCCATTTTCTTTATATTGCTATTCACAACGGACTCACGCTCAACATCTAAGTGACTGGTGGCTTCGTCTAGAAATAATAATTTTGGTTCACGGTAAAGTGCTCGCGCTAGGATCACGCGTTGTTTTTGGCCGCCGCTAAGAGAGGTGCCCATGTCCCCGACCAAGGTATTGTATTGCATGCCAAACTTTAAAATATCTTCATGCACGGCTGCTTTTTGGGCGCATAAGGCTATTTTCTCGAAATCGAGTTTAGGATCAAAGCAGGCTATATTGTCAGCTACCGAACCCGACAAAAGCTGATCATCTTGCATCACTGCGGCTATTTGGGTGCGATAATCATCTCGCTTAGTAATGTCCACTCCATCAACTAAGACTTGCCCGCTATTAGGTTTTAACAAACCCATCATTACTTTCAGTAAGGTAGTTTTGCCGCAGCCACTAGGGCCGACGATAGCAGCCGATTGACCTGCGGGGATGCGAAAGCTAATATTTTCAAAGATAGAATCGTCTGTTTCAGAATAACGGAAAGTTAAGTTCTTAACTTCAATAGATCCTTTAACATCAGATAGATGTTGAAGCTTTGAGGTATAACGGTCTACATCTTCGGCTTCGGTAAAGGTTATATCGGCAAGCCGATCAAGATGAAGGCCAATCATTTTGAATTCGATGAGCATATCTATTAGCCCATCCATACGGGCAACAAACTGGTTTTTATAGCTCATAAACGCATAGAGCATACCCAAAGACATTAGGTTACCCATCACCGACGTTGCCAATAGGTATATAACGACTATGTTTTCTATACCAAATAGCAGACTATTTAGGGTTTCATAGGCAATGCCCCATTTTGCAACGGACACGTCGGTATTTAGAGCTTCAGTGTATTTATTTTGCCATAAATTTTGTCGGTCATTCTCCCGCTGAAAAAGTTTAACCGTTTGAATGGCTCGAACAGACTCCATAAAATTAGAATCTTCTTTGGCATGTGCAATTATACTTTCTTCAGATAAGCGACGAAAAGGGCGATAAAGAGCAAAGCGCAATAGGGTGTATAGGCCTACGATAACTAAGACCACCAAGGCAACTTTTACAGAGTATATAAACATCGCCGTTAACGTGATTACAGCCATTACGCCATCGACTATGGAGCTAACTAAGCCCGTGGTAAGCAAATCTTTAACGGACTGTAACGACCCAAAACGAGAAACAACATCACCTATATGGCGTTTTTCAAAATAGTCTAAAGGCAACCTAATAAGGTGACGAAATAAATTGGCGGCCATCTGATAGTTCAATTTTGTCGATAGATGCAAGATCACAAAGCTACGCAGAGTATCAGTTGCGGTTTGCAACAGCATAAGTAAGCCAAACCCCAGCGCCAAGACCAACAACAAACTGCTGTCGTTCCGTAACAGCACATCATCAACAACCGTTTGCATATAAAAAGGTGCAACCACTGCAAAGAGCTGCAATAGAAAGGACAGCGCCACAATGGTGATTATATTTCGCTTAAGTCCAAAAATACGCTGCCAAAAGTGAGACAAGGTCAGCTTTTGTCGCACCTCCTTTCTCTCGAATTTTGCAGTGGGTGTTAGCTCAAGCGCAATTCCCGTGAAGTGCGCTGAAAAATCAGTGTGGCTATAAGTGACTTCTCCGATCGCAGGATCAAGAACCGTAACTTTGTTTTTGCCTACGGCCTTTAAAACAACAAAGTGGTTCATATCCCAATGCAAGATGCAAGGGAGTTGAAGCTTATATAAATCAGCAAGGTCTAATTGCAAAGCTCGACCCGCTAATTCTAACTTCGCAGAGATATCCATGAGCTGCTTTAAGTTTGTGCCTTGTGAAGAAATCTTAAATTGATTTCTTAAATTTGAGAGGTCAGATACATAGCCATAGTGGCCCGCAATCATGCCGACGCAGGCAAGTCCGCATTCTGAAATTTCCGTTTGTAGTATTAATTTAAGCATAAGTTATCTTGATTTTACTTCCTTGTTTTACTTTTTAACGTCGAAACACATAAACCCTATTAATACTTACCCAACACCTCTAACAATAAAGTCGGTAGTAGCTATATGTAAAAATAACAATTTATTTTTATTGGGTTAATATAAACGAAACTTTTATAGCAAAAATCTCGCCCAGAAAACAACGAAACTAAGCTTTGTAACTTCATAATACCTCACGTTATTTAGAGGAAATTAAACTTCTTCAAGGCTTCTAATATACCGCGTCGTAAGCCAGTATATTGAAATACTTGAAGTTACTATTAACATCATCAAAACAGCGATGTTTTCACTTAGGTAGACAGACGCAAGAGTATCTAGATCACCAATAATTTCATTGTCTATAAAGAACTGAAAAACCACCAAAAATCCGTTAAAAGTAGCATGAATAAAAATATTATTAGCAATACTTATAGAGCTTATATAGTAAAAGCTTAAGACCATCGAAAAAACAAATGATCCAATCAGGTCAATATGTACAATTCCAAAAATAAGTGCTACCACAATGATACTAAAAAGAGGCTTCATTCTATTTTTCAGTTTTTCATAAAGCCACTGTCGAAAGAAAATCTCTTCTACAATTGGAGCAATGATGATGAAGAGAAAAACATCCGAAATGAAATAAGGAATATTACTGTATTTTAGATTTGAGCCATCCTCAACCAGCCAACTCCAACCCAACACCTCCGTTTGCAAAATTATACAGCAGTAGGAAAAAGCTAAAAGGGAAATAGCAATCGGAACAATAGGCATATTGGGGCGAGTACCTACTTCGTCTATATACCTCTTTGGTTCAAAAGCTATTAATAGTAGAAATCCGTATATAGCGAGTACATATAAAAGAGTAACTACCCACTCTTTAGACAATGCCAAGCGATCCAAAAGAAACAATGTTATAATTATATATACAATGGAAATATAATATCTATTCTTTAACAATCTATCTAATATATTCATTAAATTTTTCCAAAACATAAAATTGT
Organism: Reinekea marina; assembly: GCF_030409715.1. Lineage (NCBI taxonomy): Bacteria > Pseudomonadati > Pseudomonadota > Gammaproteobacteria > Oceanospirillales > Saccharospirillaceae > Reinekea > Reinekea marina. The sequence continues at coordinate 25,547 of NZ_JAUFQI010000001.1, forward strand.
TACACAGAACCGTTTAAACTACATTTAGAAAATTTTCATTTCATTAATTTATTATGAATAAAATGAGATTTAATATAGTACTTATCAAAATAATATTTTTAAACTTTAGATTTTATTTTCTAGATTAAACCGATTCCGTGAATATAACACCAGCATTTTAAAACTACTAAGTTCTACAAGAGTTCCAAGTCAAACTAATATCATAAACAATTTTTCACTTTAAAATTAGAATAATTCCAAGTGTATATTTACATTGTCAATTTTCGTTTAGCTTTAATTTTAGGTGTTTTAAAATTTTAGAAACTCTAGTTAACGCATACCAAGCAGAATAAAGTAAGAAGACGTTATTCTCACTGTATTCAAAAGACACATTTATGTATACCACGCAACTGAATATGGATAGAAGCAATACTTCAGCAATAAGTCTAGCAGGCTTAACGCCTGCTATATTCTTACTTTTGGTGTCCACTATGTCGTACACTTTGGACTTCAGAAATAGCACCTATTGATGCTGCCGTCTTGCTCTTTGAGGACCTTCTAATTTTCTTAGCTGCCCATTTAACACTCTTAATTACTAGCCTGCCAACACCTCCTCTAACATGGGTGATATCTTCATCAATCAAATATTTCATTATCTTCCTCCAGTGCAGTATTTAATTCCACCGTTTGAAACATGGCATGAACCTGAAGACTTTCCGGAGTTAGACTTAGGTTTGGTTAGCATTTTGTAAGCCTTTTCAGCGGCCTTGGATACCGCATATCCTGCTGCAGTGTTCCCTAACCATTTCACACCTCTTTTAATAGCCTCAATTCGGCCACCACCAATTACTTGCTCTTGATGAAAATCTGCTAATTCTTTCATTTTATTTTCCTTTCCGTTTAAAAAATAACAACCCCAGTCATCTTGGCGATTTCCTCAAAGGCTGCTTTGCTTTACAAGCAAGTGAACCATTTCACTCCCTCGATTTGCTCTATAGAGCAAATTCTTTAATACTTATTTAGTCCAACTATCCCTGGCGTCGGCAATGGACGTTTCTGACCGCCTGCTTTTGGCAATGGTCTGTTTTGGCTTCTTATTACTACCGTACTTCGACCTGCGCCTTTTACTTCTACTAGATTTTTAGTGCCAATATCTTTCATGTATTTTCCTTTTCAAGTTTTATTGCTAAACTCGAAAGACCTCATTCCTTTTCGAGTGTTGGTTAGGGGCGCTTCCAGTCATCTTGGCGGATATCTCAAGGGGCGCCCCGCTTTTGTCACCATCAAACGAGTGATTCTTGTCTGTTCGTTTATCATTTCTAATTTTCACTATTGCAATTATGCAGCCAAGCACTACAACCTACCTTTTAAACTGAATAGGGGCTCAAATAACCATTCTAATAGGGTTCGTTCTGCTAATTTAATATCGGCTTCTAATGAAATACCTTCTTTAAGGCTCAAAGGTTTTCCATATGCGTCAATATTCTGCTGGGCAAGCTTTGCAGTCACTCTGTACATGGGTTCTTGAGCATTGATAGCCAAGCCTGTTAATTCATTCGGCAACAATACGGTTTGAGAGACATTCGTTATCGTTGCATCATATAGGCCAAACTTTTGGAAACTAAAAGCCGAGTAACGTATTTTGACGGCTTGATCTTTTTCAACAAAACCAATTGCACGGGCGGGCACCAATAATTCTGCCTCAAGCTCGCTGCCCTCTGGGGTTAGAGTAAGCAACGGAATATTACCAAGTGCTTCTTGCCCTTCACTTATTTGAATATTTGAAACAACACCTGCACTACTTGCCTTTAATATGTACGCTTGCTGGCCATGAAGCTGTGTAATACTTTGCGCAATAGCTGAAAGGCTGGCTTGCAACTGGTCTTCGCTATCCATTTGCTCAAAGCTTAGAGCCGTGCTTTGCAGTTGAAGTGTTTCTAGCGTTATTTTATGGGCATCTGAAGTACGAGCGATCTCTTGGAGTTGGGACTTTAACGACAGTACTTTTTCTATGGCTGCATCGACATCGCTTTGAGTTGCTAAGCCCTGATCAGCTAATGACTCCATATTTACTAGCTGTCTTGAGGCTAAATCAAGTTGTTGCGTTATTAGAGTTCGCTGTTTAGTTAAGTGCTTTAGATCACTCTTTGTAGCCTCTATGCGCTTGTCTAGCTCATTCGCCTTACCTGCATATACTTCTGGCAAGCGACCAATTTGATTGGAAAGTGTATGTTTCTGAGATAAAAATTCATCTAACATCAATGTTTCTAGGTGATCACCACTGGCTAGAATTTGATCGCCGTTTATCAATACGAGTGCTTGATCTTTAACAACTTTGTCACCTTCTTTTACGAAGATCTGGCGAACTATCCCTGAGCGCGATGCATATACTTTTAGCACTCCGGTATTGGGTACCAGAAAGCCCTGCACAGTTTCTTTACGCGCATAGCTGCCATTGACTAATAGAACCATAGCGGCTGTCACAAACAATATGAGGGTGATCGTTATGATGGAATACGACAGTGGCGGGATTACTAGAACATCGCCTAACAGTCTGTCTTGTTGTTTTTCAACAGCTTGTTTGCGAAATAAACCATGGCGCTCTTCTTTTTGTTCACCAGTATCTAGCGATGCATTGTCCATGTGAGTAGTCATTGCCAATCCCTTTTAAACCAAATAAAACATGACAAACTCTATTGTCAGTTCTGAGCAATCCTTGCTCGATCTGGCTTATATATTAGGGTGTTTTTTGAAACAAACAACAACTCTTTAAAGCAACAATCAATTTTGTGACCGTGATCAATAATTAGAATTAGCTAATTAATAGGAATGAAGAGATTGGTGTTACATGCGTTAAGAACATTGTGCTGCTACTAAAATTTTAATTGGCGATTCCATATAAAAATATTACTTAATAGGAATTTATCTCTTACTCTTTTAATACTTTAGTCAAGGAGTATTCAATCAAGTTAAAATTTAATCAACGGCAGCACTATGTCGCGTTCAAATTCTCTTATTTTCTTTTCGGTCAAAAAATGGATCGAAATTCTACTTGAGCTTTCTTTGACTATTTGCCCAATTCCTAACTTTGGATGTGAAACTGTTTGCCCAACCAGGCTATCGATCGTACTGCCAATAGACCAATCAATGGTTACTTCACTTTGAAAACTCTCTTTGTAATGCCCGACGCTGGGTCGGTGCATTAACCTAGGTAAAGCAACAGTGCTCTGGTCATTTTTTATTGCCTCTAAAAACTTTGGAATACCTTCGATAAAGTCCATCGGTAAAAAAGGCGACATGGGCAATTCAGAATCTTCTTTTGGGACACACAACACTAGCCTTTCTTGTGCTCGGGTCATGGCGACGTACAACAGCCGTCGCTCACTGGCTAACGAACTAGGGCTGGCCATTTCATGCTCTGGCTCGTAAGGGTAAAAGCGTCCATTCAACTCTGGAATAATCACCAGTGGCCACTCTCGACCTTTGGCTTTATGAATCGAAGAGATTAAAACACCTTCACCGGTGTTTTCCCTTTTTTGCTGCAACAGCACGGCCAAATGTTCAGTCGTATCGCTCGCGGCCCAATTGTTTTGGCGAAGGAATTTTGCGAAGGCTTTTACCGTTGCGATTTGATCGTCTACTTGCGAAACGGAAAACGCATTGTCTTTTAAAGCATCATAATAGTCGGTGCCTTGCACCCAGCCGACGGTCAGTTCATAGGCTGTGGCTTTGCCACGCTCAGCTTTTTCTATCCATCGTGCTCGCTCTAACAGCTGCTCAGCTTGATACTTCGATAAGGTTTCAGGAATGGCATTTCGAAGCGCTTGCCCCCATTTATGGGTATGGCCTACGAGCGAGCGCATCATGGTATCCGTCAACGATTTTTTAATTTTCAAAAATGGCTGCGTTAATAATGCTTGCCATGCAGCTCTGCGAACCGAGCTATTCCATGTGGTATTTGCGCCAGAAGCGAGCTGAAATAACACTCTAAAAGGCTTTAACTCATGACGCTCCAACACCACCTTACTGTGATCTAATTGGTAAGGTATGTTTTCCGATAACAACATTAACTCTAGACGGACACTGTTGGACCAAAGACGATTCAAAACCGCTATCTCGTTTAGTGCCCGATGCTCTGCCCATTGCTTAATTTCGGTTAGAGCTAATGCCGCACTGTCTACTCCTCGCAAAGCTGTTACGGTTGTTGAGGGTGTTGAATCATGCGAAAAACATTGGGTTCTAGGGTGATTGTCTTGATAATTTCCAGCAATAACTTGGTTGGCCAGCAAACTGATTTCATGACCAAAGCGAAACGTATTACTCAACTGATAATCTTTCACGTTGGCAAATGTTTCTGAAAAAGTATGCGTTAGCAAACTGGGGCGAGAGCCACGGAATTCATAGATCGTTTGGTCAGGATCGCCGACAACGATTACCTGCCCTCTGTTGCCATGCAGAGTATCTAGCAGAAATTGCTGGGTAGGATTGATATCTTGAAACTCATCAACAATTATTTCATCCATATGCGCGGCAAAGTGCGAGGCAATTGCAGGTTCTTTTTTAAACCTTAGGGCAGGCTCATAAAGTAGATCATTAAAAGAGAGTTTTTGCTGCTGGGCTCGCCAGTCTTCGAAGTGATCAAATGCTTCAATAAAAAGCTGGCAACTTTTGGGTAAACCTGAGCGTTCAAAGACATCCGTTGGCGAATCTAACGTACTTTTGACCTGCTCGATAAAAGACAGCATGGGTTCTACCCATTTCTTTTTTCGTGCGAGAATATCCTCTGCAAGCGTCGCATCGGCTATCGACCTTAAAATGCGCCACAACACTTGCTCAATCTCGCTGTCTTTGAGAAGCGCTCGATCAAATGCTGGCATGTGCCCTTGCTCAACCAAGCTTTCGCACAGCTTAAAACCCAAAGAATGAAAGGTACGAACATTAGGTAACTGACTCGGAGGCAGGCCCGATTGATCGATTAATCTACGCTGAAAATCTTGCTGCGCCGATTTATTGTACATTAAGATCAGCATGCGTTTGGGCGACACTCCCGCCGCTAAACGAGCGGAGACATAGGCCGTTAAGGTTTGGGTTTTACCTGAGCCGGCTACCGCGATAATACGGGCATGACCAGACGGATGCTGAATGATGTTAGATTGTTCGTCGGTATAGCGCACAGGTTGGTAGTCTGACTTTGAAGAGAGCGCTTAGAATAGCATTTTGGCGGGCTCCAACAAACCTTGCTATAGTGAATATCTAACAATTACAAAATCGGAGCACAGATTATGCCTAAAACCGAGCTAAAAAGTTTGTTCCAACGCCTTAGAGAGAAGTTGCCAGAATCGGAAGCCAGCCCAACGCAACAAATGCTGATGGAAAAAATACAGTACCATTTACACGATGAAGGGGAGGCAGACCCAGCCGAACCTAACTTAAGGGAATCGGTTGAAATTCTGCTTGATGAGATCGAAGCTGAGCACCCAAAAAGCGCAGCCATTGCACGCAATATTCTTGAAACGCTAGCCGCGATTGGTATTTAGCTTTCTTTCTCTACTTGCTTGCCGTGGTAGTTTTCGGGCATTGTTTTAGACGTCGGTGCCCCTAGGTCCTTTAATTTTTCAACCTGTTCAATTAATGAGCCGCGACCATCTCGTAGCGTCCCCATCGCTTCTTGCCAGGTTGATTGTGTTGTTTCCACTTGCTGCCCGAGCTTTTCTAACTTTTTCACCAGCACCGTCATTTTGTCGTATATTTTACCGGCATGTTGAAACAGGATAGATGCATTTTCATTCTGCTTTTCTAACACCCACATGGTGGCAACCGTTTTTAATGTTGCCAATAAAGTTGAAGGCGTGACAACAACAATATTGCGCTCAAAAGCCTCATCAAATAAACGCGGCTCCGCTTCGAAGGCGGTCACAAATGCGCTTTCTATCGGCATAAACATCAGCACAAATTCAGGCGCATTTAAGCCTTCTAAGGCCGGGTAGTTTTTGTCACTTAAGCTTCGAACATGCTGGCGTACGGCGGCGATGTGTTGTTTTAAGTACTGTACTTGTGTCTCTTCGTCATCTGCGCTGACATAGCGTTGATACGCATTTAAAGTAACCTTACTGTCTATTATGATGTGCTTGCCCTCGGGCAAATTAACGACAAAATCGGGCCGCTGATTCTGTCCTTCAGTGGTTTTGAAGTTTGCTTCTCGTTGATACTCTCGACCATTTTTAAGACCAACGCTTTCTAATATGCGCTCTAACTGCAACTCACCCCAGTTACCTTGCAACTTTTTGTCGCCACGTAAAGCTAGGGTAAGGTCTTCGGCTTGCTTATGCAGCTGGCCATTCAAATCTCTAAGCTGATTCAGCTGCGATTGCAACATCGCTCGGCCTTGAGTATCGTGCGTGTGTATTTCATCAACTCGCTGACGAAAGTGAGACAATTGCTTTTCAAAAGGCTCTAACATAGCACTGATATTGGCCTTTGATTGCTGTTGAAATTGATTGTTTTTTTGTTCAAACAAATGGCTAGCCAATAAACTAAATTCTTTTTTTAGTTGTTGTTTAGTGACATCCAATTCTTGTGATTGAAGTAATTGGCCTTGAACTTTTGCGAGTTCTAATTCGTATTGCTTCAATGTCTCCAGTAATTCGCCCTGTTCTCTCTGTCCACGACCATAGAGCCAAAGATAAGCCAAACTGCTGACAGCAAAACCCAATACAAAGACCGCTGCAAATAAGCTTTTATCGGCAAACAACCATTCAATCATTTTGATCACTCTCTAACCATTGGCGAAACAAAGGGTCTTTGGGCGGTGCTATGACACTGTATTTTCTACCCTCTAAATCAAACGCTAATTGCCAGGCGTGTAAATACAGACGGGCCGATGGCGACCCAGAATATAATGCATCCCCTAATATTGGGCTTCCAATGCTTTTCATCGCTACTCGTAACTGGTGCGTCTTACCAGTTTTTGGGAACAACTTAAATCCGCGTATTCCTGGCTCTATCAATTCAGATTCGAAATAAGTTATTGCGGGGTTTTCTTGGCTACGCAACAATTTATACTGACCGCGGCGGCTGGACGCCATATCACCTTTGATCCAGCCTTGCTTTTTTTTCGGCTTTTGATCGCTGATCGCTAAGTATGTTTTTTGAATTTCCTTGCTCGCGAACAATTGGCTAAGTTTTTGATTCGCATCACGAGTTAGGGCCACAATCAGTAACCCTGAAGTAGGCTTGTCTAATCGATGAACAGGAAAGCACGGCACAGAAAGCGTTTGCGTCACCCATTCTAATATCCCAGGCGCTTGGGCATCTTTTTGAACTGTCCACCCAATGGGTTTAAAGACAATACAAAAACCCTCATGACGCTCAATAATATAGGGAGTATCTAACGGTTGATTTGTTAGGTCCATAAACCCAAGTCTACGTCATCGTTTGGATTAACTTCGCTGAGTAAAGATTGTTTGAGTCGATCAATGGTCACACCCCAAAAGGTGTTTAGCCCAGCAGCATGTTGTGACGTCACTTGAAGATCGCGATGCTCCAACGTTAAGGTTTGACGATCATCTTGGCTCTCTAAGCGCCAATGAATCAATGTGTTCACCCAATCTTCAGGGCCTTGCACGCACAACCACTCAAGCGCTTGGTCGGGTATGTCTTCAACGACCTTAATGATGATTGAAGATTTTGTCGCCTGGTGCGTTAAACACCAGCTATCGCCGCCAGAAATTGAAACATCATCGGGCCACCACTTTAATAACCCTACACGCGTAGTTAACGCGGCCCAAACATCACTTGGAGAAGTTACTAAACTAATTTCATGATAGAGTGTGGACATAGTTGGGTTCTTCCAAGTAATAAAACTGAATGAGATAAGTTTACCAGAGTAATCTAGATGCGTAACCGCCCTGACAGCAAATCATTGACGATGACGCCTGATGGCTCGTTGAATCACTTAGAAGTTGAATGCTCACTGTTATCTCAACAGGACCCATTACTGGGTGCAGAAAATCTCACTGGGGCTCAATTGGCCTCTAGCCTTGCGTTACAGCAACTTATCACACATTTTATCGTGGATCGCTCATTGAATATTCGCCGATTTTTGGACGAATTCAGCGATAAAAATGCGCAACATAACGATATTCTCGATTGCTTCAGCCGCCGACTCGCCAGTGTGATTCATACCGCCAAAGCAGGTCAACGGTGGCCATCAAAAGCCAATACAGATTTAACAGCGTTGATGCACTATTGGCAACATACCGACACCATCGTTATTTCTGGTGGCTTAACAACGGGTTTATTTGGTCAATATTTAGCCTCTCGTATTGAAGCATTGCTTCCTGAAGTTACCGTATTGAGCTCGCCTTGGGCCGGTCAAACGGCGTTAATTGGCTTAGCCCAAACCGTAAAAAGCGCTACGGATTTACTGGTGATTGATTTCGGAGCTACAGGCATTAAACGAGCGGTGGCGTCTAATTATGGTAATCGCCTAAAAGAACTAACAGAATTTTCTACGGCTTCCTTTACTGACGCGCATGGCCACATTGGTAAACAGGGAGTATTAGAGGTTTTGAGGCAGACACGCCGTGAGTTATCGTCGCCGTTACCCGTAGCCATTAGTTTAGCTTGCTACCTAAACGAAGGTCATCCATTTCAATATAAATCTGGCATTTACTATCAATTGGAAGCTGATTGCGAAAACCTAACGAAGGCTTTAAACGATGATTGGCTGCCCAGTTGTGGGTTAGGCTCGCTTGCATTGCTAGAACATGACAGTTCAGCAGCGGGGCTAGCCTTTCGGTTCAATCAACCGGCAATGATGATTACATTGGGTACCGGTTTGGGCTCCGGGCCTTGCCCGTTAGCCTAATTAATAGCCGAGTTATACAAACCTAACGGCAAACCCATCGGCCTCAACGCGTTCAACAACAATCGATACGCTCGTTAAAGTGCCCCTTTTAAGCATTTTCGTCTGAAACATAGTCCCTACTTTTACTTCAGCTAAGGGCTCGGCGGGTCTTAGATAGGCTCCGGTACTGGAGATATTAATACATGAACAAACCAATGGCTGGTTGTCTTGTGTGACCAATGTCAGTGGTATTTCCAGCTGTCCACATCTTGGCGCTCTCGATTCTGTCACTTAACTCACCCTGTTTTAGTGTCGTTTTTTTGACTACAGTATCACGCTATTTTTAAAGCTTGTACCCCAAAGCCTTCTGTGGCCTTGCTCTTTATTTAATCGTTTTTTAACACAGTTAAAAACTTTAGCACGAAAAAGTGACAGATACGCTGACTCAGCTATACTAAATCGAATGAAACTAACTATTCTCCTACCGAAGATTAACTGGCAACTATGACATTTATTCTCACCATTATCGCATCTGTCTGTTTAGTTGCTATTTTACTGCTTCCATCAGTCTGGATTAACCTCTTACTCACAATGCTCGGTGTGGCAAGTTTAATCTATGTAGTGCAAAAATCGCCCAAAATGCTATTGCCCGGGTTTGCGTTGATAATGGCATTGATCGTGGTTCCGGTAACTAAATGGTACCTACCGGCACTGTTAAAACAGTCTACTTCGGTTTTAGAAAGCAAAATTGAAACAGAATTCGATGTTATCGAGAGTACTCTGCAGCAATTTTTCTTCAACAACTCTGCCGCTCTCGATTCTTTGAATCTGTTAATCGCCAATGAAGAAGTACTGACGGACCGAGTTTTTCAAAACTGGATGAAACAGCTGCTGCCTGATTACCGCAACAACTACTTAAATATTGCCATCAGTGAAGATCTTATTGCGAAACACGTTTACCCAAAATCTGAAGCCAATTTAAAGGTACTCGCACGCAATTTAGGCGAAACTCCCAACATGGGGTTTGTATATCATGAGGTATTAAAAACCAATGTACCTGGCATCATCGGCCCGGTCGATTTAATACAAGGCGTGCCTGGAGTGATTCGAGTGGTACCAGTCGAAGGCAAACCAAATGTCATCATTTCTGGCGTCCTTTCTTTACAAAGCCTAAAAGAACAGCTGATTCCTCTCGTTTCGGAGTCCAGTAAGCTATCTATTGCCGTCACCGGTTATGCAGACCCTTATTACCTAGTTAACCAAGCAGAACCTCAAAAGAGCATCCTAAAACGAGTTGAGTATCAGGATATTAAAGTAGATATCTATATTCAATCTGATTTACTGCAATCGACGATCACTCGAACGCGATGGACCTCTTATGCGGTGTCTTTTTTAGCTTGGCTGCTATTAACGTCTAGCTTCACATGGCAAAGGCATTCTATTCGCTTAAGAGACCAACAACGCAGCGCCATTTTAGAAAACAAAAACGCCTTAATCGAAGCTCAGCGCCTAGGTCAACTGGGCTCTTGGCGGCAATCGGGCGATGACTCCTTCAAGCTGTCAGAACCGCTGCAAAGTTTAATTGGCGTGATGAAAGAAACAATTGCGCTCAAAGACTTAGATAGCTTGGTTCATCCGAGTGAACACAAAAAGGTTCAGACTGCATTTGAGGAACTCTCCTCCGGGAAACTCACCAGAATCACGACTCAGCATCGCCTTAGAGTTGGCGAACGCTATCGCTGGTTTGAACACCGAATCGCACGCTCTGAAGATGGTGAGTTAACTGGCATTGTGCGCGATATTCAAACGATTAAAGAGCAAGAAAAGCAAGTGGCAAAGCTTGAAGCATTTGACCCGCTGACAGGTGCATCTAATCGTCGACACTTTCACCAGCTCGTGTCACAAAACATCGCCCTGTGTGATCGTCGTAATACCACTCTTGGTTTAATGCTGATCAACATTGATGACTTTCGATCCGTCAATGAAAAATACAATCAAGCCGTTGGTGATGAGCTGCTAAAACTAATCGCCAGCCGATTAACCACCATTTGTCGCAAAACAGATTTTATTTCTAGATTAGGTGGTGACACATTTGCAGTAGCACTTGTCGATGTCGGCACAGCAAGCCAGTCGGTTATCGCGGTTGAAAATATCCTTCGAAAGTTAAAAATGCCTTATCGATTAAATAATGAAGAGGTATTTCCGCAACTTACCTGTGGTGTGGCTCTATACCCAGACGATGGGCTAGATTTTGAACATCTGTTACAGCGGTGTGAACAAACATTATCGATCGCTAAAACTAATAAACGCGGACACTATTCATTTTATTCAGCCGAGTTGGATTCTCAAACGAACCGCCGGCAGCGAATTTTGGCTAGCCTTCCAAGCGCTCTGAAGAATGATCACTTTTACATTGTCTTTCAACCTCGGGTCAGCAGTACTGGGGATCACTCATCACTGAGCATGGAGGCGCTGGTACGCTGGCAAGACCCTGAGCTAGGGTTTGTCTCACCTGGCGAGTTTATTCCGATTGCCGAAGGTACCAGCCTAATAGCCGATATTGGTACTTGGGTCATGAACGCGGCTTTTTCAGCACTACATCAATATAAAGATCAGCTACCCAGAGGATTATCGATATCCATCAACCTATCTCCTCGCCAGTTAGAAGACACTACCTTAGTAAGCAAGGTAAAACAGGCACTCGATAAGTTCGATATTGACCCTAATTGTATAGAGTTAGAAGTTACCGAGCATTCAATCGCGGTCGAGTCTGATATCGTGTTGAGCAATATGAAGGAACTTAATGACTTAGGGTTTAAGTTCGCCCTTGACGATTTTGGTACCGGTTATTCTAATTTAAGTATGTTGCAATCTTTACCGCTACACGTTCTTAAAATCGATATGAGCTTCATTCGAAACATTGGCTTTAGTGATAAGTCGAATGAGTTGGTACGAGCCATTATTGATTTGGGCCACACCTTAGGGCTACATACGGTTGCAGAGGGTGTTGAGACCATTGAGCAAGTCTCTTATCTAGAAAAGTTAGGGTGCGAAGAGCTCCAAGGTTTCTACTTTTATAAACCAGCCCCCATTGAAGATCTCATCAACAGGTTAGCGTGATGCCGTTTTATTCAACAGCAGTGTAGCGGCAACACCTGCACTGACCAATGCAATGCCCATCCATTGTATTGGGCTTATTGTCGCGTTTAACACCACCATGCTTAAAATTGCGTTAAACAAAGGCGCAGTCGTGATCATTAAACCTGCAATAGTTGCGTTTGATCTGTTAACGGCCGATATCCAACAAAAGTAAGACACCAATGAAGGGAACAGGGCTACAAACAGAACAGCCCAATATTGATCCTTAGCCGGAACAATGAATGCGCCTTCTCGAACCATATCAAATACCCAAAACGGAACAATAAAGAGCGTTCCAACACCCATAAAAAATGTCAATAAAGCCACTGAACTGATACCAATGGGTGACAGCTTTTTCAATAATACGGTATAGAAAGACCAACTGAGCATGGCGACCACAAGCAGCAATTCACCGACTCCAGTACCAGATTCTCTTAAAACTGACCAGTCTCCCTGCGTAACAACGACAAGTGCGCCAAACACCGCCAACAAAAAAGTAATCCACTGGATAAGTGATTGTTTAGCGCCACCAAATATACTCGACACAATGGCAATAAATACTGGAAGCATAGCTAAAAAGGCCCCTACATTAACGGGCTGGGTATATTCTAATGCCCAATATTGGAAGGTGTTGTACAGGGTAACACTTAAAATGGACAACCCAACCAATGGCCAAAAATTCGCTTTAAACCAGTTTTTTTGGGCGAGGAGTTTTGGCAAACCGAATGGCAGTAAAATTAAAAAAGCGGTAATCCAACGAAACTGTGAAAGGGTAAAAGCCGGTAATGTTGCCACTACCATCTTTCCTACAATTGCATTGGCCGCCCAAAAAAAGCTGGCGGTCGAAGCGAGCACTACTGCAATTACTGTTTGATTTGCCATTGTCCCTCTCACTAAAAAAAAAGCGACCCTAGGGTCGCTTTTAACTTAAACCAAAAATGGTTATTAACGAAGTGCTTTTCGTGCCTGCTTAATGGTACGAAGTTGGCCAACAGCTCTTGCTAACTGAGAAGCAACTTCAGCAAACTCTTTGCTTGCCATGCTATCAGCTAAGGTTTGAGCAGCCGCTTGCTTCGCCTGTTCGGCTTTCGCTTCGTCTAAGTCATCGGCTCGCACAGCTGTATCAGCTAAAACCGTAATTTGGTTTGGCTGAACTTCAAGATAACCGCCATCTACGTAGATGACTTCTTCTTTACCATGCTGCTTAATGACTCGGACAGGTCCCGGCACTAATCGAGTTAGTAGAGGAGCGTGCCCTGGCTTTATGCCGAGCTCGCCCGCTTCACCCTCACACACCAACAGTTCGACAAGGCCATCAAAGACCTTCTCTTCGGCACTGACGATGTCGCAACGTACAGTCATAGCCATGTGATGTTACCTCCAGTGTGTGATTAACTACGCTTGTTGTGAGCTTCCACAACTTCGTCAATACTGCCCTTCATGTAGAAATCTTGCTCGGCAATGTGATCGTACTCACCGTCTAAGATGCCTTTGAAGCCACGGATCGTGTCTTTCAACGATACGTACTTACCAGGAGCACCCGTAAAGATTTCAGCAACGTGGAAAGGCTGAGACAAGAAACGTTCAATCTTACGCGCTCGGCTTACAGTCAATTTATCTTCATCAGACAATTCGTCCATACCCAAGATCGCAATGATGTCTTTCAGCTCTTTATAGCCCTGAAGAACACCTTGAACATTACGAGCCACATCATAGTGTTCGTTACCGATAACTAGTGGGTCTAACTGACGAGAAGTAGAGTCAAGAGGATCTACCGCAGGGTAAATACCTAAAGCTGCAATATCTCGGCTCAATACAACCGTTGCATCTAAGTGAGCAAAGGTGGTTGCTGGAGATGGGTCAGTTAAGTCATCCGCTGGTACGTATACCGCTTGAACAGAAGTAATAGAACCTTCTTTCGTTGAAGTAATACGTTCCTGAAGAACACCCATTTCTTCAGCCAAAGTTGGCTGGTAACCTACCGCAGATGGCATACGACCTAACAATGCAGATACTTCGGTACCAGCAAGAGTATAACGGTAGATGTTATCTACGAAGAAAAGTACGTCTTTACCTTCGTCACGGAATTTTTCAGCCATGGTCAAACCAGTCAAAGCAACACGTAAACGGTTACCTGGTGGTTCATTCATTTGGCCGTAAACCATCGCAACTTTAGACTCGGCAAGGTTATCCAGTTTAATTACGCCTGCGTCAGACATCTCGTGATAGAAATCGTTACCTTCACGAGTACGCTCACCAACACCTGCGAATACAGATAAACCAGAGTGCTCTGTAGCAATGTTGTTAATCAACTCAAGCATGTTTACGGTTTTACCAACACCGGCACCACCGAACAAGCCAACTTTACCACCCTTAGCAAACGGGCAGACCAAGTCGATTACTTTAATACCTGTCTCAAGAATGTCTTGAGATTGAGATTGTTCAGCATAAGTAGGCGCTTCACGGTGAATGCCCATCTTTTCTGTTACTTCAATCTCGCCACGTTCGTCAATTGGGTTACCCAATACGTCCATGATGCGACCCAATGTACCCATACCTACAGGTACAGAAATCGCTTCACCAGTATTGTTCACGTCTAGTCCACGTTGCAGACCTTCAGTTGAACCCATTGCAATTGTACGTACAACACCGTCGCCCAGCTGCTGCTGAACTTCTAGTGTTAGACCTTTCGCATCGACCATTAATGCATCGTAAACACGTGGCACGCTTTCACGTGGGAATTCTACGTCTACAACGGCACCAATGATTTGCGTAATACGTCCGCTACTCATGTTTGTGTCCTCTTTAAACCGTTATTGCACCGCCGCAGCGCCGCCAACAATTTCAGAAATTTCTTGAGTAATCGCGGCCTGTCGGGCCTTGTTGTACTCAAGTTTCAGGTTATCGATCATTTCACCAGCGTTGTCGGTGGCGCTCTTCATAGCCATCATTCGAGAGGCTTGTTCACAGGCTCCATTTTCGACAACACCCTGGTATACCTGGGCTTCGATAAAGCGTGTTAACAATCCATTCAAAAGCGATTCCGCATCTGGCTCATAGAGATAATCCCACGCATAACTGCGCTTCGTTTCATCTTCTGCCGCTTTCAACGGTAACAACTGGTCTACCTTTGGTTTCTGTACCATGGTGTTTATAAACTCGTTATAAACAACATACAGACGGTCAATCTTGCCGGCTTCAAAGTCATCTAACATAACTTTAACGCCGCCGATTAGGTCTTTTACGGTTGGCTTATCGCCAACATGCGTGATGGATGCGACTACGTCGAATCCACGCGCCTTGAAAAAACCTGTGCCTTTACTACCAATGGCACAAACCTGAGTTTCAACACCTTTTGCTTTCCATTCTTCAGCATTTTTGCTGATCGCCTTGAAAAGGTTAGCGTTCAAACCACCACAGAGACCTCGGTCGGTGGACACGACAATGTAGCCCACTCTTTTTACTTCACGATCTTGCAGATAAACGTGCTTATACTCAGTGTTCGCATTGGCTAGGTGCCCAATTACCGCTTGCACTTTTTGTGCGTACGGCTGGCTCACTAACATACGATCTTGAGCTTTACGCATTTTACTCGCTGCAACTAACTGCATTGCAGAGGTAATTTTTCGCGTATTATTAATGCTATTTATCTGCGTTCGTATTTCTTTTCCGACTGCCATAGCATTAGCCTCAGTTAGTTGGCTACTTTCGTAGCCAGAATCAATTTACCAGCTTTGAGTCGCTTTGAATTTTTCAAAAGCGGCTTTAAAGGTGCCTTCGATATCATCATTCCACTTACCTGATTCAGAAATTTCTTTCATCAGATCGCCGTGTTCACTGTTCATGTAAGCATGAAGAGCGGCTTCAAAAGGAAGTACTTGAGAAACTTCAAGTTCATTCAAGTGACCTTCGTTAGCGGCATAAACTGAGACAGCCATTTCAGCAACGCTTAAAGGCGCATACTGGTTTTGCTTCATCAATTCGGTAACACGAGCACCGTGGTCTAACTGTGCTTTAGTAGCGTCGTCTAGGTCAGATGCGAACTGCGAGAATGCCGCAAGTTCACGATACTGAGCCAATGCAGTACGAATACCGCCAGACAGCTTTTTCATGATTTTCGTTTGCGCCGAACCACCCACACGAGATACCGAAATACCGGCGTTCATAGCAGGACGAACACCTGCGTTGAATAAATCAGATTCTAAGAAGATCTGACCATCGGTAATCGAAATTACGTTGGTAGGTACGAATGCAGATACGTCACCACCTTGGGTTTCAATAATTGGTAATGCAGTTAAAGAACCTGTCTTACCTTTTACTTCACCTTTAGTGAATTCTTCTACGTATTCTGCGTTTACGCGCGAAGAACGCTCTAGTAAACGTGAATGCAAGTAGAAAACGTCACCTGGGTAAGCTTCACGACCCGGCGGACGACGTAACAACAATGAAATTTGACGATAAGCAACGGCTTGCTTAGACAAATCATCGTAAATGATTAGGGCATCTTCACCGCGGTCGCGGAAGTATTCGCCCATAGAGCAACCAGAGTATGGTGCAATAAATTGCATCGATGCTGGTTCAGAAGCCGAAGCTACAACGATGGTGGTATATTCCATCGCACCGTGCTCTTCTAATTTACGTACAACGTTAGCAATGGTTGAACGCTTCTGGCCGATAGCAACATAGACACATTTAATGCCAGTTCCTTTCTGAGCCAAGATAGCATCAACGGCCATCGCTGTTTTACCTGTTTGACGGTCACCAATAATAAGCTCACGTTGTCCGCGGCCGATTGGTACCATTGAGTCAACAGATTTATAACCAGTTTGTACCGGCTGATCGACCGACTGACGAGCAATTACACCTGGTGCAACTTTCTCGATTGGGTCAGACAATTTCGCATTGATATCGCCTTTACCATCGATTGGGTTACCCAAAGAGTCAACCACACGACCCAGTAGTTCAGGACCAACAGGGACTTCAAGAATACGGCCGGTGCACTTACAAGTTTGGCCTTCGGCCAACATCTTGTACTCACCAAGTACAACAGCACCCACAGAGTCTTGCTCTAGGTTAAGTGCCATACCGAAAGCGCCGCCTTCGAATTCGATCATTTCGCCGTACATTACATCGGCTAGACCGTGGATACGTACAATACCGTCAGATACACCGACGATAGTACCTTCATTTTGTGCTTTAGAACCCGTATCTAACTTCGCGATACGATCCTTAATAATGTCACTGATTTCTGAAGGATTCAGTTGCTGCATGCGTTTTCCCTCATTAGGAATTCATTGCGTCAGCGAGTTTCGACAATTTTCCGCGTACGGAGTCGTCGATAACCAGATCGCCAGCTTTGATGATGACACCGCCAATTAAGGCTGTATCGATTTCAATTGTCAGAGAAACTTCACGATCTAACTTCTTCGCCAGTTTATCTGATAACGTTTTTTGCTGAGCGTCGCTGAGTGAAAAGGCACTCTTAACGACTACATCGGCACTTTTTTCATGCTCGGCTTTGAGCAAGTCAAATTGTGCGCTGATTTCTGTCAACAAAGGAAAACGGTTATTTTCTGCTAATACATCTAGCAGGCTTTTCGCCCCTTCGTTGCAATCATCCCCTGCTAACTGCGCAAGAGTAGTCGCTTTCTCAGATGCCGTTACTGATGGGTTACCAATAAACTGGTGTACCTCATCAGAGCCAATAATTGCGCCAAGCGTTGCTAATGCTGAAGACCATGCGGATAGTTCGCCGGCTTCAACGGCTGCATTAAATGCAGCTTTCGCGTAAGGTCGGGCGAGCGTACTTAATTCTGCCATATTCCCATCTCCTTACAGCGACGCTGCTAGCTTGTCCAACAATTCGCTGTGTTTCTTCTCATCAACTTCAGACTGAAGAATTTTCTCTGCACCGGCTAACGTAAGTTCAGACACTTTAGCGCGTAATTCTTCACGAGCTAAATTGCGTTCTTTCTCTACGTCAGATGCGGCACTTGCGACAATGCGCTTAGCTTCAGCGGCTGCTTCAGCTTTTGCTTCGTCTACAATACCGGCAGCACGTCGATTCGCTTGCTCAATAATTTCAGCGGCAGTCGCTTTAGCTTCGCTAATTTGCTTTCCTGCGTTTGCTTGAGCAAGTTCTAAATCTTTGCTTGCACGGCTTGCGGCGTCTAAGCCTTCGGCGATTTTCTTCTGGCGCTCCTGCATGGCGGCCATAATTGGCGGCCATACATACATAGCACACAACCAGACGAAAATGGCGAAGACGACGATTTGGCCAATTAATGTTGCGTTAAAATTCACGCCTTCACCTCGTTTTGGTTAATGAATCAAAAGGTCTTTTGACCGACAATTAAGCACCAAGAACGAAGATCAGGTACATAGCAATACCAACACCAATAATTGGAATCGCATCGATCAAGCCAGCTACGATGAAGAATTTAGTTTGTAGCATTGGACCCAACTCAGGTTGACGAGCCGTAGACTCAAGCAATTTGCTGCCCAAAAGGCCAACACCGATTGCCGCGCCAATTGCGCCCAAACCCATCATCAAGCCAGCAGCTAGATATAAAAATTCCATATGTTTCTCCTAGTTTTTTTAAATTACAAGTTTCAGTTTATAAAAAGGGTGTAACCCTGGTGCCCAACCGAAGCTGAGCGAATTTTTTAATGATCTTCGTGTGCCTGACTTAAGTAAACTATCGTCAAGACCATGAAAATAAAGGCCTGCAATGGAATAACCAGAATGTGGAACGCGGCCCACGCTAACTGCATTACACCACCCAGTACTGCAAACACTAATCCACCGCCAAACATTAATGCGATCAAAATAAAGATGATTTCAGCCGCATATAAGTTACCGAATAATCGTAGGCCTAATGAGAATGGCTTAGCGATTAATCCAACTAACTCTAGTGGTAAGTTAAACCAAAACAAGTACGGCGTATTAAACGGTGTTAAACACAGTTCTTTAACAAAGCCCATGCCTTTCACTTTGATCGAATAATAGATCATAAGAATAAAGACGAAAATGGCCGTACCTAAGGTAATATTTGGATCTGTTGATGGAACGATCTTCTGGTATTTAACCCCAGCTAGCTCCAACAACCATGGAATAAGATCGACAGGTAGAATATCCATAAAATTGGACAACAACACCCAACAGAAAACTGTTAGAGCTATTGGCGCAATCCATGGGTTTCGACCATGAAAGACATCTTTAACGTTGTTATCTACAAACTCAACAACCGTTTCGATGAAGTTTTGCATACCAGAAGGTACGCCGGTAGTAACTCGTTTCGCTACGCTGCGAAATACCATCAAGAAGATAGCACCGAGAATGATAGACCACGCCATACTATCGACATGGATTGCATTGAACCCCATTGCAGCGGCTTCGTCGCCACAATGTGCAAAACCCCAAGATGATTGCTCGGCTACAGTACCGTCGCATAGCGTAGTGCCAGCTTCTAGTTTACCGTAGGTCAAGTTCGTCAAATGGTGCTGAATATATTCAGCCGAATTTGCGTAACCGCCTTCGCTTGCCATAAATGTTAAACCCCTTAATTGTATAATTCGTCTTTCGACGACTTTTTAACTAAAACTGGCAACAGCAATGCACCTAACGTATGAAGGCCAAAAACACTGGCGTAGAGCACTGCTGCATTAAATTCTTGTATTGTTACGGCTACCGCCGTAGTGGCTGCAATGATAATCAGCCATTTACCCCACATCGCCCTACTGGCGGAGAGTAAGACCAACCCCGTATTGGGTGATCCGTAATGTTTCAGCGCGCGCATGTTATAAAACGCTTGGCCGCAAATAGCAATCATTCCTCCGGACAATATCGTCATTCCGGATTGTGTGTTAATGAATGCCGCTAATACAGCTAGCACTATAGTCACAACACACATAACCACAAGCACCTGTGCTGTCTCAGGTCGTTTTATACTTGGCTTGGGTCTGTCTTTAAAATATGGCATCAACACTTATTTTTATTTACTGGCGATTCGGTGCCAAATTCGAGCGCAGAGTATATTGGGTTCGTTGTTCCGCATCAACTAGCATAGTGACATGGCGCTACAACAATTTACCTGCAACCCACCTGACACAGCGTTCGAATTACTTTACGTGCGCCAAGATACCGTCGAGCTCATCTAAACTGGTGTATTTGATTGTCAACGAACCTTTACCACCAGCTCCATGCTTAATTTGCACTGACGCACCCAAACGCTTTTCCAGCATGCTCTCTAGACGCTTTATGTTGGCATCATTAGACATGACCGATTTTGACGAATCCGTTGGTTTCGGTGAGTTCGTTTGACGAACCAATGCCTCAGTTTGGCGAACCGTTAAACCTTTAGCGACAACTTGCCGAGCCGCATCTATCTGCGAGTCTCCCGACAACCCTAACAAAGCTCGCGCATGACCCATTTCTAAATCGCCATGCTCTAACATGCGGCGCACATCAGGCTCTAAACTGATTAAGCGCAATAGGTTAGTCACCGTCACACGGGATTTACCAATGGCTTGAGCCACTTCAGCTTGAGTAAGCTCAAATTCTTTTTGCAGACGCTGCAATGCAAACGCTTCTTCCATTGGATTTAAGTTTTCTCGCTGAACGTTCTCGATCAACGCCATGGCAATGGCGTCTTCATCGGACACATCGCGAATCACCGCTGGAATTTTTTCCAACTCAGCCATTTGCGAAGCACGCCAACGACGCTCGCCAGCAATTAATTCATACGATTGCGGGCCGATAGGACGCACCACTACGGGCTGCATAACACCTTGAGCACGTATAGAACTGGCTAACTCTTCTAACGCCTCGGTCGACATATCGCGTCGAGGCTGATAAGTCCCCGGTTGTACCCATTCAATAGGCAACTCTTTAAGACCACCATCTTTAAGGGTCTCAACCGGCTGTTCTGTTATCTCAGCAACTTCCTGGCGCTTAGTAATGAGCGCGTCTAATCCTTTACCTAAGCCTCTTCTTTTGGCTGACATCTCTATTACCTTACTGTTTTACAGTTTCTAACGCAGTGTCTGTGCTGGCTTTGTCGCCTTCAACTCGACGAACAAGCTCGCCGGCTAACGCCAAATAAGCTTTTGCACCGCTGGATTGACGATCATAAACCAAGGCTGGCAACCCATAACTCGGGGCTTCAGCTAAACGCACATTTCTGGGAATGACGGCGCTGAATACTTTATCGCCAAAGTGCTCAAACAATTGTTCTGACACATCATTTGTTAAGCTATTTCTTGGATCGTACATGGTACGCAGTAATCCACCCACCTCTAAAGAGGGGTTAATCACTTTCTGGATTCGGCTGATGGTATCGAGCAAAGCGGCCAACCCTTCTAACGCGTAGTATTCGCATTGCATAGGAATAAGGATTTTTTGCGCAGCACAAAGCGCATTGACGGTAAGCATGTTCAACGATGGTGGGCAATCGATGAAAATATAGTCGTAGTTTTTCTTAACTTCTGCCAGCGCATACTGTAATCGATGCTCTTTCATTTTAAGCTCTATGAGCTCAACTTCTGCGGCCGTTAAGTCACCATTGGCTGGCAAGACATCGTAGCCCGCTTCTTCAGAATGCAATATGGCTTCATTGCAATCGCACTTGCCGGTCAATACATCGTAGGCTGACAAATTGAGGTCAGATTTATCAATTCCGCTGCCCATGGTCGCGTTACCCTGAGGATCTAGGTCGACCACCAGCACTCTTCGCTTCATAGCGACTAGAGATGCGGGCAAGTTAATCGCCGTCGTTGTTTTGCCGACACCGCCTTTTTGGTTCGTAATTGCGAATATTTGACTCAAAACGCTTCCTAAGTATGGGCTTTAATAATAATTGTTAACGAATACCTAGCTCTACCATGTGCCGCTCGCCTTCATTACCGGGAACTTTAATCGGCGAAACGGCCAACACATCAATGTCTTCAGGCAGTTGAGCTATTTCATCTTCGGGGTATTGCCCCTTCATGGCGATAAATCGACCATCTGATGATAATAAGTGGCGAGAGAAGCCTACCATATCTGACAGCGTTGCAAAGGCTCTAGATGTGATCTGGTTAAAATCTTGGCCAGGTTGCCAACTTTCTAGCCGATGATGGATCACTTCGGCGTTATCTACCTTAAGCTCCATCTTTACTTGATTCAAGAAGCGCGTTTTTTTGCCATTACTGTCTAGCATATAAACCGGCAGCGCTGGGTTAATTAAGGCAATGATCATCCCAGGCAACCCCGGACCCGTGCCGACATCCAGTAAATTGGTCGATTTTATAAAAGGAACAATACTTAAACTGTCTATTAAGTGCCTAGCGATCATCTGGGCTGGGTCACGCACACTGGTGAGGTTATAAGCTTTATTCCATTTTACGAGCATGGCGTGGTACGCCAAAAGCCGTTCAATTTGTTCGTCATTCAAGGCCAACTCTAACTGAGCAATGCCTCGTTCTAACTGTGCTCGATACTCTTGGCTCATGCGCTTTGCTTACTGGCGTTGTGTTTCTTGATATGAATATATAGCATTGAAATCGCCGCTGGCGTAACACCTTGTATTCGAGATGCTTGCGCTAATGTTTCCGGCTGAACTTGCTTCAATTTTTGCTTCACCTCGTTGGAAAGCCCACCTACATTGTCTAAATCTAATGTTTCTGGCAGCTTAGTGTTTTCATGGCGACGCATGCTTTCAATTTCTTCTTGCTGGCGAGAAATATAGCCTTCATATTTTGCCGCAATCTCAACTTGCTCGGCGGCATCAATCGAAAGTGGAGCATCAGGTGCGGCCGCTTGCTCTATGTCGCTGTAGGTGAGTTCAGGTCGTTTGAGGAGATCGGCTAAGCTAAATTCTTTCTTCAAAGGCTGTGGCAGCTTTTCAGATAACACGGCCGCTTGCTCTGTTTTAGGCTGAATAAAGGTAGTTCGCAATCGGGCTTGCTCAGCGGCAATGGCATCTTGTTTCGCACTAAATGCGGCCCAACGAGCATCATCGACTAAGCCTAACTGACGGCCGGTTTCGGTTAATCGCGCATCGGCGTTATCTTCACGTAACAGCAAGCGGTGTTCGGCTCTGCTGGTAAACATGCGATAAGGCTCTAAGGTGCCCATGGTAATGAGATCGTCGACTAGTACGCCAATGTAGGCTTCGTCTCTTCTTGGGTACCAGGTTTCTTGCCCTTGCGCTTTGCGAGCGGCATTTAAACCCGCCAATAAGCCTTGCGCACCGGCTTCTTCATAGCCAGTGGTTCCGTTAATTTGGCCCGCAAAGAACAAATTAGCGATGTATTTGGTTTCTAAAGAATGCTTTAAATCTTGTGGGTTAAAATAATCGTACTCGATGGCATAACCAGGACGAGTAATATGGGCATTTTCAAAACCTTTCATGGTGCGTATAAATTGCACCTGCACATCAAACGGAAGACTCGTTGAAATACCGTTCGGGTATAACTCGTAGGTGGTTAAACCTTCTGGCTCAACAAATATTTGGTGGCTGTTTTTATCTGCAAAGCGAGTGACTTTATCTTCGATAGACGGGCAATAGCGTGGTCCGATGCCTTCGATCTCGCCCGCAAACATGGGCGATTTGTCTAAATTATTACGAATAATGTCGTGTGTTTCTTCGCTGGTGTTGGTGATATAGCAACTCACCTGCTCGGGATGCTGCTCAACTGAACCCATATAAGACATAACCGCTGGCTTTTCATCACCGGGCTGCTCGATCATTTTACTAAAATCTACCGAGCGAGCATCGATACGCGCCGGCGTACCAGTTTTTAAACGGCCCACATTAAATGGCAATTCTCGTAACCGCTCTGATAGCGAATTACTGGGTGCATCGCCCATGCGACCACCGGAATAATTTTGCATGCCGACGTGTATTTTACCGCCTAAGAATGTGCCCGCAGTTAACACCACGGCCTTGGCGCGAATACGAATACCCGTTTGCGTGACGGCGCCCACAACCTGATCACCTTCTAAGATCAAATCATCGGCAGCCTGTGAAAACACCTCTAAGTTCTCTTGGTGTTCAACAATGTGGCGGATAGCGGCTTTATACAAAGCTCGGTCGGCTTGTGCGCGGGTTGCTCGAACAGCCGGACCTTTACGGGAGTTTAAAACTCGCCACTGTATACCTGCGTAATCGGTGGCGGTAGCCATAGCACCACCTAGGGCATCAATCTCTTTAACAAGGTGGCTTTTACCTATACCGCCAATCGCAGGGTTACACGACATAACCCCAACCGTTTCGATGTTATGGGTCAATAACAGTGTTTGACTGCCCGCACGCGCAGCGGCTAATGCCGCTTCTGTTCCGGCATGACCGCCGCCGATCACTATTACATCGTACTGTTTTGGAAAATCCACCACACACCTCAACTCAATTACGATTGATCAATTATCAATCAATGCCACACTAAAAGGGTGCGCGATTATACGTGCTTTTAACCCCCTATGCTATACACCTAATAGCTTTTCACTGCGCATTCTAAAATGCCTACTATACTGACCTTAAAATGCAGTAACCACAGGTAACTTTACAATGCGTCACACCCTTCACGCGTCTTTTATCACGCTGATTCTTTCACTTTTGAGCCAACTTGCTTTGGCGAATGGAAACTTACTTTTAGCGACCGATTTATCGGATGACTATTTAAATTTTCGGCCCGATCTACGTTTAATCGCGACGAATGGCCTCAATCGCTTACAAGATTACAATGTGGCCAATGCAAAAACACAAGTACGCCCTAATTCAGAAGAGGCAATTGCGGCCATGATCGACGCCGCGAGTAGTGCAAATTTAGACGCATTAGCGGTGGTAACGCTCTACACTCCAAAGCGTCGCCAAGCAACGGTTACCGTTTCATTATACAGCGTCGCAACGGGTGAGTTAATTATTCAGCGCGCTCTAGAGTTTCGCTTTAAAGAGATGACTGCGTTATTAGCTCAATTAGAATATGAGCTTCCTTTGATGTTAAAACGTGAGTTTCGCGAGTTAGGCTCTGTGGTTAAAATTACCAACGACCAGGTTTATTTTGACTTAGGCAAAAACGCTGATGTGGCCGTAGGGCAAGTTTACAAAGTATTTCGACGTGGTGCCGAAATTAAAGACCGCAGTGGCGATAGTTTTGGATTCGTAGATGAACAAACGGGCATCATTGAAGTGACCGAAGTGAGTTCAATTTATGCCGTCGCTGACATAAGCCTCGGGCGATTAAGCATTAAAGCAAACGACTGGGTTGAGTTAGCAGAGCCTGGCATACAAACCCGTGGCCAAGTATTGTCAAAATTAGACGAGCAAATTGCAGTGAATATTGGTCATAAAGCCGGTGTAGTTCCGGGTGCTTACTTTGCGGTTTACAAAGACATCAAAGAAATTGACGAAGATGAAGCATTTCGCGAAATCATAGGCCGCATTCGCATTACAGAAGTAGATGCTAACAGTGCGCGGGGCGAAATTGCACGCAGTGATCACTACCATTTAGCGAAAGCTCTCATTGAAGAAGGTGACTATATTGATGAAATTAGTTACCTACATCGAAACCAGATTATCTTTAGTCAAACGAGTTTCGGTGTCTTGGGAGAAACAGATTCTAAGTGGTCGCTCGGGCTAAACCTAGAGTCGGCTTTCAGCACAGATATGTCGTTCCGATTCAAAGGCAGCTATGGCGATAACTGGTATGTGAGTGCCGGATTAAATAATGCATTGAATCACGCCGAAAGTTTTCGTTATGGGTTAGATATTATGTATGGTGCCGATGGTGTAGGCACTTACATGTTCGCCGATGCGAACCTTCCTACACCACTCGATAAATACGTGCTGTTTGCCATTGAGGCCGGTTACTTACTGGGCGCTAATGAAGATGTCGAAGGCCTGAGTGTTGGGTTAAACGCTAAAATTGGCATGGGCAGTCTGTTTTAATCGGGTTGCCTCTTCTATAAAGCCAGCAAAACGCGGCTGGCTTTTTAATCCGTGTCGTTCTTTGGTGTATTTTCAAAGATCATCACGCTATCGTTAATGAATTGCGCATCCGTAACTGGGCTGTTCGGCACTAAAACCCACGACTTATATTTATCCGTTACCACCGGTCGAATTTTATCAAACTCTTTATCATCAGAATAATTTTTCACTAGATTGTAAGTTAATACTAAGCCTGCAAACGCGGTCACCATGCCGATTCGAAGCATTCGCTTTTCTGTAAACACATTAAACGTAATGATCCAAGCACCCATCAATGCAACAGAAAACAGAATAACAGCATCGAGCAACTCTTTGCTGTACCAATACCCAAAATTGAATATGAGTATGTCTAACAGCTCGCGACCAATATCCAACACCAAAATAAAGAGACACACATTGACCAAGTTTTCTATAAACAGCCATTGATGTCGAACGGCTTTAGCTAGCAAACTCAACATCAAACAGACCACCAGTACACCGGCACCTGCTTGAAAAAAACTCATGACGTAATCGGCTGCTTCAATCTCGACTATTTTGGTGGAATAGTCTTGGTACATTAAATTCAGCAACGATAGAATCAATAAACCAATAACTACCAGAGGCTTTTTCAACCACACTACCCAACCATTGTCGGGCACAATTTTCTGTGCTTTTGGAACAGCAATTGTTGAATCAACTACTCGGATTCGACTGTGACCAAGCTTAATTTCATCGCCAGAATGTATATCTAAAATAGACAAAACAGTCTTGGGTTTAGCCGATTTCTTAACCAACAAGGACCCATTCACCGTGCCTTGATCGACCACTCGAAAAGTACCATCTTCGTTAATACTAATTTCGAGATGCTTGGCATCAATGGTTTCATCGGCTAGGCGTAAGTCGTTCTCATAACTTCTACCGATGCTAACGCGATCTTGATCGAATCGCTCATAAGAAATCACCTCGCCTTTTTTATTAAGTACTTCAATTACTGTGGCCATTGCACGTCCTCAGTAAATGATTCCAAAAATGCCAGGGCCGATTGTTGGCTCACTCCTGAAACGGTGAGGTGACTGACCAAGGCAAAATCGTCTCGCTTAGCCAATCTAAAATAGAGAACATCGTAGAGCTCGGGAAACTGCGTATATTGTCTTGCGCAAAAAAATGATTTCGCAATGCCAGAGGTAGAGTCATTGCTATTTATTTGAGTGAAATCTTCATGGCATTGATAAGCGGATACATCTTTAAATGTAACTCGATTATCGGCTCGCCAATCCAACCGACCTTGCAAGAAGTGATCAAATTGAGCCCTCGACAGAGCTTGGCCATCGTACCAGTTAAACTGATACCCCAAGCTGCCTGTGGTCATACCACCGTTGATGTAAATATTGTCGGTTAAAGAACAACCCTTTGTGACCGCAACGATGAGCAACTCATCCACTTCATCGCGTGATGAGTTCCCCCAGCATGACACCAAGCCTTTAATATCCCCAATTACCTGAGCTTGCCCTAGTGTGTCGATATCACGCGGGTAAGTTAGAAAATCGTTCAGTAATTTTGATTGGCTGGCCAGTAACTGCGCCTGCGCACGTTCGGCCATTTTTTCTGGCAAAATCACTTCTTGGTTAGCTAAGAAGTGGGTTAGTTTTTTGGCGGGCACCAAAAAGCTAACCTGGTTTCCAGAAGTCGCGACATTAATGCCGGTCAATTCACCCGTGGCATTAAAAACCGGCCCTCCACTCATACCAGGGTTAATTGAGCCAGAAAAATGAATACGGTGGTAATAGGCTGTATCGGCCAATCCATTATAAGTGCCTGGCACAACTGTCATACCTAGGTCGTGGGGGTTCCCGACGGCAAAAATTTCCGTGCCTTGAATGGGTTCTTCATCGGCTATCCTAATAGGCGTGCCCAGAGAAACATCAGACGTTAGCAATGCCAAATCATTTACGATGTCAAAATCGACCACCTTAACCGCAATAGGCTCGCCGTTTTCAGGAATGATCATAACCCGGTACTTCTCCGGTTTTGACACAAAGGCCGACACCACGTGGTAGTTCGTAGCTACGGTTGTATCATCATGCACCACAAAACCTGAGCCAATAGAGGTACGGCTGTCGGACTCAATATCGACAACTTTTATCTGATAAATACGGCTTCGAAATTCTTTGAAAATTTCATCCGCCGTATAAGCATGCACCCAAGCCAACTGACACAATAAAACAATGAAGCACCATCGAATCGCTGCTCTTAAGGGGTTCATTGGCTACTCTTCTTCTGCTTCTTGGTACAGTTCACACAGTGTTTTTAATTCAGTCTGCGCTTTACCATTGACTGAATCGGCTGGGAACTCTAGTTTTTCGTTAGGGCTGCCTGGCTCTATGTCAGAAAGCAAACGTAAAGCTTGATACACATGCGAAACCGCCCATATCGTAAACTGCCCCGCTTTAACGGCCTCTACCACTTCAGGTGATAACATGAGGTGTTTAACGTTGTCGGCCGGAACAATAACGCCGTGCTCACCCTTTAAACCACGTAATTGGCAAAGCTTGAAAAAGCCTTCAATTTTTTCATTAACGCCACCGATGGCTTGAACTTCACCCAATTGATTCATTGAACCTGTAATAGCAATACTTTGTTTAATGGGTACCTGCGCGATGGCCGAAATTAATGAGCAATACTCTGCCACCGTGGCGCTATCACCATCGATATAGCCATAGCTTTGCTCCATGGCAATGTGCGCCGATAATGTCAGCGGAAAACGACGGCCAAATTCATGCCCTAGAAACCCGCTTAAAATCATCACACCTTTACTGTGCAACGATTGCCCGAGCTCAACTTCACGCTCAATATCTACCACACCTTTGCCACCGACATGCACTGTGGAGGTAATTCGCGCCGGTGAGCCGAATCGGCTTTCGCCAATCTCCATCACCGTTAGACCATTGATGCAGCCAACTCGTTCGCCTTCGGTGTCAATTAATATTGTGCCCTCTTCTATTTCGCTGAGCATCTGATCGGCTATTCGCCCATTTCGGTACTCTGCAGCTTCTAGAGCTTGCTGTATGTGTTGCTCAGTAATAAATTCAGATTGATCATGCCCACTGATAAAATCGGCCTCGGCAAACACTTTAAATAGTCGAACGATGCGAGCTGATATTCGCTGCTGATGTTCGGATTCTCGCAAACTGTATTCTATTAAGCGTTCTAATGCGTTGCGAGTCAGCGGCTTAAAGTTTTTTTCTTCGCCGTAATCTTTTATGCGTAAAATTAAGTTATCAACCGTGTTGCGAGTACGTGGTATAAAGCTGTCGAAATCTACCGGTACACGAAACAGCTCCATAAACTCTGGGTCCCACTCTTGCAATTGATAATAAATTTCGCGCGAGCCCAGTAAAATTACTTTAACGTCTAGATCGATCGATTGAGGGCTGAGCGTTATTGAATGCATGAGCGTTGCATCGGAAAAAGGCATTTCCATTTTTAGCTCTTTTGATTTCAATGCCAGTTTCAAGGCATCGTATGCAAAAGGCTCTTGCAATAATTTTTCGGCATCCAATATTAAATAGCCGCCATTGGCTTTTAATAAACTACCGGCACGAATCAGTTGAAAGTTTGTATTGGGAATTCCTTGCTGGGTTGTATATTCAATGCGGCCAAACAGGTTTTGATAGGTTGGCAGCATTTCATAGACAACCGGTGCGCCTTCGTTGGCTTCATGCTGCACCATCAAGTTGGGCTTTAACCATCGCTCTATTGTGGCACGACGCTCCTGATCAGAAGTTGCATCGGTAATAGATTCTTCAATAAACAAATCAACAATCAATTTCGGTAAATGATTTTTAATTTCGCGAATAAATCGAAGTACGCTTAACAGGCTTTTATTTTTTACTTCGAGTTCTTTCAACAAGGGTTTAATCGCTTGTTGAACCGTTGTAATGTTAAGCTGTCGGAAATCTTCTGAGCTTTTTCGCCGCCATGTGGGCAGTTCTAAAACTTGTTCATTTAAAAAGCCTTCGATCGCATTAATACGGTCTTGAAATGAGGTTCGTTGCTCTTCGGGCAGTTGTGCAAACTCTGTATCGTCGAGTGCTTTGCCATTCACTACGGGCAATAACATCACGGAGCCACCATCGGCGATAACGGCCACTTCTTTTTCATTGGCGAATCGCTCGACTACTTTCAAGGCGGCGTCGTAGCGTTTATTAAATTCTTTATCTATGCCGGTGCGCTTGCGTTGATAGGTTGGGTTTTCAAACGCGGCAGGAAAAGTATCCATCAAATCGCTTATGAATTGATCGATTGATTCTTTAAGTTTATTACCCTGACCCGCAGGCATTTCAAGGGCGTAGGGCTCTCGGGTTACTTCAAAGTTATTTATATAGGCCCATTCACTGGGTGCGGGTTGACTATCGGCCAGCTCTTTGACGTATTTAGAAACCAGTGAGTTTCGGCCGGTGCCGGAATCACCCATGACATAAAGGTTGTAGCCGCCTCCACGCATGGCGATGCCAAATTCTAGCGATTTTTTGGCTCTAGGTTGCCCCAAAAAACTGGATTCACCTTGAACATCGGCGGTGGTTTGAATATTTAAGTAGCTTAGATCTACACGGGCGCGCAACGCTTCTGGAGCGAGCGGAAGAACCTTTTCTGTCATGTCGTACTCTAGTCTGGTAACAATGACTTACAGTATGGCACAGGTGTGGTTTGAAGGCATAGCTTCTGGGGTGTATTGGTTGTTTGCTTTGGACTGGTTATGGTGGTTATCTTGGGCGGCTTAATTCTGTGGTTGAATTCGCCGAGAAGCGGTAACGGTCTAGCGGGACGCCGTGAATACATCCATGTAGGCTTGGAGACGGCATCCATGCCGTCTAACACCCGCTAGCCCGCTACCGCTTCGCGGCTTGGTTCATTTTAATATTTAGTATGTTAAATCTATTTCTTCTTCAGTACCGCCGTTTACGCTTACTAGGTAAATTAGGCCTTCATTGTCATACTTAATTGAAACTTCTACTTTCGAATTATTTTTACCATTTACAATCCAAGAACCAGCAAGCCCTGTTTTACTATAAGTATAGGGGCTGGTTGATCTTGTTGTGACTATTTTATTATCCCACGCTGGACTAGCCACAGCTAAAGCCCACTCCATTGAAAGGCCATTGTCATTAACGGTATATTCAACGGCGCCTTGAATCATGGTTGTTTCATTATCTATCGTAGAAGAGAAATCGTCGAAGGTTACGGTAATAACAACCGATTCAAACCCAAACGCATCATCTGACCCTTGCTCTTGTTCTGAAATTACACCGTCCCACTGTAGTTCAAACTCAAATGAGCCATTTAGGGTAAGCATCTCATTGTCTATAACTAAACTACAATTGGTGAAGCTTGCATCAACTGTCATCGAGCCAGTGTCACTGTATTCTCCAGATGTTGAAACATTTGGAGATTCAACCACAACAGTGGCTATACCATCGTTGCCTATACATTTTGGCGTATTTTTTCTGCTCTGAACAGCACTAGGTACTGGATCTTCCTCTTCATCTAAAGCAGCTGAAATACCTGCGTCTAAAGTACTCAAAGCGCTAGATTGTATGATAATCGCGGCAGTTTTGTCTTCTTCTAAAACTTCATAGGTTGGCGAGCTCAGCGCTATAGTTGCAAGCGTACTTGTACTTTGATTATCGTTTGAATCACTGTTTGCATCGCCTTCTACTTTGCAGCCCATCAATACTGCTGAGACAAAAGCCAAAGTCATTATACTTTTATTGATCTTTTTCATTGAAACATCCTTATTATTTTGAGTGAATGGTTAGTTTCGGCATAAATATGTATTAAAGGCTAACACCAAGTCAACTGCACTTTCGTAATAAGAATGATCACTTTTTATAACGCTATACCGAAAACGGGTAGGCAATGGCCTCATGGTGTTGATAGCCTTCTACGCTGAAATCATCCATGGTGACCCAGGTTTCTAAGTCTTTTAGCGATTTAATCTCTGGGTTTATGATCAGCTTGGGGGATGGGTAGGGCTTGCGTTTTAATTGCACTTCTCGCATGAGTTCCAACTGATCTTCGTATATGTGAGCGTTCACTATTTTGTGGTACGCCTTGCCGGGTTTGAGGCCGGTTATTTGCGCCATAATGGCTAAGAAGAAGAACACTTGTACTTGATTGAAGTTTAAGCCTAATGGCACATCGCATGAACGCTGGTAGCTGGTGAGCGAGAGCGTGTCGCCCAATAAGCTGAAAGTGTGGGTGTGCATGCAGGGGCGTAGGCAACCCATGTGGAATTCGCCTGGGTTATAGAAGCTGAGGATTTCACCGCGATCGTCGATACCGTTGCTGAGGTTGTCGACTATTTTTTTCAACTGATCGACAAAACCGCCGTCGGGTTTGGCCCATGCTCGGCCTTGCACGCCGTAAACTCGACCCATGTCGTCGGACCCTTTGCGGTGCTCATTGGCCAGCCAAGCGCTATTTTCGTTGGCGTTGGCGTCCCATGTTTTTGCACCCAGTTTGCGAAAGTCGGCAGCGTTGTCGTAGCCACGAATGTAACCTAAAAACTCAGCGATGGCGGCTTTATAAAAGCTTTTTCGAGTAGTAATGAGCGGAAATTCATTAGCGCCAACATCATATTCTAAATCGGCATTAATTACGGTTAAGCAACGTTTGCCGGTGCGTTTGTTTTCTACCCATTGGCCTTCATCTATGATGCGTTGGCATAAGGCTAAATACTGGTTCATTTTTTAGCGCCTTTTTTTGGTTGGCCAGACTTATTCTTTTTCTTACTTTTACCGCTTTCAGGCGCGGTTTCAAATACTGGGTTTCTATAGGCCAGAGTCATAAGTACACCACCGACTACAATCATCGGTATGCTGAGAAGCATGCCCTGTGTTAAATAGCCGCCTAACAAGTACCCTATGTGCTCATCGGGTTGCCTAAAGAATTCCGCTGCGGTTCTCAGCACGCCGTAGCCAATCATAAACATGGCCGATACGGCCATTCGTGGTTTAGGTTTGGCACTAAACCACCATAAGACGACGAACAATAAAAAGCCTTCGCCCATCATTTGATATATCTGTGAAGGATGTCGGGTTAGGCCATCGCCTATTTGCGGGAAGATCATGCCCCAAGCCACGTCGGTTTCTCGACCCCAAAGTTCACCGTTCCAAAAATTTCCGAATCGGCCAAAAAAGATGCCTGGCGGTACCAGTGGCGCGACAAAATCACCCACCGCAAACCAAGCTTTATTGGTGTGTTTTGCAAACAAAATAACCGCGACGGCGACGCCTAAAAAGCCTCCGTGAAAAGACATTCCGCCTTCCCACACTTTAAATAGATACAGCGGGTTCGCAAAGAATAAATCGATATGATAAAACAACACATAACCGACCCGACCACCGACAATAATGCCGACTACGATATAAAACAGCAGGTCTTTAACTTGATCGGGAGTAAACAACCGCCACGCATCTCTAGAGGCGCGCCAAATACCCAAATATTGGCCAGCCATAAAACCGGCTAAATACATCAGGCCATACCAATGCACAGACAGTGGGCCAATATCAAACCAAGGCAGAGACAACGGACCAATGCTAAGGGCAACGGGGTCAAATTGAGGGTGGATCATGGGGTGTCCTTAATTGAAAATCGCGCTCACTATACCAAAACCCGTGTGAGCTGCCACGCACTGCTTAGTCTGTCATGGGTAAAGTTGAAGGCTTCGGCGCTACTGGGTAAAAATGCGGCTCACATTGCTCAATATTGCTAAAGATTCGGGTATCTTTATAGGGCATTTTCATAAAACCACCAATGCCTAAGCCTTCAATATCGGATACGGCGATGAGTATTCTGTTTAAACACTCTTTAAATTCTTGTTCTTTGGCAGGGTCGAGCAAGCGATAATAATTGTGTATTTTTAGGTTTTTTTCCAGTACTTCAAAGATAATACAGCCAGTATGGTGAATGGTGTCGAGCAAACGAATGTTGTCCATTATAGATTCCGGCAACACTAAATGCTCATCGGGATCGCGACCATCTTCAAAGTAAGAATGCATTTTTTCATTAAGCCGACCTTCTGGCGCAGGCGTAATGGTGTACGGCAGTTTCATGTGATTTGGCACAATAAATGGCTGCTCTTCGCTTGAGCGATCTAAATGCAAGGTATCGCGTGCATCATACAATACGGCTTTAAAGGTGCCGTTGCGCGTCATGGCTCGGGCGAGTGTGACCATGTGGTTAAGCGATTGAACAAAAGATCGGCGCATGGCTTTATCAAATAGGTTAAACGCTGAGGAAATATGCACTTCTTCTGCCAGCCAACGCACGGTAATGCCCCCCACCACAGGAAAACGACCCAGCCGAGAAACTGCGGCAACAAAGGCCTTTTCGGTTTCGCCCATGCCTTGTAGGTAATTTTTGTAATATTTATCAAGCTGCTCATCTTCGATATCGTCGACATTGATATCGGGGTGCTGCTCCCGCAAAAATGACTTTCGCGAGCTATACACGACCGTATCGATTGTTTTGGGAGATTCGCCAATCCAAACCGGAATCAATGGTTTTTCTTCGGGTTCGCGTAATTCCGGTAGTACCAAATGTTTTAATCGCGGCATGTTGGCCATAAAGTAATCGGCGGCTTCGTTGCGCTGAGTTGGGTCGGTCGACATCATCTTGTCTAAAATGCGTGCAAACTCAATTGGTAACCCTAAAGACAAGGGGGTGATCACCTCGGAGGCAAAACGCGCACCTTGGCTGGAAGCCAATGCATATAAGGTAGCTGCGGTGCCTTGTTCATCAAATCGCGGCGACGATAAAGCGCCATTAAGTTGATCTCGTCCAATAAAATAGACATCGCCTAATTTGGCGTTGGTGTTATGCATATCGCTCGACATTAAATCCATAACGCTGGTCGATAAAAACTGGCCATGAATATCGGTTTGGGCAAACACAGAAGAACCCCAATCGATCAACTGAATAGACTCTGTCGTTGGATCATAAACAATATTCGAGGGTTTAATGTCGCCATGCACCACCGGCATTAATACACCCTGCTTATTTTTGAAGGTTCGCAAGTAATCTAAAAGCTCAGCCAATTGTGAAGCAATGCGCACCACAAGCCGAGGCGTCAAGGCTCCCTTTTCGAGACCCCACTGATCTAAATCTCGCCCTGGTGCCCGCGTCATCACCAAAATTCGCTGTTTACCGACACGAACATAATCAATCACCCTTGGGATCAACGGATGATCAAGCAATGACTGTAAATAACTTTCTTCTTCTAGTTTATCTTGAACATGTTGCGGCAAATTTACTCGTGAAAACTTAAACACCAATTCATGCCCAAATGGAGTGGTACCGCCAAACACAAAACCAAAGGCTCCTTTGCCGATGAGCTCAATATCTTGATACCCCAACCGCTCTAACTGCCTGATGCATAATTGAATCCACGCCTTCAGCTTTGCGGCATCACGATGTGATAGCAAATAAATACTTTGTTCTTCGGGGATGTAAAAGTGCTTAAGGTTGTGTTCCATCTGATTAAGGTAATGGGGATTTGAGGCGGCTGCAAGTTTTGGTTTTTTTAGGTGGATGGTTTTGTGGTTAACGTCGCCTAGGTGCACCATCTTTTTTGAGCGGCCGCTGTTCGCGCTTCCATGCGCCGCTTAACTTCGTCATCCATGACTCAGATAACCGCTCAAAAAAGATGGCACACCTAGGCTTTATTTGATGATAGTTGGCATCTAGTTGGGGTGGTGAGAAGCTAATCGCGTCTTTGCTTTGCTTTGAGCGCTCCAACAGAGATGAGTAACTGTAGGAGCCTTCGGAACGCAGTGGAGAGGCGACCCAAAAATGAAAAACCCTAAGGTTTTTGTAACTCAATCATCACACTTTGATTCACTTGAATCAGCCCTCTTTTTGGTCGGTCTAGATCAATAATGATAAAGACAATTAGGGCGATTAATAAGGAAATTAATATTATCGGGGTAAAGACTCGTTTGCCGCTTAATCCAGCAGAATACCCCATAAACCCACCTGAGCAAATGAAGACAACAAAGAGCAAAAGTAAAACAACTTCAGGTACATGCATTTGTAAAAGCGCGTTTCGTTTTCCTTGCGTGTCTATCACATCATTTAATGATTTTACAAAAGCGCCTGTCGTCACTGGGCTAGGGTCATCATTCGTAGCGGCCATAGCCAAAGCCCAGAGCTTGCGTTGTACTTGTTCAATCTTTGCATTATAAGCCCGACGCTCTTCAAGCATAGTAAGATCTACTGTCCCTATTTCCACTCGAAGTTGAATGTATTTTTTAAACAGGCCCATCGCTTCAGCGCTGTATTGCTCGGGTAATAAATCGACCCTCAATACGGCTGTGCCAATGGCATTTGCTTCATCGATCAACGCCATGGTTCGGTTATCGAAACGCTGCATCGACATACTAAATGTAAAACCTAGCAACAATGCCAGCAACCCTAGAACGCTGCCTTGAATAGATCCGGTTAACGCCTTAACTTCATCATCTGTTCGTTTTTGTACAAAACGCCCAATGCGAAAGCCACCTTCATTTACAGCGATCATGGTTAAAAACAAGATTAGAACGATCGCAACACTGCTGAAGGTATATAAGAACTCAGTTTGTGCCATTTGAATTTGCGCCTTTAGAAATTGAGGTACAGGTAATGGGATTAAAAACTTGCAGTTTTAGTAGCATATAGGGGTATGGGGTTATTCACCAGTTTTTGAGGCGGTTTAGTAGCGAGTTTTGAGGTTCAAGTACATGCGGATGGTCGCGTCTTCGCTTTGCTTCGAGCACCCCTAGTTAGTTGTAGTTTGTTTAGAATGTTAGAACTTAGGATGGTTGCGTTTTTGCTTTGCTTCGAACGCTCCAACAGCGATTAATAAATGTAGGAGCCTTCGGAACGCAGTGTAGAGGTGATGTTTGATTTAGAAAAACGCTGTAACTGACGCACAATACTCGCCCAAAAAAAAGACCCACGATTGTGAGCCTCCTTTCTCCATTGCATTTTTTCTTTTTGCCGTTTGGCTTTGTTGGTTTTTTCGTGTACACCGCCCTTTTTCATAATTGGGGCGAATGCATGTGGGTTTCGCTTGTGCTGTTTTTGAGCCATTGGTTACTCCTTTTGCTCACGGATATAGGTTTGAATTAACGCCTGTTTTTTTAACTTTGGAAGTTTCCGCAATTGGTACTCCACTGCACTGGCTTTGGATCGGTTTTCACACGGCTCGGCATACACCAGTTCAACGGGGCGTCGAGCTTGAGTATAGCGCGCACCTCCGACCAATTCACCATTATGTTGCCGAACTCGCCGATTTAAATCGGTGGTGATGCCCGTATAGAGCGAATTGTCAGCGCACTTTACAAAATACACCCACCAAGGGCTTTCTTGAGCCATTACTTCCATCTTTTTTGCACATTGTCGTGTGAAACTTTAACAAACTACCAACGATGCCACCATTTAAAGGGTTGTTATGCTAAATAAAATATTAATTCCTGCCATTATCATTGCCGCCGCACTGATCGGTTATCAGCTGATGAACGCCGATGAAGCGCCCAGCGGGGCTCGCCAATCAACACCAGCGGCGACGACTAAAACACCTGAGTCAAGCTCAGGAGAAGCCAATCAAACACCGCCTGCTAACCGAGGTAACCGCGAACGCCCGGCGAATGCCAACCGAGAATCAACACCCAATGCTGAAAGTGCAGATAGATCAGGTAGAGCTAATAGTAATGAAAGCACTGAAAGCGCTAATGGCGAAATATCGGAACAAACGGCGACAAGTAATCAACCACAACGTGGTGGTGGCGGTGGTGGTTTACGCAGCGGCGTTTTAGCCAGCCAGGGAGCTACCGCGGTTGAAGTTCAACGTGCGGTGTCTTATGAAGGCGCTTCTCAATTAAAAGTCTTTGGGGTGATCGATGCTCAAGAAAAAGCCATCATCACAGCACAAAGCAACGCCACGGTGACAAAAATTCTCGTTAAAGAAGGCGAGAAGGTCGAGCCGAACCAAGCCATTGCTCAACTAACGGATTCGAATATAACCGCGGCACTGGCACAAAAGCAGGCGTCATTAAGTGAGCTCGAAGCGCGTTTACGCAACGAAGCGCTGAAGCATGAAAACGATAAAGCTTCACTTGCCATTGAGAAAGAACTATTGGCCATTGCAAAAAACAGCGTAGACCGATTCTCCAATTTAGGCTCTCAACAACTGAGCTCAAGTTCCGATTATGAGAGCGCGCTAAAAGCATACCAAGCCCAATTAATGTCGGTTCAAAACCGTGAACTGACCATTGCACAATATGCCGATACCTTGGCTCAATCTAACGCTCAGCGTGCCTCATTACAAAGCCAAATTGAACAAAGCCAACTACTCGTGAATGCGTTATCGCCATCGAGTGAATTTGCCGGCGTTGTGGCTAAACTGCCTATCAATCAAGGGCAAATTTTAAAATCTGGCGAAACCCTAGCTGAGTTATACAACCCGAGCTCCTTAGCGGCTTATGTTCGAGTGCCTCTACGCTATCGGCTGGATAATTTTGATTTAACGAACATTACCGCAACCGATGCCAGTGGCCGTACTTGGTTAGCCCAAGCCATTCGCCCCATCAGTGAAAGCGGTGCTCAACGAATTACCTTTACACCAGAGTTTCCGCTCGCCTCTGCACCCTTACCAGGAACCCACCTTGCGTTAACGCTGAATTTCCCTATAGAAAAAAATGCCGTTGAAGTGCCTATTACCGCCGTGTACGACCAACAACGTGTCTACCTATTTCAGCGTGGCACTATTTCACCTGTCGACATTGAATTGATCGGGCAAACGGATCAAGGCTTTTTAATTGCCGCGCCGGAACTTTCAAATGAATCAGCCATGATAGTGACCACTCGCTTGAATAACCCAATTACCGGAATGGCTGTATCATTGGTTCAGTCTACAGGTGGCCGACCATGATGAAATGGATCGAAACATTCGCCAACCATAAAATTGCCGCAAACGGTGCCATGATACTCATCATCGCGTTGGGTTTATGGAGTGTCGGGAAAATCAACAACCAGTTTTTTCCAGACTTCGAAACCTCTCGCATATCTGCCAGCGTTAGCTGGAGTGGCGTAAGCGCTGAAGATATGTACAACACAACCGGAGCGCCGTTACAACAAGCGCTTATCGGTTTACCAGAACTCGATGGCATCACCACCAGCGCCAGTGAAGGCCGAGTGAGTTTGTCGATCGGTGTCAGTGATCGTGCCGAGAGTGTCGAAGCTGCGGCTGATTTAGTAGAAGAAACGCTGGCAGCGGTTTCTTTGCCTGAAGACGCGGGTGAGGTAAATGTGTCCATGCCGCAACGCCGTGAGAACGTTGCTGACTTTCTACTGTATGGAGACGTTGGCTTAGATGAACTAGCATCCTATGCCTATAGCGTTCAGTCTGATCTATTGCAGACGGGGTTTGCACAGGTCAGCCTGCAGGGTATTCCAAGCCAAGAAGTTCAAGTCAGTGTCGCTATGGAGACATTACTCGATACTGGCCTAACCCTAGCCCAAATATCTCAGAGCATTGAACAAGAATACACACCGTCACCTGCGGGTACGTCGAGTGGTGATTCCATTACCTTGCAGCTGCGCTCGCAAACACCTGAAATTGAATTAAACAGTTTGTTAAATACCGTCGTGCAATCTTTAGAAGATGGCAGCGTGCTTACCTTGGCCGATGTTGCGACGGTTAAACAAATTGAAGCCAAGCAATCGAACCAACTCTACTTCGAAGGCTTACCGGCGATTCGCATTTCGCTGTTAAGAACTTTAGGCGAAGATACGTTAGAAAACGCCGAGCTGATGAATCAATGGTTGGAAGAATTTATTCCGACACTTCCGCAAAGCGTTCAGCTGCATATTTATAACGAAACGTGGAAGATTGTTGAATCGCAATTGTCGTTGCTTATAGACAACGGTTTGTTAGGCATGGCCTTGGTGTTGGTTACGTTATTTATCTTTTTAAATACTCGATTAGCGTTTTGGGTAGCGCTAGGTATTCCGATTAGTTTTTTCGCAACGTTCATCATTATGGCTCAATTAGGCATATCGATGAACACCATCAGTTTGTTCGGCTTTATGATTGCGCTGGGCATCATTGTCGATGACGCAATTGTAGTGGGCGAACAAGCCAGAGCGTATCAACAGCAAGGTTTACCTGCCAACGCAGCGTCTCTAAAAGCCGCTAAAAAAATGTGGCCGCCTGTTCTAGCGTCTAGCTTAACCACCATTGCTGCTTTTTTACCCCTAACCTTTATTAGTGGCCCCATTGGTCGTTTATCGGTAGATTTGCCAGTGATTGTAACGATCGCGATTGTTGCCTCACTGATTGAATGCTTCTTAATTCTTCCGGGGCATTTATCTCACAGCAACCATAAAGAAGATCGGCCCTTCCGTAAAAAAATGGACGCGGGTTATAACTTTGTACGCGACCAATACTTCCGCCCTATCGTTCGCTGGAGCTTAACGCACCGCGCTATCCTTATTTCGATGATTGTGGCGGGTTTTATCATCGCCGTTGGGATGATCACTAGCCGAACCGTACCCTTTCAATTTCAGCCATCGGTGGAAGCGCCTAGTTTATCGGTCAGTGTGGCTTTTACCGAAGGAGCCGACCAAACCAAAGTGGATAATTTTGTCGATCACTTAGCCGACACATTGCAAGCCGTGGAAGATGAAACAGGCTACGACTTTATTAAAACCGCCCTAATTACTCGAAACCAGGGCAACCAAGGGAATCAAGCACGGATCGATGTTGAGCTTATCAGCGATCAAAATCGACCTTACACCAACCAAGAACTCGTCAATCAGTGGCGTCAAGCCACCAACTTACCCTCAGAGATCGACAGCATTTCATTTGGTCGAGGCCGACGTTGGGGCGGTGAATCAGGTGATATCAGCATTGAACTCAGTGGCAGTAACGTTACCTTGTTAAAGGCTGCTGCGCTTGAGTTACAAAACAGATTAGAAGCGCTCGATGCGTTATCGGATGCAACGGATACGCTCGCCTATGGAGATGAACAACTTCAATTTTCCTTGACTCCTCTAGCGATAGACCTAGGGATAACCGAAGCAACCTTGGCAAACTTTTTAAGACAACATATTGAAGGTGTTAAAGCGACAACGGTGATTGATGGCAGCCAAACGTTTGATGTGATTGTCATGCTTCCAGAAGCTCAGCGCAGAACCATTAATGAAATTATGGCGCTGCCTTATCGACTAGCGGACAATAGCTTGGTGCCAATGCAAGATCTGATCAACAGTTCTTATCAACGTGGTATTGAAACGATTCGAGCGCAAGACGGTGTCATTTCTGCCAGTGTTTCGGCAACACTCGATACCGATCAGATGACCAGCGACAGTATGTACACTTTACTTGAAGAATCTGTGTTACCAGCGTTCGCGGCTCAGTATGGCGGCATAGACGTTGAGTTGGCCGGAGATGCTCAAGAGCAAGAACAGTTTTTTGCTGAAACAATGTTAATACTGTTGGCGGTGCTTGCCCTCATTTATGGCATTCTCGCTTGGGTGTTTGAGAGCTGGATTTGGCCACTGGCCATTCTAGCGACCATTCCGTTTGGTTTAACAGGCGCTATTTTTGGGCACTGGATTATCGACTTACCATTATCGTCTTTATCGATCCTTGGTCTGTTTGGTTTATCGGGCATTGTGATTAATGACAGCATTGTATTAATCAGCGTGTACCAAGAATTACGCGACGAAGGCTTGGAAATAGTTCACGCACTCGAAGAAGCGGTAGCGCGTAGGTTAAGACCGGTTATTTTAACCACCGTGACCACAATGTCAGGGTTGACGCCCTTCTTATTTGAGACCAGTCTCGACGCTGAGTTTTTAAAGCCAATCGCAGCGGGGATCGTATTTGGTCTACTGTTTGGTACCACCTTAATCTTGCTGTTTGTGCCTGCTTTATTATTGACGATTGAGCAAATCAAACTAAAGTTAAACTTGATACGACAATAAGTTGACCGGCCAAAGGGCAATTTTCAATCAAATTGCCCTTAAATACCTTAAAATAGGCGTCAAATTGCACAAATGCGGCGCAAATTAAAGAAATTTGGCTCTTGCCGTTCAAAAACCGAACGTATGTCGCTATAGTCGGGCAACTAAAAAATAATTAGATCGAGAGTTCAATGAAAAAGTCAATCGTCATTACGTCGGTCGCTGTCATCGCAATACTTGGCGCTGCAGCAGGCTGGTGGTACTCAAGTAATCAAATCGCTCCATTGGAATATACCACGGTTAAAATAGGTGTTGATGCACCTTACCCTCCCTATGAATTTTTTGATAGCAATGGAGAGCTCACAGGCTTTGAAGTCGAACTTGGAAACTCCATGTGCAGCTACTTAAACATAAAATGTGAGTGGGTGGTAACGCCTTGGGATTCCATAATTGATGACTTAAATGCAGGTAAGTTCGATATGATCATGTCTTCCATGTCTATCGAATCTGAGCGTAAAAAGCTGGTTGATTTCAGTGACCCTTATTATTCTACGCCGTCAGTTTATTTTGCTCGAAAGGGGGATTTTTTTGAAGGGACGTCTGTCTCTGATCTAAAAGGCAAAAAAGTAGCCGTTCAATCGGGCACCCTACAATATAAGCACTTAGTAGAAGAATATGGCGACAATATAACCATCTTAACATTCGATGGTTGGGATGGCGTCAGTGCATCGTTCCGTTCAGGGGAAGCCGATGTGGTATTGACCGATTACCCACAATGGGAAGGCGAGTTTATGTTAGAAGGCGTCTACGAAGTTATTGGTGAGCCACTTCAAATTGGTGATGGCGTTGGCATAGCCTTCCGTAAGTCTGACGAGAACTTAAGAAAAGCGATGAACAAAGCCTTAGATAACGCCAAAACCTATGGCGATTTCCAGCGCTTCCGTCGTAAGTATTTCTTCTATGACATTATGGTGAAGTAATTTGAATCGTTGTTGAAGGAGGCCGCTTTTAGCGGCCTTTT
Organism: Reinekea marina; assembly: GCF_030409715.1. Taxonomy (NCBI): domain Bacteria; kingdom Pseudomonadati; phylum Pseudomonadota; class Gammaproteobacteria; order Oceanospirillales; family Saccharospirillaceae; genus Reinekea; species Reinekea marina. The sequence continues at coordinate 68,487 of NZ_JAUFQI010000001.1, forward strand.
TTCATTTGTAACCCTACTAATTTCCAAATATGGAATCATTTAGTAGGTTTTTTAGCTGTGCAAATCGCATAGTTCTAACTGCTTAAACGCCCAAAGCCCATTCGTTCTCTCGATCGTAAGGCAATGTGTTTGTACTCGATAAACTTGCTCGCTTGAACTCTTTTCAATCAGTTGCCATTGCTCTTTAACTTTGGGCAAAGCACGTATTCTTTGATTCAACCAAGCCACTACGGCTTTGTCATCTTTTAAAAACTCAGTGGCTAAAGGCATCATCAAAGTACTCGCCTCATTTGGTGCTTCTATATTAGAAGCTTTTAGCTGACTAATGAGCTGCATTTCAATGAGACTTTTATATTGCTCTCGCACGTGCTGGATTGCGGTAGTCGATAACGCAACTTTTTGAGAAGTTCGAATGTCATCCACAAGTTGAGCAGGCGCTGAAATATGTGTTGACCGCCAAGAAATTAAAAAGGTAATACTGATCGCTATGATCAAAACTACGATCAAACCAGTAATCTGTTTCACTCTTTTTGCTGTGGTTAAGATATACACGGAAGGAGAAAGCCTTTATTGAGAAATTGATCACAAAGAATTCATGGGTGCCTTGTTGATTCTACCCAAGTTAATTAGGCTGGCCTAGTAATTTTGTCACAGCAAGGATGCCTATGACACTCGCCGTAACTTATAGCCGTGCCCACGTGGGTATGGAGGCTCCACTCGTCACCATCGAAGTACACATATCTGGAGGCTTGCCTGCCTTTTCAATTGTGGGTTTGGCTGAAACGGCCGTACGTGAAGCCAAAGAACGAGTTCGCTCAGCTATTTTGAATAGCCAATTTGATTTCCCCAATGGCCGGATCACCGTCAATATGGCGCCGGCCGACCTCCCTAAACAAGGTGGGCAATTTGATCTCGCCATAGCTTTGGGTATTCTCGCCGCCAGTGAACAGATTGCAATAGAAACGCTCAACACTTACGAATGGTTGGGTGAATTATCGCTTTCAGGGCATTTAAGCAACGGTCCTGGCGCATTACCTGCTGCCATGGCCTGCCACAAGGCTGGCCGTGCTTTAGTTTGCACAACTCAAAACGCCCAAGAAGCCGTGCTGGTTAAAGAGGCCAACGTGTACGGTGCCAGCCACCTGCTAGAAGTGTGTCGAATGTTAAAAGATGCCGACTTTACACTGTCCACGCCTACGGCGAGTGTTGAACCCAATGCACAACACTACCCCTGCATGTCTGATGTAAAAGGGCAAACCAGTGCTCGCAGAGCCTTAGAAATAGCCGCTGCGGGCAAACATAATTTATTGCTTTTTGGTCCACCGGGAACGGGCAAAACTCTGCTGGCCTCTCGATTACCTGGGCTTCTGCCTTCAATGACAGATTCTCAAGCGCTTGAAGTTGCAGCGGTGCAATCCGTCGCAGGGCTTCCTCTTACATGGCAGCAAAGACCATTTCGAAGCCCGCATCACTCGGCTTCAGCGGCCGCTTTAATTGGCGGCGGCAGTATTCCTAAGCCGGGTGAAGTCACTTTGGCGCACCAAGGCGTGCTATTCTTAGATGAGTTACCAGAGTTCCCTCGCCATGTTCTCGACGTGTTACGCGAACCTCTTGAAAGCCACGAAGTGTGCATTTCAAGGGCAGCACGCCAATGCACTTTCCCGGCTGGGTTTCAGTTGGTGGCAGCCATGAACCCGACACCCGGCGGCTATGGTGCCGATGACCCACGTTCAAAACGATATTCACCCGATCAAATTCAACGCTACATTTCGCGATTATCCGGTCCATTTCTCGATCGCATAGACCTCCATATAGAAGTCCCTACACTCCCTAAAGAGCTGTTATTAACAGACCAACCCGCTGAAAGCAGCAAAGATATCAGAGTAAGAGTTGAACAAGCATGGCAAGCACAGTTGTCACGTCAGGGTTGTTCAAACAGTGAGTTGTCGGGGAAACAGTTAGAATCTATTTGTAAAGTGTCCGCAGCCGAAAAGGCACTGTTGGATAATGCCATTGATCGGCTGGGGTTAAGTGCTCGTGCCTACCATCGAATTTTAAAAGTGGCGCGCACTGTGGCCGATTTAAAAAACCAGCCACTCATTGATAAGCCCGCAATCATTGAAGCGTTAAATTGCAGGCAGCTAGAAAAACTACTGGGTAAATGGTAGGGGTGGAAACCTCTACTATAAGTCCATATCGTATTCTATTTGCACGGCACAGTGAGGGCTTAATCGAGGTTCACGAATGATCGTGGCCTCTACGATAAAGTCGGCAATGTTAGGCGTTACAAATTGGTAATCGTATCGCGCGCCGTTGACTTGAGCTTCATCAAAAGGCCAAAAAGTATGCTGACGATCTTTTTTGTTTACGGATCTAAAGCCATCAACAAAGCCGATCGGTCCGGTCACTTGATCCATCCAGGCTCGTTCTTCAGGTAAAAATCCGGGTTCACGCTGATGAGATTCCCAATTGCCTAAATCTACTGAACGGTGGGCAATGTGAAATGAACCTGTGAATATAAACTCGCGGCGTTTGCGACGAGTCTTTTTAAAATGTAATTGCAGCGCTTCTAAGTAGTCGAGCTTATCATCTACATCTTCAATATAATCGGCTTGTGGCACCCAAATAGAAGCCACACTGACGTTATCGAAATCGGCCTGAATAAAGCCGCCCTGCAAGTCACAATTCATGTTTCCAAAACCACGCATCACCGCCTTTGGCATAACACGACTGTATATGGCCGTACCGGCATGGCCATCTTCATCGGCATCGAAAAAGAAGGCGTTAAATCCAGGAACATCTAATAGGTTTTCTGGCAGCTGGTATTCTTTGCTTCGGGTATCCTGAATGCAGACGACGTCGGCATCGACGTGTGTCAACCAGTCGAGGAATCCTCGCTCTGCCGCATTGACCAGGCCATTCACATTCAAGGTTATTACTTTCATTCGGTTCTTCCAGATATTAAAAAGAAGGCCTCAGTTATGCCCTCAATTATTGAGTCAAATTTCTAACTGCGTATGTTACTCGATTTTCACGTATAATGCCGACCTCGGAACGTGTAAAACGCCAATTCCGTCCGAATTTTTATCATTTTTATAAGGTCTACTTAATGAATAGTACAGAAACTGCAAAAAGTACAGACACATTACACGATTGGCAACGATCATTTATTGAATTTGCACTGGAAAAACAAGTGCTACAGTTTGGTGAATTTACGTTGAAGTCTGGCCGAGTCAGCCCTTACTTTTTTAACGCAGGCAATTTTAACGATGGCGAATCTCAACAACGAATCGGAGAGATATACGCCAAAACGCTGGTCGAATCTGACATCGACTTCGATCTAGTTTTTGGACCGGCCTACAAAGGTATTCCCTTGGCGGCGTCTACCGTGTTTGCTCTACAAAACAGCCATGGTCAAAATAAGTTTTTTTCATTCAACCGCAAAGAAGCAAAAGATCACGGTGAAGGTGGCACCATCGTTGGCGCACCATTAGAGGGCAATTTAGTCCTAGTTGATGACGTTATTACGGCAGGAACAGCCATTAAAGAAACGCTTTCCTTATTAGAAGCATTCCCAAGTGCCTCTTTGACGGCTGCAGTGATCTTGATTGATCGCCAAGAAAAGCTGGCCGACTCTGATTTATCGGCGATTCAAGCGCTAGAGCAAAACTTTGGCTTACGCATTTTGCCGGCTATTCGCTTGGATCAGATTATGAAGTACTTAGAAGACAACGGAAATCACAAAGAAGCCCTAATTGCCATGAAGAATTACCGTGAGCAATACGGTGTTTAAACGAGCTCATTCAGTCTGGGTTCACCGACCAATGGGTATAAAGAACGAGACCCACATCACTTGTGGTTTGGCAATTTAACGATATAGTAATAACAGTATCAATTTAGGCAGTTATTCATGAAACGCATTATCAGCGCTACTATTTTAGTATCTTTTATTGGGTTGGCCACCAGTGTCAGCGCCGCCCAGTTTTATCGTTGGAAAGATGAACAAGGCAACCTATTTGTTCAAAGCTATATACCGCCAGAATATGTCGCCAATGGCTATGAAATCGTTGATGAGGCTGGGAATTTAATTAAATCGGTTGCGCCTCAAATCAGCGAAGCAGAAAAGCAAGCCAAAGAACTCTCACGAATTAATGGCGAAATGCAGCGCGCACGCGATGAAGAGCTACTTAAGTTTTATCGCTCGCCTTCCGATGTTGATCGTGCCATGAGTACTTGGTTGAGCCGAATGGACATGGAAATTCGCGTAAAGCAAAACCGGATACGGATCAAAGAAAATGAGTTTGCAAAACTGCAGGAGCAGGCAGCAAATTTAGAGCGTAGCGGTCAAACGGTCGATCCAGAGATTGAAGAAAAGATGAAATCCATTCGTTTAGAAATCGAGCAATTTAAATTAGAGATACGTGAAGTTCAACTTCGGCAAGATGAATCACGTGGACAATTTGAGCTAGACCGAGAACGCATGGTCGAACTGTGGAAGATTATCACGGGTGAAGAATGGGTAGATAAAGAAGAATCCACAGATTCGAGTGCCGAGTAGAACTTTTTGACCTCCTCGCGGTCTAAACCACATTCCACAGGAGGTCACCATGTTCAAGTATATTTTAATGGCGGTTAGTTTATTCGCCTTTACCGCAACAGCCCACGCCAACACGCCGATATCAGCTTTTAGCACCAACCAGCCGAATTCAACCACCGCGCTTGATCATTCCGATTGGCAGTACTTCTTAGACACCCATTTAAACTACGATGAATTTGGGCAATCTTACTTTTCATATCAGCAAGTCACACCGCAAGAACTTGCCATGTTAAACAACTATATACAGCGCATGGAAAAGGTAAAACCACACCAACTCAGTGCCATCGAAGAAAAAGCATTTTGGATTAATCTGTATAACGCACTGACTGTAAAAGTTGTTTTAGACGCCTACCCTGTAGATTCCATCAAGGATATTGATGGCAAGTTTGGTGGTTTATTTGCCACTGGCCCGTGGGAGAAAGAACGCATCATGGTCAGTGGCGTTGGGTTAAGCTTAAACAATATAGAACACGATATTGTTCGCCCAAAATACAATGACTACCGCATTCACTTTGCACTCAACTGCGCCGCGAAAGGCTGCCCTAACCTTTCTAACCAGGTGTTTACGGCGTCTAATATCGAACAACAGCTAAACGAAGCCGAAGCTACTTTTGTCAATCACCAACGCGGTGTTCGGTTTGATGGCCGACAGTTGGTGTTATCTAAAATTTTTGACTGGTATTTAGAAGATTTTGCACAAAATGAAACCGCCTTGATTCAGCTTATCGCCCCGAAAGTCAACGCTACAACGCGAGCTCGCTTGAATGGCTACAAAGGTAAAATTAAATACGAATACGATTGGTCACTTAACGAGGTCGCACAGCCGTGAAAAAAATCATCATACTAACCGCTGCTTTACTAGTGATTGGGTCTTATTTCTATTTCGATTTAGGTCAATGGCTAACGCTTGAGCAACTAAAAAGCCAACAAGCCGCGCTCGAAGGGTATCGAGCCAACAACCCAATATTGGTTGCTCTCATTTATATGTTGACCTACATCGTCATTGCCGCACTTTCTTTACCGGGTTCGGCCATAATGACGCTTAGTGGCGGCGCGATTTTTGGATTAACACTAGGAACAGGGCTTGCTTTAGTCTCCGCAACTATTGGGGCTACATTTGCGTTTTTAATCGCCCGATTCTTATTAAAAGATTGGGTACAGACCAAGTTTGGTGATCGTATCGGTGCTATAAACCAAGGCATCAACAAAGATGGCGCCTTTTACTTATTCAGCCTTCGGCTCGTACCTGTGTTTCCCTTTTTCGTGATCAACGTAGTGATGGGCATCACCACCTTAAAGGTTTGGACTTTTTTCTGGGTATCTCTCATCGGGATGTTGGCAGGCGCAGCGGTTTACGCAAATGCTGGAACCCAGTTGGCTAAAATAGACAGCTTAGGAGATATTGCCTCGCCCGCTATTTTACTATCGTTCGTTTTATTAGGTATCTTCCCGATTCTCGCGAAGAAAATCATCGAGTTTATTCGTCAACGAATGGTTGTTAATACCAATAGCGAACAACAAAGTTAAAAAAGTTGTATCCATTATTAGGCTTCTTGATATCACCGTTGGATAAATGCTGATATCGAGTGCCTAACTCCCAGTCCCCTAGAGAAACAGCTAAGCCTAGGACTTCACCAAATTGGAAATGAGTGCTAATTTCACGATCTTGATGTTCTGTTAAACTGAGCCAATTCGCACTCAAACCCGTTTCAAGCGCAGGCGAACCAGGCAAATTTGCAAACCTCCAAGACAGAACAGGCATAAACCCTAGCTGAACATTTTGGGGCGAAGGGGTTATTTGACCAAATGAAAACTCATAATGCCCCGTTAACGAAATGGGTCCAATGGCAGTAATCGTTTCATCCATAGACCACAGCCAAAGCAAGCGGGAACGATCAAAATCACCGTCCGAACCTTGATCAAACCCAATGCCATCTAACTTCATTGGATTCCAAACTAACAAAGAAGCCACACTCACACCAATCGCACTTTCTCGCCAAGGAAGATCTTGAGCGTAAATCGATTGCTGCGCAGACGTAAGCAACAAAACAAGCACCAACAAAATTTTTGGCATGTCATTCTCAACGTGATGGAATGTAGGTAAGTTTAGGGAGAAGGGAGTGCTGCTGCAAGTTGGGGTGGGTTATTGGCTTCGGGCTTCGGGCTGCGAGTAAAGTCACAACACTAGAACAATCGCGTCTTCGCTTTGCTTCGAGCGCTTATATGGACCCGTCCGTTGTTGCAAGCCACTTATTTTACATTAGATTGAGATTGCACGCTTATATTCGGCTTCTTATTTAGGACGGCCGTCGCCTTCTGTCCTGAGCCATTATGAGTTGTGCTCTTACTGTCCTGATCTCCTACGCGGCTTCTTTGAGCCAAAGCGCTCTCAAGGGTTCAGTAAGTCGATCTTATCTTTTGTGTCTTAAGGGTCTGCGCAACCTCTAGGTTAATCTGATTTATAACTTCTAACTTACCTTGCTGGTTCTTTTTCTCTTTTGACTTAAGAGTGGTATACCGAACCATTTTTCATCAGTGCCCAACTGATTCTGGCGAGCTTATTCGCGAGTGCCACGATGATGACATTGGGATGCTTGTTCCCTTCGTGCTTCATCACCCATTGCTTTAGAGCACTGTCTTTTTCCTGCCGCTGCAAGGATTTATAAGCCGACCTCGCGCCATGCACCAGCATCTTACGGATCTGTTTATTGCCTTGTTTACTAATGCCAAGCAAGACATCTTTCCCTCCGCTGGAGTGCTGTCTGGGAACCAACCCCAGTGAAGCACTGACATGACGACCACTGGCAAACGATGCAGCCTTGCCAATGTGACTGTAGAGAAGCGTTGAGATGATTGGACCGATACCCGGTATGCTTTGAAGACGCTTACAGGTTTCATTTGAGTTGGCGATCTGCGCGATTTCTTTGGCGTATTGCTGCTCTTGCTGTTCGCGTTGCAACCACTGCTGCCTGAGGTCGGCTATCATTCGCCGACCTCGAACGCTGAGCTCATTCGTTCCATCCTCTAACACCAATAACACCTGCTCACGGATAGCTTTTGCACCCTTAGGAAGAATGACTCCATATTCAGCCAACAGACCTCGGAGCTCATTGCCTACGGCAACACGCTCTTTCACTATACGCTCCCGAACACGATGCAACGCCTGAAGATCTTGTTGCTCAACATTTTTTACAGCAACGGTCGGCATGGTTGGTCGACTCGCTGCTTCAGCGATGCCAAGAGCATCCCTGGTGTCATTTTTGTTCACCTGAACGAAGGGTTTAACGTAACGAGGGTGTATAACTTTAACGGTGTGACCGAGCTTAGCCAACTGCCTAGCCCAGTAATGGGATCCGCTGCAAGCTTCCATAGCGACGACAGATGTTGGCTGCTTCGCAAGAAAAGGCAACACTTGAGCACGCTTGAGCTGCTTCTTTTTAATCTCATTGCCGCGATGATCTAACACAGACAATTGAAAAACAGACTTCGCCAAATCAAGACCGATAATGTTAGTATTTTGCATGATGGATCCTCCTGCTGGATGCCGTACCTGATTAGAGTTTTGCAACTTAATCATGGCACAAGTGGGACGGGTCCATCTCATTTCTTACTTTGTCTTGGCGCTGATGATTAGCTTTGGTGGTGGGTTTCGCTGGAATGGACATCTGAGTCATGGATGGCGAAGTTGAGCGGCGCAGGATGCGCGAACAGCGACCCATGTAAGTGGAACACACTGCCGATGCGGGTTAAGCCGGTTTTAGGCCGCGGGGGTTTTAGCTGCAAGTTTCAAGCTGCAAGCTGCAAGCTGCAAGTAAATTCACAACATTAGAACAATCGCGTCTTCGCTTTGCTTCGAGCGCTCTTACTTTGTCTTGGCGCTGATGATTAGCTTTGGTGGTGGGTTTCGCTGGAATGGGCATCTGAGCCATGGGTGGCGAAGTTGAGCGGCGCAGGATGCGCGAACAGCGACCCATGTAAGTGGAACACACTGCCGATGCGGGTTAAGCCGGTTTTAGGCCGCGGGGGGTTTAGCTGCAAGTTTCAAGCTGCAAGCTGCAAGTAAATTCACAACATTAGAACAATCGCGTCTTCGCTTTGCTTCGAGCGCTCTTACTTTGTCTTGGCGCTGATGATTAGCTTTGGTGGTGGGTTTCGCTGGAATGGGCATCTGAGTCATGGATGGCGAAGTTGAGCGGCGCAGGATGCGCGAACAGCGACCCATGTAAGTGGAACACACTGCCGATGCGGGTTAAGCCGGTTTTAGGCCGCGGGGGTTTTAGCTGCAAGTTTCAAGCTGCAAGCTGCAAGTAAAGTCAAAACATTTAAGCTATCGCGTCTTCGCTTTGCTTTTTATTGCAATACTAAGTTGAAGGTTTCGGGGTTCGCGCGACCTTGAAACTTAGGTATACTCACTTTAGATTTTTTGTAGAGAAGCACCGTGAGAAGAGCCCTAGTATTCAGCTTACTCGCCTTATTATTGGTGGCGTGTGGCAATAAAGGTCCGTTGGTACTGCCTATAGATGCAACTTCACCTGTAACCATCGTGGTTCAATAACGTAAAGGTTCCCCCGCTTGATGTCCGCATTTACTTATCAGCAAGATCAATTGTATGTCGAAAACGTATCTTTAACAGAGCTCGCCGAAACTCACGGTACACCGCTTTATGTTTACTCTAAAAGCGCAATCGAGCAACAATTCGATGCCTATCAACAAGGTCTTGGCGGCCATGATGGGTTAATTTGTTTTGCCGTGAAAGCCAACTCCAATTTAGCGGTTTTAAACTGTTTAGCAAAACGCGGAGCCGGCTTTGATATTGTTTCTCAGGGCGAACTTGAGCGAGTAATTGCAGCCGGCGGTGATGCAAGCAAAATTGTATTTTCTGGTGTTGCTAAGCAAGCAAAAGAAATGGAACGGGCACTCGAACTTGGCATTCACTGCTTTAATGTCGAATCGGATGAAGAGCTCGATCGGCTAAATGATGTTGCGGCCAAGTTAAATGTGAAAGCACCCGTCTCATTTCGCGTCAACCCCGATGTTGATGCCCAAACGCACCCTTATATATCGACAGGACTGCGTGAAAACAAATTTGGTATTGATATTCGCACCGTAAAAGCAACTTATCAGCGCGCCGCTCAAATGAGCCATATTAATGTGGTTGGAATGGATTGCCATATAGGCTCACAATTACTAGAAGCCCAGCCCTTTGAAGACGCTATCGACCGGTTATTAACGCTGGTCGACGAGTTATCGGCCATCGGTATTAACCTCAAGCACATTGATATGGGTGGTGGAATCGGCGTTAAGTACTCAGAAGACGACATTGAACCTAATGTGACTCAATATATTCAAAAACTGGTCAACCATCTTAAATCTCGCAATTTAGCCTTAGTTTTAGAACCAGGAAGAAGCATCGTAGCGAACGCAGGTGTATTAGTAAGCCGAGTTGAATACTTAAAAGACAATGGCGAACATCATTTCGCAATCATAGATGGCGGCATGAATGACCTAATACGCCCCGCCCTGTACCAAGCTTGGATGGAAATTAAACCTGTTCAACCGCGTAGCGATGGCAAAGAAGCGTATTGGGATTTTGTCGGACCTATTTGCGAAACAGGTGATTTTTTAGGCAAAAATCGTAAAATGTCTTTAAAATCAGGTGATTTGATTGCGGTGATGTCGGCAGGCGCCTATAGTTTTGTAATGGCATCGAACTATAATACCCGTGGTCGCCCTGCTGAAATATTAGTCAGCGACCGTGAAGCTAAAGTAGTACGTCAACGTGAACAGTTGTCCGATTTATGGGCGTTAGAATCTCTTGGGGAATAAGCATTTCATGCGCTTAAAATTTACGAAAATGCACGGACTCGGCAATGATTTCATGGTCGTTGATGGCGTATCCCAAGAGGTTGAACTTTCTCCTGAATTAATTGAGCAGTGGGCTGATCGGCATTTTGGCGTTGGCTTCGACCAACTGCTCTTAGTAGAACCTCCTACACGGCCAGACCGAGACTTTAAATACCGCATTTTCAACGCCGATGGTACCGAGGTCGAAAACTGCGGTAATGGCGCACGTTGTTTTGCTCGATTTGTTTTAGACGCCAAATTAATCAAAGCAACAACGATTCGTGTAGAAACCGCGGGCGGCGATTTAGAACTTCATGTTCAAGAAGACGGCCAAGTAACCGTCGATATGGGTCGTCCTCGATTAAATCCAAGTAAAATACCTTTCAATGCCGATGAAAAAGCACCGCTTTACCCCATTGAAGTGAATGGTGAAACGCTGCATATCAGTGCTGTTGGCATGGGTAACCCTCATTGTGTCATTCGCACCGAAGATGTAGACACCGCAGAAGTAGAAGCTCTGGGTACCGCAGTGGAAAGTCACTCTGATTTCCCACAACGCGTCAATGTTGGCTTTATGCAAATAGTTTCCCCTACGCACATAAAATTGCGTGTATTTGAGCGCGGCGTTGGAGAGACCATGGCCTGTGGCACAGGAGCATGTGCAGCGGTTGTAGCGGGTATCATAAATAACTGGCTTGAACACAAGGTGACTGTTACCTTACCAGGTGGCGATTTAACAATTGAATGGTCCGGTGAAGGGAACGTTAGAATGACAGGACCCGTGGCAACCGTATATCAAGGAGTGTTGGTTTGACCGAAGTGATCAATAATGATGAATTTAGCGAAGAAGATATTGTTCGTTATTTAAAGCAACACCCTTCATTTTTTGAACATCATCCTATGTTGTTGAAGCGCTTGCATTTACAGCATGATAGCGGCCAAGCGATCTCCTTAATTGAACGCCAAAATCATATTTTTCGCCAAGAAAATCGAGATTTGATCGACCGATTAAATAAATTCATCAATGTTGCGCAAAGAAACGATCGCCTATTTTTAAAGCTGCAAGCCTTAGTATTAAAATTAATCGAATGCGAGCAACTGAATGAAATGGCGGCTATTTTACAAAAAGGCTTAATTGAAAACTTTGATGTAGACGATGTGCAGCTAGTGCTTAGCCACCAAGTCAGCCGTGATGGAGACCTATGGTTACATTGCGATAAGCACACCTTATTGAAACAGTTTCCTTCGGTTATCAAAGATCAAAAAAGTAGTTGTGGCATCTTTGATGAAGAAACTCGAAGCTTATTATTTGGCCAAACCCCAATGGGCTCCCTTGCACTAGGAGCCATCAAATGTAAATCTGGGCAAGTGGGGATTTTAGCACTCGGCAGCAAGAGTGATGCTCATTTTCGATCGGGGACTGATACCCTATTTTTAAGCCATCTCGCGAATGTGATCAGTCGTTTGCTGGATCGTTTTTCAGACTGACCTCTACTTTTTCCATAAAGCTTAATCCAACATGTGCGTCATAATAAGCGGCTTCGTTTATAAAAGCGCCATACACTTTGTCTTTGCCTTGGTAAGGGATGGTTGTTCCATCAAGCTTCATAAACAAGGGATCGCCAGGGTTAATGGGCTGGTAATCTTGATCTTGTAAATTTGGATGCACCATTGCGGTGATCTCACCCTGCTCGTTTTCAGGCAGTTTAACTTTTTCAATAAACCGATAACCTTCGCGAACTTGAGGCTTAACAGGGCTTTCGCCTTGGTTTATTAATTCCAGATAATCCAAGCAATGTTTGGTTGCTTCACGAGTAGACTGATAAACATCGGCTCTCAGCAAACCTTGAGGCACTGCGCCTACCTCTATCAAAAAGCCATTAAAGCGAGCAGTAGACGTTAAGAAGCTATCTTCCAGGCGCTCAACGGGATCAAAAAACAACGTTGCTTCGGGCATTTTATCTTGAACATAAAACGCCATTCCTACCACTAAAGGATCATCGGTGTTAAAAATTAGCGTCATGCCCATGTTAGCGGTGGTAGTATGTAGGTCGATAATAAAATCGACGCGCGGGTTTTCTTTAGGCCCCAGCAACGTATTAATAACTTTTGCACGGCTATGTTCGTAGCCACTTAAACAGGGGTTATTGAGATCTTGAATTTTGAATTGGCGGTTGAGATCTTGATCGATGTACCGCCGATTGGCTTTGTTGGCTTGCGGATTGGCTAAGTGAAGTTCTGTTGCGAAATTTGTTCTAGAAACTTCTTCAGGTGCTTCGCGCCAATGTTTTAGCAGATGCACGCCAGTCAGTTCATTACCATGCGTACCACCTGTGATGGCGACTTTTTTAATTCGTGACATGCCGCAAACCTTTTAACCTATTTATTTACGGCATAGCTTAGCAGATGTTGAATAGCTCGGTCAGCCAATATCATCCACAATGGAGTCAATCATTCGATCAAACAATGGGTCTTCAGCTATGGGCGTAAAGACTTCATCACGCATTCCCATCGCTAATCCAATCGCTGATCTTTCGACAATTTTTTCTCCTTGGCTGTCGGTAAAAATGTATTTCGCTCCTTCTCCGACAATTAGACTGAGTTCACCTCGCTTAACTTCGCCTGGCTGTAATTCAATATCGAACCATTGCTGCAGAGCTAAAGATTCAACTTGATCTAAATAATAACTTAAATCAGCCTGGCGAAGCTCTTGAACAGGTTCGTCGACCGGCAAGGGTATTTCGGCCTCAATAACTCTTTCGGCCTCTTCTGCGGCTTCTTCAAAGTTATCTAATTTGGCTTGTGCATCCCAAATATTCTCATCCAATGCGCCGCTATTAATGGCGTGCTGATCTTGAATAGACGTAATGATGGACTGCCGCTCAGCATCTGATAATCCAATACTTTTAAGACCGTCTTGAAGGCCCGAAAGCATTTTGGGCACGATCGTTGTAAAGCGTTTGCCGTGCGTCATTTGCACACTGGGTTGAAAACTCCAAACCAGTTCACGGGCAATTCTGGCACTGGTCTTCCAAGCCTGACATTCGCCCTGCTTTTTAAAAATAGCCGCCATTAAACGATACCATTTTTCTCCCAACAACAACTCTATGTCTTCTGGCAAACCTTGATCGGCCATTAGAGTGTCAATAAACACTCGCGTACGGTCTAAGGCTACGTGAGCTTCTACGGTGGCAATTTCGACTTGCTCAAGCTCACGTACTTTCGTTTCTGAATTAGCGCGATAGCTCTCATGCAATTCAGTAAATTGCTCTAACAAGGTCGAGAATATTTCGATGTTATCGTCTAAATCATGGTTCAGTTGATCAACAATGTGTTCCATTCCGGTAAGCAATGCATCGCCTTCGACATTGTCTTGCTTATGCCAACCGTTGGCCGCTTTGGCCATTTTATTCAGTAACTGTCGCGCGGCATGTTCAGATTGTTGGAAAAATGATTTATCCAGCAACGCTACCTTAATTATGGGTATTTGCATGCGTGCTAATAATTGCTTCATGTATGGAGAAAGCTGATCATCATCAAGAATGTATTCGAACAGCATGGCAACTAAGGAAATCGTGCCGCTTTCTTGCGTGCCTTGCACCGATTGTGAAACTTGTTGAACCTGAGCACTGGTCCACTGCTTCAACTCATCCATATTGGTTGCGGCCGGGGCTGCATTTTGCTGTAGCAATGTGAATGAACTTAATAAATTAGTTAGCAATGCAGGGTCTATGGTAACCCCGCCGGCGTTGGCCATGGGTCCTGGCGTAAAACCACCTTGGCCTGTTGTTAAGTTAGGCTGGCCCGACACTTGTTGCTCCGACAACAGAGCCGCGACTTTAGATAAATCCGATGTATCAATGGAGCTGGGTGTTTCGCGCCTCGCATTTTCTAATTTTAAGTTGGGTAAGATGCCTTCTTCAATTAACCAATGGTTGCTGCTTTGGTAAAAATCGGTCAATTCGTTTACGGCTTTATCATCGAACAGGCGAAACAGCATCAGAGTGGTTTTTGTCGGGAATTCAAGTGACTCAAGTTGCTTAAAAACGATATCGCCAAAAACATAGGGCGTGAAAGGCGTTTCTTTATTGTGTAGTTTTTTTGCGCACGTTACCGCTAACATGCGTTCATGCCAAGCCAGCCATTCATTACCCGCCCGTTCATAAACTCGATTGGCAAAACTTGAAATAGCAAGATCTCGCTCAAGCTCTTGGTCTTCCATTAAGGATAAATCGTCTAACGCTTCGGCTTTTTCTTCATGCTTAGGCGCCCCTTCAGTCACCCACTTTCGAACATCATGAAGCATCAGTTGCTGTAAATTATCTTTTTGCTTGCGCAATTGACGAAGCTGATCAAAATATTTATTAGCGGCGAAGCCATCGACCGATTTTTCAGCTGTGTTAAAAAGAAACTCATCGGCGTGATTAAAAAATGCCGTCATTAGATTGGGCATGCGTTCGCAAAAACGGTCTGATAGCTTCGTAAGACGCTGATGATCAGGCGCTCGATTGAAGCGGCGATGCTGGTCCAACGACGTCACTGTCGCTGCGTTATTAGATGACATAATTTAAGAGCTCTCTATTACAACTGGGCTTAGTTTAGCTGATTGGTTGTTTTTAAACCGTAAGTTTGCCAAACAAATCACAGATCTGTGCACTCCCTAGCAATTTGATCAGTGTTCAACTATTTCAATATACTCATTTTCGATGACCTCGCCAACTTTTTGACTCTCTTTTACACATCACTCAGTTCTACTTAATTTGACGCCCATCTTTTGCCGAAGATCTAGATCATTAGACACCGTTCAACCTATAATACGGCTGAACCTGCAAAGAGCGTACTATGAAAATTTCACTCATCTGGGCTATGTCTGAAAACAACGTCATCGGTAGAGACAATAAGCTTCCGTGGCATTTACCAAACGACTTAAAGTATTTTAAACGGCTTACCACAGGAAAGCCGGTGATCATGGGCCGTAAGACCTATGAAAGCATCGGGCGTCCATTGCCAAACAGAACCAATATCGTTATTACTCGGGATCAGAGCTACCAAGCTGATGGCGTAAAGGTGGTAAACACTCTTGAAGCGGCGATTGAATTAGCCGAGGCTAATTGCTTAGTTAACGCGCAAGACGAGGTGATTGTAATGGGCGGGGCTGAAATATATAAGTTAGCTTTACCAAGCGCAGACCGGCTCTATGTTACGTTGGTACATGCTCAGGTTGAAGGCGATGCTTATTTTCCAGATATCGATTTAACTCAATACAACGAAGTCACGCGGGAGTTCTTCGAAAAAGACGGACCAAACCCTTATGACTATTCGTTTTGTGTGTTTGAAAAGCAAACGCACTGAGTAAAATTATGGGCCATTTAAAGTTTAGCAGCTGCCTTTAAATGGCCAAGGTATTAGCCTATTTGGTCTTCTGATTTATCTTTTACGAGTAAGACTAAGCCTAAAGCAAGTACTGCGGAAACAAAGAAACCAGCAACAACGGGCAATAACGTACCGTTAAAGAACCAGCCAATTGAGACCGAGACCACAACAGAGACAATGTTTTGCAACGTCCCCACAACGGCGGCACCGACACCGGCTAATTTCCCTAGGGGTACCATCGCTAAAGAGCTGAGATTGCCGAACAAAATCCCCACGCAAAACATGAGCATGAAACCAAGCAGCATGAATTGCCATAAGGTGGGGGAGCCTCCCTGTAGCATGGCTAACACCACTAAGATAAGCGCTAAGAGCATTTTGCCAATAAGAGCGTAAATGGCTAAGTTCAGTGCACCGATGCGCATCACAAGCCGGCCATTTACGTAACTCGCCGAACCGATGCCAAAGGCTAAGGCTGCAAAAAAGAATGGAAACTTATCGCCCAATCCATAAATGCCTTCAAAAATGGCTTGCGCGGAACCGACATAGGTTAGGAGCCCACCAAATATTACCCCTGACGCCATCGAGAACCCAAGTGTTCTTGGGTGGGAAACAACAATTTTGATGCCAAATCCTATCGACTTAGCATTCATCGGTCTACGATTTTCCGGCTGTAACGTTTCGGGTTGACGTATTGCCAGCCAGATCCCTGCAATCACCGACAGCACGACAAATAAACCAAAGATGGCACGCCAGCTGAATGCCAGCAAAATCGCCTGACCTACTAGTGGTGCAAGCATTGGCACCATAACAAAGGCAACCATCACGAATGACATAATTCGAGCCATCGCATTGCCAACAAACTTATCACGGACTAACGCCATGGTTGCAATTCGAGGGCCAGAAACACCGATGCCTTGAATAAATCGTCCAATCAACAAGGCCTCAAAAGACTGCGCTGTCATCGATAAAACCGCACCGAAACAAAACAACCCTATGCCCAATAATATGGAACCCTTTCGACCATAAGCATCTGAAAGAGGTCCAAAAAACAGCTGGCCAAACGCCATGCCTACAATAATGGCCGTAATGATCCATTGGGTCTGGCGAATATCTTGGATATTAAGATCAGCGGCGATCGTATTAAAGGCCGGTAGCATAATATCTAAGCTTAACGCGACCAAGGAAGACAGCAGCGCGATAAGCATGATGAACTCAGCAATGTGAGGTTGTTTTTGAGATTGAGACGGCATGGCCAAGGGGGACCCTAGAAAAATAGCGGCGCAGTTTACCACGCCAAAAAAAATAAACGAATGGTCAACTTAAAATCAATTGGAAACTTCACTGTACAGCGAGATGTTTGTGAAAATGCGTCATTTTCAGGCGCACGACTAGATTGTTTTGCCAGTTCGATTACCTTTGACCCTGAGTTGCGCCCACAAGGCTTTCAAACTACAACAAAAAACGCTACGGCCCATAACCTGAGCCGTCACAGGAGCAAAAATGAGCTTTTTTACCCATAAAGACTTCGATAACCACGAACAAGTCTGTTATTTCTCTGACCAAGACTCAGGACTCAAGGCCATTATCGCCGTTCATAACACCCAACTAGGTCCATCCCTAGGCGGTACACGATTTTTTGATTACGCCAGTGATGAAGATGCGCTGACCGACGCGCTTCGGTTATCTCGCGGAATGACCTATAAAAGTGCCATGGCTCGATTACCTTTAGGTGGTGGAAAATCTGTCATTATCGGGAACCCCAAGACATTAAAAAGCGAAGCATTACTGAAAGCATTCGGAAATGCGTTAGAACGTTTGAATGGCATTTATGTGGCCGCAGAAGACTCAGGCACCTCCGTACCAGACATGAAAGTTATTCATCAGCAAACTGAACATGTTACCGGTTACCATGAAAAAGTTGCTTCCGATGGCGGCAGCAAATCGGGTGATCCTTCTCCAGCCACCGCCTATGGTTGTTACCTTGGCATAAAAGCGGCCGTAAAACATAAGTTTAAGCGTGACGATATTGCGGGCCTTCGAATCGGAGTACAGGGCCTTGGTAATGTGGGTTACCGACTCGCCGAGTTTTTACATCAAGACGGGGCTCACATTATCGCTTGTGATCTAAATGAAGCGGCGCTAGAAAAAGCCAAACAAGAGCTGAACGCTGAAATAGTAGGCTTGAATGACATCTACAGCCAGCCGATGGATATTTTTGCCCCATGTGCAATGGGCGCAACGGTGAATCCAGAAACCTTAAAGCAACTCAACGTTACGATTATTGCCGGGAGCGCAAATAACCAACTCGATACACTGAAAACAGGTGAAGAGCTGCACACAAGCGGTACGCTTTACGCTCCCGATTACGTTATCAATGCTGGCGGCATAATTGATGTTTGTTACGAACACTTAGGTTTGTATGAAGCGGAAAAAGTAAATAAACACATCGAGGGGATTTACGACACCCTAATTGAAATTTTTGAACGCTCAGAAAAAGACAACATACCTACGGCTCTACTTGCCGATACCATTGCTCGCGAACGTCTTAATCAAGGCGTGCCAACGTTGGCATAAATCAATTGGGGAGCACACTCGTGCTTCCCAATTTAACGCTAAGTTACCAGTTCCTTTCCTAACGCTATCGCTTCTTTGCGATTTGCCACACTCAATTTTTTGTACAGATTATTAATGTGCGTTTTAACAGTACTTACGGCAATAAACATTGCATTTGCGATGTCGTCGTTGCTTTTTCCATCGATAATATACTGCAACACACGCCACTCCTTTTTCGAAATGCCTAAGGCCAACAATCCATCCGGAACCTCTTCTTCACCTCGTCGACTGCTGGTGTTGCGTTGCTTGTATAAAATTAACAACTGCTCAACAAACTTCGATTGATCTTCTGGCAAGGTTTCTAATGCCATGTCTTCAAACAATGGCATGATCCAGTTTCGTAAATACAAAATGCTGGCGACAATTGAATTCTGTTGAATGAGCGGTAGAAGCAGCAGCAACTCGTTTTCAGCGTCTTCTTTTCGACCTTGAATGTTTAATAATGCCACCAATAAAATACCGAGCCTTATAAATTCAAACTGAAACGGTCGCCCTTCGTATTCTCGCAGCGGTTCGTAGATCTGCTCAATACGCTGCAATGCTTCTTCATATCGATGGCAAGCTATATGCCCGTATAGTTGAGCTCGCATCATCGAGTAATCTCGAGCACTGACTGGCTTTTTAATAACCGGTGACGTCTTTAACCAAGTTTCAATCTTCTTGGTTTCTTCATTTTGCCACCAATACATCAGCTGCACTTCCATCGAATAGGAAATAAGATGTTCGGCCACATCTTCGCGAGCCAAAATGCGCTCGTGCTTAGCAGACAGCTCTCGTGCAACGGTTGGCTTTCCTTTGAGCATTTCCATTTTTAACAGCCAGCCATACGAATGCTGCTGCCAAAATTCATCCCAGTTTTGCACGTAACTGTTTACATCATTAATAATTAAACGAGCTTCGCGCAAGTGGTAAGCCTCTAAGGCAAGCTCAGCTTGGCAGTATAATGAGAAGCATGCGTTATAGCCGCTGCTTACATTATGCGCCGCTGCATATTCTTGAACTTCTTTTGCTAACTGCAACGCATGGCTAAAATCACAACGTTGCTTCCAAATTTGTGCTTGTTGATTCAGGCTCCATAAAACCGCATCGTGGTTTCCCTCTTGCCGACTTAGCACTTCACTCTCTTCATAAATAGACAGAGCTCTGTCTAACTCGCCTTGTTCGAATTTCACATTGGCGTAAGTTAACAAGGCCGATTGTCTGCGAGTGTTTTTATCTGGGAATAGCTCAAGCGCAGCCTTAGCCGATTCTTCGGCCTGGCGATACAAACCCAGCCCATAAAATGCTTGAGATTGAACCGTTTCGTATTCGGCCTTAAGAATTTCAGCGTCCATCGATTGATCGTGGATATGAGAAACCGCCATGTCTAACATCGGTTGCACCCGCTTTGGGTCTCCGGAAATAGCTTCAACCCAGCAATAAACCAGCGTCAACTGACTGTTACTGGCAATAACCGAATCAGGCAGCGCCACTAAACAGGATTTAACCAATTCATAATGGGCTTTATGGATCAGGTCATCGCCGTAGTTCACTAATATACTGACGATCTGATCTTGATCTTGGGAGCGAATGGCATGGTCTACAGCACCCACAATATAGCCCATCGTTAAAAAGGCATTACTGGCTTTAAAGTGCAACGCTTTTACATCGTCTCCGAGTGCGGTGTTCAACTTATGTTGCAGGAATTCACGCAAAAGATGGTGGTAGCGGAACCATTGTTGAGGCTCATTGAATTGCACAATAAATAGATTTTGGCGCTGTAAAAATTCTAACACTTCATGCACGTTAATGTTTTGCGTCAGTGCTTCACCTATGTCGACATTAAATCGTTTTACGATACTGGTCGACAGCATAAATTGCTTTACGTCTTCAGGCAGTGCATCGAACACTTCTGACTCAAAATAATCGATAGCGTTTAAGTCTTTCTGATCTAACCGAGCTTTGAGTTCGTCGAACGATGGCTTAGTTTTTAGGCCAAGTACAATTAACTGTAAACCAACAGCCCACCCTTCGACGTGCTCTAGCAACTGCTTTACATCATTTTCAGCGAGCTGAAAGCCACCGCCTAGGTGTTGGAAAAAACTCTGCGTTTCTGGAATCGTAAAGCCCAGTGTCTCAGCATTTATATCGGCGACCAACCCTTGCAGCCTTAAAGTCATGATACTGGCCGGCGGATCTGAACGAGTGGTCAATACTAATGTAACACTAGTTGGGATATGTTTTGTGAAGTAAGCAATCGCCTGATGCACTTCTTCATTATCAATGAGGTGATAGTCATCCAACACAATTATAAGGGGCTGTTTTGATCGATCTAGCTCGAAAAGTAGTTGCCCAAAAAGTGATTTCAATTGCGCTTGCTTTTCGTGAACACCGGAGTGGGTGAGTTGCTCGGATAACCGAATTTGTTTTGCAATGGCCGAGATAAAATAGGCGGCAAATAAGTTGGGATCGGTATCTTCAGGATCTAACGACACCCACGCCAGCCGTGTGTCTGGCTGTTGTTCTTTCAACGCTTTAGCACCGTGCAGCACAGCGGTTGTTTTACCAAACCCAGCAGGCGCGCTAAGCACCACCAAAGATTTTTGACACGCTCGTATAAACTCTTCGTCTAAACGAGACCGATGAATCGCGTTAGGCGGTAAATACGGCACCGATAATTTCGATGGAACTAAATATTGAGAAGAAATCGATTCACTCATGAATCACACACGGCCTAATTAGAATAACAGAATGATACATAATACAGACCTGAATAGGTGAGTTTCAAACAATCTCGATCAATGTTTAAGCATTTAATCACTTGAATCAGTAAAAAATTGATAATAAATGGCTATTTAACTCGAAAAGGACTCAATAGTTCGCCTACATATTTGCGCAATGGGTCGAACATCGCCAAAATAGCCGCCATCTATTTTCTGGCTTAGGAGAGTCCTAATGACTCAACCAACATCTGAACAGCTTTTTGAACGCGCCCAACAGCACATTCCTGGTGGCGTAAACTCGCCCGTTCGTGCTTTTAAGGGCGTCGGCGGTACACCGGTCTTTTTTGACCACGCCAAAGGCGCATACATGTTTGATACGCAAGGTAAACGGTATATCGATTACGTTTTATCTTGGGGGCCAATGATTTTAGGTCATAACGCGGAACCGGTGACTCAAGCGGTTCACGCACAAATAGACAAGGCGATGTCTTTTGGTGCTCCAACCCTACTTGAAGTCGAAATGGCTGAGAAAGTATGCGAGATTATCCCGACCATCGAGAAAGTGCGTATGGTTAACTCAGGGACCGAAGCCACCATGTCGGCAATTCGTTTAGCTCGCGGCCACACTGGCCGTGATTTACTGGTTAAGTTTGAAGGTTGCTACCATGGCCATGCGGACAGCTTACTTATTAAAGCCGGCTCTGGCGCATTAACGCTAGGGGTCCCTACCTCTCCTGGCGTTCCGGCCAGTGTTGCGAAGCACACCATTACATTGGAATACAATAACATTGACGATGTGAAAAAATGCTTTGCCGAGTTGGGCGACCAAATAGCCGCCGTCATAGTAGAGCCGGTTGCTGGCAACATGAACTGTATTCCTCCACGCGAAGGTTTTTTAGAAGCACTTAGAAGTGTGTGCGATGAATCCGGTGCAATTTTAATTTTTGATGAAGTCATGTGTGGGTTTCGTGTCGCTTTAGGCGGCGCTCAAGCTCATTACGGTGTGAAGGCTGATTTAACAACCTTAGGTAAAGTTATAGGTGGTGGTATGCCAGTGGCCGCATTTGGTGGACGCGCAGACATTATGGACAGCCTAGCACCCACCGGTCCTGTCTATCAAGCAGGCACATTATCGGGCAACCCTGTTGCCATGGCGGCGGGTTTGGCGGTGTTAGATGAAATTTCTAAACCTGGCGTATACGAGCAATTAACCGAACGGACCACGGCGTTAGTATCGGGCATTACAAATGCGGCTAAGGATGCGGGCATTGCGATGACATCGAATCAAGTCGGCAGTATGTTCGGGTTATTCTTTACCGATCAAACGTCGGTTTCAAGTTTTGCCGAAACCTCTAAATGTGATTCAAACGCCTTTAATACGTTTTTCCACGGCATGTTAGAAGAAGGGGTTTACTTAGCACCTTCAAGCTACGAAGCAGGCTTTATGTCTTTGTCACATAGTGAGCAAGATATCGATGACACTGTAGCGGCGGCTACTCGCGTACTGTCTAAAATGGCGGCTCAATAAGCGATAACTAAAGCCGCTTAGTACAATCACTAGGCGGCTTATTTTTACCAGGCCATTAACCTTGGCAAGCAATAGCTACTTTAGAACCACTGCTGCGACCTAAATGTTGGCATATAGACGTTCCGGCTTGTATTAGCTTGTCTAAATCAATGCCGTGATCGATGCCTAAACCATTGAGCATATAAACCACATCTTCTGTGGCGACATTACCCGATGCCCCTTGCGCATATGGGCACCCACCTAATCCTGCAACTGAACTAT
This sequence comes from Reinekea marina, assembly GCF_030409715.1. Taxonomy (NCBI): domain Bacteria; kingdom Pseudomonadati; phylum Pseudomonadota; class Gammaproteobacteria; order Oceanospirillales; family Saccharospirillaceae; genus Reinekea; species Reinekea marina. Next base: position 91,405 of record NZ_JAUFQI010000001.1, read on the forward strand.
CTATCACCGAAACACCTAACTCCAAAGCTGCATATATATTTGCTAAGGCTTGGCCATAAGTATCGTGAAAATGAACGGCCAGTTTCTCAATCGGTACCTGTTGTTGCGTGGCCGCTATAATACGCCTTATCACTGCGGGTGTTCCTACTCCAATGGTGTCGCCCAAGGAAATTTCATAGCAACCCATGTCGAATAAAGTATGTGCTACTTCAGCTACTTTATCGATAGAAATATCGCCCTCGTATGGGCAACCTGCTATGCAAGATACATAGCCTCTCACAGGGATATTTGCTTTCTGCGCAGCTTCCATGACCGGTTTAAAGCGCACTATACTCTCTGCGATACTGCAATTAATATTTTTTTGACTGAAGCTTTCGGATGCCGCACCAAAAATGGCCACTTCAGATGCCCCTGCGGCTAATGCGGCTTCAAAGCCTTTCATGTTGGGCGTCAGTGCCGAATAAGTGACACCACGTTGTCGCTGCAAGCCATTAAACACATCGGCACTGCCGGCCATCTGCGGCACCCATTTCGGATTCACAAAACTGCCGGCTTCTATGTGAACAATACCGGCATCGACTAATTGATGAATCAACGAAAGTTTAGTAGCGACATTAATGGGTTGTTTTTCGTTTTGCAATCCATCGCGTGCACCAACCTCAACGATTCTCACTTTTTGCGGGTAACTCATCGAGTAAATGTCCTTTCTATTCTGAAACATTAAAGGCCAGTAATTCTGAGCCACCTTCAACTAATTCTCCGGCTTTATAAAAGAAGGTGTCCACTTGACCATCGGCCGGCGCTTTCACAGTATGCTCCATCTTCATGGCTTCCATGACCAACAAAGCATCTCCTTTCTTAACCGATTGACCGGGTTCGACCAACAAGGCCACCATGGTGCCATTCATAGGGGCGGTTAAACTCCCTGCAGCGCCGTGTGCATCGTCGATGCCTAAATCGGGCGTTGCAACTTTAAACTGCATCGTGCTATCTGCATGAACTTGGTTTGAACGATATACACTGTAAAACTCATCGTGTTGTGCCACATGCGCGGTTAACTGAACACCATCAATGTTAACGGCCATCTCATGATTGTTGAGCTGACCTTGGGCTTTCAGCACCTGATCATTAACAAGCAATTGATAAAAACCACTTTCACTGGAATCGTGAATAACGACCACACGATGCTCAGTTTCTTCAACCTGCAGATGAAAACTTTGCTGATTTGGTTCGCCAGAGCGCCAGGCACTCGTATCATGCCAAGGAGAAGTTGCATCACCACGGTTTAATCTGTGTTGTTCATTTTGTTGTTGCTGGCTGAGTACCAAATACAATCCCGCTAACGCCAAATCAAATGTGCTCAACTCGGGCATTGGTCTGAAAATTAGCGCATGATGCTTTTCAATGAACCCGGTATCGAGTTCAGCCGCTCTAAATGGCTTACACGCAGCAAGATCGTGCAAAAAACCTATGTTGGTGGTCATACCAGCCAATTGATACTCACGCAATGCTTTGGTTAAACGGCTTAACGCGCGATCTCGATCTTCATCCCACACCACCAATTTAGCGATCATTGGATCGTAAAACACACTGACTTCATCGCCTGCCACGACACCCGTATCAATACGGACATACTCAGATTCTTTCGGCGGGTTTAAATAGGCAATACGACCGGATACTGGTAGAAAATCGTTGCTAGGGTCTTCGGCGTAAATTCTAGCTTCGAAGGCATGACCGTTAATTGTGAGATCTTTTTGTTGACAAGGCAAAGGCTCACCTGACGCCACACGTAACTGCCACTCAACTAAATCTTGCCCCGAGATCATTTCGGTAACTGGGTGCTCCACCTGAAGACGAGTATTCATCTCCATAAAATAAAACGACCCATCTTCATCGAGCAGAAACTCAACAGTGCCTGCACCTTCGTAGTCAATTGCTTGCGCTGCTTGAATAGCGGCTTCACCCATCGCGCTTCGCAATGCTTCAGTCATGCCAGGTGCAGGTGCTTCTTCAATAATTTTTTGATGTCGACGCTGAACAGAACAGTCACGCTCAAAAAGATAAACGGCGTTTTTATGTTGATCACAAAATACTTGAATTTCGACATGGCGAGGCTGGGTTAAATACTTTTCAACCAACATGGTGTCATCACCAAAAGCGTTTAAAGATTCACGCTTCGCTGCGGCCAAGGCTTCATCAAATTCCGATTCCGACCATACTTGGCGCATGCCTTTGCCACCACCACCGGCGGTGGCTTTTAACAGCACGGGGTAACCCATGTCATTAGAAGCGTTTCGTAACACTTGCGGGTCTTGATCTTCACCATGATAACCTGGCACTAACGGAACACCGGCATCACCCATAATTTGTTTGGCCGCCGACTTAGACCCCATGGCTTCAATTGCGGATTTTGGTGGTCCGATAAAGGTTATATTGTGCTGAGCACAGGCATCACAAAAGGCGGCGTTTTCAGATAAAAATCCATAACCTGGGTGAATGGCTTGTGCACCGGTTTTAAGCGCTGCGTTAATTACTTTATCAACACACAGATAGGAATCGCGAGAGGCAGAACCGCCAATGTGCACAGCTTCGTCGGCGAGCGATACATGCAAAGCATTTTGGTCGGCATCGCTGTAAACAGCCACGGTGCGAACACCCATTTTTCGAGCGGTGCGAATCACTCGGCACGCAATTTCGCCTCGATTCGCTATTAGAATTTTATCAAACATCGCCTTTCCTTCTTATTTTTAACGACCAGTTGAAAGCACTTTGTTTAAGTTCATATCGTTATACTAAGCGATATAGTGCTCTTTCCAACCCATCTAAAATCTGTAGCTAAAACTTAAATTATTCCCACGTTAAAACGTTCAACTACATTCGGAACAATCCAAACTTGGTGTCTTTAATTTCTTGATTAAGGCTGGCTGAAATGCTCAGACCCAAAACACGTCGTGTGTCTGCAGGGTCTATTACGCCGTCATCCCACAGTCGAGCCGAGGCATAGTATGGGTGTCCCTGCTTTTCGTAGGTATCTATAATTGGCTGCTTAAATTCAGCTTCTTCTTCTGCGCTCCAGGTTTCACCCAGTTTAGATTTTTGATCGCGCTTCACTTGGGCAAGGACACCTGCGGCTTGCTCCCCTCCCATGACAGATATTCGAGCATTGGGCCACATAAATAAGAATCGAGGGTCGTAAGCACGACCACACATACCGTAGTTACCTGCGCCAAAAGAACCGCCAATGAGCACGGTAAATTTAGGTACTTGTGCTGTTGCAACAGCGGTCACCATTTTTGCACCATGCTTTGCAATACCATTATTTTCATATTGCTTGCCGACCATAAAGCCGGTGATGTTTTGTAAAAATACTAATGGGATTTTTCGTTGCGCGCACAGCTCAATAAAATGCGCGCCCTTTTGTGCTGACTCACTGAATAAAATTCCGTTATTCGCAATGATGCCCACTGGGTAGCCGTATATATTGGCAAAGCCACACACTAAGGTGGTGCCATAAAGCGCTTTAAATTCATCAAATACCGAGCCATCAACAATGCGCGCAATGACTTCACGGACGTCGTATGGCTGCCGCGAATCTTTCGGAATTATGCCGTAGATTTCTTTACTGTCGTAAAGTGGCTCTTTAGGTTCCCTGATCGCTAAATCTACTTTCTTAACACGGTTTAATCGTGCAATGGCATCGCGTGCTAACTGCAGGGCGTGATGATCGTTTTGTGCAATGTGATCAACGACGCCAGATGTCCGCGCATGAACATCGGCACCACCTAACTCTTCAGCACTGACGACTTCGCCAGTAGCAGCTTGAACCAATGGTGGACCGGCCAGAAAAATAGTGCCTTGCTCTTTAACAATGATTGATTCATCGGCCATGGCGGGCACATAAGCACCACCAGCAGTACAAGAACCCATAACAACAGCGATCTGAGGAATATTTTGCGCCGACATATTGGCTTGATTAAAGAATATTCGACCAAAGTGATCGCGATCCGGAAACACTTCGTCTTGGCGTGGTAAGTTAGCACCTCCAGAATCGACCAAATAAATGCACGGTAAGTTGTTTTCCTGAGCAATTGATTGCGCACGCAAATGCTTTTTCGCGGTCAGCGGATAATAAGTACCCCCTTTCACCGTCGCATCATTAGCGACGATCATACATTCTTGGCCATTAACTCGACCAATACCACTGATGACACCTGCTGCATGAACATTTTCACCGTACACTTCCCAAGCGGCGAGTTGCGATAACTCTAGAAATGGTGAGCCTTCGTCTATCAGGGCATATATTCGCTCACGAGGAAGTAATTTACCACGCGATAAATGCCGCGCATTGGCTTTTTCACCGCCGCCTTGCTTGATGATTTCAATAGTCGCTTCCAAGTCTTTAACTTGCGCTGTCATATGTTCAGCGTTAGCGGCAAACTCGTCTGTTCGAGTATTTATTTGGCTTTTAAAAATGCCCATAGCGATACCTTTAGTTTGTGCCCGACTTCAATGATTACTTGGTTTCGTTAAATAATTCTCGACCTATTAACATTCGGCGGATCTCACTGGTTCCCGCACCAATTTCATATAACTTAGCGTCACGCAATAAACGACCGGCAGGGAATTCATTGATGTAGCCATTGCCACCTAACAACTGAATCGCATCGAGTGCTTTTTGCGTGGCTCGTTCTGCGGTATACAAAATAACGGCGGCGGCATCTTTTCGACTCGATTCACCTCGGTCGCATGCCTTGGCAACGGCGTATAGGTAGGCTCGTGACGCGTTCAGTTCAGCGTACATATCAGCCACTTTGCCCTGCACTAACTGAAACTCGCCTATCGATTGATCAAATTGCTTGCGATCATGAATATAAGGTACAACAATATCTAAGCAAGCTTGCATAATACCTACCGGCCCACCGGATAAGATGGTTCGCTCATAGTCAAGACCACTCATCAACACTTTGACGCCTTTGCCTTCTTCGCCCAAAATATTTTCAACGGGGACTTCACAGTCTTGGAACACTAACTCACAGGTATTCGAACCACGCATGCCGAGCTTGTCGAGCTTCTGCGCTTGGCTGAACCCTTTAAATCCACGTTCAATAATAAAAGCAGTAATGCCTTTAGAGCCGGCGTTTATATCGGTTTTAGCGTAAACCACATAGGTGTCAGCATCTGGACCATTGGTGATCCACATTTTGTTACCATTGAGAATGAACTTATCGCCTTGTTTTTCGGCTTTGAGTTTCATGCTCACAACATCGCTGCCGGCACCAGGCTCAGACATCGCCAAAGCACCCACGTGTTCACCGGAACATAATTTAGGCAGGTATTTTAACTTTTGCTCGTGCGAACCGTTTTTATGGATCTGATTCACACATAGATTCGAATGGGCACCATAAGAGAGCGCTACCGAAGCCGACGCTCGTGAAATTTCTTCCATTGCGACCGTATGCGCTAAGTAGCCCATATCCGAACCGCCATACTCTTCCTTAACGGTGATGCCCAATAAGCCCATATCACCAAACTTACGCCACATGTCGGCCGGAAATTCATTTTCTATGTCTATTTGCTCGGCGCGCGGTGCTATCTCTGCTTGAGCAAACCGATATACGGTATCTCGCAGCATGTCGATATCGGAACCTAGGTCAAAGTTTAAGGTGGCGTAATGGGTATTCATGTGTGTTCTCCAGCCAAATATCGAAAAAACTCGATGGATTGTTTTTTATTTGGTTTGGATAGTACTTAACCTTTACGTTAACGTAAAGTGATGCTTTGATAAATATTAATGATAGTATCTTGCGCTGGAGCGACTATACTGGACAGATATTCAAAATGATTCGTTATTGCATACTATGAATGGAATCTTGCTCGCTATCGCTATTATCTCCTCTATTGGGTGGTTGGCGTCCTATATAAAACAGCGTCGCATCGCTAAAGATCATCGTCGCATTGAAGACGAGATAGAACTGATCCAAAACTCCATTCGCACAATCGGTGCGGGCACCTTTTACTACAACATTCAAAAAGACGCGTCGTATTGGGATGCACGGTCGAAAGAGATTTTTGGCTTTCCTGATCTGCCTGACCCCATTCCACCAGGGTTTTGGGAATCACGGGTATTTGAAGAAGATCGCGAACGCGTCATAGATGGCGCCATTCAATTACTCAGTGATAAAGACACCCAAATCATGTCTCATGAATATCGAATTTGCTTACCTTCAGGTGAGATTCGTTGGGTAGGCGGTACTGGCTATTTAAGAAGGGATCACGAAGGAAGCATCATTGAATCTTTTGGCTTTCACTTCGACCTCACCAATCAAAAGCGCTATGAGCAAGCATTGCTACGTGAACGTCAACGTGCAGTTTCGGGCATGCTGGCCAAAACACAATTTTTAGCCAATATGAGCCATGAAATACGCACACCGATGAACGCTATTATAGGGCTTATCGAATTACTTGATGAGCAATCGCTCAACTCTGTCCAACGAAGCTACTTAAGTACGCTTAAAAACAGCGGCAATGTCCTAATGCGCATTGTGAATGATATTTTAGACTTAAGTAAAATGGAGGCTGGCAAGCTACACCTAGAGATGAAACCGTTTGATTTGAAAGAAGCGGTCACTCAGTGCTTGTCTGTATATACCCAAGAAAGCGACAGCAAAAATATTTTCTTAGCAGCGCACTTAGATTCAAGGCTTCCCAACACATTAACGGGCGATTCAATTCGCCTACAACAAGCCCTGTTAAATTTACTTGGCAATGCGTTCAAATTTACGCAAGAAGGATCCATTTTACTAACCATCAGCTTGGCCGATCAACAAACCATGCGAGTGGAAGTGAAAGATACAGGAAGCGGTATCCAAGAGAAGCACCTTACAAAGTTATTTGAACGATTCGAGCAAGGCGCAGAAGACATCAGCAATCGATTTGGAGGCTCAGGTTTAGGGCTTACGATTATCAAAAACATCGTTGAGTTATGGCAAGGTAAGGTTGGCGTAGACAGCGTATATGGCCAAGGCTCTACATTTTGGTTTGAACTGCCAATTAAAGAGCCATCAAAAGCAATAAAGACAAGCAACAAAGGCAATATATTAGTTTGCAGTCGGTTCGATGAACTCGCGCAACTATGGACTCTAGACCCAAATGCGCCCAACGTTACTTTTGCGCGTGATGCCGAAGCATTCAAACAATTGTTTGCTCAACAACAGTTCGACCAAGTTATTGTCGAGCAGCGAGCACGAAATGGTCATGGCCCGGATTTATTAAAGTGGGTAAAAGAGCAGTCTGAATCTGCCTTCACAACGTTAATCGGCTATGAAAAATACGTCGGCGATTGCAGCGACTTACCCTTTATCGACCGTTACTGCTCTAAGCCCTATATTTTACAAGATCTATGGTCTAAGTCGCCAAAATCTACAGCGCTTGCAGCAGCTTCAACGCATGACCAGATACCGAATGAGTTCCGAGAATTATCTGTTTTGGTGGTCGATGACGTAGAAACCAACTTGATGGTTATCAAGGGTCTATTGAAACGATTGGGAATCAAAGCCGACAGCTGTATTGACGGGTCTGAAAGCATTGCTCAATGTAAATCAAAAGCCTATGACTTGATTCTAATGGATTACGAAATGCCTGTGTTAAGCGGACCAGAAGCCGCGATTGAAATTCTCAAAATACAGCCAACCATCATCGTCGGGTTATCAGCTCATGTTGGCACAGAGTTTGTGAACGCCTGCTTCGAGGCGGGCATGGTCGATTACTTATCCAAGCCCGTAAACAGTCAACGTTTAACTGCACTTCTGAGCAAACATTTTCCAAGCAAGCAAGAACAACCTTTAGTCAAAGAAGGTTAATTAAAAAGCCAGTGCAAGTTTAAAGTGCCAACCATCTTGGCTCGGCATAAGGCCAACTTCTAAATCTAAGCGTTCAGAAACGAACCACTCGTTCATGCCAATTGCCAACAAAGCACCCGCACTGACGTCTACCCAATCGTGCTTTTGCGCGTGCACTCGACTATAGCCGACAAAACCAGCGGCTAAATAAGCCGGCAAGCCAACATCCCAGCCATAGCGCTTTTGCAAAAATGCCGCGCCAGACATAGCCGAACTGGTGTGCCCACTAGGAAAACTTAACGTATTTGATCCATCGGGGCGCTCTTTATTCACGGTCCTTTTTAAAATATGAGTAACCGCAAATGTACTGCCAAAAGACCATAAGAATTGCTTGCGACCTTCAGGGTCATCGAGCGTATAAGTTGCCACTAAGGCCGTTAAAGGAAGTGCGAGCTGAACAATGTCACCGGCTGTTTCTATTTCATCGGCGTGAGCCTGTGAATGCAACAACACCATACTGGCCATTAAAATTGATACTATTTTTTTCATCAAATTAACCTTATTTAGGGTCTACACGACCTTTACTGTAGACCAACTTGTTTTCTAGTTTTTTATGCTCGCTCTTTTTAATCAGCACGTAAAGCGCACCAACACTGCCATGTTTTTTTTGAGCGGAATGAAAAGCTAAGACCTCAGGAATTTGCTTTAACCAAGTATTCACACACGACTTCAAAAAAGCCTTGGGTTCGCCGAGCTCACCTTTACCATGCAAAATAATCGCGCTGCGAATGTCGTACTTTTGACAATCCTTAATAAACTGAAAAACTTCAGTACGGGCTTGGTGCATTTTTTTCTGATGCAAATCTAATCGAGCATCAATGGAGTATACGCCACGCTTAAGGTTTCTATACACGCCATGCGCCACACCATCACTGCGGTATTCAATAATATCGAGTGGGTGCACTAAATCGATGATTTCTTCCGTTAACGGATTACCCGCGGCCGTTTCTTTCAACGTAATGGCCATTTGTCTGCGCGCAATTAACGACGGCTCAGCAACCGTCGTTTTTCGCAGATCAACTTTTTTCTTCGCCTTGAGTGGGGCGACTCCTTGCATTTCTTTTGCAAAGGATTCAAATTCTGAGTCGTCTATCATAGATCACCTATTACAATTGGCTCAGTTTACCTTAAAATACGCAGGCTCGCATGGTGTAAACGTGCAGTAAATGGCATTGCCAATAGCTTTAGATTTGTCGATTTTGGCACCATAAAGTGCCTAACGCCCGTTATATTTCGCCCGTACAGAATTTTGGAGCACAGACAATGAGTACACACAGTATATTACTGATCGATGACGATAAAGATTTAGCCGAACTGCTTGGCGAATACCTTGAAGTTGAAGGCTATCGTCTTGTTGCCGCCCATTCGGGTGAAGCGGGTATCGACCAACTTAAAGAACACCACTACGATTTAGTTCTGCTCGATGTGATGATGCCAGGCATAGATGGCTTTGAAACGTTGAAACGCATTCGTGAATTTTCGATTATCCCAGTGCTCATGCTTACGGCTAAAGGCGAGGAAACAGATCGCGTGTTGGGTTTAGAGCTCGGTGCAGATGATTATTTAGCCAAACCCTACAGTCACCGCGAATTGTTAGCACGCATTAAAGCTTTAATTCGTCGCATTGAACTGGATAAGAATGAAAAAGCCTCCGATCGCGGAATTTTAGCGATTCAAGGTGTAGAACTTAACTTTGATACCTACCGGGTGCATTGCAATGGTCAACACCTACCAATGACCACCAGCGAATTCAAAGTATTACGTGTATTAATGACCAATGTTGGTAAAGCTGTGCCGAAGGAAGACCTCTATTTAGAAGTGCTTGGCCGAGAAATCATGGCTTATGACCGATCCATTGATATGCATGTCAGTAATGTTCGCCGCAAGTTAGCCAGTGCTGGGAACGAAAACTCAATCCAAACCATTCGTGGTGTCGGCTATATGTTTGCCGAGGCCGAGTAACTCGTGCAGTGGCGCAAACTTAACCCTCTGGGCTCAGTCTTAGGAAAAATTTGGCTGAGCTTTTGGTTAACACTTATTTTTATTGTGCTCGCGGTGTATTTCGTGTCGTTCCAAGTCGCGCAAACCTACCAAATCGCACCACCCGCTCCTCGCCACATTGATATTTTGACCAATATTGTCTTGCCCGATTTCACCTATGTTGGCAACGACTACAACCTCATTGCCAACGAATTGGCGGCTTACAATGCCCAATCTCGTTTACAGTGGTACCTCGTTGATAGCGCTTATCAAATGCTCGGCACGCCTAAACCGCCTAACCGGATTTTGGTCATGCTGTCCGAAATGATCGAAAAAGAAGGCATGCAAGTGGGTCAATGGCGCAGTGAAGCCTGGTTAGGCCCTATGGACATTCCAATTAACGGGCAAAATTTCCAACTATTTTTAAGAGGCGTTCCTAATTTGCCGCCAGCAAACCTCCCCTTTTGGATGGAAAGCCAGTGGGTTCGCGTTGTCTTTGCCTTAGTGGTTTCTGGCCTGATGAGTTTGGTGTTGAGCTGGTCTATTGTAAGGCCGTTAGAAAAGTTAAGAACCACCACCAAAGCTCTGGCCAGTGGTACCTTAGACGCACGTGCTGGTTCTAGCGTAAGCCGGCGTAGTGATGAAATCGGTGAATTAGGCCGTGACTTCGACGACATGGCCAGCCGCATAGAAAAACTGGTCGCCGCCCAAAAACGATTGCTTGGCAACGTATCTCATGAGTTGCGCTCTCCTTTAACCCGTTTGCAAGTGGCTATGGGTATTGTTCGTCAAAAGTCCCCGCCCGAGCTCGATAAAGCGTTAAATCGAATTGAGCGTGAGAGCGATCGTTTAGAAAACCTTATCGCACAAATTTTAAAGTTAAGCCGGTTTGAAAACGACATGTTGAAAGTAGAGTTGCAACAGGTCAATTTTAGCGAACTCGTTACCAAGGTTGTAGAGGATGCTCGGTTTGAATCCTCCACTCGAGCGGTCACCATCCATGAAGAACTTTTGGAAGAGTGCATCTTAGTCGGCGACCCTCAACTATTGCACTCAATCGTAGACAATGTGCTGCGTAATGCCTTGCGCTTTTCACCGGAACACGGCGAGCTAAGTGTGACCATGACGCTGAAAAAGAAACAGGTTCAACTTTCCATTACCGATCAAGGCCCTGGCGTGCCCGAAGACAAACTCGAGCGATTGTTTGATCCTTTTTATCGTTTAGATCAAGCCAATACTGGCGCTGGATTAGGTTTAAACATTGCGTTGCAGGCTGTTCAATTGCACCACGGTAAAATATCGGCTCACAACAACTCCCCTAATGGCTTAACCGTAGACATTCGCCTACCGGTGGCAAAATAAAAGGTTTAGCGATTGTGACACCCGCCATAAACAGCCTAAAAAAACACGGAATAGACTTTCAAGTTCATAAGTATGAAGTCGATATTCACAACGCCGACAACTATGGTCAGGCCGTTGCCGATGCCTTAAACGTGCCACATGACCACCTTTTTAAAACTCTATTGGTCAGTCTTAATGGAGACGACAAACAACTCGCTGTATGCATTGTCCCTGTGTCGAGTACGCTAAATTTAAAAAAAGCCGCAAAGGCACATCAAGCAAAATCTGTGAATATGGCAAAAACGGCCTTTGCAGAAAGAGCAACGGGCTATGTTGTCGGAGGAATTAGCCCCTTTGGCCAAAAAAATCGTCTACACTTTGCTGTAGATGAGTCGGCGTTAAATCTAGATCGAATGTTTGTCAGTGCTGGCAAGCGTGGAATTCAGCTAGAATTAAGCCCAAACCATTTATTATCATTACTCAATGCCACCCGCTATGAGCTCACTAATGATTAAACCATCTTCATTAGTGAAGGAAATTCACAAAAACTTAAGCGGTATTTGAGGTGACCTATTCATCTGGTAAGGTGGCCACACAACAAAGGAGTTTACATAACAATGAAAAAAATATTACTCACATTACTGTCCGTTTTCACCCTGTCCTTAGCCAGCGCAGATAACTCTTCGCCAGAAGGCACTTGGAAAACCATTGACGATGAAACAGGAAAAGCCAAAAGCCTTGTCAAAATCTGGATCGACAAAGGTGAACTTAAAGGCCAAATTATCGAACTACTAAACCCAAGCGAACCAAATCCTGTGTGCAAAGAATGCAAAGGTTCTCGTAAAAACAAACCTATTGAAGGCATGGTGTTTGTTTGGGGGCTCGAAAAAGACGGTGACGAATGGACCGGCGGTAAAATTTTGGATCCAAACAACGGCAAAGAATACAAAGCCAACTTAGAGCTCATTGAAAACGGCAAAAAACTTTCAGTGCGCGGCTTTATCGGATTTGCGTTGATCGGCCGTACCCAAGTATGGGAACGTGTAAACTAAACATTGCTGTTATTTAAAGCCTAAAAAAGCCCTCGGTTGAGGGCTTTTTTGTTAGCGATTAATAAAACTCGCCTGAAGCTGACATGGTGTTTATCACCGTCAGAGTTTTAACACCCTCTTCGGTGCCCAGCATGAGTACATCGGCAGGACGATGCGCAAACAAGCCGTTTGTGACCACACCCACGATATTATTCAGCGTTTTCTCTAGATCTTTCGCATCGGTTATCGATAAGCCGTGTACATCTAAAATAACATTTCCATTATCGGTAACAACCCCTTCGCGGTACACAGGCTGACCACCTAGCTTTTGAATTTCACGGGCAACATAGCTTCGAGCCATAGGAATAACTTCTACCGGCAAGGGAAAGCTGCCTAACGTTTCAACGGCTTTAGAGGCATCTGCAATACAAATAAATGTTTCCGCCACTGCGGCTACAATTTTTTCACGAGTTAACGCTGCGCCACCACCTTTTACCACTTCCAACTTGGCGTTGGCTTCATCTGCACCATCTACGTACACTGACAATTGATCAACATCGTTTAAATCGAATACTTCAATACCATGCCCTTTTAGTCTTTCGGCTGTCGCATCACTGCTGGCAACAGCGCCTTTAAATTGACCAACAAGTTTGCCCAAAGCATCGATAAAGAAATTTGCGGTTGAGCCAGTGCCGACGCCTATAATCGCATCGTCGCGCAGATCGGGTTTAATGTAGTCGAGTGCGGCTTGAGCTACTTTTTGCTTCAATTCGTCTTGAGTCATGGCGAACATCCTAAGGTTATGTAGAGCCTTATTATAGAGGGTAACGCTCTATTTCTCACCTACTGTGCCTAAAAAAGCCACACCGAAAATTTAGACTAGGGGTAAACCCCAATATACGCAGTTCACGCAACGTAATATCGCAGTTTTAGCGCCATTTTTTGCTAGGGTTCATGCGTTATAATCCGTACACTGTGTGTTCCATTCACCCTGTAAGGCAAGATTGCATGTTAGAGTCGTACGTTAAACAAATACTGAATGCCAAAGTTTATGAAGCGGCCATTGAAACTCCGCTCGACGAAGCGAGTTCACTCAGCGCACGCATTGGCAATCGTATTTTGATTAAACGTGAAGACTTGCAGCCGGTATTTTCATTTAAGCTTCGTGGCGCTTACAACAAGATGGCACATTTGACTGAAGCTCAGAAAAAAGCAGGGGTCATATGCGCCTCTGCAGGCAACCACGCCCAAGGAATTGCCGAAGCCGCGCGACTTATGAAAGTCAAAGCCACCATCGTGATGCCCGTGACCACACCCGACATTAAAGTGAATTCGGTCAGAGCACGTGGTGGTAAAGTTGTATTGTTTGGTGATTCATTTGATGTGGCTTTTGCGCACGCCATTAAATTACAAGAAGAGCAAGGCCTAACCTTTGTTCACCCATACGATGATGAACTGGTTATAGCCGGGCAAGGCACAGTTGCTCGCGAAATCATTCATCAAATTGGTTCAAATAACCTCGATGCAATTTTTGTCCCCGTAGGCGGAGGCGGTCTGGCCGCTGGCATAGCTGCGTACGTAAAGTACCTAAGACCAGATATCAAAGTGATTGGAGTCGAATACGAAGAAAGTGCGTGCCTGGCCGCCGCATTGAAATCGGGCAAACGCTCAACGCTCAAAGAAGTGGGGTTATTTGCAGATGGCATTGCCGTGGCACAGATTGGCAAAGAAACGTTTAAAATACTGAAGTACCACATTGATGAAGTCATCACCGTGTCTGCGGATCAAATATGTGCCAGCATTAAAGACATTTTTGATGACACTCGCTCCGTTGCTGAACCAGCCGGAGCAACCGCGCTTGCGGGCATGAAAAAGTACATTGATCGTGAATCCGCGCAAGGCCAAACCTTCATCAGCATCTGCTCTGGCGCCAACATGAACTTTGATCGCCTCAGATATGTTGCCGAGCGAGCACAAGTGGGCGAACATCATGAGGCCATCTTCGCGGTCACTATTAATGAGAAGCCAGGTAGCTTTAAACGATTTATCTCTCATTTAGGCAAACGATCTGTAACGGAATTTAATTATCGCTACAACGACAGTAAAGATGCACAAATTTTTGTCGGCATAAAAATCAGCAGCGACGAAGAGCGCTCCGATTTACTGCAACGTCTTACCGACGATGGCTATGCGGTTCTTGATCTGACTCACAATGAGGCCGCAAAAACGCACGTACGGCACATGGTTGGAGGGCATGCGCCTCAGGCGCAAGATGAACGGCTGTATCGATTTGAATTTCCAGAACGCCCAGGAGCTTTGTTGAAATTCTTAAACGCCTTAGGTGGGCATTGGAACATCAGCTTGTTTCATTATCGAAACCATGGTGCGGCCTACGGTAAAGTGCTCAGCGGCGTTCAAGTACCAAAGTCCGATCTAAAAGCCTTTAAAAAAGAGCTCGATAATCTTGGGTATCGGTACTGGGATGAAACAGACAACCCTGTTTACAGCGCGTTTTTGGGATAACAAAAAGGAAGTTCATGAACAACATTCAACCCGCTATCCAACACTACCGATCGCTCTTTAACCAAAGTGAGCATGTCATGGTTAGGCATGCTAAGCGCAGCATGAAACAACGCCTGCAATCACTGGCAGACAACTTAAGTACTGATGATGAACCTGACCTCTATGGTTCTGGAAAACTGATCGAATCGTTTGAACAAGACGTCGCTCAATTACTGGGCAAAGAGGCGGCGCTGTTTTTACCTTCTGGCACGCAAGCGCAACCCATCGCTCTACGTATTTGGGCCGACCAAGCACGCACACCCTATGTTGCACTGCCGGCAACCAGCCACGTGCACATTCACGAAGAAAACGCATACCAAGTTCTGTATCAGCTAAAAGGTTGTACATTAGGCGATGCTGATCAGATTCCGCAATTAGACGATTTAAAACACGCCGCAAATGACCCGTTAGCCGCCATCCTATTAGAGCTGCCAATGCGTGAAATTGGAGGTCAACTGCCCAGCTGGGAAGCTTTGCAAGAACAATCCGATTGGGCGCGTGAACAAGGCATCAAGTTACACATGGACGGCGCACGCTTATGGCAATGCCCCAGCTATTACGGTAAATCTTTGGCTGAAATATCAGCATTATTCGATTCAGTTTATGTCAGTTTTTACAAAGATTTAGGCGGGATTGCTGGCGCGGTATTAGCGGGCGATGCCGATTTCATTAGCAAAGCGAAAATCTGGCAACGCCGCGTTGGAGGAAACCTATACGCGCTGTATCCTTATATTTTAGCGGCAAAACAAGGTTTAGAGCATTATCTACCTAAAATGCCCGTCTATTTAAAGCACTGCCACTCTTTTGCGCCGGTCCTAAACGCGACACAAGGCGTCTCAACTTGGCCCAAAACGCCTCAAACGAATATGTTTAGATTACGCATTGAAGCCGACCCTGAGCGTTTTTTAGCCAAAGCCAGCCAATGGGTTGAGCAAAATAAGATTGCGATATTGCCGCCCCCTTATAAAGTGACCAATGGTCAACTTTGGTTCGAGCTTAGCTTTGGCGAAGGTTACGAAACCTTGATGCCAGAGCAGTGGCGTGAGCATTGGCGCGATTTTTCGACCTTTGTTTTAAGTTAAAGATTTCTTCCGATTCTGCTTAAAATTGTATCTTTTTCGCTCACTAAAGGTATAATCCGCGCCCTTGAATTTTAATACCGGATAATCAAAACAGTGATCGATAACTTACGCAACATTGCCATTATTGCCCACGTTGACCATGGTAAAACTACCCTAGTCGACCAACTATTAAGCCAGTCGGGCACACTTGGCCGTAAAGACCAAGGCAGTGAACGTGTCATGGACAGCAACGACCAAGAAAAAGAACGTGGTATCACGATCTTGGCAAAAAACACCGCGATTAAGTGGAACGATTACCGTATTAACATCGTAGATACCCCTGGCCACGCCGACTTCGGTGGCGAAGTTGAACGTGTATTGTCGATGGTAGATTCCGTATTATTGTTGGTAGACGCAGTAGATGGCCCAATGCCACAAACTCGCTTCGTTACCTCTAAAGCATTCGCTCAAGGCTTAAAGCCAATTGTTGTTATTAACAAGATTGACCGCCCAGGCGCACGCCCTGACTGGGTAATGGATCAAGTTTTTGATTTGTTTGATCGTCTTGGTGCTACCGATGAGCAATTAGATTTCCCTGTTATTTATGCTTCTGCTCTAAATGGTATTGCGGGCTTAGACCCAGAAGAGATGGCAGAAGATATGGAACCGTTGTTCCAAATGATTACTGAACGCGTACCTTCGCCAGAAGTTGATTCTGACGGTGCGTTCCAAATGCAAATTTCTGCATTAGACTACAACAGCTATGTTGGCGTTATTGGTGTTGGCCGAATTACTCGCGGCAGCGTTAAGCCTAACGACCAAGTCGTTATTGTAGATAACGAAGGCAAATCGCGTAAAGGTAAAATCTTACAAGTCATGGGTTATCATGGCCTAGAACGTGTTGAAGTAGACACTGCAAATGCCGGTGACATTGTTTGTATTACGGGTATCGAAGGCTTGTCTATTTCAGACACTTTATGCCACCCTCAAACAGTTGAAGCATTACCTGCTTTAACGGTTGATGAACCAACAGTAAGCATGACATTCCAAGTAAACGACTCTCCATTTGCGGGTAAAGAAGGTAAGTTCATTACCACTCGTAATATTAAAGAGCGTTTAGACCAAGAACTTATCCACAATGTTGCTCTACGTGTAGAGCCAGGCGATACACCGGATAAATTCCGTGTTTCTGGTCGTGGAGAGCTTCACCTTTCTGTATTGATTGAGACAATGCGTCGTGAAGGCTTCGAGCTGGGTGTGTCCCGTCCTGAAGTAATTCAACGCGTTGTAGACGGCAAAATTGAAGAGCCGTTTGAAACCGTTGTTATTGACGTTGAAGAAGAGCACCAAGGTTCTATCATGGAAGAACTAGGCTTGCGTAAAGCCGAGTTAACGAACATGGAACCCGATGGTAAAGGCCGTATTAAGTTAGAATTCATGGCACCTTCACGTGGTTTGATTGGCTTCCGTGGCTTGTTTTTAACCTTAACCAGCGGTTCTGGCATCATGACCAGCATCTTCGACCACTATGGTCCGGTTAAAGAAGGTGATGTAGTCAGCCGTCAAAACGGCGTATTGGTTTCTATGGTTAAAGGTAAAACACTGGCTTACGGTCTGTACCCACTGCAAGATCGTGGTCGCTTATTCTTAGGTCATGGTATTGATGTTTATGAAGGCCAGATTGTGGGCATTCACTCACGCGCAAATGACCTCGTTGTTAACCCAACGAAAGGAAAGCAGCTAACTAACGTTCGTGCCAGCGGTACCGATGAAGCTTTAACATTGTCACCACCAATTAAGCACACATTAGAGCAGGCGCTTGAATTCATCGAAGACGATGAGCTCGTAGAAGTTACGCCTGAAAGCATACGTTTGCGTAAGAAGCTGTTGACTGAAAACGAACGTAAGCGCGCAAGCCGCTCTTCTAAGTAGTTTTTAATCCGCATAAAAAAATCCTGCTTAGCAGGATTTTTTTTGCCTTCTAGAAAGCGTTTATTCTACGAATACAGCCTGAGAGCGAGTTAAGGTGGTGAGTTTTACACCCCACTTTTCTAAACCTTGTTTACTGTAAACGTACTGCCCTGAGATTGACGTAATTGGCGGCACTTTATTGATAGAGACCCCTCTTAAGATAAGCTGAGCCATACGGGCCGCGGCCTTGCCTTCTTCATAGGCGGTAATTGAATAACCACCAATGGCTTTGTCAGCGCCGATAAATATGTTCCAAAATGAGAAGACCGGAATAACAGAGGTCTCACGTAAGAAAGCTATCGCGTCAGCTGGCGGGAAGTAAGTATCATCTGCATAACGCAAGGTATGGTAGGTTCCAATAATGATCGCGTCATAGCCATCATCTTTTGCGGTTCTAGCGCGTTCTTTCCATTGCTCGGCACTGTTCGATAAAAAGAAGTCTACCTGGGTATTTTGCACAGTGGCGGTACGTTGATCTCCGTAGGTTTCGCTTACGGCGTTTCGCATCGTTATGGAATCGTCCATTAACACCAAAAAACGACTGTTATTGTCGGTCACTTTACGTAAGTGGCGCACACTTTGTTCAAAAAACGGCCGCTCCAAAACACCTGTAATATTTGCACTGCCTTGTACGCCATAGTCTTGCAAGGTGCCATTAACACCAAGAAAGACTACGGGAATAGTAGAACCATTCAAGGCGACCGCAACTGAGCTCATGGCGTTATCGTCACCTACAATGACGATATCGGGTTGAACCTGCTTTATTTCTTCAACGACTTGGCGCGCCGTTTCTTTCCATTGCTCTGGCTGCTTACGCTTGCTGTCTAATTCTCGAATGGTGTAGTTGTGCTCTGCACCTAGAACACGTTGAACCGATTCCACGTACTCGGCATCCCATTCATATTCGATGTTATAGCTTTGCACTATAAAAACATCACTGGCAAATACCGGCAACGACAACATTAAACTTACAATGAATAACCCGAATTTTAACTTCATTTTTGCATCTCTTTTTATTATTTCTTTTTGTTGTATTGGTTAAAAATAGAGCAAAAGCGAGCGGATAGCCTCCTACATTGTAAGGAGGCAATACTATTTAATGAGAGTCAATTTGATAAACGTGCACAAAACCGCTGAAGGGAGAGAACTAATGAGTAGGCAATACACCTAACGAAGTAAGCGGAACGCCCGCTTTTTGCAACGCCAACTGCAAGGTAGAACGAATAACTTTAGGATCATCTAAATTAAGCAAACCGCTCGACACCGTTTGCGCCCAACCCGAATCAATCTGCATTAAAACGGCCTTCACTCGCAGTAGGTTTGCACTGCTCATGGATAAATTACGGTAACCTAGGCCTAGCAAAGTAACAGCCCCTAACGGATCACCGGCTAACTCTCCACACAAACTTAACGGAACGTTTGCCGCATCGCATTCATCGACTATAGATTTTAGCGCCTTTAGAACGGCCGGGTGCATACTGTCGTAGATGTCGGCCACTCGTGGGTTGTTGCGGTCGACGGCAAGCAAATACTGGGTTAAATCGTTACTGCCTACCGACATGAAATCGACCAAATTCGCAAAATCTTTGATCAAATAAACCGCCGATGGCACTTCAATCATCACACCTACATCAGGCGACTCTACGGGCACGCCCTCTTCATTCAGCTCGTACACGGCACGATGAATTATTTGCAAGGAATCTTCAACTTCACTAATGCTAGTGACCATGGGCAGCATGATTTTTAAATTATTCAGACCTACGCTGGCACGCAACATGGCTCGAACTTGAACAATAAAAATCTCAGGATGATCTAAAGTCACCCTTAACCCACGCCACCCCAAAAACGGGTTGTCTTCAACAATCGGGAAGTAATCTAAGCTTTTATCCCCACCGATATCCAAGGTACGCATGGTCACCGGTCGTGGATGAAATGTTTGTAACTGGGAGCGATAAATTTTAGCTTGCTCTTCTTCACTGGGGAACCGCCCTAGCATCATAAAGGGCACTTCGGTACGAAACAGCCCTACACCATCGGCGCCGGAATCTTTTGAGCGCAATATGTCAGTTTGTAAGCCGGTATTCACCATCAGGTTAATGTTTAACCCATTGGCGGTTTCTGCGCGCATATCGATCAGCGCATCTAACCCAGATACCCTAGCTTTTTCGTCGGCCACCAACTCTTCAAAGTGAGCTCGTCGTTCTTCCGATAATTGATAGTAAACATGCCCACGATAACCATCGACCACCAGCTCTTTGCCTTCGAGCTCGGTCCAGGGAATATCTTGCGCACCTAAAACTGTAGGAATGTTTAAAGCTCTAGCCAAAATAGCTAAATGCGAATTAGCGGAGCCCCGTGCGCACACGATACCGGCAATGTGTTCTGGATTAATATCGCCAAACACCGTCGCGGATAACTCTTCACCCAACAGGATTGCGCCTTTTGGAATAACACGCTCCGATTCATCGGCCAGTAAACAATTGAGTAAACGTTGGCCGAGATCGCGCATGTCAGCGGCGCGTTCTCTTAAATAGGTGTCTTCCATTTCTTCAAAGTGCTGAATATAGCCACGCATGACAGTCGCTAAAGCACTCGGCGCGCTTTCACCGTCTTCAATTTTTTCTATGACGGAGCCACCCACGGCCTGATCATTTAATATGCCAGCATACACATCAAACAACGCGAGTTCTTCAGGTCTAAGCTCATTCTCTAACCGCTCTCGAGTCTGCGATAAATCTTGGCGAACATCGTCGAGTGCGGTTTTAAAACGCTCGATCTCACCGTTGATGTCTTCTGTGGAGTGAAAACGAACGCTGTCGAGCTCGACTTCGGCCGCGATCACATGGCCTTGCCCAATGGCTACGCCAGTAGAGCACGCAACGCCAGAAAACCGGATATCGTCTTGGCTTTGCTCGCCAATTAAGTTCATACCACTCAGTGCGCCCGTGGCCTCAGCATTGGCAATGATTCCCGCCATTTGAGCCGACAAAGTCACCAAAAAGGCTTCTGCTTCATCGCTAAAACGGTCATCTTTAAACCGTTGAACCGTCAGTACGCCTAACAGTTTGCGATTGTGAATGATGGGGACTGCCAATAAGGCACGAAATTTTTCTTCACCGGCCGACGGCACAGAATGGAAATTGGGATGTAATGTAGAGTTTGCAATATTCAGAGGCTCTTCGCGCTTACCCACCAGACCAATCATGCCTTCATTTTTGGTCAAGGTTATTTTACCTGCTAAGCCATCTTTGAGCCCGTCGGTCGCCATTAAGACATAGCGTTCAATGTTCCCATCCCATAAAAATACCGAACAGGCATCTACTTCCATGCCTTCGCGCACCATTTTGGTTAAGCGCTCTAATGACGGCTGTAAGTTGCGCGACCCAGTGACGGCTTCGACAACTTTACGCAACAGGTGCAGTAAATCAGGCATAGGCATCAGCCACCTTGTGCACACGAGGACTAAGCTCCGTCAAGGCTTTGCGGTAGACATCCCGCTTAAAGGAAACGACTTTAGACAGCGGGTACCAGTATGACACCCATTGCCAGCCATCAAATTCAGGGTCTTCGCAGGCATCAAAGTTTACGCAATGGTCTTCACTGAGCATTCGCAATAAAAACCATTTTTGTTTTTGTCCAACACAGATAGGCAACGTGTTTTGGCGAATCATGCGTTTAGGGAGCCGATATTTTAGCCAACCACGCGTGCAGGCTAAAATATCGACATCTTTAGGGTCGAGGCCAACTTCTTCTTTGAGTTCACGATACAGAGCTTGCACAGGCGTCTCATGCTGACGAATTCCACCTTGTGGAAATTGCCAAGCATCTTGACCAATACGGCGTGCCCACAGTACCTGCCCTTCATTATTGGTTAATATAATGCCAACATTTGGGCGAAACCCATCTGAATCGATCATACCCTTCTCATCTCATGTCCTATCGTTTGAACGCCCGTTTTATTCAAGCGACGAATATCCATTGTTTCACAAGCGCTTAAAAAGCGCCATTCCTGTTAACCTCACACTCTGAGCCTAAAAGAGCTGCAGCGCGCCAATAAAACACATAAAATAGCCATCAAACCCAATTTAAACAAGGACTTACCGTGGCGCTTGCTATATTTGATCTCGATAACACCCTCATCCATGGCGACTCCGACCATGCTTGGGGCGAATTCTTAGTAAAGCACAAATTGGTCGATCCTGACGTCGTACAAGAAGCAAATGACAAATTTTTAGTTCAATATCAGCAAGGCAGCTTAGATATTAACGAATACCTTCAGTTTGCATTGCAGTTTTTAAGTGGCAAAACTCCAGAAGAGCTCGCCCCGCTGCATCGGCAATTTATGGCTGAGTACATTGAACCTATGTTGCTTTCACAAGCCAGTGCGCTCATCGATCAACACCAAAAAGCCGGTGATACTTTGTTGATCATCACGGCGACGAATCGCTTTGTAACCGAGCCCATTGCACACCGTTTAGGCATACACAACCTTATCGCCTGCGAACCTGAAATTGTCGATGGCAAATATACGGGGAACGCGACTGGCACGCCGAGCTTTGCTCATGGTAAAGTAGTGAGGTTACAGCAATGGCTCGATGATTCTGATGAAAGCCTCACCGGCAGCTATTTTTACTCAGACTCTCACAATGATTTACCCTTGTTAGAACAAGTAGACCATCCGGTAGCTGTTAATCCTGATGATCGTTTGCGTGATATTGCGCAACAACACTCATGGACAATAATGGACTTACGAGGCAACGCGTGAAGCGACTGACCACCTTGACTTGCACGTTACTGCTGCTGCTTTCGAGTTGCGGTGACAAGGACGACGATATTTCAATCACGCCTTCTGAAGGCGCAAATACCAATGCTGGAGAATCGGAATTACCCGCAACCAGTGAACGCCTGACCGATTTAGCCCCTGTAGCGGCGGCATTTCAACAAGCGGCTCAATCCGCTATGGCCGAAACCGTGGCGCTATGCCGTCAACTCGAAGTTGGTGTTCAAAGTTTCTTGAACGATCCAAATGAAGAAACCCAAGCCAACGCCCAGCAGCGTTTTATTGAATGCCACCAACGCTGGACTGCCAGCGCGTTGTACTTTACGGAGCCCTTTAATTTAAACGAAGCGAAAGGCCTAAAACGTACACTCGACCTGATTGATACGCGCCCATTTTTACCAGGCTATATCGATGGCATTCCTCTTTACCCTTATAGTGGCTTAGTGCACGAGCTCGAACTGGCGATCACTGAAGACACGCTTTTGGGCCAGCACAGGTTGATGGATGAAGAGTCTGCATCTCTCGGCTTTCCCGTTGTAGAATTCTTTCTTTGGAAAACGCCTTTAGCCGATTTTTGGCAAACCAAAACCGATGAAGATGCGCAAACGCTGGTGAATCGACGATTAAGTTATTTAAAAATTGCCAACGCTCACCTAAGCAAACAACTTGATAAAGCGCAGGCTCGTTGGAGTGATTCTGGTGAATTCAGCGAACTGCCCGATCGGGCAAAGTTCAATGTTTTAGTAAAAACCTTGCAGCGTTTTACAATGGTTAAACTGTTAAATCACACCTTTGCTGAAACTTCGCTAGAAGAACCAGAGTGGATCCACCCAGCACAATTTGCCGGCAACGGTCGTGCTTACTTGTTAAAACAAGTCGATGAGATTTCGCGGCTATTAGGCACTGAGGCTGAGCCGTCGGTGTTTAGCCAATGGCTAACCAAAGAAACCAGTATAGAAATAACCGGCAAAAACTTACAAGCGGCTGTGGCTAAAGTACAAGCAAGCTTAGCCGAGTTACCTGAAAGCTTTCCATTTGAATCGGAAACGAATGAACAATGGCTCGCCGCTCGACAAGCCGTTGCTGCGATGGCGCTTGAATTCACCAAGCTCTCACAAAACCTAAATTTAACCGTCGTAACGCAATAGCCCAACTATAAGCTTGGGCTAATTTGCGCAAAGATCGATTTGATATAGCGCGTCTCAGGGACAGCCGGCAACACTGGATGATCGGCCCCCTGATACCCTTCTGAAAGTATCATGGCATGCCGTTCAAGTTTTATCGCACTGGCTCGAATCATATCGCGCAGGCGATCACTTTCTAAATGCATTGAGCAACTGGCACTGACAAGAATTCCGCCATGGCTCACCAGCTTCATTGCGGCATCATTGAGCTTTTGATAAGCACGCTCACCTGCGGCAATGTCTTTGCGGCGGGTAATAAAAGCAGGCGGATCAACAATGACAATATCGAATCGTCGTTTTTCTTTTTGGAATTGAGCTAGTACCTCAAACGCATCGCCATGAGCGGTTTCTACTTTACCTTGCAAGTTGTTTAAAGCAGCGCTTTCAAGTACGCCTTCTAACGCTAACGCTGAGGCATCCACACACGTCACCTGCTCAGCACCTGCATTTGCTGCGGTTAGTCCCCAGCCCCCTAGATAACTGAAAACATCTAAGACGGTTTTACCTTTCGCATAGGAAGCGGCTAATGCTCGATTCGGTCGATGATCGTAGAACCAACCGGTTTTTTGGCCCGTCATTAACGGCGCTAAAAACTTAGTGCCATTTTCGACCAACTCTACTAAATCGGGCACTTCGCCATAAGCAACGCGCACATAGGAGTCTAGCCCTTCAACGGCGCGCATTTTGCCATCATTTTTGAGCAAAACACCCTTAGGCTGAACCAGCCGAATCACGTGTTCTAGAATGACATCAAGCTGCGCTTCCATACCCGCCGTAGAAACTTGCACCGTGAGAATATCGAAAAAGCGATCAATCACTAACCCGGAGAGGCCGTCACTGTCACCAAAAACCCATCGGTAGCAGGGTTGATCAAAACACTGTTCACGAATGGCTAACGCTTGCTTTAAGCGGTTTTTTAACAACGAACTGCTGAGTTGGCGATCCGCTTTTCGACTTACCAAACGGCCACAAATGAGCGCATTTGGGTTAACCATAAAGCTGCCTAAGTTTTTACCTTGAGCATCAACAATGTTAATCACTGAGCCAGGCTGAACTTCTTTTAACGGCGCAAAACTATTGTCTATTTCATTGCTGTACACCCAATGATGCCCAGCTCGAATACGCCGCTCTGCGCCTTTATTTAATTTCAGTACATTAATCATAATTAAACTCTAAACTCGTTTTTTTGCATAAGAAGTAAGTGCTCACTGCAGCTTAGTGCACAAGTTACATTGGTGCGACCAAGCGGTAACGGAGCGTTTTTTATTTACGGGTTCACTAGCATCGCTAATAAGCTTTTATCTTTAACCGCGACAAAGTGAGGGTTCAGGGTGTTTTCTTTTCCATAGCGTAGGGGCGAACCATCCCATTGCACGATAGCGCCGCCCGTTTGCTCTAAAATCGCTTGAGGCGCCGCAGTGTCCCATTCACTGGTCGGGCCCAAACGGGGGTATAGATCGGCATCCCCTTGCGCAAGTTGCATAAACTTGAGCGCGCTGCCGAGAGATTTTTTTTCGACCTGAAAATCGGCTTGTTCTAATGCACTTAACCAAGCGCCCTGCCATTTAGAACGGCGAGACCCCAGCGCAACTAAAGACTGTGAGCTTTTGCTCGGCCGCATCGATGAGTGGCTTTCAGGCGTCCCCATAAATGCCCCTAGCGATTGCCCACCCCACCAGGCAAATCTCGTTTGCGGTTGGTAAAGCATGCCAAACACAGGTTGGTGCTGATGCATAAGCGCGATGTTAATAACAAACTCGCCCGTTTTATGAATAAACTCTCGCGTGCCATCCATCGGGTCGACTAACCAATAAATTGGCCATTGTTGCCGCTGTGTGTAGTCAGGTAAGGCTTCTTCAGACACCACCGGCGCATGAACAATATGAGGCAACCCTTCAATTAGAATATCTGAAGAGGCTATATCAGCATGAGTGACGGGCGTTGCGTCAGACTTTTGTTCGGTATGCCACAGCGATTCATCTTCGTATATTTTTAAGATGGCATCGCCGGCTCGTTCGGCCAGTTGATACAACAAAGGGATATGTTGAAGGCCTAGTAAGGGTAAAATTGAGTTCATGCCGATTCGAATACGCAAAATTGGTCGTCTATATTACCATGTGCAGATTAATCCCACGACTCATGGTTGCAAATGGCAATTTTGCCCTTACCTTGAGACGCTTAGTTCCAATGGTTTAAAACACGTATAAGCGACCTAACATGTCTGATGCTAAACCCAATGTTCGTCTCGATAAATGGCTCTGGGCGGCTCGTTTCTATAAAACACGAGCACTGGCCAAAGCTGCCATAGAAGGTGGCAAAGTTCATTACGATGGCGCTAAATCAAAACCCAGCCGTGTCGTAGAGCTAGGCAAGGAAGTACGCCTTAAACTGGGTTGGGATGAAAAAACCGTCATTGTTGATGCAATTTCAGAACAACGTCGCGGAGCACCTGAGGCTCAACTACTCTATACCGAAACACCAGAGTCTATTACCAAGCGAGAAGCGCTTGCGGTGCAACGCAAAGCCATGAACGTGGGTAAAGTATTAAGTGACCACCGACCCAATAAAAAGGAACGACGACAAATTCATCGTTTCAAAACCAAATCTACTGAATAAGCCAAGGCCAGTTATGACATTACACGATGCCACACAACGATTTTTATTCGAAGATACGCCCATTCGTGGTGAGTTAACCCAGTTAGAAACCACCCTAAACGACGTATTCAGCAAGCATAATTACCCCGATACAATTAAATCTTTGTTGGGCCAATTCATGGCAGCCGCGGCCATGCTCAGCGATACAATAAAGTTTGAAGGCACCTTATCATTGCAAGTACGCGGCGCGGGACAAGTACGTACGATTATGGCCGAGTGTCGCGACAACAGCGCGATTCGTGCAATTGCTCAGTACAATGATGATTTTGACGAACAAGGCGAATTGCTAGGCCATGGGCAAATGGCGATCACCATTGAGCCCAAGAAAGGACAGCGCTACCAAGGTGTGGTGCCCATAAATGACAGCGAACTCTCTTTAGCGGCCGTTTTAGAAGACTATTTCCAGCAATCTGAACAAATTCGCACTCGAATTTGGCTATTTTCCAATCAACATCAATCAGCGGGCCTGATGATTCAAGCAATGCCGAGCTCGGCAAGCGAAAGCAGTTTAAGCAGCGATGCCGACTTAGAAACCTGGGAAAGAGTTATTCATTTGGCCAGCACCACTTCCGAAGAAGAAATTTTGTCGCTTGAGCCCGATGTCATGCTAAATCGCTTGTTCCACGAGGAGACTGTGCGTGTTTTCGAACCCAGAAGCCTAAAATTTGAATGCACGTGCAGTAAAGAAAAAACCGCGAACGCTGTAAGAACATTAGGTGAAGATGAAGCGTTAGATATTGTTCGTGAAATGGGCCACATTGACCTAGATTGCCAGTTTTGCCGTGAAAAGTACGCCTTCAGCGCAGAAGATGTGGTTGAGCTGTTTAAAGAACCTGGTGACTCAACCCTAAATTAAACAATATCGTTTTAGCGCAGTTGATTGACTGCGCCGTTATTCTTCAAATAAACGTTCACCCATCTGATCGACCATCATACGGGCTTTCAGCTGGGTGATACGAACGGCTTCTTCCTCATTAGGAATCAAATCAGCGCGCACAAAACGGTGCTGTTTAGTTGTTTCACCTTCTGCTGCAAGCTCGATTACACCTGAAACACGAAACTGTCCACCCTCATTGATTGGGGTCGCTGCTATTTGAAACCCCTTATATTCTTCAAAGTCTAACTTTGGCACTGACGCCTTACCTGACTTATCCTTTTTAAACCAACCAAACATACACACCTCATTGACACTAAATAATGACTGAAGCCTATTATTAAACGGCAAATTTTTGGTTGCTAGCCAAATATTTAACTATTTTTGCAACATAACATTACATACTTGAGACGTTTTGATGCAAAACGTTACCCTGACTTAAAAAGTGTTACCTCAGTTCCCAAACGTTACCTTCAGATTCGGTAACAAACTTGCTTTCATTGCTCAAAAAACAACCATTGAGCCGTAACCCATTGATATATAAGGGTTTTTCAAAACTGGCACACCAAGTGCTATTACTAGGTCACAACGATTAAAAGACACTCGAAAACAAAAACAATAAAAGAGTGGAGTTAAGAACATCGGCGCCCACCTAAAAACAAGAATAAGGGCGCTGTTTTTATTTCTAGCCACTAAAAATAAAAATAGCTAGAAACGTTGTTAAAGTTCCCACCCGCTCAACTCTGCTTTTACCAATTGCTCAATCATATCCATTGCTTCACCGCTGTCGTTTAAGCACGGTAATACATCATAATGTGTGCCCCCAGCTTCTTCGAAGACCTCTTTGCCTTCCATCGCAATTTCTTCAAGTGTTTCTAAGCAGTCCACCACAAATCCTGGCGTCAGCACTAATATGTCTTTTACGCCTTCCTCTGCCAACGATGTTAGCGTTGCATTGGTATAGGGCTCTATCCACTTGGCTTTACCGAAACGGCTTTGGAATGTCACCAAAACATCATCTAATGACCAGCCGATTGCTTCAGCGATCAGCCGACGGGTAACAAAGCAATGACATTGGTATGGATCGCCTTGATTAATAAATCGCTCGGGTAAACCATGAAAAGACATGATGATTTTTTCAGGTGCTGATTCACGCTCGTTTAGGCGCGCCTTCAGTAGAGCGGCGATGGCATTAATATAGGCTTCTTGGCGGTACCAAGGGTGTGCAATGCGCACAGTAGGCTGCCAGCGAAGCGTTTTAAGGTGATCGAACACCGCATCTGATACTGTGGCATTCGTTGTCGCTGAATATTGAGGATACATAGGAAACACAACAATACGATCACAACCCTTTGCCTGTAACTGAGTGAGCGCTGTACTAATACTAGGTTGCCCATACCGCATCGCCCAAACCACATCGACTTCTGGCATTTGGTGGGCCAGCTTTTCGGCTTGCTGTTGTGTGTAATGACGTAACGGTGATTCATTAATATCGTGCAGCCAAATTTTACGGTAAGCCTGCGCCGACTTTTTAGGCCGTGTGTTTAAAATGATGCCATTCAACAGTGGCCACCAAAGAAGTTTAGGTATTTCAACCACACGAGAATCAGATAAAAACTCTTTTAAATAACGTCGAACACTTTTAGGTGAGAGATCATCAGGCGTGCCTAAATTCACTAAAACTACGCCAATGCGTCCAAATTTAACGTCAGGATGCCCAACTGGGAAATGCTTCATTCAACGGCCTTTTAAAAAATAACTTGTTTGCAAAGTCTAACTCTGATTCATTATCGCTTAAGTATCATAAACGAATACAATAATAATGACTTCTTGGATTATTTTAGTTTGTGCTTTTTTATACGTCGCCATCTTATTCGCGATTGCTATCTATGGTGATTCTGAACGCGGCATCAGCAAAACAAAAGCAATATCGCCTTATATTTACGCTTTATCTTTAGCTGTTTATTGTTCTAGCTGGACATTTTATGGCGCGGTAGGCACAGCAGCCAGCTCCGGTTGGAGCTTTTTACCCATCTATTTAGGTCCATTTTTAGTCTTTGTGTTTGCAGGCCGCTTACTGAATAAGCTAGTGCGCGTTGGCAAACGCCAAAACACCACCTCCATTGCCGACTTTCTTGCTTCACGCTACAGCAAAAAACGCGGCGTAGCCTTTTTAGCCACGTTAATTTGTACGGTGGCGGGTATTCCATATATAGGCTTGCAGCTCAAGGCAGTAACCAACAGCCTAACGATTGTCAGCCAAACCTCGGCCATGCCATTTAACTCTTCGAATACAGCTTTGTTTGTGGCCATTGCGATGATTATATTTGCCATTTTATTTGGCACTCGGCAAGTCGATGCTTCAAGACACCATCATGGCATCATGTTAACCATTGCTTTTGAATCGCTGATTAAACTAGGGGCATTAATAGCGTTGGCGGCCTATGTCATTTTTTATTTCTATTCCGGCTACGGAGAGTTTAAAGGTGAGTTACAAGCAACCGGCCGATTTACATGGAATGGTTTAAACTTAAGTTTTTTAACACAGCTACTATTGGCGGCGAGCGCCGTTTTAGTACTTCCCAGACAATTCCACGTGATGGTTGTGGAAAATACCCACCGATCACACTTACAAACCGCCCGCTGGGTTTTTCCTTTGTACTTAGTCATCATTTGCATTGTGATTTTGCCAATCACTGCAGCCGGGTTACGGCTCTTTCAACACGCAAACATGAATGCCGATACCTACGTATTGTTGTTACCTCAAGTCGCTGAACAAACTTGGTTAGTCGCGTTAGTATTTATCGGTGGTTTTTCTGCTTCTGTGGCCATGATTGTTATAACCACTCTAGCGCTTTCTACCATGCTCAGTAACGATGCACTGTTCCCT
This sequence comes from Reinekea marina, assembly GCF_030409715.1. Taxonomy (NCBI): domain Bacteria; kingdom Pseudomonadati; phylum Pseudomonadota; class Gammaproteobacteria; order Oceanospirillales; family Saccharospirillaceae; genus Reinekea; species Reinekea marina. Next base: position 121,632 of record NZ_JAUFQI010000001.1, read on the forward strand.
GTACTGATCCGAAATAAATTAGCGCAAGATTCTACTCAAGTGGCCACTTGGCTCATTTTAATGCGGCGCTTAATCATTGTTGCCGTTATTTTATCGGCCTGGTTTTACTCCGTGATGTTTGGACAAAGTGAAGCCTTATCAAAAATTGGTTTGCTCGCTTTTTCACTGGTGGTACAACTTACGCCCGCACTGTTGCTCGGTCTGTACTGGCGTAAAGCACACTACCGAGGCGCTTACGCTGGCATGATAGCGGGCGGCATTACCTGGGTATGGACACTGATGATCCCCATGTTAAATGACGCCGGATATGTTCCTTCGTCACTCATCGAGAACGGTCCTTGGGGCATTAGCTGGCTTCGCCCAGAACAAATGCTAGGGTTTCAATTCAGTGACAGTTTATCGCATGGTGTTTTCTTCAGCTTACTGTTTAACATCACCTGCTTAATTTGGTTTTCAGCACGAGCCGAGCATTCATTGGCCGACCGGCTCCAAGCCTCAGCTTTTGTGCAACTCGATAAACACTTACTCCCAAGCGAAGCAAAACAATCTGAACGGCAAGTACGATCCGGCGATTTAGTGTCAATGTTAGAGCGCTTTGCAGGGAGTACTCAAACGCGCCGCTGGATCTCCGATTTTGAGCGCGTAAACCATTTAAGAATTATCGACAACGAGCCCCCTTCGTCTGAATTTATTCGCTACATTGAACGTATCTTGTCAGGTGTCATTGGCGCAAGCTCAGCACGCGCTATGATACATTCAGCGGTAGCAGGCAGCGTCCTTCACCTTGAAGACGTCGTAACTTTTTTCGATGAAACCACCCAAGCCATTCAGTTTAATCAAAAGGTTTTATCTTCAACTCTTGAAAACCTCGACCACGGCGTTTCGGTTATAGACCGAGATCTAAGATTAGTTGCTTGGAATCGTAAGTACGTTGAGATGTATCCCTACCCTACTGATCTGCTCAGAGTAGGCACGCCCATTGCAGATTTAGTTCGTTACAATGCTGAGCGAGGGGAATGCGGTCCTGGCGAAGTAGAAGACCATGTCATTAAACGGGTCGAGCATTTGCACTCTGCCGCACCGCATCGTTTCATCCGAGTGCGACAAGATGGCAGTGTGATTGAAATCAAAGGCAACCCGCTCCCGGGCGGCGGCTTTGTTACCACCTTCAATGACATTTCAGAATACGTCAAAGTGCAAAACGATTTAAAAGAAGCCAAAGATAATTTAGAGAAGCGTGTCCAAGAACGCACCTTAGAGTTGCGAAATGAAATTAACGAACGTGAACGCGCTGAAGAATTATTATTTGAAGCGAAAAACGAAGCCGAGTTGGCGAATGAAAGTAAGACCCGATTTTTAGCCTTAGCCAGCCACGATATTTTGCAACCACTCAACGCGGCACGTTTATATAACACGGCCTTGCTCGAACGATACCGCGATGACGATGTGGTCATAAAACTAGAACATTCATTAAAAACAACCGAAGAGCTGTTATCGACCTTGCTCGAAATTGCCAAGTTAGACGGCAACCCAAGAAAACCCGAGTTAGAACCGGTAGATTTAAATGGACTATTCCATTCCATCGCCAATGAATTTTACTCACTGGCCGAAGAAAAAGGCCTGCGTTTAATTGTGCGGCCTAACGCTTACTTTGTTCTATCTGAATCGAGACAACTGCGCCGTATCATTCAAAATTTAGTCTCTAATGCGGTCAAGTACACTCAACAAGGCTCCATTTTATTAGCCGCCCGAAAACGCGGTGATGCAATTTTAATTCAGGTGTGGGACTCCGGCCTAGGCATAGCCGAGGCCGACCACGAGCGTATTTTTCACGATTTTAATCGGCTAGATCAGCATGCCCAGTATGCGCATGGCGTTGGTTTAGGTTTAAGTGTTGTGTGGCGCATGAGTGCGCATTTAGGGCACAAAATCAGTGTCAAATCTCGCGAAGGCAAAGGCTCTTGTTTTGAAATTCTCACGCCGCTGAGCAACATTGAGCACCCAATTGCCGTGCAAAAGCCAAGCTATAAAACGCGCAGTGCTTTAGGGCTAACGATCGCCGTTATCGATAACGACCAAGACAATGTGGATGCGTTAACAACCCTTCTGGCCAGTTGGGGGTGCCGTGTGGTATCTGCAACCGATGCTCAGAGCGCTCAGAACATTCTTAAGCCCGATGCCTTGATCATCGATTATCAATTGGGCGAAAAACTCACGGGATTTTCGCTTTATGATACTCTTTTAGAGCAATGGCAAGCGGCTGTCCCAACCATTCTAGTTACGGCACATACCGACAGTGACTTGCGTGGCCAAGCGCTAAAAAAAGGCTTATCGTTTTTAGCCAAACCGGTAAAACCAGCGGCACTAAGAGCGCTATTAAAGCCCATTGCCGCAGAGAAAATTTGAGATCTAATGCACGGTATTTTGTAAAAACCTAGGTTATTGTCACAAATCGAGGAAGGAAAACAGAATGCCACTATTAAAATTAACGGATGTTCCAGAGCATATTCTGGACAAGCCGGCCGGCATAAAGACCGGCACAACATGGCAATCTGAGTACAATGTCGCCGCGTGGATACGCTTTGATCAATCTCACAGTGATCTTTGCAAGTTGTATCTGGTGTGGGTCGATGAGTTAGGGGAGCATCGACACTGTGTCGATCAATGCACCACCTCATCGGTATCGTCATTGTTATCAGGTATTGCTAAATTAAAGTTGGTTGGCCAATTACGCTCTATGAGCGTTGCATTAGCCACCGCTCAATCAACGTATCATGTCGATGAGCTCTACGTACAACCGGTAAAAAAAGAAACCAAAAAACCGCCAGCAAAGCGCTTTTTTAATTAACCATTAATCGGCTAACTTTGCCCATACAGGCCCTTCAACAACCTCTGTAAGTACAGGGGCCTGTTCCGATTCTACCTGCTCTAAGTGCGACGACAGTTCTTGCTCTGCTAAGTTAACCAAGCTTTGTGGTGCAGCATCAAAATCCAGTCCGGTTGCGCGCTTTAATCTTTCTAAAGCCAGTTCTGGGCGTTTTTGTGATAGGCGAATGACATTATCCTTTACTGCTTGAGTCATCATCGGCTCCGATAAGATTATTTAAACAGTAATAAAGCGATAACTATGCCAATTAAGCACAGCCTATTTATAGCGTTAAACGGGGAAGTTGGTCACAGGCAAAATGCCAATTACGACTGTAAGTGACCTAAAGCGTCACCTAGTCATTGAGGAAGGCTAGCAGAAGCAATTAGCTCGCGATGGGCGTATCTAGCTGGAGTTTATTCGCTAAAATCACCGCTTGCGTGCGATTTACTACCCCAAGTTTGCGAAATATGGCCGTAACATGGGCTTTTACCGTGGCTTCGGAAATATCAAGATCGAACGCAATCTGTTTATTCAGCCGGCCTTCTTGCAAATGCTTGAGCACCACCATTTGCTGATCAGTGAGTTCATGAACTTTGGCGGCTATATTGGCAACTTCCGAATCGGGATCATCACGCCCTGCTGGCCAAAATTCTTCGCCGTGAAGCACGGCTTGTACGCCTTCGACAATGACACTCGACATCGCCGATTTAGATATAAAGCCCGAAGCCCCACATGCCTTGGCTTTTGCTACGGTTGCGCCGTCGTCATTGCCAGAGATAACAACCACGGCAACCGCAGGATACAGCTTACGTATTTCAACCAAGCCCCAAAAGCCATCGTGGCCGGGCAAATGTAAATCGAGCATAATCAAATCTATGTTCGACGTACGCTGTAACTGGCCAAAGGCATCTTCTAAGGAGGCTGAATATAAGATCGGGCTTTCTTGTGAGAGCTGTAAAACGCTGGCTGCTTGGTTCAGAGATAAGCTTAACGCATCTCTAAAAAGCGGATGGTCATCGACAATTAGCAGTTTATGCATACACAGATACTCTTAGTTGACGACTACTCTTCTAAAGCATTAGAAGGGCAGCACAGCCGTCTTGGCAACAAAAGGCGACTTTATAATTTTGTATTTATTATGCGCCAATTGTTACTTGTTTTTCGCCGCTTGTCACTGCCTTAATTTTTACAGTGTTTTAGCCAATGTATCGAGCCCATGTTGAAAGCCATTCACTAAATCATCTGCATCTTCAATACCAATTGAACAGCGAATCATTTGCTCACTGATGCCAGCCGCAGCACGATTTTGTGGACCCATTTCATAAAAAATAGTGCTGGCCATAGGCAAAGCTAAGGTTCGGTTGTCACCTAGGTGCGTCGCATTGATCACGATATCGATACTGTCGAGCAAGGTTGCGCAATCGTAACCTGGTTTTAGATCGAAACTTAAAATAGCACCAAAGCGCTTAAACCATTTCTCAGCTTTTTGGTGCTGCGGATGCGAGCTTAAACCTGGGTAATAAACCTGAGCAACTTTTTCATGTGCATTCAACATCGTTGCTAAAGCGAAGGCATTTGAGCAGGCGCGGTCCATTCTTAGTGCCATAGTTTCAGCACCTACCGATATTTGGAACGCGGCATCGGAGCTAAGCGTTCCGCCCATATCACGTAGCGCTTTTTTCTTTATTTGTGTCAGCGCCCATTTTTTTGCATCACCTTTTCGGTAACTATCAAAAATATTCGGGTACTGTGACCAATCGTATAAGCCGGTATCGGTTATCGCGCCGCCTAATACCGTACCGTGACCGCAAAAGTACTTAGACAAGCTGTTCATAATTAAACTGGCTTTTACCGACTTTGGGTTAAACAAATAAGGGGACGTTAGGGTGTTATCCACTAAATACACTAGCTTATTTTGTTCACACCAATCGCCAATTGCCGCTAGGTCGACCACCTGTGTCCCTGGGTTTGCAATGGTTTCAACAAACACAATGCGAGTATTTTCTTGTTGAACCGCTCTCACGTTAGCTACGCTTGTGGCATCGACCAAACTGACTTCAATGCCAAAGTTTTCTAATGTGGTTAACAAACTATGGCTATTGCCAAACAAGAATCGGCTAGCAATGAGGTGATCACCGCTTTTCAGTAAAGAAAAGAAAACCGCACTGAGTGCCGCCATTCCCGTAGCAAACACCAACGAACCCAAACCGCCTTCGGCTTGCGTAAGCATTGATTGTAGAGAATCGGTGGTGGGCGTCGATTGCCGAGCATAAGCATGTCCGGTTTTATTGCCTTGAAACACGTCTTCTAAATCTTTAGTGGTGGCATAACCATAGGGCACCGAGTTATACACGGGCGCATGAATGGGTCCATCGGCATAGCCTTGCTGGCGATCGTGGTGAATTATTTTACTGGTGAAACCTTGCCATTTACTCATGAATGGTTACCACATTAAATCATCAGGAACGACGAAGTCTTTATAAGGATCGTCGTCATCTACTTGAGAAGAATCGTTGGCGGCGATAAAGACAATTGACGCTTCACTGCGCTCGGCAATTTTATCGGCCATATTTTTTGGAATCACAAAATACTTTTCTTCAACACTAGCAATGGCTAAACGAGCCATGGCTAAGTCTTTCTGGATTTGCTCTGTGACATAAAGTGATTTTACTTTATTGTCGGTTTGATCAACAAAACTGTATTTTACATCGCCGTCATCTAAGTTTAACTTTGCATGCATGACCATTTGTTTCACTTGCGCCATGACTTCACGCTTTTTAAGCGCCTCTTGACGTTCTAAATTTAGCTGACGGTCTTTTTCGAGTTTTTCTTTGCGGGCTTTTTCAACTGCCGCTTTAGATTCATCGACGGTTTCTATTTTATGCTTTCGCGCAAGCTTCTCTTGCTTGCGTTTTTCAGCTTTGTCTTTCTGTATTTGTTTCTTATTGGCGAGGCCTAAGCCTGCCAATTGATCTGCCAACGACTTTGACATATTTCAAATTACCCTAGTTAAGCAATTGTTCTAATAAGTTTTGATAACGATCTTTTTGCTGCTCAATCGTCATGCGATTGGCCACAAAAATAGCACTCATTTCATCGAGGGCTTTATAAAAATCGTCGTTTATTATTAAGTAATCAAACTCAGCATAATGCGACATTTCGGAAACGGCATCTTTCATGCGCCGCGCGATCACTTCTGCACTGTCTTGCTGACGTTTTTCTAAGCGTTCTTGTAAAGCATCTTTTGAAGGCGGCAGAATAAAGATACTTTTTGCATCGGGCATGAGCCGACGAATTTGTTGACCACCTTGCCAATCAATTTCCAATATTACATCGTGCCCCGCATCGAGCTGTTGCTGAACATAGGTTTGCGATGTGCCATAGTAGTTATCAAACACCTTCGCATGCTCTAGAAATTCGGCTTGTTCGATACGTGCCGTAAAATCTTCTACAGTCGTAAAGTGATAATGTTCACCATCTTCTTCACCAGGGCGCATGGGCCGAGTGGTGTGAGAAATAGACAAATAAACAAAGGGCAACCGCGCAATTAATGCGTTCACCAAGCTGCTTTTACCCGCACCGCTAGGCGCGGCAACAATATATAAGGTACCAGGAATAATTTTGGGCATAAGAGCGCCTATTTAACGAGTTTTAAAGTGCACAATCATAGCAGATTCGGCGATGGTCGTCCTGTTTGCAGGGCATTTAACAGGGCTGGGCGATCGGTCATAATGCCATCGGCACCTATACCTATCAGAAACCGCATGTCTTCTTCTTGGTTGATTGTCCAGTAATGCACTAATATCCCCGCATTATGAGCCGCCTGTATGAAACGCCGCGTCGCCAGGTTTACGTTACCGCTGCTCATAGGCACCGCAAATGCATCGACAGAATATGGGAACAGTTTTTCTAGCCGCAAAAGATGTAAGGCGTAAAAAAACTTTATTTCAGATTCGCCCGCGTACGTTTGCGCCTGAGGGTGAGACGCACGTAATTTTTGCAAGGTATCTAAATAGAACGAAGCCACCAGCGTATTATGCCAACGGTTATACTTATCTAGTGCGGTCGCTAATGCATTACGCAGTTCATCGGTATTATCTTTGAGTTCAATGGTGAACCGGTGATGTGGATAACGATCAAACATTTCATTTAATGTCGATATTTGCAACCCAGCCCCGCGGTACGGAAACTCTTGGCCAACGGGTACCCGTACTTTTTCAATATCATCGTTAGGGTGATACGGCCACCAGTAAGCCGCATCGAGTGCCTTAAGCTCGGCTAATGTGTGGTCTCTTACAGCGCCTTTGCCATTAGTGGTTCTGTCTATGGTAGTATCGTGCAATACAATTAGATGGCCATCTTTGGTTAGATGAACATCAACCTCAAGCACATCGGCTTGGCTGTTTAATGCTTCATCGTATGCTTTAAAGGTAGCGTCTGGATACTCTAAATTACCACCTTGGTGGGCAATATTATCTACCTGCCCTTTTGCAAATTCAGGTAGGTTTGTGGTGGGAGAAACCCATAAGTAACCGCCATAAAATGCCGCTATTATTACCAATGCGCGAACCAACATTGCGGTAAACTTCATTTTTTCTCCAATCAACATCATTATGAATGGGCAAATTATAGGCAGCTAACGCTCCCCGACTCAACCGTTAAATGCAAGCTCGGCATTGATTTGCGTTACAAATATGCAACACTTCTGAGCACACAATTATTCTCTACAGCAATGCCCACTTATGCTGAGGTTACTGGCCTATGTCGATCGAAATACAAGATATTATTACCTTTGTTGGCGCACATGAACCGTTTGATGACCTCCCCGAGGAAGACCTGGCCAAACTGTGCGCTCACATAGAAGTCAGTTACTTCCAAGCCCAAAGCCAAATTCTGGCCTATGGCGCATCTATTGATGCTCTATTTATGATTCGTTCAGGTTCGGTGGAAGTGTTTCGGCGCACGGGTGAGCTTTACAACTGGCTAGAGCCTGGTCAGGTGTTCGGCCAAATGGGTATTTTAATGAATGGCCATGTTCGATACCCAGTACAGGCACGTGAAGACACGTTAATTTACCGTATACCCACGGCTTATTTTTTGGAAATGTGCGACAAGCACGGAGAGTTTGGCGACTTTTTTGAAGTCAACGAGCACTCTACACTGCAACAACAAGTGCAAAGCCTTGCCGATGAGAATGATATGACTACGGCCAGCGTGCGTGACTTAATTATGCGACCTCCGGTGCACTTAACCGCCGATGCTACCGTTCATGAATGCGCACGCCTGATGAACGACCAAAAAGTATCGTCGGTGGTCGTGTACGATTACATCGATAATTCTGAAGACGATGATGACAGCAAAGACCAGTTGCTTCCCGCCGGCATTGTCACGGATCGCGACTTACGCAAACGTGTTCTCGCTAAAGCTTTGCCCTATACCACGCCATTGCGTGAAATAATGTCAACCGATCTCATCACCATCGCCCACGATGCTTATGTGTATGAAGCCATGTTAATAATGCTGCGCCACAACGTGCACCACTTGCCCTTAATTAAGCAGCATAAAATCACCGGTGTTGTAGCGCTTTCAGATGTGGTTCGGCACGAATCGCAAAACAGCTTATTGTTAGTGCGTGGAATTTTAAGTCGTGAAACCTTGGAAGAGTTGGCCGAGCTTTCACCGCAAGTGAGCGCGGTCATGGTGCGTATGCATAAAGAAGGCGCAAACTCGCAAATGATAGGCACGGCGATGTCGGTAATTGGTCGAGCATTTAAACAAAGGCTCTTACAATTAGCCGAGCAAAAACTAGGTCCGCCTCCAGTGCCCTATTGTTTTTTGGCTCTTGGGTCTATGGCGCGCGAAGAACAACTGATTGTAACCGATCAAGACAACGCAATAATTTTGTCGCCCGATTATGATGCCAACCTACACGATGATTACTTTAACGAACTCGCCCATTTTGTATGCGATGGCTTAGCCGCCTGCGGTTATTCCTATTGCGACGGAGGCATCATGGCCACGAATCCTAACTGGCGCATGACTTTACAAGACTGGAAAAAACAGTTTTCCAGTTGGATAGAAAACCCGGATCCAAAAGCCCTACTCAACGCTTCGATTTTTTTTGATTTAAGTGGCGTTGAAGGACGCACCGCCTGGGCTGATCAACTCACTCGATTTATCAGCCAAAAAGCCAAAAACAATAAAGCTTTTCTGGCGGCCTTGGCGCGCAATGCTTTAAACAGAACACCGCCGCTGGGGTTTTTTAAAGACTTTGTTTTGGAGATAGATGGTCGCCAACGCTACAGCATGAACTTAAAGCGTCGAGGTACCGCACCGATGGTCGATGTCATTCGCGTGCATGCCCTTGCCGTTGGCTCGCTTTCACAAAATTCATTTGATCGCTTAGAAGACATTGCTAATTCCTCGCTATTACCAGAAGGCAAAACCGAAGAGCTTTCCGATGCGCTAGAGTATTTATCTAAAATTCGTATTCGCCAACAGGTAGTCGCACTAGAAGCCGAAGAAGAACCCGATAACACAGTAGAACCCGAAACACTCACTGGCAAAGAACGTCGCGGTTTAAAAGAAGCTTTTCAAGTTTTGAGCAGCGCACAAAAATTCTTAAAATTCCGCTATACCGCTTCAAGTAAGGGTTTATAAATGGCGTTGCTGAATTACCAAGAAGTGCCTGAACATTGGGATGCTTTTTTCGCCGAGCAGCGCAATACAGACCTGCCTGAAGCCATGAAATTATTTTACCTTCAAGCTCTTCCTGAAGCCCAGCAAACCTTACAAGAAACAAATTTTGTTGCGCTCGATATTGAAACCACTGGCTTAAACGCCCAAACCGATGACATTGTCAGCATTGGTATTGTGCCATTTGATGTACACCGAATTTATTTAAGCAAAGCCAAGCATTGGATAGTAAGACCCCGTAAACTCACAACCGAATCGGTGCTTGTGCATGGCATTACCCATACCGATGTCGCCGAAGCACCCTCGTTTAAATCGGTTTTGCCAGAAATTTTAACGCACTTACAGGGTAAGCAAGTTGTGGTGCACTATCGCTATATGGAAAGAGAATTTTTTCGTATTGCCGTGCAAAAACTATTTAAACAGAATTTATTGTTTCCGGTCATAGATACGTTAGAACTCGAAGCCCAATTTTTGAGAAACTCGCGAAGTATTTTTGATAAGTTACGAAATAAAACCATGCCCTCTTTACGTTTATTAAACGTTAGAGAACGCTACAATTTACCCGCCTATGAAAACCACAATGCCCTGGTAGATGCCTTAGCCACAGCCGAATTACTGCAAGCACAATTAGCAAAGCAACAATTACATAATAAACTGGTACGTAATGTTTGGTTATAAAAAAAGCGCCCAAGGACTGGGCGCTAAGTTTTGTCTGCTTACTAGCCGATGGGTTACTTATTAATTTCCGTACGCATGCCCATTAATAAAGAGACACACATAATTAACAGCACAAACATAAACGGCAATCCGGTAGAAATAGCGCCCGCTTGCAATGCTTCGATGGCTTGAGTACCACCTATCCACAGAAGCGCCGCTGCAATGGCACCCTCGATAGACGCCCAAAAAATACGCTGAGGAACGGGTGCGTCAATTTTGCCACCGGCGGTTATGCTGTCGATAACCAATGAACCGGAGTCTGACGAGGTAATAAAGAACACCAATACCAAGACAATTGCCACGAATGACAAGAGTGAGCCTAGGGCTAATTCATCAAACATTTGGAACATCGCCAATGGGACAGATGTTAAACCATCAACACCCAATGCACCGATGCCGTTTTGAATTTGATCAATGGCGATACCACCGTAAACCGACATCCAAACGATGGTCACAGCCGTTGGAATCAACAATACAGCGGTGACAAATTCTCGCACGGTTCGGCCTTTAGATACACGGGCAATAAACATACCCACGAACGGCGACCAAGACATCCACCACGCCCAATAGAATACTGTCCAGCCTTGCAACCAAGCTTCATCTGGGCGGCCATGTGGGTTAGAAAGAGGAATGATGTTCTTAACATAGGCTCCGATGGTTTGCGGAATGGTGCCCATAGAAACCGCAAACGCCACCGCTGCGACAAACAGCAATAACAACAGGGCAATCACCATGTTGATGTTAGACAACAATTTCACGCCACCTTCTAAACCACGAATAACAGACACTATGGCCAGCAAAGTCACGCCTACGATGACCATAATTTGCAGCCCTGCTCCGCCTGTAATGCCAAAGACATGGCTCATGCCAGCCGCCGCTTGTTGCGCACCTAAACCCAACGACGTTGCCAAGCCAAATAAAGTGGCTAACACCGCGATAATATCAATAATGTGTCCTGGCCAACCCCAGGTTCTGTCACCCAGAATCGGATAAAAGACCGAACGAATAGACAAAGGCAAACCTTTGTTATAAGTAAAAAAGGCGAGCGATAACGCCACCACGCCATAGATAGCCCAAGGGTGTAAGCCCCAGTGATACATGGTAGCGCCTAAGGCTAAATCGGCCGCTTCTTGCGTAAAAGGCTCTACCCCTAAAGGTGTTTCATACCAACCTGTAAAATAGGCCGCCGGTTCCGCGACACCCCAGAACATTAAACCAATACCCATGCCGGCCGCGAATAACATCGCGATCCACGATAACGTAGAATGCTCGGCCTTGGCATCACGCCCACCTAAACGAATTTTGCCCCAAGGCGACACGGCCAAACCAATGCAAAAAACAACAAAGATATTGCCCGACCACATAAACCAAGTATCAAACTTAGCAATAATATCCCACTTCAAACCATCTAACGTGGCCTTTGCCGTTTCAGCATCGCTCACTAAAACCGCCAATAAAAATAACAGGATCAATCCTGCACTGATGCCAAAAACAGGATTGTGAATATCAAAACCCCATTTCTGAACGTTATCTTGCCCAACCGAATAATCGGTATTTTCAATACTGTACTTGTCCTTAGACGTACTCATTACTTCCTCCAGCTGTTTAAGGTACCGTAACCATAGGCGTGTGAGGTATAGAGTGCAAGGGAGGTTGGAGGTTTGCTGTTGCCATAAGCATAAAAAAACCCGACCTAAGTCGGGTTTTTACTAATCGCTTTTACGGTTGTAAAACTGATTCTTGATTATGGGTAAAACACTTGGTCAAAGGCGCCATCCCAGTTTAAGCCGTTCGGGAAAACGGAGTCTAAGTAAACAGGTGCCATCAGTTCTGTTGAACGCCAATCCATCGGATTTGTTCCTTGGTTTTGCTCTTGATTCGCAAACCCATCTTCTACTACCGCGTTGATCAATTCGACACAGTTGTCACCGTCGGCTGCGCATTCTGACCCAGTGAAGTAACTGCTTCCGAGTTCTAATTCAGCCGCGATCATATCTAATGAAGGGTCAAATGGGTTTAACCAAGTACCGCCAGTTGCGGCCGTGGTGCGACCACCTTCTAACGTTGCAGCGGTAAAGGTTTTTGCAATGTAATCCCAATCGGAATCGCTGTCGAAGTAGTAAGTATCTTCTTTGGTCGTTAAGTAGTTACCTAGGTGATTGGTATTGGTTAGTTCCAGAGGCAATACTAAGTCTGTCATTTGAGCTACAGCCGCGCCATCACCTAACTGGTTTGCTACGGTGTAAACACTTAAGTCAGGTAAGGCTTCAATGCCATTCACCGGCACGTACTGCGCTGTCATGGCCAACAAACCTTGCGCTTCAAATACCTTGCCAGAGAGTGGTGCCGTTAAATCTTTAGTGACTTTAATGCGGTAACCTTCGGCCCATTCATTTGCGTCATCAAACTTCATGTACATGTCGGCCACTTTACTCGATTCGCTGAAATCAAAATCCAGACGCATTTGCACAGGATCGTCGCTTTCAGGTACTTCATCATGGAACTGAGTATTAATGATCAGCTTACCGCTGACATCGCTTAAGAAACTATCCCAGGCTAAATAGAAGCCAGCTTCATCAGAAGATGTGGGGGGTAGCTCTTGATCATAGCCGTAGTATATTCGGATCGTGGTTTGGCTATCGCTGTCATCGCTCACGCTATAATGCGTTGGTTCGTCGGCCTCAAAGCCTTCAGTCCCTTTTACGTTATCGGTCGCAACAATAGCGCCATCATGTGGAAGACCGTCTGTTAGGGTAATTAAGGTATCGGCAACACAGGTCCAGGTTGAAACAGCAGATACCATAAACCGAGTCATGTTATAGCCGTTAGCAAACATATCGTCGTCGCTTACGCTGTTAAAACTACAGGGTTCGCCTGTACCGCTTCGAGTACTGACACCCCCATTGTTAAAGGTATTTCCAGCTTCGCCAGCGCTAACGGAAATTGTTTCTAGTGTACGGCTCATTGAATCCATACGTTCCGCATTCGTTTTTGCGGTTTCGCTTGAAGCTTTCAAGCTACTGGGTATATCTAAATCAAATTCTGGCGCAGCGCTTAAACCTGGTTGCTCACAACCCGCCAAAGAGATTGCGAGAATTGTGCTAAAAAGTACTGTTTTCGTGGTTGCTAACGGTTTCATAGTCTCACCTGTTCTGTCATGTTTGGGTTGCTGACAACACGTATTGCCAGAGGTCAGGTAACTAAAGACACCCTAATATTGGTTATTTGAAAAAATAATTTAAAAAAGTTTATGTTCCTTAACAAAGCTAGGCTTAAAGCGCTCTATTTAAGGCGAGATCAAATATTTAAACTTTTTATTCAAATGATTCACCATTCAGAGTCTATTAAGATAAAACTTATAAAGTACGTTATGCTTCATGAACCTAAAAGCGACTTCAAGACCCATGAAATTTGTATTATTGACACTCTTTAGCCTGTGCTTAACATCACCTATTGCTAGGGCGACGACTCAGATTTCACCCAATGACCCGACGCAATATATTCGGTATTGGAATGATCAAATTGTAGATCCTGCCAACCATGAAGAGGTGTTATGGGCGCACCAAATATTCGACCGCCTGCTAAGAGCATGGGATTACACTCGCGTTGCACCTACTTTAAACATCATTGAAGCAACAAACGGCCCTTGGGCAGCCTCACTTGCCGATGGCAACATTCTGCTCACCCGCAGCGCGATTAGACTGATTCAAGAACAACACCCAACACAAGCCGACCACCTATTGGCCTTTGTAATAGCACATGAATTGGCGCATCAGCGTTCTGATGATTTATGGCACTTAAAATTTTATCGCATGGTGGGCGATCAAAGCCCAGAACAGCAATCTAAAGTGATGGGGAATTTAGCCAACGCCGATATGGCCGACATTGAAAAAGCCGAGGCGCAAGCCGACCAAGATGCCATTGTGTTAATGGCCAGCGTAGGCTTTGACACCCAAGCCGTGATTCAAACCCAACACCAGCAAGACTTTTACACCACATGGGTTGAGCAACTTTGGCAAAACAGTTGCGAACAAGGTGTGAATACCCAATTCAAAATAGCCTGCGCGCAAGCACAATTACGCGCTTTGCGTACTAAGTCGCAAATTGAGGCGATTTCTGCCCAAGCCGTGTTGTATGAAATGGGTGTTCAAGCGATGGTCACCGGAGACTATGAGCAAGCCAGACGATACTTTACAACCTACGGTCGCAGTTATCCGAACCGTGCCGTTTTAACCAGCATAGGGTTAACTTATTTGGCCGAAGCGTTTCGTGTATATCAACTGCATGCCGCCAATAAGGAAACCTTTCCGTATTACTTCCCATTATTCATTGATGCAACACCACAGCTTCGACCAGCGTTGGTGGCCAAACGAGGCATCCAAACGCACCAAGGAGTGAATGCTCTGGCACAGAAGAGCCTTGAATACTTCACGCAAGCAAAAAAATTAGCGCCAGATAACCCAGCCACCTACGTATTAATGATTAGCGCCTACCAAATGATGAATAACACCCCCATGGCCGCAGGCATTCTTCAAGGTGAATACATAGCGCGTTTTGGCAGTGACATTACAAGCGCTTATTTGCAAGGCATTAACTTGCTATTAGATGGGAAAAACAGCCAAGCATTAAACCTGTTGAGCGAAGTTAGAGATAGCCAAAGCAAGCCGCAAGGGTTGTCATTAAGCCAACTCCAGTACGCCGCCTTAATGAACATGACCGGCCATTATTTACGCGAAAGCCAAGCAGACACCGCAAAGCAACTGTGGCTGCAGTATGCTCAACGTGAACAACAAGCACACAGTGATTTATTTCAGATGGCGTTAAACCAATTGCAACCCAATAGAATGGCAAAGCAATCGGTTTCCATACCGTTTGCTGTGCAAGAATATCGCATTGGGGAAAAATGGTTGAAAGACCGACCCGATGCAACCGCCGAGCTATGGTACAACGGCGCGCCATTTCAACTGTTAACACTTGATGGCCGCTCTATCGTTGTTGATGACCAAGCGCGGATTATTAGTGTTTGGGTGACCGATAATGTCCGCGATATGATTGATAAAGTGCAAATGCGCTGGACTATAGATCGCGTGATAACAAACCTTGGTACACCCAGTCGGCGGCTCGATCTCGTTGCCGGCCAGTATTTGGCTTACGACCATTTAGGTTTGGCTGTAAAAATTGAACAAGGAGTTGTGCATGGTTGGTTTTACTATTTACCCAGCTCATAAGACGGTGATGTTACCCACTTATGACTGACGTAACCGCGACTAAAAAAAACGAAAACGCCAAACTCATCGCCCGTGTGCTAGAGGGAGACACGCGAGCTCGGGCGCAATTAAGCCAACTGGTAGACCCAGAAGTGCAAGCACAAACGGATCGGTTTTGTCGTCGTTTTTGCCAGCAAAACAAATTTAACTCGCAATGCACCTTAAAGCCACCAGAAGGCTCAATGAACAAAGAATTGCCCTTATGTGAATGGGCAAATGCCAGCTACGGTTGGATGCTCGCCGATTTAACCAACAATAAACGCCTAGATACCTTTAGCCAAAAAGAAGGCGCTCCTTTTATTCACTACGTACGCGTTATTGTAAATTCAATGCCGTTTTATGAACGCTGGAAAGATTGGCGTTTTGGCCGCCGAGTGCACGTACCTGAATTTATAGAAGCCTTAAACGTTGATGCGAAGAAAATATTTCTTGCGTTACGCACCGGCGATTCGGCATCGTTAATCGCATCCAAATTAGCACTGCCACCAGAACAAGTGACAGCAACCGCCGAGCAAATTTTGCTCACGTTGCTAGAGCACAATAAACTGCATTTATTAGACCCGCCAACGACCCGAGCATTTTCTGAGCTGAACGATGAAGCCGAAGAATTTGACGCCGTTAGCGAGCAGCCCAGCCAAGAGCAATGGTTACAATCAGAGCAGTTAAATAAAGCATTTTCTCAACTCGATGGCGTAGAACAGTTTGTACTAGAAGCCATGGTGATAGATCAAGAAGATGCCGAGAGCGTTTTACAAGCGCTGGCGCAGCTTGATTTGCCGTTAAGCCCCAACATTCCGGCGGCTAGCACCAACAAACAACAGCTGTATTATTTTAAACGTAAAACGCTCGCTAAGTTACACACGCTTTTGCACAGAGACGAGCACAATTAATATGAACTTAATATTCAAAATAAACCCGTTTCTGCGTCTATTGACGAACGGACCAATGAAAACGAAGATAGCTTATGAACCATTTTAACGCCGAAGAATTATTGGGTTTTTTGGATAATCCAAGTAACCCTAGCCAACAGGTGCTAAGAACTCACCTAGTTGATTGTGCGCAGTGTCGTAGCACATTGGCGCAATTAAAAGCGATGCCAACGCAGATTTTAGAAAGCCAAATGAATTTAGCTTCTAGCCAAGGCCTCACCGATGACGATGCCTTATTAATTGCCGCCTACGTAGAAAAAAAGTTAGACACGGCTGAACATAAAAAAATAGAACAACTCATCAAACACGATGCACAATGGCAAAAAGCCGCGCTGCATTATGCAATGCACTCTAACCAAGTGAACACTCTAGAAAGTGTGCAACATACGACTACGGTAATCAGTTCAAAAAAATCTCAGCATAAAAACAAACATTCATGGTTTGAAAAAATACTGAACATATTAGATAGCTGGCAAGCTCCCGTTTGGCAACCCGTTGCAGCAACCTTCATTGTGACCTTTGCAATAGGGCTGTTTGTGATGAACGATGCGCAGAATAAGGCGATCGATGCGCCGCAACTGGTTCAGTTTCAAAGCGATGAAAGCTTATTTTGGCAACAGCCAACCCCCGGTTTGGGATTCTTCCATTCAGCCAATGCAGAGCGTGCGCCTTACGCTGGCGTTTATATTCAGCTCGATGCGCTCCAACTAAATGCCCAATGGCCCGCCATTGAAGGTGTAGAAACCTATCAATTCAGAATCACCCATTCTACGCAGGGCGCTATAGATACAATTGCCGATCAGCAAATAGCAGACACAGAACTAACCCTACCCGCTTCGCTCTTTTCTAGCGGTAAAGCCTATGAATGGGTATTATCTGGATTAGCAAACGATGGACGGCAATTTCAAACCAGTGGTGGTTTTGTGGTATCAAACATCGATGCCGTTAAAAGCAGTAGCGAATAGGATGAGTAGCGTATATGTCTATAAAAAAACCAAGTAATCTAAGGCGCATGAGTATTGCTGCTTGTTTATTGGCAACCACCTTGCTTTTAACGACAAACGTTTTAGCCAAAATGAACGCCAAACGAGGCATACAAATAGAAGCCAACACCAAGCTAAACCACCCATTAGCCACCGGCACCTACCGCGCACTAATCATTGGTAACAACGACTATCTCGACCCCGAAAACTTATGGGCGCCGTTAAAAACGGCCGTATCCGATTCAAGATCGGTGGCAAGTGTATTAACCAACGACTACGGCTTTACCGATGTCACGCTGTTAGAAAACGCCTCTCGACGTGATATTTTGCTGGCCTTACGCAACCTAACCGACCGTGTTCAACCCAATGACAGTGTTTTATTGTATTACGCAGGGCATGGTTTTTTAGATGAAGACAATAATAAAGGTTACTGGGTACCTGTAGATGCCGTTGGCACCGATCACACAACCTTTGTTCGTAACTCAACCATACGCGATGAGCTTTCTATTATTGCTGAACGGGCCAAGCACACCCTGTTACTCAGCGATTCATGCTTCAGTGGTACCTTACTGCGAGACGGAAATCGCGGAGCAGTGGATAAGGACGATAGCTATTCCTACTATGAAAAAATCGCCCAAAAACGCAGCGCACAAATTATTGCCGCCGGAGGTATTGAATACGTAGATGATGATTACCGATCTTCTGGGCACTCACCATTCACCTATTTTTTATTAAGCGAATTGACGCTCAATAACAACCCTATTTTAACGGCAACCGAACTGGGCGCGAACGTTAGCAAAGCCGTAGCGAATAATGTGAATCAGGTTCCCGAAAGTGGGGTTTTGTATGGCGCTGGTGACGAGCTTGGTGAGTTTTTATTTATTAAAGTGAACATAGATACAACCAGCAAAGCTAATGAAACTGTGGTTGAGATAAAAGTACAGCAGCCACAATCTACGCGTGAAGTGCGCGATGTAGAAAAAGACCCCGAACCAAAACCAGAAAAACTCAGTGACGCCATGGTTCCCATGCCAACGTTGTAAACCTATTTAGCGAGATTCATTCAATGGCACGATACACGGGAAAATGTATGCAAAAATACGGAGTGATTGGACTAATTATAGCCGCAACTCTAGTGGTACTTACTTCGAACGTTTGGGCGCAAACACCTTTTAATTTTGTTGGCGGCGTAAAATTAACCAATGGCAATTGGAGCGGCGTAAACAGCGAACCCGATAACGAAGCTTTTTACGGTGAAGGTGGCGGGTTAGGCATAAGTGCAGGGTATCAAAAAGATAAATGGGTAGGAGCACTCTCGCTTTCATTAGCCGGCTACAATTTTGATGGCACCGGCCCAGACAGAATTCCACTTGATGAATACATGGGCTTAGATTTTAAAAAAGCCGGCGCGTCTGAATTCGATTTAGCCTTTGGGTACCGCGTGTGGCCTCGGTTGTACCCTATATTTGGCTTCAAGCGATTCGGCTTAGTTTGGGAAGACCCCGATATAACTCAAGAACTCGCAGGCTATTCCGTAGGCATTGCCGGTAACTACCCTATTTCAAAACGCTTTTTATTATTTGGCTCAGTGGCTTCAGAAAGCATGAACATAAATATTAAAGTGGACGGTGAAGCAGAAGACATTGGCGACGCCAGAGGCGTAGCCATTGAGCTCGGCACCGCTTACTATTTTTCAAATAGAACGCTACTGCAAATTTCTTTAGAAGGCCACAGCCTAGAAAACCAATATCGCAACCAGAAAAATCAGACCCATAGCATAAGCACAATCACCATTGGCCTTCAGCGGCGCTTTGGGAAATGAAGCATTTACTCATTGCAATGGTGGCTCTGTGCATAAATATTCACAACTTGGCACAAAGCGCAGACACACCAGCAACAACTAGTGAGCACTTCTCGGTAACAACATCACTGGGCGATAACGCCAGCTATGTTGCAGGCGATACAATACAATTTTTAATTACCACCGAAACCAGCGGCTACCTAAGCTTATTTTTGCAAGACGCGAACGGAAACATTCAGCAATTACTGCCCAACACCTACCAAACCAGCCTATTTATTGAGCCTGGGTATTTTATCGCCTTTCCCGAGGTTAACGCCCCGTATAAGCTGACGGCATCGGCTCCTTTTGGGGAAGAGGTTTTGTTTGCGGTTTTGAGTGAAACTCAATTGCTTGATTTAGATAAGAAAATACTTACGAGGAAGTCAAAGCGTAAAACATTTTTAATGTCTGATTTAGAAAGTCTGATAATTGACATAGATAGTAGCGCGGTAGTTTCTAGTGTTGGGTATCAGGTTTTAGAGGGGGCTGAGTAAGAAAAAGTTAAACTTAGAAGCCCTTCCGAAATTATTGATATATTCAAATTGACATATAGTGTTAGACAGCGAGGTCAATATAGGTGTACTTTTAGGATCAAAATAGTATCAACTATATTTCTAGGAAGAGCATGCAACAAACAGGAATTTATGAACAACTTGTAACCCAACTCATTGAAAGTAATATTGATCATGACCGGTTCTATGTAGGTGAGCGAGAACTCACCAGCAGTGAAGCTTCTATTTGGCTATCGCAATTCTTAGCACGAATAATTGAATATGCCATTGATTCTCTTCCTAATAGTGATGACCGCCTACAGCAGCAAATTAATTTATCAAATCAATTGTTACTTTGGTTAAAGGAACAAATCCAAGATAACGGTTTAATCGAAGATAACTTACTTGTCAGCCAAGGTAAAATTCTAACCGCTCTCTTTGAAGTAGAGAACCCTGTTTCCTCGGACCTTAAAAACTATATTAAAGATATAACACCTTTAACAGGACTTTCGCAAAGTGAACTATTTTGTGGAAGCAATGCTGGACTGTCACTTGAGTCTGAACTAAAACGGGAAATTTTATCGGCAGATAAAATTTATTGGCTTGTTTCATTTATTAAATGGGCGGGGATTAGAATTTTTCGTAATGAGCTCGAAGAGTTCACATCCAGTGGGCGTCAGTTAAAAGTAATAACTACTTCATATATGGGAGCGACTGATGCTAAAGCGGTAGAGTTTTTAGCTAAATTACCCAACACAGAGGTTAAGCTAAGTTACAATACCGATCGAGAGCGATTACACGCCAAAAGCTATCTTTTCTTACGAAATACAACCTACCATACAGGCTATATTGGGTCCTCGAATCTTTCTCATTCTGCTTTGACTAATGGCTTAGAGTGGAATTTAAAGATTACCGCTCAGGAAATCCCACACATTATTAATAAATCACTAAGCACTTTTGAAACATACTGGGCATCCAATGACTTTGAGCTTTTTAGCGGCGACGCAGTGAGCAGCGAAAAGCTTAAAAAAGCATTACAACAGCAACGCGGAGACTATGAAACTGGTCCGTCACACTTTTTCGATCTAACGCCGTTCCCACATCAAAGTGAGATCTTGGAGCAAATTGCTGTTGAACGTAGCCTTCATAAGCGCTTTCGTAACCTGATTGTGGCTGCTACCGGCACTGGGAAAACGCTCATTTCTGCCTTTGATTTTGCTCGTTTCGTAAAAAAACAACCAAGGGCAAACTTCTTATTTGTGGCTCATCGCGAAGAGATTTTAAAGCAAGCAAGATCGGCATTTAGAGGGGTCCTGCGTAACAGTAGCTTTGGCGAGCTATGGGTGGGGGCGCACTCCCCTGCTCACTACCGCGAAATTTTTGTGTCAATTCAGACATTGAATAATCAACTTAGTCAGCTCAATTTATCTGAAGACTTTTTTGACTACATTGTTATAGATGAAGTCCATCATATTTCAGCAAGTAGCTATCGTTCGGTATTAGAGCATTTTTCACCTTCTATATTACTAGGTCTTACAGCAACACCAGAGCGACATGATGGTAGTGATATTTTAGGAGATTTTGGCGGAGTTATTGCGGCAGAAATTCGTTTGCCGGAGGCAATTAATCGACGTCATCTTTGCCCATTTCAGTATTTTGGAATTGATGATGATACTGACCTACGGAAAATACCATGGAGTCGAGGCCGTTACGACATTGCTCAATTAACTAATTTATATACGTACAACCAAGCTCGTTTTGATAAAATTCTACTGAGCTTGCAAGAAATAATCACGGACGTGAGTCAAATGAAAGCACTCGCCTTTTGTGTAAGTAAAGAACATGCGCAATATATGGCAAAGCAATTGTTGCTTAAAGGAATTAATGCGGATGTCTTGACCAGTGATAACAGCCAAGAGCGACAACAGAAACAACAAGCCATTCGCACTGGGCAAATTAACGTGCTCTGCGTCGTTGATATTTTTAATGAAGGTGTTGATATTCCGGAAGTTGATACATTGTTATTTTTACGGCCGACGGAAAGTTTAACCATTTTCTTACAGCAACTTGGCCGTGGTTTACGCTTAGCTGAAGGTAAAGAATGCTGCACCGTGTTGGATTTTGTGGGTAATTCTCGCCCTGAGTATGATTTTGGTAACAAGTTTAGAGCATTGGTAGGGAAAAGCCCAAGTTCTATTGGTGACGAAATAAAACAGGGCTTTCCACATGCACCATTTGGTTGCCGGATTGAATTAACCAAACAATCTCAAGAGATGGTATTACGTAACATCCGACAAGCATCACTAACTTTAAATCGACTCATTGCTATGATACGGCAATACCCTCATCATTCTACACTGCCTTTAACATTAACAAACTTTTTATCTCATCACCCTCATATCGATCTTAATGAGTTATATAAACGCGGTAGCTGGGCGGACTTAGTCGACCAAGCTGAGGATAAAATAAGCGAAAATACCGCTGATGAGAATGCACGTAAAATGGTTAAAAAGGCCATATATAATCGAATTCTTACCTGTGATGACCACGCTTATTTAAGCTTTTTGAAGACTATGTGCCAAACGAACTTTTCTCTAGAAAACTATAATCACCGACATGCTCTAATGTGCCATTATGATTTCTGGCAGAAGCCAGGAAAAGAGAATGGGTTGGAATCTATTAAAGAAAGCATCACAAATTTGGGTAGTCTCGGCATGAAAACAGAATTATTGGATGTATTGGATTGGCAGCTTTCGCAAACGAAACATGATCAACCCGAAATGCAAAACCTTCCTAAAGTTCCACTTAGACTACATGCTCGCTATGCTCGCGAACAGATATTTGTCGCTTTTGGTGCGACTACATTTGAGAAAAAATCTCCTTCACGCGAAGGGGTATTGGTGATTAAAGATCAAAATATTGAATTGATGTTTGTCACTTTAAATAAGAATACCAAACAATTCTCGCCAACTACCATGTACCACGACTACGCCATTAACGAAAAACTATTTCATTGGCAATCGCAAAACAGCGCAAGGCCAGATCGAGGACAAGGCAGAAGTTACATTCAGCATCAACAATCCGGCAAGCGTTTGTTTTTATTTGTTCGAGAGCAAACCAAAGATGAGTACGGGCGAACGTTAGGTTTTGTTAACTTTGGTGAAGTAAAATATAAGTCCCATACAGGGTCTCAACCTATGAACATTACTTGGCGATTGGAAACGCCTATGCCGAGCTTTATGTGGAAACAGGCAGCTAAGTTGGCTTCTGGTTAAGTTGTTTCAATTTAATAAGAATATGCTCCCGTAATTAGGGGTTCACCTTTTGTTTCGCAATTGGATTGGGTTTTTGATGAAGTTGGTATTTTTCTTAAAATAAATAAGCTGCTGAAATACACAACCTAAATATATCCCGAGTGATAGTACGCAAGGCGATTTAATCGACATATCATTTAAATGTGTCGATTAAATGCTGTTTTTTCGACATGAAGAGTCGGAGCGGTGATCTAAAAGACCATAGCTACTCAATATTCTGAACCTGCTCCCGCATCTGCTCAATCAACACCTTCAACTGAACAGCATTACGCGTAATACTTTCTTTAGTGGCCTTAGACCCTAACGTATTCGCTTCGCGGTTAAACTCTTGCATTAAAAAGTCGAGTTTGCGGCCTACCGCGCCTTTTTGTTTGAGGATGCTACGGCATTCTTTTACGTGGCCGTCTAGGCGGCCTAATTCTTCGGCTACGTCGGCTTTTTGAGCGCCAACCGCAATTATGTATAAATTAGCGAGTTAATTATTCATCAAGCCTAAGATATGTATAATTTTTAGCAATATTTATACATTAAATTGTCATGAAATATAAAAAGGTGTCGCTGCAAAACAAACCCGTTTACCCAAGGTAGGCAGGTCATAATTTATCTATAATTACCGATCGATTAATTCAACTTGATATATTATAGCTAATCAATCTTTTATATGCCAAGACACAGTGATATGTTTATATATATAACCTTCCTTTAACGATACGCTTAGGTATATCAAATTGAGCTACGTAACAGAGCAACTACTAGAAAACCTCCGAGAAGCTCGAGTACGAAAAGGGTTTAGCCAAAGAGAGTTGAGCGCTCGTTCGGGTGTGCCTCAAAGCCACATCTCGAAAATCGAGTCTGGTGGTGTTGATATAAGAGTGTCGAGCTTAATTACGCTTGCTCGTGCGCTCGATTTAGAGTTGTTTGTTGTACCGAAAAAGTCGGTACTTGCCGTTAAGTCTATAATTCGAAGTGCCCAAGGTAACAGCGATGTAGCCAAGCAAATGTCACCTGCATACCAGCTAGATGACGACGACACATAACAAAGTATCAGCTTTAAATATTCTATTTTATGGCGAAACCATAGAAGCAATAACCTACGTTGGAAATAATTGAGCGCCTAGTTTCTAGCCTAAGTACTCACTCAATATTCTGAACCTGCTCCCGCATCTGCTCAATCAACACCTTCAACTGCACGGCATTACGCGTAATACTTTCTTTGGTTGCTTTAGAGCCTAACGTATTCGCTTCGCGGTTAAACTCTTGCATTAAAAAGTCGAGTTTGCGGCCTACCGCGCCTTTTTGTTTGAGGATGCTGCGGCATTCTTTAACGTGGCCGTCTAGGCGGTCGAGTTCTTCGGCTACGTCGGCTTTTTGGGCTAACATCACCACTTCTTGTTCTAGGCGGTCTGGGTTTATTTCGGCACCTAGGTTTAGGGCTTTTTCACGTAGGTTGTCTCGGAAAGTTTGCACCCATTCAGGGGCTTCTTCGCGTATGGCGGCAACAATGGTGGTGATGTCGTCTAGGCGTTCGGCAATGGCGTTGGCCAGAACTTCGCCTTCTCGGGTTCGGCCGGCTAGGAAGTCGGTTAGGGCGTCGTTAAATTGGTTTAATAGGGCGGCGTTTACGGCGTCTATATCCAGTGCTTCGTCGATTAATACACCAGGGTATTGCAGTAGCTCCAGTGGGTTTACTGGGGCGGTGTTGGTTACTTGCGCTTGTACTTTTTCAAGGGCGCGTTGTACGGCCGTTAGACGGGCTTCATCGACGCCAAGGCTATCGGCACCCGATTGTGCGTAAAAGCGAACGTTTACTTCTAGCTTGCCGCGTTTTACTTTTTGCTTAAGCCGTTCGCGCAGTTTCATCTCCACTGGGCGTAGGGTTTCAGGTAATCGAAAGGTGGGTTCCAAGTAACGTTGATTCACCGATTTAATCTCTATTGAGAGTGTACCGAAATCAAAACTTTGCTCTTTGCGCGCAAACGCGGTCATGCTGTACGTCATTTGAAACCCTTATTTCTTTACCGTTGTCACAGTATTAATCTGGCTTTAGCTAGCTTGTGTTAAGGCTTGTTCTTGCTTTGCACACAGTTCTTTTACGCCTTTTTCAGCTAGGGCCAACATGGCCGTTAACTGTTCAGGGCGGAATGGCTCGCCTTCTGCGGTGCCTTGAATTTCTACAAAGCCACCGTTACCAGTCATAATAACGTTTAGGTCGGTTTCGGCGGTGCTGTCTTCGGCGTAATCTAAATCGAGCACGGGCGTGTCTTGCCAAATGCCCACTGAAATTGCGGCTAACGAGTATT
This sequence comes from Reinekea marina, assembly GCF_030409715.1. Lineage (NCBI taxonomy): Bacteria > Pseudomonadati > Pseudomonadota > Gammaproteobacteria > Oceanospirillales > Saccharospirillaceae > Reinekea > Reinekea marina. The sequence goes on from NZ_JAUFQI010000001.1 coordinate 147,038, forward strand.
TAATGGGGTTCTTTTTAATGGCGCCCTTAGCCAATAAACCGTTGATAGCGTCGGTCAATGCGACAAATGCCCCGGTAATTGAAGCCGTTCTTGTACCGCCATCGGCTTGTATCACATCGCAATCAACCACTATGGTGTATTCACCAAGTTTTTCCATATCGATAGCGGCACGCAATGAACGGCCAATAAGGCGGCCAATTTCTACGGTGCGTCCGGTTTGCTTGCCTCGTGCGGCTTCACGGTTGTTACGGGTGCCGGTAGAGCGCGGTAACATGCCGTATTCGGCAGTAACCCAGCCTTTACCTTGGCCCTTCATAAAGCGTGGTACGCCCGCTTCTACCGATGCGGTGCATATTACCTTGGTATCGCCAAAGCTGATTAATACAGACCCTTCGGCATGCTTAGTAAAGCTTCGCTCGATGGAGACTTCTCGTAATTGATCATTTTGTCGGCCACTTGGACGCATAACGCTACCACTCTTTTCTAAATTTGGCCGGCGATTATATAGCGAGTGGTGCCTAATCACCACTTTAGGTGATTTGCTGTCAGCTTTTGCCTCCAAGACCGAATCGGTGAGTTTACATGGGTTGACCAGCGTTTTACGTTGCCTTGCTTGCAGTTACAGGTTTTGGCCTTATAGTAATTTTATGTTTAAAAGGAACCGATTATGACAACCCCAAACCCGCTACTCGAAAACCATGAATTGCCACCGTTCGAGCAATTTAAACCAGAACACATAGAGCCTGCCATTACACAGCTTATAGACGATGGTAAAAAGCTGATCAACGAACTCACCGAAAACGCCAGCAACGCTACTTGGGCAAACACCATAGACCCTATTGATCAGCAAAGCCGATTACTCGATAACGCTTGGGCCGTGTTTAGCCATTTAAGCAACGTGGCCGATACGCCCGAATTGCGTGAAGCCTATGGCAAAGCACTTGGGCTAGTGACAGAATTTTCTACTTGGGTTGGCCAGCATGAAGGCTTGTTTAAAGCGTACCAAACCATCAGCGAGAGCGATGCCTTTGCCAGCCTAAGCCAAGCACAGCAAGAAAGTGTGAACCAGGCGTTGTTAGAGTTCCGATTAAGCGGAATTGATTTACCCAAAGAACAGCAAGAACAATTTGCGGCGCTAAAAGGCGAGTTGGCAAAGCTGAGCCAAACCTTTTCTGAGCAACTATTAGATGCGACCCAATCTTGGACCAAGCACATTACCAACGAAGCTGATTTAGTTGGCCTGCCCGATACGGCGAAAGCAACACTCGCTCAATACGCCAAACAAAAAGACAAAGATGGCTGGCTAATTACTTTAGAAATGCCGTCGGTATTACCGGTACTCACTTATGCCGACAATCGCGAATTGCGTGAAGAAGTGTATCGTGCCAATGTCAGTAAAGCGTCTGATCAAGGCCCCGATGCTGGCAAGTTTGATAACGGCCCAATAATGACACAAATTTTAGAGAAGAAGCAGCAAGTGGCCGAGTTGTTGGGTTACCGTCACTACGCCGATGTATCACTCGCCACAAAAATGGCCGAATCGCCTGAAGAAGTGATCGTGTTTTTAAATGAACTGGCCGAAAAAGCTTACCCTCAAGCGCAAAAAGAATTTGCAGAGCTCGCTGAGTTTGCCAAAACAAACCTTGGCATAGACGATTTACAACCGTGGGATGTCAGCTACGCGTCTGAAAAGTTAAAGCAAGAACGTTACGCGGTATCGCAAGAAGAGTTGCGCGCTTACTTCCCTGCGCCAAAAGCGTTGGCAGGTTTGTTTGAAACGGTAACGCGTTTGTTCAACGTTACTTTTGAACCCGCGGAAGATTACGAAACTTACCACCCCGATGTTACCCTGCATAACGTTTATGAAGATGGCAAACTCATTGCGCGTTTCTATTTAGATTTATACGCGCGTGAAGGCAAACGCGGTGGCGCTTGGATGGACGATTGCCGAGTGCGCATGAACACGGGCGATGCTGTGCAGCTTCCTGTTGCATACCTTACCTGTAACTTTACCCCGCCAGTCGATGGTAAACCTTCGTTGCTTACGCACGATGAGCTGACCACCTTATTCCATGAGTTTGGTCATGGTTTACACCACATGCTGACGCGCATCGATTCTAAAGCGGTGAGCGGCATTAATGGTGTTGCTTGGGATGCAGTAGAACTGCCAAGCCAGTTTATGGAAAACTGGTGCTGGGAAGAAGAAGCGCTGGCGTTTATTTCTGGTCACGAAGCTACCGGTGAACCACTGCCGAAAGCCTTGCTCGATAAACTGCTCGCGGCGAAAAATTTCCAAAGCGCGATGGCGAAAGTGCGCCAGCTTGAGTTTTCTTTATTCGATATGCACCTACACATGCGCACCGAAGGTTACAGCAGCGATGACATTCAAAGCGTGCTCGACACCGTTCGTGAACAGGTGGCGGTTGTTCCTGCCATTGCAGAAAACAAATTCCAAAATGGATTTGGGCACATCTTCGGTGGTGGTTATGCAGCCGGTTACTACAGCTACAAGTGGGCAGAAGTACTCAGTGCTGATGCGTTCAGCAAGTTTGAAGAAGAGGGTATTTTCAACACCGAAACGGGCTTAGCGTTCCGCAACATTGTATTAGCCAACGGCGGTTCTAAACCCGCGGCTGAATTGTTTGCCGAGTTCCGTGGCCGTGCACCGAGTGTTGATGCGCTGCTACGCCACAATGGCATTGCGGCTTAATGATTGCACTCTAGGGTAAGGTTTTTCTTACCCAATTTGGCTGTGTTACGGTACTTCAATGAACCGTACACAGCCGCTCTTCAACTTATTTAAACATCACCTATAGGCTGAGACGGCTCTTCAGCGGTGATGTCTGTGTCTAATTTCTTAAGATCCGGTTTACGATTATCTCGTGCCGATTTAGGCACTAACGTTTTCATCGACGCCATTTTTCCAAAGCACAACAGTTTATCGCCCGGCTCTAACACTCGTGAGTACTTCGGGTTAGGAATTACCTTTTCGCCACGATAGAGCGTAAGTACATTTACGTCTAGCTCTGGTAGCCCCGATTCGGTTATGGTTTGTCCGACAAAGTTAGCTTCCGGTGGAATGTATATTTCGGCAATGCCGTAGCCTTTACTCACTGTTAACCGTTGACGAATATCGATTTCAGGGAAGTCTACTTGCGCGGCAATGTAATCAATGATCGCGCCGGCAATGTCTAACCCTGTGCAGGTTTCAATGCCTTCTAACCCCGGTGAAGAATTCACCTCCATAATTTGCGGGCCGTCTTTACCTTCGAGCATGTCCACACCCGCAACTTGCAGCCCTAAAATTTGTGCGGCTCGTACCGCGGTTTCTTTATAGGCATCACTGAGTTCGACTATTTCGGCAACACCGCCTCGGTGAACATTACTGCGGAATTCTTGGCCTTGCGCCACTCGGCGCATAGCCGCCACAACACGATCACCCACCACCAATGCGCGAATGTCTTTGCCTTTACTTTCTGCCACGAACTTTTGAACTAACACGTTTTGCTTTTGGCTTTGCAACAACTCTATGATGCCTTCTGCAGCCTTGGTAGATTCGGCCAGCAATACACCGATACCTTGTGTACCTTCAATCAGTTTAATTACAACGGGCGCATTGCCAACCCGCTCGATGGCCGGCAGTACGTCTTTTTTATCGCGTACGAAATTGGTTTTAGGAATACCTAAATGGTGGCGGCTTAAAATTTGTAGGCTGCGCAACTTATCTCGTGAATTCAAAATACCGTGGGCCGTATTGGCACAATAAACACCCATCTCTTGAAACTGCCGCACGACCGCGGTTCCATAATAGGTGATCGATGCGCCTACGCGAGGAAGTACGGCATCGTATTCACTTAATTGTTTTTGCTTGTAATAAAGACTCGGGGAGCCGCGTTCGAGGTCAATAGCAAACTTCAACGTATTCAATACTTTAACGTCATGTCCGCGTACTTCAGCGGCTTCTTTGAGCCGCTTAGTGCTGTAAGAATTGGGTCCGCAGGAAAGAATGGCGAGTTTCATGGTTGGTACCTTCCGTTATGAAGCTAGTGTTCATTTAACATAGCACTCTACTCTTTAAACCGATATTTTTATTTTTCGGTTGGTGCTCTAAATTCGCACACCCTTTTCACTCGGATCAATCTAAGCGCAGAAGGTCGTTGGTCAAAGCTAGCCACGCTCGATAATAGGCATAAACAAGATTTACGTTATGCCTATTTGATTAGAAGCATTGCTTGATACTTGGTGAACTAAGGTTGACTCACAACACCCACTGGTGGCTGTACTTCTGTCTCTATTTTCGGCTCTCGGGTGACCATGATAGAACCTAAAATTAACACAGCTCCGCCAGCCATCTGGTGCCAGGTCAGTGGAATGTCTAAAAATAGCCAATTTATCAGAACCGCCGCCACAGGAAAAAATAATTCGCCAATGGTGCCGTAGCGCGCCGGTATCCGCTTTAAGCCTTGGTAGTAAAGCCACATGCCCAACAATCCCGACATGGCCACCATTAAGGTGAGCTTGGGTAGAGACCCAACGCTGAGCATAAAACTTTCTTGATAGGCCACCATTAAAATGAGCAAAGTTACAAAGCCCAATGAAAATCGGCCGGTCATAATTTGGTGGCTTTGGTAACCCATTAGGGTGAGCTTGCGACCAAACACGGTGCTGCTGCCCCAAACAAATACGGCAATTAAGGCAGAACCTGTGGCAAGCAAAACTTTTTGCAATGCAGGGTCATAAAACCATTGGCTGGTTTTTAAAAGAGCGCTTATGTCTGGCAGAATCATTAAAATTGAGCCCGCCAAACTTACCGCCGCCCACAAGGCGAAACGCTTGCGTAAAGGCTCGCCCAACAAAAAAGCCGCCATGGCAATGGCCACTACTGGCTGCAGCTTTTGCAACAAAATGACCAAGGTTGGGTTCATCATGGTAAAGGCTTTGGTAAACGCTAAGGTGCCAACCGCTGAGCCTAAAATGCCAATAAAGAGAAACGGAATGAGCGCTTCTTTTTTAAACATAAATTTAGTTCGGCGGTTAATTAGCGTAATGCCAATGAGCGCGATCACTAACAATAAGTGCTCGTAGAATACAATCAGTAAGGTCGAATTAGTTTCGAGTAGAGGGTAACGAATTAACGTATCGGCTGCCCATAATGTTGCGGCGAGCATGATTAACAGAATACCTGTCACGTTGTTTTCCTTTTGGAAGCGTTAACGTAAACAGGGCACAGAAAAGCAAAAGCACCAGCCACCACGCAGCCAAAAAGGCGCGTTGATAGCCAATACTTAGCAACTTCTCTTTATCCGGACTGTAACCGTCGGCTCTGGAGTTTCACCAGATCTGCTTGACCTTACATAAGAATGTAAGCGCTCGTGGGCTTTGGCCTAAACCATTTACCACCGGTGGGGAATTTCGCCCCGCCCTGAAGTTGTGCACCTAGGTGCGCCGCACACAATACGGATTTTCAACTAAATGGCAATTAAAACGAGCGTTTAAATGAGCCTTAGGGCTTAAATTCTATCGGTGGTAACGATTCTGGCGCGGCTTCAATCTCTGGCTCTGGTGCCGTAGCGCCGAACTCAACCTTTGCTGGCGGTATCGTGGGTGTTGATACAGGTTGCGCATCAAACACCGCTTTGCCTGCCGGTCGCGCGGCCTCCTTCGGAGCTTTAGCGGGCATACGTTGTTTAAGTTTTTCCAACAGCAAGCCACACTTTTTAGCCATAGCGTCTTGCCCAAGCGCTTGCAGAGCTTTTGTCAGTAATTGATACGCCTGTACAATGTTTACATAGTTCAAGTCATCAACATGCAAGCCGTTGATCATCCAAACCACGGCTTTAAAATTACTTTGTTGCTCACACGTTACCGCCAACTGATAACGCAATTCGCTCGATTGCGGTTTGTATTTTGGCAACACCAGGCTAAGCCTACGATACTGTGAATACAGTCGGTTCATTTGAGCCTCGCGGGCTAAATTCATAAAATAGATGTCGGCATAGGTGGCTAACGCCTTGTGTTGTTTTAATAACAACAATAAATCAAAATACTTCTCGGCCAGTTTCTTATTGGTTGGAAAAGTGGCTGCGCCTTCTTTGAGTAAACCTAAGCTGCGCGCATAGTCGCCTTCTTTTAAAAACACACCCACTTTTGCCAGCAGAGTATCTTCGGGGTTCCGCTCGTGGTCGTAACCGGTAATATCGTTACCCGACGTAAAGCCTAAGCGATCTTGGTATTGATACAGCATGTAACCCATAATATGAAACATCACTAGGGTGTAATAGTTCGCCACGATAGACTGAAACACAGAAGATACCGCTGCAAAATCGTTGCCGATGATGGCTGAAATAGCGCTCACAGAAGACGTCATCACCAGTAACAACCCAAGCAATACCGCATAAGGGAACCCAACTTTAGCCATTAGGTTAACAAACATAACGGGATTGAGTGATTGAATAATACTGCCGGTATGCGCAAAGCAAATGAGAATGGCTGGTAAGCCAACAATAAAGAGCAACCCTAATAAGTTGACAGCAACCTGGCCCACTTGCAAAGCCGTCACGATTAGAATCCCGACCATGAGTATAATCATTAAGATCATTTTAAAGGATAAACCTAACCCGCCAGCAACAGCGTCGACAGCAGTAGGCGGCTCAAAGTCACCATCGGAAGAAAGCGTCATGGCCATAAAACTGTAATTTAACATAGCACCGTAAAGGGCAAGCGTAATGATAAATAACGTTAAAGCACCGAAGGGTAAGCTAGAAACCACGGCCATACCAACCGACACACCCACAATCATCATGAGTGCTTCAGAGTTAAGCGGGTATTTAAATGCCTGCTCAATACGTCGCCAAAACGGTTCAACGTTGTCACTGTTTGCGACCGACTCTAAAAGTTCACCGCATCGAATGCAACGTGGTTGACCGTGGCTACTGGAATTATCAACACACTCACTGCAGGTATCTTGTTCACAGCTATTGCAATGAAACGATGTAGGAACAAGCGGGTGGTACTTACAGGTGTCCATGCGCACACTCCTGCGTTAATGATTGATAACGTTCTTTAAATAAACTTAAATTGTGGTGATCATGTTCTTGCGCAAACACTTCCATGAGCTTTTGCGTCAGCAGTTTTAAATCGGCGGGCCGTGTTTCAAGTTGGAACAATCGCTCGTGAATCGATTTAGCGGCGACCGAATTATTCGGCGTAAGTATTTTTAAAGCTAACTTTAGTAGTTCATCGGGCGCTAACGTAGCGTATTGCTCGCCCGTTGTTTGCCAAACCTGTGCAAGCTCTTTTTTCTGTTCGATCGATAAGTTAGACAGCGATAGAAATTCATTCAGTTCGCGGCTGAAGGTTTTATTGCGAACAACACGGTTTAGGTTGTAGCGAATATTAGCCAGTTCATAATCGAGCCCTTCGGCTTGAATTAACTGATTAAGTTGCGTAAGTGCCGAGTCAAAACGAAGCGCATCTATTGCTGAGTATATTTTGGCTAAGGCTTTTTGACGCGGTGAGAAATCTTGATCTTCGTCTAAGTAGCTTTGATCTAATAATTTTGGTGAAAGTAACAATGCTACGCCAATTAGAATTGCGCCAGCCACAAACCCACCCGCGTGCGCCATAAAGGCAACGTTAGAATCTACGGCTGTCATGTAAGAGTATATTTCTTTACCTATATAAAACGGCAAAATAAGCAATGCAGGCGCTCTAAAATAACCCACAAAAAACAGAACCCAATAGAAAAATTCTATTTTCTTAAATCGGAAGACCGCTAAGTACATGGCCATAACGCCAGAAATTGCGCCAGAAGCGCCCACTAGGGGAACGCCGCTGTCGAGATGAGTCACTACTTGCGCTAAACCGGCGAATACACCGCCTACTAAGTAAAAAACTAAAAATCGTAGATGACCAATCGCGGCTTCTACGGCATAGCCGAAGATAAACAAAAACACCATATTGCCGAGTAAGTGGCTAACGCTACCGTGTAGAAACTGATGTGATAATAAATCGGATACTGAAACATCGTTGGAGATTAGTCCGCCGGAGAAAGAGCTAATAGACGAAAACTGATCTTGAATTTCTTGCCTTGGTCGGCGCCATTCATTGTAAAAGCTGAGTTCAAATTCAGATTTTGCGTACCGTTGTAAATGGCTATAAAACTCGGTGTGCATCAGAATGCTGGCGGCAACATTCACGAGCTGTTCATCGTAGTAAAACTGTTCTACTCGCTCTAATGTAACTTTGTCTTCTTCAGCTTTAAGGTAGTCAACAAAAATGGGGTATTCTTGCTCAAGAAAATTACGCTCCATGTAGCTTTCAATTGCTCGGCCTGCCTTTTCGTTATCACCTGACTGATAAGTAAAATAAATGAATACATTTAATAAAATAAGCGCAATGAGCACGAACGGCGCACGAGACATTTCGAGCCGTTTTTCGGTGGGGAAGATAATCATGATTTGTTTCCTTACAATCAACTTGCAAGGTTAACAAAATTTTTCAGGAAATTCCTAGTGATATCAACTTTTTTAGTATTTTTTCGTGCTTTTAAAATTGGTACGTCAACTCGAACACGAGTCGATCTCTATCATCTGCACCGATTAGCAATGGGAAATCACCCGCGACATAATCGATGAAACGCAGTGTACTGCTCAATGCATCATGATGCTGGTACTCCAGCGCTAGGCCTTGAATACGGCCAGAATCGGAATCGAACCCAAAACCCATCGCTTGTGCCTGAAGCGAAAGAGTATCTCTCAACCATGATTTAGAATACAGCATCAGCCAGGCGACATTAGTTTTGTTTTCGGCCATTAAATTAAGTGCGTCATAGTTAAGCACTTGTCCAAATTGAACTTCCGTCATGAACCTACCCATTGATGCAGGGTGGTAGTCTAACCCCACGACCGCATTGAACTGGTTGTAATTCACAAGATCGGCCGGCAGGCCTTCAATAACGGTTTGCGCCTTTAAGTTTGTGGTGATCCCTGTTTCAGCTTTCAACAACGTTGAGCCCAGCACATAACTGGCCGCGGCCGAAACGGATTGCGTTCTCGCAAATAGGCTGTACTCAGGTGCTAACCCGCCTTCAACCGGTTGCATTTTGAACGTCGGCGTGTGTTGAAGCTGCGTGTTGGCATTGAGCTGCCAATCTAACGCGCCATTCACGCCAGAAAGCGATAAAAAGGCACTCATGTTTTCAATAGCAAACGGCTCAGCAGAAACATCCAAGGCCGACAAAGGTGTTGTGAAATCGGTTCCTGGCGCGCCCAGTTTAGATACTGTGTGCTCGTGCACCACGCCTAATTTAACTCGAGTAGAGCCAAAAGAACCCGATGCCCAACTGGTCCAGGCAGGAATAGACGCATCTTTAGGGTCGACTAAGCCAGGCAATGAGAGATCTTGTGCATACAAGGTATTGGCAATAGAAAACGCATCGGCCAGGCCAAGGGTTACGGTTTGAATACCGGTACTGTATTGCCATAGGTTGTGTTGCACACGTGCCGTTAGCTGGTTGATTGAATAACTAAACTCACGAGCGCTTTGATCTTGTGAACTCCAATCTTCATCGCTTCTCAGTATGAATATTGAGTCGGCTTGTAACGAAACATCGGCTTTAATATCTAACCATTGAGTCGGGTTAATATTTAATTCAGGGTTATAGTATGCCTGCACGCCAGAGACACCGGAAAAACGTTTTTCTACTGGGGTAGCTTCATCACTGTTAATGTTAGCAATCACCTTCGATCCAATTTCATGCTGCCAATTAATGAGACTGGGCGTTGTTTGCAACGGTTCATTGGGTTCAATTGTATCGAACAAGTCTTCTGAGAAAGCATCGTCAAAATCGTCTGCACGCGCTTGATTGTGTGCATATAATGAACCCGTAATGAGTGTAATCACAACCAGTGGGCACAGCTTTATCGGCGTATTCATCTTACAAACCTTGCTCTAAGCGATTCAACGTAAAACTATTTTGATCAATATTTGCATCGACAATAATATCCGTCGTGCTCATTTGTGTTCGATGAACGGTTTTACCATTTTTTTGGCTTATCATTTGAACTTTAGTGTTTATCCAATAGCCGTTAATTAACTTCGTTTCTGCAACATTCAGTAGCTTAACCTCTCCTTTCTTTTCTAAATAGTTTATGCCTCTAATTGGCAAGAAATTATCTTGCCGAACATAACTAATGGTTTTTACATAACCGGTCTTTTCAACAACCGCTTCAGAAACGGGTAAGGCTTCTATGACCCACACCTTTTGATCATTCACTTCGTCTTCTTTCAGCAATTTGAATTGCCAGTCTTCTAGGTTTCGTTTACTCATATCGGCGTATGAGAAGTCACTGCCCATAAAGCTTCCTGTTTTATCGCTCCCAGCTATTCGCTTAGCTTTTCCTAAGCTGGGTAAAAACATCCACTGATCGTCGTCTTCATTCGCCGCTTTGTAATCTTTCATTAAAAACCCGGTACCCTTCACATCGGCCGGTTCTAAAAAGAACAACAATGACGCGTCATAGCTGCCCATATCGGCACTTTGCGATTGCATGGCTCGAATACGTTGCTTGCCTTTGTTATCAACTAAAATCATCGTCATATTCGACTGCAAGGTTGAAGGCGTTTTAACTTGATCAACGCGCGACATAATTTCATCGGCGGTCATTGCCATTAACGATCCAGACAAAACCAGAACGGCGATCAGCAGACACTTTTTCATGAGCCTCTCCTTTAAGTTATTGAATGTTCTTTTTCAGTTTCCGTATTCCTAAAATACCAGCGCAATAAAAATGGCGTTAAGGTAAAGTTAGAAAGCATGGCCAATACAAACGAAGTTCCACACAAAAAACCTAGATTGAATATGCTACTCACATCACTGAATAGAAATACATAAAACCCTGCCGCTAATACAACGCAGGTTGTTAATAACGCTTTACCTGCCCCCGAAAAGGCATCGTCCATCGCCTGTTTCAATGCGTGCCCTTGTTCAATGCCGCGCCGAAAGTGATGTGTAAAATGCACGGTGTTGTCTACCGCAATCCCAATGGCGATTGTGGCGACTAAAATGGTGAGCATATCGAGCTCAATGCCTAACGGGTACATTAACCCCATTACGATGACAATGGGGGCAACATTGGGAATCATGGCAACAACGCCGAGCTTTATTGAGTTGAGTAACAGCATCATCATCAGCCCAATAACAACCGCCGCAATGACGTAACTGAATGCCGCCGAGTAAACCAATGCAGTCATGGTGCCGGCCAATAATGCGATCAGCCCACTTACATTTACGCTAGCGTGATCGGCAAATAGCGCATCCCCTTGTGCTTGAAGTTCGGCAACAAACCCTTCGTAAAACATCAAGTCACTCCAAGGCAGTATCAACGTCATTCTAGTTTTTTGAAAATCACTATCAACGAGCTGATACAATTGCTCGGGCGCACTGTTTTCAAATAGAAACAACTCCTCATTGATCAGCGACTGAGTCTTTGGCAAAGAAAAATGTTCTACGCCGCCACCTTGCAGTGCACGATTAGACTCTTTAATAACATCGATAATGGAGTTAACGCCTTTAACTTCTACGTTCCCTTTTGAGTAGCTTTCAAGGGATTCTTGCCAGCTTGCTAGCTGAGTTAAAAATGCCAATTGCTTTACGCCGTTGGGCTCGCCAGTATCAAACACCACATCCATGGTCATGGTGCCACTGAGCTGGTCATCAATAACTTGGGTCGCTTGCACAATAGGTAAGCTTGCTGGCATCCAATTGAGTGGATCATGAGAAAAGTTGAGTTTTACAATTTGCGTAAAAGCCAGCATAGAGCCTATCAACCACAACACGGCAATTTTACCGCCGTATTGCCAAGAGACCTTCGACAGAAATGTCATAAGCTCAGAAAGCCGATCATCACTTTCTAACGGTTTCACCGCTGCTTGAGGAAGGAGCATCAGCAAGGCGGGCACAATCGTTATCGTCAGCACGAATGCCAACATTACGCCAATTGCCGCATAGATTCCTAGGTTCTTAATAGGCACGACATCAGCAACCGATAAAGACAACAAACCACCGGCCGTCGTCAAAGAAGTGAGCAACATCGGTATTGCAGTGTTTTTAATGGCGCTGTGAATGGCCTGGGGTTTTAATTGCCCTTTTCTAATAAACTGGTAATAGTGCGTAAGTAAGTGAACGGCATCTCCGACCGTAACGGCCAGCAAAAATGTTGGCAGTAGTATCAATGGAATTTGTATTTTTTGACCCGCTAACACAAATACTGCGAAAGTAAGCAGTAACCCAGATAATAGCGCTACTACAGGCGCAATAACCGCAGCAAGCTGGCGGAAAAAGAGCAGCAATGTAATCACAATGAGAGCCACCGTGAGGCGTAAGAAAAAGGCCATTTCGCTTTTCATGGTGCTTTCTAGTGCCACATTTAAGGCAGGCATGCCCGCTAAAATGGGCGATAGTTGCGGGTAATCGGCCATGATGAGTTCAACTTCTTCGATCATGTCCATAAGTTGAAACTGAGTCACTAACGGCAAACTTTGTTGCTCTCGAGGTGCTTCAAAAGCCACCGTTGAAAATGCATCATCGCTAAAGGCATCTTCAAATGCGTTATCAAAATCTGCGGTATCTTGGTTTTGCTCGCCATAATCATAGGTGGCCGGCTCTATCATCACCAGCGCCATCGTGCGGGCATCGTTCACTAAAATTGTACTGGCCAGAGTACTGTTCTGAATTCTTTGCTCTAGCTGCTTAAAATCGGCCTCAAGGCTTGGCAGTTCTTCTACTAAATCGACCACCAGTAAGCTGTTATCAGACCCCTGCTGATACGGCGCATTGATGAGCGAGGTGACGTCATCAACATACGGCAGTTCATCTTCTAGCCGTGTGTGCAACTGCTGAAGTGACGCCATAAAAGACGCCGACAAAACGTCACCTTGCAGGCCCAACATGACAATATCATTGCGGCCAAATGCTTCTTTAACAGCACTATAGTCGACTCGAATATCTGAGGTTGGCGAGACAAAACTTTCCATTTCAGGGTCTAATTCAATAAACCGTAGGTTTTGGCCCATCGCAACAATGACGATTAAAAAAGCCAATAAAGATCGCTTGGGGTGATGCACAAAAACTGAACTGAGAGCAACAAGCCACTGCTCTACTTTCATCATCCACTGGCTCATTCTGTAGCCTCCAAATTAAAATAGCTGGCAAAGAGTCGGGCGTTGAATTTAGCCAGTTGTTGATAAAAGTCATCATCGATGGTGCCAAGATCGAGCTCATTTAATGGTTTTTCGAGTAATTTTGGCCCTACAAGCATCGATTGGAACGACACTCGAACAACCATGGTAATTTCGTCTTTATTTGAATGTGAAATGACCTGCGCAAAATAGGCTTCGGCCATCGCCAGTGTTGGTTTCAAGAGCGATTCCAATATCCAATCGCGCATGTCGCTTTGCTCAAAAGACAAGGTTCTGAATAAAAGCGTTGCTAGCTCAGCGGGCATGCTGCGGTAAAAATTCAATAAAATGCCCTCTAATGAGGATGCTTTAGGAGTTTGGTTTATATTGGCTTTCAGCTCAGAAGTAACTTGCTCGACATAAGACGCCAACATTTCTCTAAATAAGCCGCTCTTGGAGCCAAAATAATAGGCAATCATGGCGGAATTCACCTTAGCCTTATCGGCGATTCGGCGAATGGATATATTGGCGTAGGCATTTTTCAAAAACAGCTCACGCGCCGCATTTAATAGCGCTTTCCGAGCCGTATCTTGTTGCTGGCTGTCGGGTGTCATGTGGCTGACCTTTATTGAATTAATCACTTGATGAACAGGTTAGACCTTACAAATCGACTTGCCTAGCCATTTCGTTCATCGAAATTAAGCGTTTGATTAAATCCGCTAAGTACTCGCCCTGCTTAGCTTTGCTTAGAAATTCGACTATACTCAAATAAAAGTTATCCAACATTGAATCTTTATGCAGGGTTATACGTAAGATGTCCTCAGCAAAGCTCCATACCACTCCACAGTTAGAGCGTTTGTGGATTTCGATGATTCAGTCTCCGCTAGAGACATTGTCTGAACTGGATAAGTTAATTTCTGAGATGCCTAAAACGGCCCCTGAATACGAAACCGCCATTTTTTACCGTGGGAGCTGCCTCATCTTTACCGCTGATTATCGCGGTGCAATTCAACAGCTCAACGAGGCACTGGACCGTGCGGTTTTAGCTAATGACCTTAACCAAATTAGACGCGTAAATAATGCATTGGGCATGGCCTACAAAAGTACCGGTGAATACGGCCAAGCTCTAAAGGCCCTAGAAACAGCGATTGAGCTGTCCAAAAAACTGAACGATGTCTATGGTCAATTTACCGCTCAATTGAATTTAGCCGACTTGTTTTTTGAAACCCATGACTACAGTACTTGCGAGCAGCATGTCAATGAAGTTACGGGACTCGACCATAGCCATTGCGATGAAGAGTCCATCGCCGAGCTTTACTGGCAACAAGCTCGTATCTTTTTATTGCACATGGATTTTAACAGTGCCGCACAAGCCTTAAAGCGTACTTTCGAAATTGCCGTTAAAATAGATTACGTTCATTTGAGAATATTCTCACTTATCCTAAAGGGGCGTATGTATCGCCTGATGGGAGATTTATCTCAAGCCGAGACTATTTTAGAAGCTGTCATTAATGACCCAAACTTAGAATTCGAAGGTACGATGGGGCTCAGTGCCTATATCGAGTTAGCTAAAGCTTTATTCAGCGACGGCAATCAACAACGAGCGCTGACCGTCATTAATCTTGCGCTCAATGTGAATTCAGATGGCAGTGATCATGCCGCCCTGCGTTTGCAAGTTTACGAGCTGGCCGCATTTTGTTATCAAGCCGCAGGCGATATCGAAAAGGCAAACCGCTACTTCCAATTAACGTTAGAGCTTGAACGGTCGGTGGTTAATCAGCGCAACCGCAGAGCTATGGAGTTAAGTAAAGCTCGCTTGCAACAAGAAAATCAAAAAATAAAACAAGAAATCATTCAAAAAGAGAACACCTATTTAAAGAACGAACAAAGCCAACTGCAAACTATAAACAAGATTGCCATTCGACTGGCCGAAACCTTAAGCTTGAGCGCGCTGGGTGAACGCTTATATGGATTGCTCAGCGAGTACCTAGACGCCCATGTCATTGCGCTTTCGGAAAATGATCCAGAACAGTCAAGGGTCGTCTTTAGAACATTTATTGACGACGGTACTCCGTTAGAGCTTTACGAGATACGTTACGACGAACCCGGTAGTAACACCGTTCTTGCGGCCGTAACAGGAAAACCTGTTTCTATTAATGAACCCAGTAAAAAAAGAAAGCTGGTGGGCAAAAGCAAGAAAGTACCTAATTCTCAACTATTTTTACCGTTAAAAAATAAAGACGATGTGATCGGTGTTTTGTCGATACAAAGTGAAATACCCAACCGGTTTACGGGTAGTGAATACAAATTGATCTTGGCCATTGCTCCATTTATTTCATTAGCGTTTAGCAACGCGCTGAGCCATGAAAAACTTCAGAAATTGAATCGTGTGTTAGTGCAAGATAAGAAAGAGATCATTGCAGCTCAGGAAAAAATTGAATTTTTGGCGCTGCATGACCCACTCACAGAAATGCCAAACCGAAGGGCGCTAACACAATACATAGATACCACGATTGCAAACTTACAGCCCAACAAATTTTTTTCGCTGGCCTATATAGACCTTGATAAATTCAAACCAGTGAATGATCAATTCGGGCATAAAGTTGGAGACAAAGTATTACAAATAGTCGCCGAGCGAATTAATAGCGTGTTAAGAAGCTCTGATTTTTCAGCTCGAGTTGGTGGTGATGAATTTGTGTTAGTGATAGACCACATTGATGATAAAACTCAGCTGAAAAATATGTGCAACCGAATATTAGAATCGATAGAAAAGCCAATTAGCGTAGACTCTCATATCATTAATATCTCAGCCAGCATTGGTGTGGTCGATTATCAAAAGCACGGCATTAATTTAGATACACTCATTCACAATGCCGATGTAGCCATGTATGAAATTAAAAATTCATCGAAAGGCGGTGTCTTATTGGCCAGTTAAATTAGCTAACTTCGTGAATGCCAATGACGGTTTTATAGCTTACTGACTTAGCGAAATGGGCTTGTTGAATTTTTAAATACTGTGGATCTGAAAAAAAGGCATCCATCACCGCTTTACTTGGGAACTCGATCGTGAATACCCGGTTTATTGGATCTTTGGTTTTAGATATTAAAACATCAGATACTTTGAAATCGTAACCAAAGGCACCACCAAAATCATGCAGTATAGGCGTCATGCCTGCACGATATAAACTATACTCTTCTTCGTTCGTTACGAACAAACCCATGATTCGTTCAATCGCCATTCCAACTTCCTTTCGTTAATTAGAGCGTTTCTCGTCTTTTACTACCGACATCAAATAAAAACCGGCCACGAGCATCAAGCAACCGATCACTAATTGCAGGCTAGGCCAGTTTAGGTTGAGCCTTATGTTTCCGAGAAAAATATCCACCACGACACTGACGATTAATTGGCCTGCAATAACCAACAACGTTGCCAATGTGGCCCCTAATTTTGGCGTGACAAAACTGTTGAGACCGACATAAAGCCCGCCGATGACACCACCAAAATACAAGTACCATGGAATAGAATTTAACGGTGCATAAAACCCTTGGCTAAAGAGCAACAGAATCGATAAAAACAAAAACCCGCCAATATGGTTAATCCAGCTGGAGTAAAATGCGCCGCTATGTGTGGCTAGCCGACCATTGAGTAAACGAGCGACCGCAATTAAAATTCCGTTAAACAGCGCCAAAACAATATATAAGGTCATAACTGCCCCTTCGCAACAACGATCAACATGCTGCCAAAGAAAATGAGTAAGCTCGATACCAACCGACGTGCTGTAAGCACTCTTTTCGCAAAGCCAAACCAACCCCATTGATCGGTTATCAAGCTAAATAATATTTGCCCTGTGATACTCAGCACTAGTGTTCCGGTAAAACCTAACGTGCTGTTGACTGTAATCACAGCTAATACCACTACAAAGGCGCCTGGAATACCCCCGAAGAAAGACCAAGTAGGCGCTTTCGATAAATTAGCCGTTGCCTCCGCCGTTCGTTTGTATCTTACCCATTGAACAATAAACAGTGCGGCAATTGCACCCGTGGCATGGGCAATCCATGAGGCGTAAATGGGTGAGACAAAGGCCATTAATTTACCATTTAAGGCGATCATCATGGCCAGTAAACCGCCGCCAAGCAACGCAACTAGAGAGACAAAAATTCGGTTCAAAAGATGACCTTAAGTTAAACTTTATCTGTTGAATGTAGCTGATGAATGTAAAAATAACAGCGCACAATGATACAGTGTTCTTTTTTAAGGAGCGAATGTTATGAAGCCACGCATCAGCATGATTACATTAGGGGTAGACGACCTTCAACGGGCCATAAAATTTTATCAGCATGGCCTTGGCTTTCCTCGCCACGGTGAAGGCGAAGATGAGAACGTTGCGTTTTTTAACTTACAGGGAACTTGGTTGGGTTTGTATGGTCGCGAAGCACTGGCCGAAGATGCTCAAGTAGCGTTTGAAACAAGCTCATTTAATTCATGTTCAATGTCTCACAACTTAGCGAGTGAAGCCGATGTGGACGAGGTTTATCAGCAAGCTATCGATGCGGGTGCACAGGTTGTTAAAGCCCCCCAGAAAGTTTTCTGGGGTGGCTATAGCGGATATTTCAAAGACCCTGATGGGCACTTGTGGGAAATTGCCCACAACCCCTTTGCTTGGATAGGGCCAAAAGATACCGATTCGTGAATTAGGCGAATGGTTTAAACGTCGCCTCGGTATTCACCTCGTGCTGGGTAGCTGTTTTTAATGACAAAATCCAAGGCACCCACCAGCTCGGCAAAGTTTGGTCGTATAAACGGCATGGTTTGTATCGAAGAAAAATACAGGCTTTGATCTGGGCTTATTAAGAATAAACCGGGCTCAGAAAACAACGCAGGCTCTTCTATACCCAGCGATGTTTTTCCACGCGACGTAGAAATAAACAAACCCCACTCTTTTGCGA
Source organism: Reinekea marina (assembly GCF_030409715.1). Classification (NCBI taxonomy): domain Bacteria; kingdom Pseudomonadati; phylum Pseudomonadota; class Gammaproteobacteria; order Oceanospirillales; family Saccharospirillaceae; genus Reinekea; species Reinekea marina. Next base: position 165,164 of record NZ_JAUFQI010000001.1, read on the forward strand.
CAGTTAACGGTAAATCGTACGCAAATTGTAACGTGCTTGAGCCAACTTTATCGGCCATGACTTGAGTGCGCTCTTGATTATCACTGCTAACCGCCACTACTGTAATTCCGTGCTCAGCTAATGCGGGTAATTGTTCATCGAGCTCTTTCAAATATTTAGCGCAAATAGGGCAATGCAAACCGCGGTAAAACACCACCAAGGTACCGCGATCGCCACTGGCGGTGGATAAATCAAACTCAGCACCCCCTAATGTGGGTAGTTTAAGGTTTGGCGTTTTTTGACGTGGAATAAGCATAGTGGCACCTCTTTTTAAGTTAGAATCACACTTTACAGTACATTCTGCTATCATATGTGCATATTTGATGATGGAATGTACAAAAAGATGCCTCTTGATCGCCTAAGCACCTTATTCCGACAAGCTCACTTCAGCATCGCCAACCCACCCCCAAACTTATCAGCACCAATGTTGGTGCTCTCTGAGGCTCAGTCAGGACACATCGAGATTCGCTATCAGCGCAGCGCTCAAAATAGCAATAATGATCCTCTCGCTATATTCATAGATTTTGGCGGAGAGCAAAGTGCACTGTTTCAAGCCATTCCAGATGCAATTAGAATGAATTTGAATCCGCAACACGCAGCATGGGCGGTGGCACAAACGGTCTTAACCGAACTCCAAACACCTCGATGTGGCGGTCCTATTATGTTGGAACGGCTGGTCGAAGTTTTGATGATATATCTGCTTCGGGATGCCATAGAATTTGGGGCTCAACAGACGGGCATGTTATTAGGGCTGGCCGACCCTCAATTAAAACATGCATTAGTTGCTGTGCATGACTCCCCAGACCACCCTTGGACCGTAGATGAGTTGGCGCATCAAAGTGGAGTTTCTAGAACCGTTTTTTATAAACGTTTTAATGAAAAAGTAGGCTGCTCCCCTTCTCACTACCTCCGCCAATGGCGACTAACTTTAGCCAGAAGCCAACTGCTTAAAGGCCATCGAATTAGCCAAGTTGCAAAGTCAATTGGGTATCAATCTAACGAAGGATTCTCACGGGCGTTCCACCAGCATTTTGGGGAATGGCCGAGTGAGGTGGGGGAGTGAGGGTTTTTGGCTTCGGGCTGCTGGTAAGGTCACAACACCGGAACAGTCGCGTCTTCGCTTTGCTGCGAACACTCCTACCCTGGCTGCTAGCCCTGTAGGAGTGTCCGAAACATAGTGGAGGCGCGACAATCGTTGTGTTCTTTACTTGCAGCTTGAAGCTAAAAACTTGCAGCTTTCCAAAACCTTAAGGCACTGGGTGACCGTCAGAAGCGGTCCAGATTTCGAACCAGGTGTGGCGGTCTATCTTAATGTTTAACGCTTCGCTTAAGCCGTTTATTCGGCTTATGTTGTTGGTTCCTGCTACCGGCATAATATTAGCTGGATGTGCTAACAACCAAGCTATCGCGACCAAATCTACACGCGTGTTTTGAGCTTCAGCAACACGTGATAACAACGGCATTACCCGCTGCGCCGCTGCACTATTGCCAAATATTTCCCCGCCGGCTAATGGCGACCATGCCATGATTTTTATATCGTCGTTTTGCAGCGCCGATACATCACCGTTTCTGAAAGGCTCTTTGGCAAGAACGTTCATTTCGATTTGGTTCAGCACCAATTTATGGTGCATATTTTTTTGCAGCCATCGCCAATCTTCAGGCTTAAAATTAGAAACGCCAATAGTTTTGACCTTGCCTGAATCAATCAATACATCTAACGCTCGGCCAGTTTTTTCTGCGTCCATGAAAGGATCAGGGCGATGCAAAAGCAGTGTATCTACAACATCGGTTTGCAACAGCCGCAAAGATTCCGTGACACTTTTTTCAATGTACTCTGGCGATGTATCGTAAAACCCGACATTGCGTTCAGGAAATTTGTCGGTGTTCATGCAGATATCGCATTTAGTCACTATCTCCATTTGATCTCTAAGTGACTTGTTTTCTGCGAGCGCCAATCCAAATAGCTTTTCGCATTCGTGATTACCATAAATATCGGCATGATCAATTGTAGTGATGCCTTCCGCCAATACGGCATCAATTTTTGCACGTACGTTCTTAATGCTGGTATCCGAATCATCAGCCAAACGCCAAGCGCCATAAATAAGGCGACTTAGACTCACCGAAGAATTTGGCAACGTAATTCTTTGCATAACACACCTATAAACCCTAAAAATTAAGGTAACTGTAACGCTACAGCGGCCAATAGCAACCAACCACCACGTGAAAATTCGCACTTTGGTGCGAACCCCAAACAAGCCAACCAAACTGAAAACTGTTAAACTGAGTAAAAACCAATAGGAACCTAGCTTTGTTGTATATCTCGAATAACGTCAGCCTCAGCAGCGACGAAATAGAGCTTAACGCCATCCGCGCTCAAGGCGCCGGCGGACAAAATGTCAACAAAGTCTCATCTGCAATTCACCTGCGCTTCAATATACACTCATCTTCACTGCCCTACTTCTACAAAGAACGTCTACTTGCCTTAAAAGACAGCCGCATCACAGCCGATGGCATCGTCATCATCAAGGCCCAACAACACCGAACCCAAGAAAAAAACAGAACAGACGCGCTAGAGCGCCTAAAAACCCTCATTTTAGAAGCCACCGTAGTTCAGAAAACACGAAGGCCCACCAAACCTAGCCGTAACTCGCAAAAGCGCCGAATGGATAAGAAAACCAAACACAGTCGGACAAAGGCTTTGAGAGGCAGGGTTAAGGACGGGTAAAAAACAACGGATGTTGTTTTTTAGTTTTGGGCTTCGAGCTGCGGGCTGCGGGAAAGTTCAAAAGATTAAAACAATCGCGTCCTTGCTTTGAGGGCTAGCTTTGGCGGTGGGTTGCGCTGGAGCGGGCATCTGAGCCATGGATGGCGAAGTTTAGCGGTGCAGGATGCACGCACAGCGACCCGCGGAAGTGGAACACGCTGCCGAAGCGGGTTTGACCTGTTTTATGCTGCGGGCTTCGGGCTACGGGCTACGGGTTAGATCAAAACATTTAAAACAGTCGCGGCTTCGCTTTGCTTCGCGCGCTCCTACTTGTGTGGCATTGGTGATTAGCTTTGGCGGTGGGTTTCACTGGAGCGGGCATCTGAGCCATGGATGGCGAAGTTTAGCGGTGCAGGATGCACGAACAGCGACCCGCGGAAGTGGAACACTCTGCCGAAGCGGGTTTAACCTGTTTTATGCTGCGGGCTTCGGGCTACGGGTTAGATCAAAACATTTAAAACAGTCGCGGCTTCGCTTTGCTTCGCGCGCTCCTACTTGTGTGGCATTGGTGATTAGCTTTGGCGGTGGGTTTCACTGGAGCGGGCCTCTGAGCCATGGATGGCGAAGTTTAGCGGTGCAGGATGCACGAACAGCGACCCGCGGAAGTGGAACACGCTGCCGAAGCGGATTTAACCTGTTTCAGGCTGCGGGCTTCGGGCTGCGGGTAGGGTCAAAACATTTAAAACAGTCGCGGCTTCGCTTTGCTTCGCGCGCTCCTACTTGTGTGGCATTGGAGACTAGCTTTGGCGGTGGGTTTCACTGGAGCGGGCATCTGAGCCATGGATGGCGAAGTTTAGCGGTGCAGGATGCACGAACAGCGACCCGCGGAAGTGGAACACGCTGCCGAAGCGGGTTTAACCTGTTTCGGGCTGCGGGCTTCAAGTAAGGTCAAAACATTAGAACATTCGCGTCTTCGCTTTGCTTCGAGCGCTCCAAGCGAGAACCCTTAATACTTACCGCTTTAAAATGTTCCTCACGTTTTCAGCCAGTTTCTGTATTTTGGTAAATTTGCTTCTATACTGAAAAAACAGCAATTTATCGAGTAGGTTGACAGAGTATGGCAGAACAAAAATATAGATTGGTCACTCGGAGTGATTTTGATGGCTTGGTTTGTGCCGCCATTTTAAAAGAACTCGATATGATCGACGATATCTTATTCGTGCACCCTAAAGACATGCAAGATGGCAAAATTGAGATCACATCGAATGACATAACCACCAATCTGCCATTTGTAGAAGGCGCCTATCTAGCCTTTGACCATCATTTAAGTGAAACCATTCGTAATGAAAAAAGAGCAAACCACATAATTGACCCTACCGCTCCTTCAGCGGCGAGGGTTGTATACGATTATTATGGTGGCAAAGAAAACATAGGTCACATTTCAGATGAGCTTATGATCGCGGTGGATAAAGGCGATTCAGCAAACTTTACCAAAGATGAAATTCTAGACCCTCGTGGCTGGGATTTAATGAACTTCTTAATGGATGCACGAACCGGTCTTGGCCGCTTTAGAGAATTCACCATTTCTAATTATCAATTAATGATGAAACTTATTGATGAGTGTCGTCGCAATCCCATAGAAGAAATTTTAAAAATGCCCGATGTTCATGAGCGCGTCGAGCTTTATATGGAACACCAAACCAAAGCGAACGAACAAATAATGCGCTGTGCCACAGTTCATAAAAACTTGGTCGTGCTAGACTTGCAAAATGAAGACCCCATTTGGGCAACCAATCGTTTCATTATTTATGCCTTGTTCCCACAATGTAATATTTCTATTCATAGAATGTGGGGCCTAAAGCAACAGAACACGGTATTTGCCATCGGCAAATCGATTCTTGATAAGTCTTCAAAAACCAATGTCGGTGAACTTTGTTTATCTTATAACGGTGGCGGCCATCATGCTGCAGGAACCTGCCAAGTGAGCAATGAAGAAGCGGATGATGTTTTAGCGATTCTGATTGATAAAATCACGCGAGACGGTTAAAGACTATAAAAAAAGGGGTGAACAATGATTCGGCAGGCCACCAATACCGACTTTCCTGAGTTAGCCGACATATATCACGATGCAAGCTTGCTGGCTCACCCCTTCATAGACCCTGAATTTATTGCGAAAGATCGGCACCGAGTTCGAGATGAATACCTTCCATTGAATCAGTCTTATGTCTATGAAAAACATAGACAAATTCTTGGATTTATCTCACTGACACAAAGCCACATCAATGGATTGTTTGTTTCCGTAGATGAACAACGCAAAGGAATTGGTTCTGATTTAATTGAACACGCTAAAGAACGACATGAGCAGTTAGAATTATATTGCTTTGCCGACAATTACAAAGCGCAACGCTTTTACTTTTCTCAAGGCTTCGAAGTTACAGGAGAACAAAAAAATGCGCACTTGCCATTTGATGAGTACATCATGCGTTGGGAAAAAGCCGCGGCTTAATCCCCACGCATTGTGATCGCGTTTAGCCTAAATAACGATTCTTAATATGATCAATAAAGTAACTCGAGTTAAGTGGTTCACCCGTCGCATTAATCATTAACTCATCGTAACTGTTCAAGCTGCCCTGGCTCCAAATATTTTTCCCTAACCAATCAAATATCGGTGCAAGCTCAAACGACGCAATTAAATCGGCCGCATTAGGGATTTGCTTTAACATGGCATCATGCAATTGAGCCGCATTCATGGCCCCTAATGTATAAGAAGGGAAATAACCCACCGCGCCACCTGGCCAATGCACATCTTGCATAGGACCATTCTTATAATCACCGCGCGTATCTAGCCCTAAGTATCGACTCATCGCGTCATTCCAGCGATCAGGAATGTCTTTGACACTGGCTGAACCTAAAATAATATCACGCTCTAATTCATAGCGAAGAATAACGTGTAATGGATAAGTTACTTCATCGGCATTGACTCGAATTAACCCCGGTTCAACGTGCGTATACATTTTACGCATATTCTCCGCGCTGTAGGCTGGGTCGTTACCCGCGTATTGTTGCACTAATGGCGCGATGGCACTAATAAACGGCGCCGAACGACCCATTTGCATTTCAAAAAACAAACTTTGGCTTTCGTGTACGCCCATACCCATGGCTTGACCTACGGGCTGGTAACGCCAGTCTTTCGGCAAACCCGTTTCGTAGCGTGAGTGCCCCGTCTCATGGATAACACCCATAATGCCTTCAATAACGTTGTTTTCATCGTAACGTGACGTGATTCGGCTGTCGTCACTCACGCCACCACTAAACGGGTGTGCGGCTTCGTCTAAACGGCCTTGGTTAAAGTCAAACCCTAGCGCGCCCATTAACGCTTTCGCCAGTTCGATTTGTTTAGACTTAGCCACCGGTGCCGAAGGCTGAATTATCGGTGAAGCCGCGTTTTGCTTTTCCGTAATCTGTTGCAATAAACCTGGAATGGTTTCTTTTAATTCAGCAAAAACTGGATCAATCCGGCTCATTTTTGTGCCCGGATCAAATATATCGAGCATGGCTTCGTAGTCATTCGCATAACCATTTTCTGCACCCAAAGCACTGTTAAGTGCTTGTGCTTTCTCTTTGGTTAAGTCGAACACTTTTTGCAACATGGGCTCAAAGTCGGCCCAGTTGTTGTCTGCTCGCATCGTTCGCCACGCGTATTCACATTCATTTGTCGCGATCGAGATGGCTTCTACCAAAGCTTTGGGCATGGCAGTGGCGTGCTGCCATTCTTTTTTCATTTGTTTTAAGTTAGCTAGTTGCCAAGTATTTAATTTTGTCTGTTCCTGTTCTGCACGCGCGAAGTCATCGGCCAATGCCGGGTTTTGCAATATCTCAGTCGTTAATACGCTAAGCTCAGCTAATGCTCGGCCTCGTGCATCGTTACCACCACTGGGCATCATGACTTGCTGGTCCCAACCTAACATAGCGCCCGCGTGATCTAATTGTGCAAGCCTATAAAAGGTTTTTTCTAGTGAGGCGTAACTCATTGATATTGCTCCCTTAGCGATTGTCGAAACAGTAAAAGTTCGTCAGTATAGTGGCTTATTCCATAAAGTATTACGAGTCATCTAATGTTGTTATCTGATTTGACTGTCAAAATTGGTGCACAGTCTTTGTTATCTGTAAAAAACTGGGAGATCCAACCATCTGAGTCTTGGCTGGTCATGGGCACAAACGGCAGCGGTAAAACCACACTAGGAAAAGTACTGGCCGGAGAACAGTCTCTTGCCTCGGGTGAGATAGTTGGGCTACCTAAAAAGGTTAAGTTTTTGTCATTAGAAAGCCAACAAGAACTCTACGAACGCGAACTGTACCGCGACGACACAGACTTTCTGGATCAAATAGATAACGGCACCCTAGTAAAGGATTTGCTCGTTGAACAACGCCAATGGTCGGATACTCATGATCGTACAGTGGCGTCACTGCATTTAGAGCCCCTACTGAACAAAGGCTACCGAGTGCTTTCGAGCGGCGAAGGGCGTCGGGTTATGTTAGCCATGGCGTTACTAGAAGCGCCTGATCTATTAATTTTAGATGAGCCTTTTGAAGGGCTCGATCTAGACAGCCGTAAAGAACTGCATACGTTAATTAACAACCTGATCAACGACGGTCATTGGTTAATGCTGCTTGTGAACCAGTTTGAAGATGCCGTACTTGGCTTTGATAAGTTAGCCTTTTTAGATAAAGGTAGACTGCTTTATCAAGGTCCGAGATCAAATGAAGCGTCTGAGTCTCAGTGGCAGCATTTAGCCTCCTTGAGCCGAGGTCCTATCGAGCTGCCCGAGACACTGACAAACAACCAAGCATGGCCAAAAGATAAACCGCTTATACAATTAAATAATGGCTTTGTTCAATATGATGAAACCTACCAATTTAAAGATTTGGAGTGGTCATTAATGCCAGGACAACACAGCCAAATTCACGGCCCTAATGGATGTGGGAAATCAACGTTGTTGGGTCTCATTACTGGCGATCACCCACAATGCTACCGAAACGATTTAGCGGTACTGGGCTTTCAACGCGGACAAGGTGAAAGTATTTGGCAAGTGAAGAAAAACATTGGCTATGTTTCTGGCGCATTGCACCGAGATTATAGAGTTTCTGGCAATGCGGTTACCGCTATCATTTCAGGTTTAACTGACTCAATAGGTGTGTACCAAGCCACTGGGGAATCGGAACATAAAATTGCGATGCAATGGCTGGCACTCATTGGCTTAGCCGATAAAGCCAATCGGCCGTTTAAACAGCTTTCTATGGGTGAGCAAAGACTAGTGTTAATCGCACGCGCGTTAATAAAACAACCCACACTGCTCATTTTAGATGAGCCCACTCAAGGCTTAGATGACTTTAATCGCCACTATGTAATGCAGGTTGTCAATGCGCTCATTGAATCGAATGATAGTACTTTATTGTTAGTGTCACACCGCCAAGATGAAACATTAGACTGCATCGCATCTCGGTTAGTTTTTAGTGAGTCGCCACAGCCTAATACATTATTTGAAATTAATGTGTTGAGCTCATCGTATCGAGAAGCTTAAAGCTGGTATGGCGCAGGCGGTGACTAATAGACTCCGCCAATTTCCAGAGTACGTGGAAGGCCAATGCGGGTTCGTCTTCAGCCATTTGCAACAATTGGCGTTTGGTTGTGATAACAAATTGCGTTTTGGTGGTTGCTTCGGCTAACCCCGAACGCGGTGCGCCATCGATGAGCGATAACTCGCCAAAGGTTTGCGATTCTTTCAACGTGGCCAACGCTCTTACTTGGTTGTCGGCGGCTGTTTTACTAATGCGGATAGAACCTGAGACAATGAGACCCATGTAGTCGGCTTTGGCCCCTTCATAAAAGATGACTTGCCCGCGCTCAGCTTCATAAGCGGTAAAATACTGGCCCATCAACAGAATATCACTCCATTGAAAATCATTAGCCCAGTTTGTGGAATCTATGAGCTCTGCAACGGCTTTGGCTGAAAAGTTTGTGGCTTTGATTTTTTCCATAGCGATTACCTACGACGGCTGATCTTCAGTTAACCACCCAATATTGATTCGAGCAAGATCTGTACAATTTATTTTATGTTTTAGAAACAGTTCACAGAATCACTTTAAAGTTATCAAGACCTCGTATTCATCGGCCGTTACCGGCGATACAGATAAACGAGATTGCTTCACTAACTTCATTTCTGACAATGCTTTGACGGTTTTTATAGTGGAAAGTGGCACTGGTTTTTGCCATTTTTCGACAAAGGCAACATCCACCAGAGACCAACGGTTTTTATCGGCACTGCTTTTTTCATCAAAATACTTAGATTTCGGGTCAAGCGCAAAGTGATCATCGTAAGCGGTTTTAATAATCTTACCTTCTCCGACAATGGCCGGTACAGCACAGGCAGAGTGATAAATTAAAACGGTATCGCCCATCGCCATTTCCCTCATAAAGTTGCGAGCCTGGTAGTTTCTAATACCATCCCAGGGCTCACCATTTGAACCTTTCGCTTTTAAATCATCGATCGAGAACTCGTTTGGTTCAGTTTTTAACAACCAATATTGCGAAGTCATGATGATATATCCCTTTAAAAGTTGGTTATAGTTCACGTTTTGACGCTAAATGCGCCGATATGAAAACAAAGTTTGAACTTGGGCACAGAACTGGGTTATAAATAAGTGCACCATTAAAAAAGAAGTCAGGAGTAAGCGCAAGTTTGCTATCTGAACATTGAGTAGTCACTAAAAACTTATAAAAAGAATAGCTATGATCAAAAAACGCAGTAAGCCAGATATTATTGTGCTTCTAGTGTTGATGTTAGGTTTGGGCGTTACTGTTTCGAGCATGTCGAACAGCGATCAACGTCGCCCGCTCAGCCAAGCTGAGATTCAAGCATCAGGCATTATCATTAGCAATAGCCAATAATAAATAGAGTCGCGAAAAGGAGTTCGCGTACTTACCATCACTCTTTTTAAAACCTCAGACTAGCCAACGCTATACCACTGTTTATCTGAAACCACGCCAGTTAATGCTATATCCCAAGGCTCTAGCGGTACCTTCTCTAATTTTTGACATTCATGTGCTACGCCAATCAATTTAGGCTTATGAGGCCAGCGTTCTTTGCCAGCAAATGTCCGATCATAAAAACCTCCGCCCATGCCAATGCGCCCACCAAATTCATCAAACCCGACCAAAGGCAATAAAACCATACTGAGCTGCCAAGATTTAATTCTCTGTTTAGCTTGCGGCTCTGGAATACCAAAGTGATTGTCTAACAGCGGCGCGCCTGGAGAGTATTGGGCAAACCACAAGCGTGGCTTAAACGGATGCAGTACCGGCAAATACACTTCTATGCCTAGGTCAAAACAATACTCCATCAACGGCTCTAACGAAATTTCACCATCAGCAGCCCAATACATAGCAATACGTGGCGTTTTAGCAACGCTAAGTTGTGGCCTAATGGCTTCAACTAATGCATTCGCTGCTGCTTGTTGCTCTGAATAGGAAAGAGAACGTCGCGCTTTTCTTAGCCGGCGTCGTAATTCTACTTTTTGGATAGCATTTGAAGGATTGGGTGTTGCATTAACCGACATAAACAGTCAAACCCTGCATCAAAAGAAGGGAGGTAGAGCCCCAAGTTACCGCTGCTATGTGAGACCTTGAACCGTAGAGTTCAAGACGGAGCCTTCCGAACTGAATTAGGCTTTCTGCTCAAGGCAGACATGCACACATCAATCACAGGCCGACCCCTAAATAAGATTTATCGGCAGAGGACTTTGCACAGCTGGCGAGTAACCCAGGGTTAAACCGATTATAACTAAAAATTAAAAAATCACAGCCTTGACATTGAGAAAACAGCCAACAAATTAAGCCACTACTCGGCTAAGCCAGAGCATGACCGCTTTCCAGCGGTTAGAACTTTTTCAACCAATCTTCATGCGAATAAGTTCTAACCCATTGGTCGTTTAAACTGACCGTGACGCCATTTTCAGAATGTACGACGGCCAGTAAATTGCCATCGTCGTCTTTGTAGTGCACTTCTCCGACAACCTTAGATACATCGCTTCCTAAAAAGCTCCAGCGCACGTCTGTAATGGTTTGAGCCGTTATTCGGCCTTTATAAGCGTGTGTGTTGTACTGGTAAACGCCGGCGTGGCTGTATTGAATGGTCCACTCTAGCTGGGTTAAACCGCTGTATTGAGCTTCTAACAGTACATCGGCAGAATAATCGGATACACGAATGGTATGGTTGGCACGTTTTATATCGATACCGCCAGACAACGTATAATCTAGGCTAAGTGATTGCTCACTTATATGGCCGCTGAAGCTACCGGCCACCACACCATCTAAGGTTGCCTGTGGCTGACGGCACTGATTAAAAGCAAGGTTAAACTGCCCTTTAAACTCAGGTTCAACCTCTGAGTACTCACCGGTAAATTGATAATCACCAGTATCGTTTAAACACTTGTCTTCAACATAAAAATTAGAGAGCGCTTTGGCAGATAAACGATTTAAGCTTTTAGTGAGGGAGGCTTGGGACTGAACACCAATGTGCACGGTATCGTTAATATCCGTGGTAACAGAGCTCGCGGCGAGGATAGTCTCAACATTATCAGCATTGATTTCCGTATCGGGCATACAGGCTACTAACCCGAAGGTTGCAACCGCCAACACAAATCCTTGAATGTTCATAATTACCTCTTCACAAGCTTTAGGTTACATTAACCCTGTAAAGCTGAGTGTAACCTGAACCATTACAAAATATTTGCGCTAGATCGCATTTATGGCATTAATAAAGAGGAGAAATCGAGTTTTTGCCAACTGAGTAACCCTTTGCCATTTTCAACATCAGGGTTAGCCACTATTAAAGAATAGAACTTAAACAGGTTCTACTGGATCAAAATCTAGATCGAAGTCGTCATCTGAGCTTTCAGGTAAAACGGCGTCTATTTTTGCGCTGAGCTTTTCTATGGCGGCACTGTTGTTTTCGAGGCTTGGACTGGCTTGCAATAACTCATGGGTTAAGTTTAATGCGGCCATTACAGCGATTCTTTCAATGCCGAAGACTTTGCCTGTGCCACGAATTTCTTTCATTTTCTCATCAAGTTTACGCGCGGCTTCTGTTAGCTCATTTTCTTGGCCTGCTGGGCACGCCACACGGTAATCACGATCTAAAATGGATACGTTAAGTGTATTTTGTTCAGACATCTGGCGCCTCCATGGTTTTCAGTCGCTCGATCATAGCTTCTACACGGCTGCGGGCCAGCTCGTTTTGTTTAATGAGCTTAGCTCTCTCTGTTTTCCATGCTTCACGTTCGGCACTCAACAGTCGGTTCTCTTGCTCTAATTTTCGATACGCTTTTAGCAGCTCGTCGATTTTACTTTCGAGCCCAAGCAAATTTTGATTAGCCATAATCACAGAAATCTCAATACACAACAAAAGACGTGTTATTTAACACAACAGTAAAAACCCTTACTTTTTACATCACTAGGGCCGAAAAATCATCTATCACATTAAGTTTATCAGGCTGGTTGTTAGGATGCATTGCCCATTCGCTCAGAATATGTGTGGAATCAAGCAAAAATCGTCATTTTTACAGTTTGACGCCAATAAAATTAGCACGAATGTTTAGCAACTGCCTTGAATAACGTATTATCTGCTGCATTAATGTCGCTTCACCGAGCCTACACTGGAGAATTTATGAGTAACACACCCCAATCGGGTATTGCACTAACCTATGATGATTTAGCCGCCCTTTTCGTCAAATTAGGCTCAAGTTTAGCGCCAAATTACCTTCATGGCTCTATTTGCGGTGTTCTCGCCGCCGGTAAACGCATGGCTCAAGAAGATTGGCTGGATTGGGCATTAGATCAAATGGCCCCAAGCCAAGAAGTAGAAGAAAGCCACGTGACCATTCTGCAAGGGCTTTACTTTAAAGCATTATCTGAGTTTGAAGACCCCGGTTTAAGTTTCAGTTTATTGTTGCCTGATGAAGACGCCCCGATGCTCGACCGCCTCTTTGCGCTCAGTGAATGGACGGGCAGTTTTTTAGGAGCATTTGGTGCGGCCGGAACGGTTCAAGAAACCAGCGATATGCCAGCGACCATTCAAGAAATTTTAGAAGACTTAGCCGAGATAGCACAAGTAGATGCACAAAGTGGTGACAGTTTAGAGAACGCTGAAGAAGACTACTTAGCTATTGCCGAGCACGTAAAAGTAAGCGCTATTACCGTCTACCTCGAGTACAACGAGCCACCTAATTCTGACGATTCTGAATCCGTTATTCATTAAAGGTTATTCGATATGAAAACAATAAGTCACAGCGAGTTTGCAACTCGACGCACCAAGTTAATGGAGCAGATGGAAAACGGTAGCATCGCTATTATTCCAGCTGCCAAAGAGCAAATTCGTAACAATGATGTACACCATCTTTTTCGCCAAAACAGCGATTTTCAATATTTAACCGGCTTTGAAGAGCCCGAGGCAGTATGTGTGCTCATGCCAGGGCGCGAGCAAGGTGAATACGTATTATTTGTTCGCGATAAGAACAAAGAACGTGAAATTTGGGACGGATACCGTGCCGGTCCTGATGGCGCGGTTCAAGACCATAAAGCCGATGATGCTTTTCCAATAGACGATATCGACGATATTTTACCCGGTCTTATGGAAGGTAAAACTCGCGTGTATGCACACATGGGTGTTGATTCTGCCTTTGACCACCAGCTTATGGCTTGGTTAAACCAAATTCGCGGCAAAGTTCGTCAAGGTGCGGTACCACCGGAAGACTTTTCTGATATTGCCCACCTGCTGCACGATCAACGCTTGTTTAAAAGCAAGCAAGAAATCGCAATCATGGCCGATGCAGCGAGCATTTCTGCACGCGCCCACACGCGTGCCATGACCAGCTGCAAGCCAGGTATGATGGAATACCAGCTGCAAGCCGAAATTGAGCACGAATGCATGATGGCCGGTAGCTTGAGACCTGCCTACACAGCCATTGTAGGGGGTGGAAAGAACGCCTGCATATTGCATTACATTGAAAATAATCAGAAGCTAAATGATGGCGATTTAGTCTTAATCGACGCTGGCTGTGAACTGCAATACTACGCCTCTGATATTACCCGGACTTTTCCGGTCAACGGCACATTCTCAACGGAGCAACGTGCAATTTATGACTTAGTGTTGAAGTCGCAGTTGGCCTCGATTGATGCGGTAAAACCGGGAAACAGCTGGATTGATCCACACAATGTGGTCGTAGAAATCCTAACCGAAGGGCTAGTAGAGCTCGGTATTTTATCGGGCGATGTAGAGCAGCTCATTAAAGATGAAGCTTATAAAGAGTTCTTCATGCACAAAACCGGACACTGGATAGGCATGGACGTTCATGATGTAGGCGACTACCGAGTCGGTGGCGAATGGCGCGTGCTTGAGCCGGGCATGGTGCTTACAATTGAGCCAGGTATTTATATCTCGCCAGATAACACCGATGTAGATGAAAAATGGCGTGGAATCGGCGTCCGAATTGAAGACGATATCGTTGTGACTAAAGATGGCTGTGATGTTTTATCAAAAGACGTCATTAAAGACCCAGCCGATATAGAAGCCTTAATGAAAGGCGGGCAAGCAAGCTTGTTTTAAGTAACTCAGGCGCGACTCAATCTCGCGCCTTTTTTTTGCCTTTATAAAAGGGTACCTATGAAACACATAGTGGTGGCCGGAGCCACAGGTTTAATTGGTCAGCAATTATTAAAACATCTTACTGTTGAACATTGCCAGCACGTCACCGCTCTCAGTCGGCGGAAAATCAATCTCCCACATTCGAATCAATCGGTGTTATTAGTCGATTACAGTGACTTAACCTTAGAGCCAGCTCTAGATGAGTCTTCCGTTGTTATTTGCGCTTTAGGGACTACCATAAAAACCGCAGGGTCTAAGAAAGCGTTTGCCGCTGTCGATTATGACATGGTCATAAATTTAGCTAACCAGGCACTCTCTAAAGGTTACAAACATTTTGTGGTTGTATCCAGTTTAGGGGCCGACAAGCCAGGAAGTAATTTTTACTTACAAACCAAACATAAAATGGAAGCAAGCTTATTTCCATTGCCGTTTACCAGCCTTACCATTGTAAGGCCGTCTCTTTTATTAGGGGCTAGAGGAGAGTTTCGGCTAGGCGAAAAAATGGGCGAATTGGCTGCAAAGGTTTTTGCTCCGATACTAAAAGGAAAACTTCTAAAGTACCGGCCAATACAAGCCAGCAAAGTATCGAATGCCATTCTCACCCACTTAAAACAATCGCCAAAAGGGCACTGTGTTATCGACAATACTAGCCTTCATAAATTGGGCAAGGGCTAAAGCGAATTCTTGTCACTCGCTTTAGCGAGCCACTGAAACACTTTACTTTCAAATAAACTAGGGTCTATCGGCTTCGGTATAAAATCATTCATGCCGGCGTCTAAACAGGCCTCACGCTCTCCAGCCATTGCACCCGCTGTTAACGCAATGATAGGCACATTTTTTACTCGCTTGCCTGCGTGACCATTGCGAATGGCACGAGTCGCATCAAAGCCATTCATCACCGGCATTTGGCAATCCATCAAGACGAGATTAAAGCGCACATCGGTTTCATCGTTTAATATGCTGAGCGCTTTTTCACCGTCACCGACAGAATAGGTGGTTACGGGAAAGCGTACTAATAAGCCTTCGGCAACGACCCTGTTTATTTCATTATCATCTACGATTAACACATTGTAATTGCTTTCTGGCATATCCAAAATTTCTTGCGCATCGGGCAATTTAGTTAAATTTTTGGGCATTGTATTAGGGTGTCGTAGCTTCTTAAGTAACAAATAGAGTGGGTAAGGTAGTATCGGACGCTTTATAAAACCATAGGGAATCGTACCTTGCTCTAATATGTCATTGGAGTAGTGTTCATTACTTAACACTATAATTTTACACGCCTGCTCTTTGGTTAATTTTTGATACAGCTCATCAAATGAGTCTTGCGTAAAGTGCTCATCAATCACCAGCAAATCTATTGGGTATTGTGCCGCTAAATTTATACAACTTTGCACATCATTGTATACCGAAACGAGCATTTCCCAACGGTTAAACTGACGATACAAAATATCCCGCTCTCGACTATCTTGCATAATCAGGTGGCAGTTTATTTTGGTTTCTTTCGGAAACTCAAAAAAACTAAAATCAGGATCAACAATTTCCGGCTCAAAGGTAAAGGTAAATTCACTGCCCACGCCAATGTTGCTGCGCAGTGAAATATCCCCACCGAGTAAATTAGCCAGTTGTTTTGAAATGGATAGGCCCAGCCCAGTACCTCCGTAATTTTTTGCAATGGAATTCTTTGCCTGAATAAAGGGTTTAAATAACTTTGCTTGCTGGTCTGTTGATATGCCGATACCCGTATCTGCAACGCTGATCTCAATGGCAGGGCGATTAAAATTAGTCGAAGTCGTCGTTGAGGCCAGTTTTACGGTTATCGTACCTGTGTGCGTAAACTTAATGGCGTTACCCACAAGATTTGTTAAAATTTGCTTTATTCGATAAGGGTCAGAGACTATTTTTTCATAGTTTAAATCAGCGCAATCGAACAACAATTCAAGGTTTTTAGCCGACGCGTTTATTGACATGCTTTCCATGATAGCACTGGTTGTTTCAATTAAATTTAACTCGGTGAGCTCTATATCCAATTTGCCGGATTCAATTTTAGTTAAGTCCAATAAATCGTTAATTAAAATGGATAAGGTCGCAATACTGTTTTTAGCCATACTAACGTAACCGACTTGATTCTCAGTTAGGTTTTCTCGCGATAACAGTTCTAACATGCCACGAATACCATTTAATGGCGTCCTAATTTCATGGCTCATGTTGGCAAGAAAAGCACTCTTGGTTTGGCTTGCACTCACGGCTTCTTCTGTGGCTATTTCTAGTTGCTCAGTACGCTCAATGACTTGCTTTTCTAACGAGTCATTCATGGAGATAATTTCTTCTTGGTTTTCTTTAAGCTCAGTAATATCTCGAACAATGGCAGCAACCGTTGGCGCAATAGAACTGTCTTTTGGTATAACAGGAGAAAGACTTAAAGAGTAAACGCGTTTTGTCCCTCTTGAATTGTAAGATTCAACCTCTAGTTGAACAGATTGATTGTTTTCTATAATGGACGAATACAAGGACGGCTCAAGTCTAGGATTGCGTCCATCGACCGGAATAATATCTGTAATGGGTTTTCCTTCGCTTTGCTGCAACGTTAAACCAAACATATATGAAGCGGACTCATTCCAACTTTTAAGCCTGCCATTACGATCTAAATTAATGATGGAATCAGAAGAGCCAGCAACAATAGCTTCGTAACGCGATTGATCATCATAAAGCGATATTAGCCGGGCTAAATAACGTTTATAAAACCAGATAAACACAAAAGTCACCAAGAACAAAAGCGTCACACCGATGAAAATGGCTAATCGCTTGGGTTGCCAGACAGCGTCAAGAGTCGATTTCGGTAGGGTTGAAATTAACACCAACTGGCCGTTTCCTCGATTCGAGTAAAGGTAATTCTTTGACAGGGCAAAATGCGTTTCATTAGCCAGTAATATCTGACTCACTTGACTGGCCTTGGGCAATGGTTGCCCATTAGCAAGTGCCGCCCAGTTGGCATCTTCATTATTGAGATCTTGGCCAAACTCAAGCGTTTTAGTCGGGGCTACTATAAAATAACCTTCTGAATTAGTGATGTAGAGTGATAACCCAAGGTTAGAATGAATATTGGTTAGGTTTCCCAATACTTCAGTGGCGTCGAAATTTGCAATAATAAACCCAAAAAAGTTGTAGTTTTCATCAAATACAGCTTTAGCCACGCGAAAAGTGGGCCAAATAGGAACATCTAGAACGCCATACTCTCGGTTTAAATCAATGTTGGATATATAAATTTCTTCAGGCTTTAATCGCTGAATATCATTGAAGTAAAAAGCATCGGATTTTTCTTGGAGTAACTCATCGGGCACTACGGTAACGGCGTCGGAACGCTTTTCGACTCTGATAATTTCTTTACCGTTGTTTTGCGCACTGACAAATCGTAACTGCCGAATAGACGGTGTGCTTTTGATATAGGCCGAAAAAATAGCCGTCAGCCTCTCTTTCCAGCGCTCTGCGGCCACATTTTCTAGGGGATCGATGCCGCCGTTAAGCAGAGCCCGAGTAATGCCGTGAACGGGGGGCGTTGCGTGCAGAAAGTCTACCGCGTTCCTGGCATTATTTAACTCTTTATCCAGTAAACTGTAGGCCGTATCCGAAGCTTGCTCTAATTCACTGGTTTTATCGTCTAATAAGTCCTCTTTAAGCACCCAGGCAACGATAAAATAAAGCAAACCGCAAATGAGCAGTGAGGCTAGTCCACTCATTGGCAGTGGGCTCTTTTGATAGGTCGTTTTAATCGATTTATTTATGTCCATTAGAGTGCGGTCGCAGCGGCCTTGAATCAGTGTTTGTATGAATGTAACTTAACCTAGGTTGCAGTAACTAATGGTAGACGAATATTAATGATTCGCCATACCAAAATGAGCACGGTGCATTGGCAAATAACCATTTTGTAATCTATTGTTAATATCCTATGCACATTCGAATATGATAGTTCAGGGAACGGTCGCTATGGTAAACAGATTATTCTTCAGGTTATGGTTTCCATTAGGGTTACTGATCATCGGTTTGCTTTACGGCCAATACAGCATTATTCAAACCCAAAAATTCAATGAAACCGCGATTGCAAACGCAGTAACCTCCCAATTATCGCACGTTAATTCAAATATATTAGATGCCGTCGGTTTATATGAATATGGGGTCAGAGGCGTCAGAGGCGCTGTAGAGTCCGTGGGCTTTTACCAATGGAGCTACGATCAGCAATTACGATATTTTCAAAGCCGTGATTACGACACTGAATACCCCGGCGCACGCGGGTTTGGGTTAATAAAGAAAATCTCTGAAGATGAGTTGGATGCTTTTTTAGCGGAAGCAGCGAAAGATCGCAATGCGCCATTTGAGTTAAAACAGCTATCGAGCCCTCAAGACCCTTTATTTATTATTCAGTACATTGAGCCCCAGATAAATAATGAGCAGGCTATCGGGCTCGATATAGGTTCAGAAGCAAACCGTCGACATGCTGCCTTGACCAGTGCCGCAACCAAATCAACACAGCTCACCGCGCCCATAACGTTGGTACAAGCCAGTGACAAAGTAGATCATGGTTTTTTATTGCTGCACCCCATTTTTGAATCAAAGGAGGCTTCGCTTTCACCTAAGTTGTTGGGGTGGTCTTATGCCCCTTTACTGATAAATGAAATACTCGATGCCACTCTGGTGGAGGACGACCTTTATAGAATTACCGTTTCTGATACCACGGCAACACCTGCCATTAACTTTTACTCTACCGACATCGAAGGTTCGAGCTACATAGAAGATTATCAACAATCAGAGTCTATTGTTGTTTTTGGGCGTCAATGGACCGTGTCGATTACGCCAACCCGAAAATTTCTCGATCAGTTAGAGCTGGCCACTCCAACCAACAAAGCTTTTACCATTGGCGTGATCACGCTTGTGCTGATAGGGCTAACCTATTTACTGGAGAGCCTGTTCCTACAAAGTGTCCTGAAACTCAGGCAACGCATCGCGTTCGCATCCGTGGTCGATAACTCCAGCGATGGCATTATTGGTGTAGATGAGCACTACAAGATAACCCATTGGAACGACGCGGCTGACAGAATTTTTAATTTACGCGCCAGTGGTGCACGAAATCACCCGATCATTGACTGGTTATCGACCGGTATAAATTCAGATGAAATTGTAAATACATTTAAACGAGTTGCCGCCGGTGACACGGTTAAAAACATGTTATTTACCCTTCCTGGCGATAATCAAGGCGAAATACGAACACTCAATGTGAATATTTCACCGATTATTGCCAGAGATAAGTTTACCGGTGCAACCATTAGCTTAAACGATGTATCGGAGATAAAAAATTTACAACGTGAACTACTTGATAAAAACTCCGATTTAGAAAACGAAGCACAATTACTGGAAGGCGAGCTCAAAAAATCAAAAATTTTAGAACAGGTAGTCAAAGCCACTCGTCACCAAGCGACACTTGCCTGCGACAGTAACGGGGCTATATTGTCTTGCAGCAAGCAGGCCTTAACGATTCTCGGATACAGTGAATCAGAATTAGAGTCTAAACTAAACATCGTCGATGTTTTAAGATTCACTGACCCGGATATCCCGTCTGATACGGCAAAGTCATTTAAGCAACTCATTCGCGTACTCAATGTACCCATACACTCGGCCATCACAAAAAAAGAAGAGTGTAATTTAATCACTAAGAAGAATGAGAGGCTCGCTTGCTTTACAGAAATTACCGCGGTCAATGAATACGACACGATTTTGGGGTACGTTTTCCAGATTCAAATCACAGGCATGGAACCTGAACACCACCCAGACAGTATCAGCGGTACACAGAAAAACCACAGCGCGAACTACCCGACCGTAGCCAGTCGATTATCTAATTTAAGCAACCAACAGGTGAACGCTTTCACGGCGAATGTTTTTCATGAGTTTCGGTCGCCGTTAACGGCTATTCATGGCTATATATCGCTATTTGAATTATCAAAACTTGATGATGTTCAACGCGATTATCTCACCGATATTAAGCGTGCTGTGAATACCCTTACCCACTCAATTGACGATGTGCTCGATTTAGCCTTTTTAGATCATGGTGTTGTAACCGTGTCTAAATCAGAATTTGAATTAGATGAGCTGCTTGCAGAGGTGTCTCAGAACTTATTTGAATTTACTCAAGGTAAGCGCATAGAGATTCATTTTGATGTTGATATAAATGTTCCATACATTTTAAAAACCGATCGGCATAAACTCAAAAGGATACTGCTTCATTTAGGAAATAATGCCATCAAATTTACCAACTATGGTGAAGTGGTTTTCAAACTGTCGGTGGCAAAAAGTGAATCGGCATCGGACATCAGTTTACAGCTAGAAGTATCAGATACCGGCATTGGTATACCAGATGCCGACCAAGGCAAAATTTTTAACGAATTTTGGCAGCTTGATAATAGTGAATCTCGCTCGCACAGAGGGCTGGGAATCGGGTTATCGATTGTGAAGAAGTACGTTCACTTACTGGAGGGTGATATCAATGTAACCAGTACCGTGAATAGAGGGTCTAGCTTTAAGCTAACGTTTAAAGCAGAGGCGGGATCACCTCCTCAAAAGGTGAGTAAATTCGCTGAAATAGTCAGTCCAATTAAAGTGCTTATTGTGGATGACAACGCGACTAGTGCTCAAATCCTTCAATCGACCATGGGTAAAATTGGTTGGAACGTGACCGTTGCGTCCAACTCCTTTGATGCACTAGAAATTATCCAAACGGCTGTCGCCAAAAAAGAACGATTTGATATTGCGTTGATCGATTGGGTTATGCCTGAAAAGGACGGTTGGGAGCTAGGAAAAGAAATAAAGCAATCGTTAAGCAGCGATGATTTACCGATTTTAATCATGGCCTCAGCCAGAACTCAAGAACAGCTTTATCAGCAATTGGAAAACAACCCAGGAATATTTAACGGTTGCCTAACGAAGCCTATTACACGCACACAAATATTTGATGCTTATATAGATGCCATCCAAACCAAAACGAATCCTATTTTAGTTGAAAAGCCTCTGCCCATGCCAACGGCACCTCTACGGCGAGTGAGGGTGTTAGTGGTTGACGACAACCCGACAAACCAACTGATCGTGAAATCGCTGTTAAAAACTCAGGGGGCCAGCGTGGCCATTGCCGCCAACGGTAAAGAGTGCTTAAAAGAACTCGAAACAACGTTAATGCCTTATGACGCTGTTCTTATGGATATACACATGGCGGGTATGGACGGACTAGAAACCGCCGCTCGAATCAGGCAAAACGACCTCTACCAAAACATGCCTATTATTCCAATGACCACAAATTTAAAAGATTCGGTTAAGGAGAAATGCCGCCTCTTAGGTATGACGGGCCACATAGAAAAGCCATTCAGCTTGAAAGACATGGTTAATGAAATACTTAAAGCAAAACGCAAAAATCGCGCGATGGAAGCTCAAGAGAGGGCCTTTAATCAAGCCACTCCCGTCGGAGGTGGGTTAAGCCCGGCTGCCACGCGTTTTGGATTAGAAAACGACATTGACTTAGCAAGCGCGTTAGTTCGTTTTAACAATATGCCCGAATTGTACGATAGAGCGCTGCAATTGTTTATTGTCAGCTTAGGTGATTATGCCAACCAGCTCGAAAACAAAGAGCTAACACGCGACGATGTGGTATTAATCTTTCATACCTTGAAAGGCACTGCCGCTTCGCTAGGTTTTATAAAATTAGCGGAAATGGCTAAATTTGAAGAAAACCAGCTCGCGAAATGGGTCCACCTTGATGAACGCAACGAAATGCATATGAGCGTTGTGAACCAAATCAAGAGTGCCCAAAATAATGCCATAATGCTAAAAAGTATGTTACAAAGTACGGGCAATGCCTCTAAAGCAACCAAGCACGAAAGCTTTACCGAAGCATTTAATGAGCTTAAAAATGAAGTATCTAGCTTCAATATGCATGCCATTGATACTTTTCAGAAAATTACGGTTCATTTGAAAGACGTATCACCCGACATAACAGATAGCCTCATGAGCGCATTGAATGGGTTAGATTTCAAACGTGCCGAGCAGTTAATGAGTGATTTAGAAAAGCTATTAAAAGGTTTAGAGAATGGAAAGTAAGAAAATCGAGGATTTTTCCGAAGTAGATTTATCAACCGCAAAGATATTGGTTGTCGACGATCAACCGATAAATATCCAAGCTGTTTACAACATACTCTCCGATTCTTATACCGTACTCGCGGCCACAAGTGGCCCGGCTGCTCTTGAAGTATGCAACGAGGTACTTCCAGATCTAATTTTGCTCGACGTGCTAATGCCTGGTATGGACGGATTAGAACTGTGCGATCAGCTAAAACAGGATGACGCTACTCGAGACATCCCGATAATCTTTGTAACTTCCTTTAATGAACAACACGAAGAAGATGAATGCTGGAGCCGCGGCGGTGTCGACTTCATCATGAAGCCTGTCAACCCGATGACGTTAAAAAACCGTGTCAAGGCACATTTAACCCTAAAGGCACAAAAAGACATGCTGCATAAGCTGGTTTTTGTGGATGGCCTTACGGGTACTTTTAACCGCCGCTATTTAGACTTGCACCTTGATCGCGTTAAGAATGAAGCAAGCCGAACAAAGCATGACGCGGGCTGTTTAATGGTCGATATAGACCACTTTAAAGCATTTAATGATGACTATGGCCATATTGAGGGCGATCAAGCGCTCATCTCAACGGCCAATCTAATTCGAAAAGCTTTATTGAGACCAACTGACTTTGTGGCGCGCTATGGTGGTGAAGAATTTGCCGTCATTTTACCCGATACCGATTTACCAGGGACACTTGAAGTAGCCAATCGTATAAAATCGGCCTTTGATTCTGAAAAAATCACCAACAGTGAAGGTACCAGCAACCCAATAACCGTAAGCATTGGCGCTTCGACAATACTTTCATGTAGCAATGTTGAAATTATTGAATGTTCAGATACATACCTATACGAAGCTAAGAATCGTGGGCGCGATCAAATATATCATCCTTCTCTAGAAAGCCCGGATATCTCTTAAAAGTTCAACCTTTTTGATACTCATTAAACCCAAGGCCAGAAATGACCTTGGGTTTAATTTTTAATGCCCTTGTAGAACGAGTTTTAGATTGCTTAGCTGAAGATACATGTAAAAAATAGGAACGTTGACGACCCGGTGTTAACTGTTCGAACGCTTCAAAAAACTCAGGGTCAGATTCAAGCGCCACTAGCAACTCTTCTGGCATGACATATTTTTCGGTATTCTTTTCAACTTTTTTTCCTGCTCTTACTAACTCAATGCCTTCTTGAATGTAGCCTGCAAGTACATTTTTGTACTTTTTAATGTCGTCTACACTGGTAAACTTTGCCACTCGGCCCGACTCTGAATTGGGGCCCGGTTTATGTAATATATTTTCTGGGTCTTTTAATAAGGAGCCTTTAAAAAAAGTCATGATAGCGTGCTGTTTAAACGCACTGACAATAACAATATTAGTACCTTGGTAGGTATAGCAAGGCTGGCTCCATTTCAATTCTTCTACCAGCCCAGCACTCAATGCTATTTGCCGTAGCATGGCCAGTTCCTGTGCCCAGGTATGTACTTTGCAATCTGGTGTGCTGCCTTTTTCACAACGACCACAACCAATCGTAAAATACTCTTCAATGGTGGTGATTTTCTTTTTCATGGCGGTGTGACTCTGCTACTTGTTTTATTAAAGCGGAAGAAAGGCATTGAATGGCGCATTGTAAAAGCGCCGTTCAATACCTTAATGGGGTGTAAGTTTAAGCTTGAGACATATCAAACACTTGAGCTACCTCGACACTTCCGCCTGCGTCTAAAATAGGACATTTACTGGCCAATTCGGCGGACGCTTCGGCATCGCTAGCTTTAAAGACACCGTATCCGGTCACAGGGTTACTGCCACCGTCGTTTGTCACTTTTCCACCGGCATGCACGGTTATGTTTGGTCCAACAGGGTTACCCCCATCTACAACCGCGTTACCCATTCCTTCATACCATTGTTGCCAAGCTTTAATAGTGCTTTGAAATTCTTCTTCAGATTCTGGCTCTTTGCCGCCATGGTATACAAATAGATAGTTATTCATCATGAATGCTCCAAAATATGATTAACGTTTAGGATACGGGCTTTAATGCCACGCTCCTACGATGCCACCGACAAGTGTAAAAGTGACGATGTGGTAACCGGCGTTAATGGCATACAGGGCTAAAGATCGACGTTCAAATAAATCATTAATGGCAAATGCCATCGCCACCCAACCAAAACCCGTTATAAAACCATAAAACACACCCGAACCGAATGTGCTGCTCGGACCTAAGAACATGGCTAAATTAAATGCAATGACCAAGCTGGCTAAAAAAGCGAGCCCGAATACCTTTTTCATATCAACTTCGGCGATGGATTCTTCCGTGAGGCCCGCTTCAGCCATCCAACGCTTTCCAAAGCCTATTGGTGAATACCAGACACCGCCTATTACAAAGCTTGATGCCGCGGCGACAAAAATTGCGAGTATGTTGAGTTGAGATATGTCCATTTCTGCTTCCTTTTTTTTGTTTTTTTAAGTTAAGCACGGTATGAGGTTTGCCTTAAGAAACTACTTCTTGCGCATATTGGCGAGATAATCCGCTCTTACGATCTCGGTTAAAATGTTTAAATCGACATCGTCTAATTTATTGATATAAAGGCACGCAACGGATTTCTTATACTTTCCTAACCGTTCGTACAGACTAGCAGCCCCTTCAAATTTGTCACCCACATACAGCGTCAAATTTGCTTTTCGGGGTGAAAAGGCTGTCACAGGCATAATGCCAGAGCGACCACTGTCGTAATGAAATTCCATTTGCCCGAAGCCAATAATAGATGGCCCCCACATAACGGCCTCTTGCCCTGTAACATTGGTAAATAGTTCTAACAGTACTTCTGCATCGGCTAAACGACGTTTCACCGTAACCGTTTTTAAGAACTCAGAGACGGGTACATCGGTGGGCTGGGTTTTATTTGTAGTCATAAACACATCCAAAATCAGAAAGAGCTATTAACGTTGATGCATACGACTCAACGTTTAGCGATAACGGGCTAGTTTGCTTGCTAAACTGCACTTAACCGCCGGCCATTCATGGTCAATGATCGAAAATACGACGGTGTCTCGATAAATTCCCTCGGGCGATTTTTGATGGTTTCGTAGCACGCCATCTTGTTTAGCGCCTAAACGTGCAATGGCTTGCCTTGAGGCCAAATTATGCCAGTGCGTTCTAAACTCTACAGCAATAGCCTCTAAGGTTTCAAATGCATGGGTGAGCAGCAGTTGCTTGCACTCGGTATTTACGGATGAACGTTGGAAGCTTTTTGCATACCAAGTATAGCCTATTTCAACCCGCTGATTTTTTAAATCTGCATTGCAAAACCGAGTAGAACCTATAACTGTATTAGTGGCGCGGTCAATAACCACAAATGGCAAAGCTACGCCTTTTTCTTGATCAAGTAGGGCTTGTTTTACATAGGCGGAGGCCGATTCTTTACTGGGCACCCCGGTAAACCATAGCTCCCAGAGACAGCCATCAGCGGCGGCTTGAACCAGTGCTTCAATGTGCGTTTCGCGCAAGGGTATTAAAATGACAGATCTAGAGACTAACTCAACTTCTTGTAACCACATAACAACATCCTTGAAAGAACGTTACATAAAGGCGGCTGGCATGTGCTAACCGCCATATCCTAATCAATGATTAACGACCAAATCTATCCGCCGCTGCAGGCTTATTGTTTACGATGCCTTCAATTCTCGCCATAATTTCAGGGGTTAGTTTCGCCAACGAATCCATCGCGTTTAAGTTATCTTCAAGTTGCGACAAGCGTGAAGCGCCTAATATTACGGTACTAACATTGGGGTTCTTTAAACACCAAGCAATCGATAAGTGGGCCATACTAATGCCTATCTCATTTGATAACTCGGTTAATTGCTTAATTTTGGACAGCTTTAACTTACCTTCTTCGCTCATCCAAAGATCACGCAACCACTCGTAGCCCGGTAGATTTAATCGGCTGTCATCTGGAATGCCTTCATTGTACTTTCCTGTTAGCATGCCGCTCGCCAAGGGAGACCAGATAGTGGTGCCCATAGCATATTCTTCATACAACGGCGTAAACTCACCATCAACTTTATCACGGTGCAATAAGTTGTATTGTGGCTGCTCCATGGTCGGCGGTGTAAGATGCTCTTGTCGAGCAATGGCATGAGCCTGCGTGATTTGCTGCGCATTCCATTCTGAGGTTCCCCAATACATCACCTTACCTTGCTGAACTAGGTTATGCATAGCTCGTACGGTTTCTTCAATAGGTGTGTCAACATCAGGGCGGTGGCAAAAGTACATATCTAAATAATCAACATGCAATCGTTTCAGAGCTGCATCACAGGCATCGCGTACGTGTTTTGCACTGAGCCCCATTTGCATTTGCTGATCGCCGCCCCAAAATACTTTGGAGGACACCGCAAAAGTATCACGTGCTAAGCCTAAACCACTGATGGCATCACCCATAATTTTTTCAGACTCACCAGCCTCGTACCCTTCGGCATTGTCAAAAAAATTAACGCCGCCATCGTAAGCTGTTTTTAATAATTTCTTTGCATCACTGGTATTCACTTGTTTGCCAAAGGTCACCCAAGATCCAAGCGACAATGCGGATACTTTTAACCCGGCTTTTCCCAATCGACGATATTCCATAACAATTCTCCCAAAGGTATAAAAGGCTCAAGACAACCAACGTTGCCTTGAGATATTCAGTAAGGTGCTTTGATTATTTTAGTGAGACATGCTCATGTTATTCCCCTGCATCACCTCAAGTTGCACGGTGATGTCACCTGCATGCTCAAAGGTCAGCGTTACAGAATAAGCTTCGCCCACTTCAAAGTTTTTACTTAAACCCATAAACATTAAATGGTAGCCTCCCGGAGCGAACGTAACCATGCCATTCGCGGGAATAACGACACCCTTTTTTTGGTGCTCCATACGCATGATGCCATTGTCTTCAAACGACTGATGTACTTCTAATTTTTTGGCAAAGTCACCGCTTACACTTAAGAGTATGTCGTCATCATTGCTGTGATTGTGAAGCACCATAAAGCCGGCTGAAGGTGCACCAGGAGCACTGGCTCTTGCCCAAGCGGATTCAACGGCTATAGCGTGTTGAGTGGAGCCATGAGCCCACAATCCAACAGATGAAAGGCAAAACGCGGCTACTAATAAACTGTGTAAAAACTTCATTCTATATTTCCTATTTATATCTTAATTCAGGCAGCATCACTACTGCCAACAAAAGCTCTTTCTTTACTGATCATGTTGAATTAAGAAACGAATGGCGGCGCTCTGGAGTGATAGCGATGAAAGCTAGGTTGGCTAAAGCGACTTGCTTGAATCAGGCTCGTGGCACTAATAGAGGCTTCAGGAGAGTTATAGTCTAAGGTATCGGGGCTAATTACAGCGCTTAAACAGACACATGCACTCTGGCTCTTATTAGCCTCAGATCCTATCAACTGTACCCATTGAGCCCCTTTTGCGGTACAAAGGCGCAGAAAGCCCTCATCCGACTGAGCGAATGAGGTAGCAATGGGTGCGAAGGTTAAAATCAGCCAAGCAAAGAAACCTAACCAATAACCTTTGAGTTGTTGTGAAAAAGATAAGGTCATTTTTGCAGTCTAAAACTTAGCCCAAAAACACGCAAGGCCAGCTTCTCTTAATTTGTTAAAATATACAGCCCAAACTCACCACACGACTGATACCCTATTTTTTCATAGGCTTTCTGAGCGGCGATATTTTGTTCGTCCGTGAATAGAATTG
Organism: Reinekea marina; assembly: GCF_030409715.1. Lineage (NCBI taxonomy): Bacteria > Pseudomonadati > Pseudomonadota > Gammaproteobacteria > Oceanospirillales > Saccharospirillaceae > Reinekea > Reinekea marina. Next base: position 193,485 of record NZ_JAUFQI010000001.1, read on the forward strand.
AGCGGCTAAAACCATCTTCTCGCGCTGTTATTAATGCCGCTGCAACGGCGCATTGCGCATACCCACGACCTCTTAACTGAATAGGCGTCCATACGGCTCCTATTTGAACAAAAGGGTGTGTTTTTGCGTTATAGGAGGCGGTGGCAACCGGCTCATCATTGTGAGTAATAACAAAAGTCATCTGATTATTAATTTTTGACAACGTTGATTGAGTTGTTTCTTCTACTAAGGCCTCATTTTTTACAGCACCCAATGCTTCAATGTTGTAATCGACCATCCAAGGCACTAGATATTCCAGATCGTCAAGTGTTGCTAAGCGCCACTGAATTTGGTTCTCATTGATAAGCGTCGGCGTTTGTAGGGCAGATAAATCTAGTTCATAAAGACGCTCTTTTGAGCTAATACTATAGGCTCTTGCGTTTGGTTGTTGATCGTATTTAGCTTTCAATAGTTGGCACAAATCTTCTCGCCCAATAAAGCCATTAATCTTTGTAAACTCCGTTCCAAACCGAACCCAAAGCTCTTCTATTGCGTCAGCATCGCCTTGAAACATTAAATTTCCATTCCAATACTGCACAAGAACCGCTATTAACTGCGCGCCATCAAATGCACCATAGTATCTACCTTCAAACATTGCACCGCTGTAGTTAATTTGTGTTTGCTCTATATTACTGAGCATAAACAAACTCGTACTGGCGTTTTTTTTCAGTAAGGTTTGTAATGCTTCTTGATCATTATTGTTGAGTATTCGGAAGTTCAAAATTTTCTCCAGCGAGCTTTTCAGTTAAATAACTTTAGGAAAATTGTTCAATAACGGCTAAGAATTCTTGCCCGTACTTTTTCTTTTTGGTTTCACCGATGCCGCTGATCGAGCCAAAGGAATCCATGTTTGTAGGTTTAGCTTTCAACATTTCGTGCAATGTCGCATCATGAAAAATAACAAAGGGAGGCACCTTTTGTGTGCTGGCCAAAGATTTACGACACGTTCGCAACGCCTCCCATAGAGGTGCATCTGCTTCGGATATCTCTATACTCTTTTTGGCTTTTTTGGTACTGCTGGTTGAATTATGCCGCTTTTCATCCAGCCTTAATTCAATGCTCTGTTCTCCTTTGAGAATAGGTCTGCATTGTTCAGACAAATTTAACTGCCCATAGTTTTCATCCACATTTAAAAAGCCACGTGCGACTAGTTGTCGGAACACTGAGCGCCATTGCGCCTCAGATAGTTCGGTTCCTATTCCAAAAGTAGAAATCGCGTTGTGATTAAACTGCATTACCTTGGGCGTTTCTTTGCCACGTAGCACATCGATTAAATGGGTTACACCAAACCGTTGATCCGTTCTAAAAACACAGCTTAATGCCTTGCGCGCTGCCTCAGTGGCCTGCCATGTTTTGGGCGGAGTTATACAGTTATCGCAATTACCACAGGGTTGCGGTAATTCATCACCAAAATAATTTAGCAATACTTGCCGTCGACATGTGGTTACCTCGGCGATCCCTAGCATGGCATTTAGCTTTTGCTGCTCTAAACGTTTAAAAGCCTCATTACCTTGTGAGCCTGCCATCATTTGCTTTAGCTTCAATACATCTTCTAAGCCGTACGCCATCCAAGCGGTTGAGGGCTCTCCATCTCGCCCTGCTCGGCCCGTTTCTTGATAATAGGCTTCTATGCTTTTAGGTAAATCAAGGTGTGCTACAAAACGTACATCGGGTTTGTCGATTCCCATTCCAAATGCAATCGTTGCGACGATGACCACCCCATCTTCATTTAAAAACTGGGTTTGATGACGTAAACGAACGTCTGCACTAAGCCCGGCATGATACGGCAACGCATTAATACCTTGGTCTCTTAACCAATCGGCGGTGGCCTCTACTTTTTTCCGTGATAAACAATAAACAACACCGGCTTGATCGGCATGCTCAGACTGAATAAAAGAAAGCAGTTGTTGCTTTGGGTTGTTTTTCTGCGTGATTCGATACTGGATGTTTGGCCGATCAAAGGAACACACAAACGTTTTAGCCGTATCGAGTGCTAATCGCTGAATAATTTCTTCGCGTGTTCTTTTATCCGCGGTGGCCGTTAAAGCAATTCTAGGGACTTTGGGGAACTGCTCATGCAACATAGCTAACTGCAAATAGTCAGATCGAAAATCATGCCCCCACTGTGAAACGCAGTGTGCTTCATCAATGGCAAACAAAGACAGCTTGAGTTGCTTTAACCAGCTAAGCGTTTGCGGCAAGACCAATCGCTCAGGTGCGATATACAATAGATCCAATTCGCCGGTTAACGCTTTTGCTTCATTGCTGGCATTTTCGCTGGCTGTTAAAGTCGAATTTAAGCACGCGGCTGAAATACCTAATTGACACAATGCCGCAGTTTGATCTTGCATCAACGCAATAAGAGGAGAAACCACGATCGCCACACCTTCGCGAACCAGAGCAGGAATCTGAAAACATAATGACTTACCGCCCCCAGTAGGCATGAGAACAAAGGCATCGCCGCCATCTATTACCGTCGAAATGATGTCCGCTTGTGGCGGTCGAAACTCGTTGTAACCGAATACTTTATTTAAAACCTGTAGCGCTTGTTCAGCGGCCATTTAAACACAACCTAAAATTGTTCAATTTGAATGGCTAAATATACGGGTTTTAAGGATTTAGAGCGAACGATTACGGTTAATTTAAGAACTTAAACCAAGTTTTGTGACCCGTTTATAAATTTGCTTCCCAAACGCACTTACTTTATCAACTGGAGATTAGCGGGCTAAGCTCTTATCATTACGTTTTTACACTCTTAGGAAATGATATGAAAATATGGGTCGATGCCGATGCTTGCCCTTTGCCGATCAAGGAGATCATCATTCGGGCGGCGAATCGTAAAAAAATACACACGACCTTTGTTGCTAACCATTTTATTAAGTTACCCAACTCCCCTTATTTGCATTCGCTGCAAGTATCACAGGGTTTTGACGTTGCCGATGATGAGATTGTTTTGCGCTCCGAGGCTGGCGATTTGGTGATGACGCAAGACATCCCTTTAGCGGCCGAACTCATCGAGAAAGGTTGTTTTGCCATTAATCCGCGTGGCGAACAGTGGACAAAAAACAATATAGGCGCACGTTTAAATATGCGTGACTTTATGGAAACCATGCGCTCTTCGGGTGTTCAGTCTGGTGGTCCGGCTCCTTTTAATAAGCGAGATGCGAATGAGTTTGCCAACGCACTGGATAGAATATTAGCGAAACTGATTTAGACAACTTCACGCATTATTCCTCGCTCTTAATATGGCCAAACGCCAAACGCTTTTTATTCATGAGGTGCTCATAGGTAACATTGTCACTGGTAGAGCCGCCGCCGGCCGTTCCACACCCTAATGTCCACGAAAGCTTTAAGCCATTGCAAGCGCCAATACAGCCTTGAGTACCGGGTGAGTTTACGAGCACTCGGCTAACGTCTACGGCTTTGGTGTAAGCTTCTACCGCCTCTCTATTTTGGGAATGAACAATCGCCGTATGACCTCGGCCTTCGCTAGCAAGAATAGCTTGCGCTATGCTTAGCGCTTGCTGGTCTGTGTTGACTTGAAGTAAAGATAATATCGGCGCAAGCTTTTCACATAGAAATAGACTATCAAGCTGGTCAACCTCAATTGGGCATACCAACAGTTCAATGGGGTAATCTCTTTCGATGTCGCAGTGCTCGGCTATAGCTGCCGCCGATTTACCCAGCCAATCACGTTGTATTCCTTTCGTGTCGAAGCAATGGCCTAACAGTTGTTGAACTTCATGTTCGGCTAACACCGCTGCATTGTTAGCTATTAACGATTCACAAAAATCACTCGCTATCGCTTCACTAACGATTAAATTATTTTCAGAGCCACAAACAACGCCGTTATCAAACGCCTTACTTTCGACAATCATCGCCGCAGCTTGATTAATATTCGCATCTTCTCGAATCCAAACCGGTGCATTACCTTTACCTACGCCAATGCTCGGGGTTCCAGATCGATAAGATTCTTGCACTACGCCTTCGCCGCCCGTGGCTAATATAAAGTTGACACCCTTATGGCGCATCAATAACTGAGTCACCTTACGCCCAATGGGCAAATCTGGAAGTAACACGACATCTGAATTGATTCCATATTGAGTTAAGACTTGGTGAATAATAGACACGGTTTCTAGGCTGACATTCTTGGCATTTCTATGGCAACTGAGCACGATTGAATTACGAGACTTTAGTGCAATGAGAACTTTAAATACCAGTGTTTCAACTGGGTTGGTAATAGGGATAAGCCCTAAGATTACACCCATAGAAGTAAGCATTTGCTCTACTTCATCACCTTCTAATGTCAGCGAACCGACACCGGGTTGATCTTTTAGAGAAGCCGCCACCTCAAGTGAACCGAGCATGATTTTTTGCACTCGGTGTTCTAACTTACCCATACCAGACTCTGCAATGGCTTGAGCGGCCAACTGCCAAGCTTGCCTATTTATCTGATCGGCAATGTCAAAAATTAGTTCGTCTAACTCTGCTTCTGGTAATTCAAAAAGGGAGGATTGCGCTTGAACAGAGCGGTCAATAATTGCGTCTAATACCGGGCTCGATTCTTCATAATTTCTAACGTCTATCGCCGTTTGAGTTTGTGCATTTAAGGTGTCGCGCATCATTTGAAAAAAATACTTTGATTGCGCTACAGTGCCACTCATTAAAGCTTCTGTCGTTTCTTGGCTCAGTAAACACACTGTTGATTCTTCTAGTGCTCTGGCACTGACACAATGATGCTGGCCATGGCTTGCTACGCTCGTTAATAACTGTCCCGATTTATACAAGCGATGGTTTGATTCCATTTCTAACGCATCATCGAATTCAAAAGTGTGAATTGACCCATTGGTCACAAAAATGGTGTCTTTTGCTAACTCACCTTGACGATACAACAAGTCACCTTTGCTCACGGTCACAAGAGTCCCCAATTCCGTGACTTTCGCGATTGATCGATGCTTAGAATTCAATGCGACAATGTCATCATGGACAAAAATTTTATTCATCATACAACGGTCCAACCTAACAAATAGAGGTTTGAGTACCGTTTAACTAAAACATTATGAGGCCATTAATTTATGTTAAGTGCGTCTAACTATTGACGAATTGGTGTTCGAGAAATGGTTTTCGAGAATGTTTCCTGCGATTTTGTGACGCACGTCTATAATATTAAGAGACCAATTTGACGCGCTGACAGAGTCATTAATACTCAAGGCATCATCAAACAGCAAAACTCTTTTAGTGATGCGGAAATTTTTAAAAAAGGTGATTTAATTTTTTTAATTTAATCAGTCTACTAAAATTGTTGCTTTAGCATTTGGAATGAAAATGGAAAGTTTAAAGAATGAAGATTTTGCAAGAGTGCTCGGGGTTTATTTACCTTGGGTCGTTAAATCGCTTGAGCTATCAACCGATTCCGATTCTTTAACGATCATTATTGAAAAGCAAGCCGAGAAAGGTCGCTTTTCTTTTTTGACCAGTAATAAGAAGCAGCAACAAGTGACGCGACGCTGGCAACATGTACGCATTGGTCACTACTCCACTTATATACAGGCGACCATGGCGCTAAACGATTTAGCCGAACTAACAGAGTCACACTGCCCAGCGTTTCTTGGTCTGGATGGAAAAAAGATTACCCGCGAACTTGACGAAACGATTCGCATTGCGCATTCAAGAACATCATTACCAGATATCATTAGTGGATTACTCGGCGTGTCTCCGGAAATTATTGAAACTAAGATCCGAGAAATTGAAACCGAAGATTCTCAAGCAAAGAAACTGGCTGTTTTGCCACTAGAATCCGATGCAGTGTGGCGAGATATTTTGCTCGACAAAACCAAACTCACCACCCGTTTGTTGCCCCTTAAGTTATTATTGTCTCGGCTTAAGTTAGACATTAATCGCAATCCAGATGACAAAGCATTAATGCAACGATCTTCAGCAGAGCTGCGAAACTTTTTTGATCGACACGCATTGCAGCTTAAAAGTGAATACGAGCAAGTGGGTGCAACTCAGAATAGATCGAATCAGTCGGCTCCTCAAACTAAGGTTAAGCTTGTTCTGCCCAGCACGCAAAACCCAATTTGGCATTCGATATTGATGGGAGAGATGGATCTACCAACATCTAGCATGCCATTGCAATTGAGTTTGGCACACAAGAAGAACAGTTATCGTTCTGCCGAAACTAAAGCCGAACAGTTAGATATTATTCGTTCATTGCAGATATTCTTTAAACGCAATGCAAAAAAATATATCTCTGAGCTTAAATTTTTAACCGAGATGATTTCTACTCAACAGACAGTTTCTGACATTTTGCCACCGCAAAACCATGACATATGGAAGAAGCTACTGACAGACGACAAAATTTTATCCAGTGATAAAATAAATTATCGGTTGTTTCTATCTAAGGAAAAATCTAAGTACCTCAAGGAACAAGATGAGGAATGCTTGAAAAACATCAGAGATTTCTTCTTTCAAAACTCTCGATCAATGAAAGAAGAAATAGCGTTAATCAATTCGCTCGCTAAAGCCAGTTAATCAATATCCAAGGAAATAAAATGTCTAATAAACAATCAATTAAAATAGAAAGCCAAATGCTGGACTTGGATACCGTTAAAGCTAAGATCCAAGCTGGGGAGTTTTTAACCATTGCCGCAGACGAAGGTATTTTATCAGAGCTCCCATCTGGTAATTGGATTGGCGGAACTATTCCCTATTTCATGGATGAATCAGGCGGAGTAGTAAGCAAAGAAAAAATATTTGTTAACTCCATAGAAGGTGTTCAGAGCAACAACCCACCAAGAATTACTATTTATGATAACGGGTCAATTAATCGTATCGCAAAAGATGCCCCTAGCCATGGTTTTACACTTTTAATATTGCCTGCGTCTTCTGATGTGCATCTGAATTATTCACAAAATGCACCTGAATTTCCAAATATGTTTTTTACGCCTATTGTTGGTTGGATATCGGGCTACCACTTAGACGATGACGCAACGGCCAAAGTAGGGTTTGGACCCGGTAATAATATGCTGTTAGACCAGCAAGCGGTGGCTATGCACATTCCGTTACCCGAACATCAGATGGCCGATGTCAGTATTATCAATTTATTTGAAGAAGGTAAGGGAGCAACGATAGAGTTCCCAACCACCGGCTTTGCGGCAGGTACCTGCACCATTGATGGCAAAGCCAGCAATTTAGCTCAATACATTCAAGAACAAAATATCGATACGCGACTTCCGCTTGTGGCCGATTATTCTGGAATTAAGGTAAACGTGAGTGTTAAGGCCGTAGATGCAGATGCAGGCCGCGTTGATTTATACGCGCCAGTGTTTGAAGGCGTTAAATACCATTTTGCCAGCCCGATTGATAATTACGTGACCGAGTTTGAAACCGAACTGAAGAAAAACGACACACAAAACATCGCGTTTTCATGTAACTGTATTTTAAATTTCTTATACTCAGAATTAGAAGGCAAAAAAACAGGGCATATGACGGGTCCAATTACCTTTGGCGAGGTTGCATACCAACTTCTCAACCAAACCATGGTCTATTTAACGCTCTCGGAAGCCTAGTAAAGCTCACGACCAGCCCAGCGGCACACGCTGGGCTTTTTTCATCAATAAGCCCCTTCCTAGCCAATCAAACTCAGCACACTTTTTGTCTCTGTACTTAATTCGTATAGCGGATTAACTTTTTTTTGTATGTCACTATACTGGCAACCGAGAAACAGCACTTAAGGTGCTGGAAAAAAATAACGCGAGGAAGCCTGACATGACCGATACATTTATAAAATCAAAAGCCGCCATTGCCTGGGGTCCTAAGCAACCACTGAGTATTGAAGAAGTTGATGTAATGATGCCTCGCAAAGGCGAAGTATTGGTTAAGATTATCGCAACCGGCGTTTGCCATACCGATGCCTTTACGCTATCAGGTGAGGACCCTGAGGGCGTGTTCCCAGCCATTTTAGGTCACGAAGGGGGCGGTGTTGTGGAAGCCGTAGGTGAAGGCGTAACCAGTGTCGCCATTGGCGATCATGTTATTCCGCTCTACACACCTGAATGCGGTGAGTGTAAGTTCTGTAAATCGGGCAAAACCAACTTGTGTCAGCAAATACGCGAAACGCAAGGCAAGGGCTTAATGCCAGACGGCACCACGCGTTTTTACAAAGACGGCCAGCCCATTTATCACTATATGGGTACTTCTACTTTTTCTGAATACACGGTATTGCCAGAAATTTCTCTCGCCAAAGTCAATAAAGTAGCCCCCCTTGAGGAAGTTTGCTTACTAGGCTGTGGCGTTACAACCGGCATGGGCGCTGTTATGAATACGGCAAAAGTTCAAGCCGGAGACACGGTCGCAATTTTTGGGCTTGGTGGTATTGGTTTATCGGCCGTTATTGGTGCCACTATGGCAGGTGCGTCTCGCATAATTGCGATCGATATCAATGAAAGTAAATTCGAACTGGCCAAGCAGTTGGGCGCCACCGATTGCATTAACCCGAACGATTACGATAAGCCAATTCAAGAAGTGATCGTAGAGCTCACCGATGGCGGTGTGGATTACTCATTTGAATGTATTGGTAATGTTGATGTCATGCGTTCGGCATTAGAATGCTGTCATAAGGGCTGGGGCGAATCCGTCATTATTGGCGTGGCAGGCGCAGGGCAAGAAATCTCTACCCGACCTTTCCAATTAGTTACTGGCCGTGTTTGGCGTGGCAGTGCTTTTGGTGGTGTTAAAGGGCGTTCGGAATTACCAGGTATTGTAGAGCGTTATTTAGGCGGTGAGTTTAAGTTAAATGACTTTATTACCCACACCATGGGCTTAGAAGACATTAACGAAGCCTTCGATTTAATGCACGAAGGCAAAAGCATCCGCAGCGTTATACATTACAACAAATAGTATTTTAACAGGCACATAACTCTGTGCCTGAATTTCATCACTCAAACGCGAGATTCATTATGAGCTTAGAATGCCTGAGTAGCGCTAAATCATTTGACGGTTGGCATAAGCAATACAGCCACCCCTCAACCAGCACGCATTGCAACATGCGCTTTGCAATTTATCTTCCACCACAAACCGCAACAGGCGAAAAAGTGCCTGTGCTTTATTGGCTGTCAGGTTTAACCTGTACCGATGAGAACTTTATGCAAAAAGCTGGTGCGTTTGCTGAAGCGGCTCGTTTAGGCATTGCCATTGTTGCACCCGATACCAGCCCGCGTGGCGAAGGTGTCGCCGATGACCCGGAAGGCCGTTACGACTTTGGACTAGGTGCGGGGTTCTATCTGAACGCCACTCAAGCACCATACAACGAACACTACCAAATGTACGATTACATTGTGCACGAGTTACCTAAACTGGTTGAAGAAAACTTCCCCGTAACGTCAACTCGTGCTATCAGTGGGCACTCTATGGGGGGGCATGGTGCTCTCATGATTGCACTTAAAAACCCTGAGCGGTATACCTCGGTCTCAGCGTTTAGCCCTATTGCAAATCCGATTAATTGTCCGTGGGGGCAAAAAGCCTTTACGGGTTATTTAGGGGCTGATCAGTCACTATGGCGCGAATACGATAGCAGCTTATTATTGGCCGATTGTAAACCAGAAGATCGGCGCCCTGCTTTAGTAGACCAAGGCGATGCAGATAGCTTTTTAACGGAGCAGTTAAAGCCTGAGGCTTTAACCGCTGCGGCCAAAAAGAGTGATTTTCCACTAACGTTGCGCATGCAAAGTGGGTATGACCACAGCTATTTTTTTATCAGTAGCTTTATTGACGATCACCTACGCTTTCACCACCAATATTTAGCTTCGTCCTAATCAATAAAAGCCAACTTAAGTTGGCTTTTAAAAATCACTTTTTCACTAACACATTTTTTTTCTCAAAACTGATGCCTTTCCAACCAGACTTCATGAAAGCGCGAATGTTTTGATGGCTAGTGCCATTCACATTCTCTAGCACTTCGGTGTAATGCTCTGCAAATAACTTTAACGTATGCGCTTGAGATAAGCCGGCTTGATTCGCAAAAGCAAAGACTTTACACGAGCCTTGATTTTCACTCGCTTGACTGTGCACTTTTCCATTTGTAAAGGCACTGGGAGTAAATTCAAAGTCACTGTCGATTGCTTCGAGTACTTGAGAAAAAACCAATGATTCCGGATTGGTGTGTAAAACAGCGAGTAATTCCTTCAGCGTCATAATCTTATAAATCTCTATGAAAATTGTTAGTGAGGCTCTGCATTTACCGCTGAACCAATGAAAATAAATAATCGGCAATGGCCTCTCGGTCTTCAAATGGCATATTCGAAGTGCCATGTTCGATGACCTCTACCATTGAGCTTCCGATAAAATCGCCATCGGGGAGCATGCCGTCTTCTAAAAAGTAAACTAAATCGTCTTTAGTCCACTCCATTTGTTCAAAGGCACGAGCTGTAATGGGAGGTGCCCAGTCACCATTTAAATCGGCGCCACCTAAATAGGGCGGGATGGGTGCCCCTAGTGAGTTTCTAGGGGTATGACACTCGCCACAATGCGCTACGGCGTCAACTAAATATCGACCTCGGCCGACCGATGTAGTTTGATCAATTTTTAATGGCTTAACCGTGGAAAATAACCAACGCCACGGCTTTAACCCTAAACGAATATTAAAAGGAAAGCCGACTTCATGGTCTCGGTGATCCTTTTCGACGGCTTCAACTTGCTGTAAAGCCGCAAATAAATCGGCAACATCTTGATCCGTTAAGCTTCGATAACTCATAAATGGAAACGCCGGGTAATAAGATTGCCCGTTCGGATTAACACCTTGGCGCAGCGCTCTTTCAAACGTCACAATATCCCAATCGCCAATGCCATGTTGTTTACTCGAGGTTATGTTGGGCGCATAGAAATTCCCAAAAGGCGAGACCAGTGCAGCGCCACCCGCATATACACCATTAGCGCTTTCCGCCTGAGTATGGCAAGCGTAGCAACCCGCTGTTTGCAACAACGTTGCTCCGTTTTGCGCATTGCCTGCGACCGTTATTTTTGGGCGCTCCTCTACATTGAGGCCGACCAGAAGAACGACGGCTAACCCAGTGAAACCAAAGGCAAGTAGCCCAAAAATTATTTTTTTGGTTAATGACATGACGAATCCTTATGGCCGAGATGGCTCATTTGGCTTTTGATAGACAAAACTGTCTAACTTGAGTTGTTGCAATTGGTCTACGACCGTTGCGGCCCGTTGTTCTGAGTAAGGCCCTAGCAACAGACGGTAAGCACTTCGGTTACTATCATACCAGCGCACAAACTGATCTTTATAGGGTTGTAAACGTAAATCTTGCTCTAAACCCACGAGTGAATCGATTTTTGAGAATAATCCCAAATGCGCGAACCATTGCGACTCTTCAATACCGTTTAACGCCAATGGCTCAATGGCAGTGGCGCTTGATTCAACGTCGTCAGTATCCGATTTAAGCGCCTCTTCAACGGGGGAGGTTAGGGTCATGGTTTCGGCTTTGCTTTCACGAACGCCACCGCTATAAACTGCCCCTACTGGTTGTGATCTTTTTACACGGCTATCGAGCGATGAAAAGCGACTCAGCCAAATTCTTAACCCCAGCTTGTGGTGAACTTCTCGATGCTGCATTGACCATAACGTCTCGGTGAATAACCCCACTGCTCGGGTCGTTTGGAATTGTGCGCCAATGCCAAAACCTGTCTCTATGCTTTGCTCGGCCAGTCGGCTTCGCGCATACAAAGCAGGATACCATTGGCTACTTAAACCCATTGAATACAAAAGCCGACCATTAACCCCAATGATCACTTCTCTTGGTTCGCCAGAGCTGGGCGCATCGGTTACACCAATTTCTGCAGCAAGCACGGTGCGTTTATTAAAAGTATTGGCTGTTTCGATCGACGCTCCTGGCGCAGCGAAGCCAAGCGCCGTTGCATTGGCACCCATAGACACTTGGGGGTCGTAGCCATAGGCGAAAGAGCTCACAAGCAGAATCGCCAACCGTATTACTCGAAACATCAGATCACTCAAAGCCAATGTATTATTTTTATTGAAGAAAATAGTCCTAACCTTTGGAATCTGTTAATTGGCCCCTTAAGGCATCGATTACCGGTTTAACCTCGGGTCTTACATCTCGCCAACAGTAAAAGCTTTCAGCAGCCTGACCAACCAGCATGCCTAATCCATCGGATACATCAACAGCACCGAGCTGCAACGCCCATTTAAGGAAGGCGGTGGGCTCCGCGCTGTACATCATGTCATAACATTTCACATCTGGATTGATCAGAGATTCTGAAATGGGCGGTAGTTGGCCAGATAAGCTGGCCGAAGTGCCATTGATAATAATATCGAATCGGCCACTGAGCTCTTCAAAGGAGCTCGGTGTAATTTGCGCAAAGTCATCCGCCAGTTCTTCAGCTTTCTCTAAGGTTCTGTTTGCCAAGGTGAGGGATGCAGGGTTGGCCGCTATGATCGGGTCTAACACGCCTCTCACTGCGCCACCCGCGCCCAAAATAAGAACATTGGCCCCGTCTAGTTTCCAGCCTAAGTTATCTTGTAAATCATTCAACAAACCTATGCCGTCGGTGGTATCTCCCATGCTTCGACCATCGGGCAGAATTTTAATGGTATTCACGGCACGAGCACGCTTAGATCGCTCTGACAATTCATCAACAAAATCAAAGGCATCGCCTTTAAACGGGACCGTCACATTAAACCCTAAATAGCCCGATTTAATTAATTGCCAGAGCCGAGTTTCAAAACTCGTCAATGGTAACTCGATGCCTTCATACTCGAGAGCTTGCTGGGTTTGTTTGGCAAAAATAGTATGGATTTGCGGTGACAAACTATGCGTAATTGGGTGTCCAATAACAGCGTAACGATCCATAATGACCCTTGAAGTGAACTATTTGAAATGAAGATAGTGGTCTAAGCCCCAAAAGTCCATGCTATAGCGGTTTAAACACTATGTCTTTGTAGCATTTCGTTTTGAGGAATCGTTAACGGAGCGGGTATAGGCCGCAAATTGCGCCAACGGTAAGGCTTTTTCAAAGTAGTAACCTTGCCCTTGTTCACACCCCATCGCTTTTAGCGCGATAAGGTGCTCTTGGCGTTCAATGCCTTCCCCTACGACAGCCATTTTTAGCCGATGAGCAAAATTAACGATCGACTCAACAATATCATGTGATGAACGGTCTTTATCCATCCGTTGCACGAAACTCTTATCGATTTTAACCACTGAAATTGGAAATTCTTTTACATGGACCAATGCCGAATAACCGGTGCCAAAATCATCCAATGAAATACTGACACCCATTTCGTGTATTTCTTTCAGTGTCGCTTTTACCAGCTCAGGATTACTCAGCACCGCGGTTTCTGTGAGCTCAAATTCTAAATGCGATTGATAGTTTTGCCAGGATCGGATGCGCTGAGGCAGTGTTTCACAAAAAGTAGCGTCTTGAAGTTGTTTAAAGCTTAAATTAATGGCGATATGAAGACCAACTAAACCACTGGCTTCTAACGTTTGGATATCGGACTCGGCCTGACTGAGCACCCAATTACCTAAGGGTAAAATCATACCGCTATTTTCTGCAACGTAGATAAAATCGGTAGGGGGAATATTGCCGTGTTCAGGGTGTGGCCACCTCAGCAGAGCTTCCATACCAATGACGCGGCCAGTCTCTAACGCAACTCTAGGTTGGTAATGCAGTTCAAATTCATTTTCGCGAAGCGCGCGCCTAATTTCAGCGGCCATGTCCATTTGGAACCATGGCGATGATGAGCGATCGTAGAGATAAATTTTACTATTGTGTCGTTTACCGGTAATCATGGCTTCATGGGCCTGAGCCACCAGCTCTTCAGCATTACCAAATGTATCTGGGTAAAGCACCGCACCGATAAAGGCTTCTACTTGAATATTTTGATCACTGATTTCAAACTGATGGTTAAACGCGTTTCGAACTATATCTAGGATTTCGCTGAGTTCATTTTTATCGGCCACACTTTCAATTAACAGCAGGAATTCGTTGCCACCAAGCCGTCCAACTTTAAACCGCCCTCCTAAAATAAGGGCAAACCGCTGCGCAATTTTGCACAACAATTGGTTGGCAATGGTATAGCCATGCGATTCATTAATTTTCTGAAACTGAGCGATATCAACTGAAATAACGCTTAAAGGGGTGCCGCTTTGGGTAACAAATGCCATGGCACGATTCAACTGCGCGACAAAGCCTTCGGTATTTAAACACCCTGTCAATGAATCATGTGTATTCATGGTTGTGACGACTTCACGCCGATGCATCGCACGAAGTATGGCTTGCATCAATACTCTACGATTCAGTTCTTCCAAGGTTATTACATCGTGTATCCCTAGTTCGAGTAGAGCACTGAAATGGGGTTCTATAAACTCTTCTTCTATCGCGATCCAAATACTCGCATCTTGATACTTTTCAAAAGCACTGAAAGCTTTTTCGCTGGGTGAAAATAGGATGATATCAGCTTCTTCGATATCGGTAGGTGATTGAGCAACGTACGGTAGGTAACCTAGTTCAGACAATATGGGGGACAGAGTCGACAGGATGTCGGCTTCTAATGTAAACAGCACAATTCGCAAGTTTTCTTGCATAGCGTTATCAACAATTCAATTGTCTAAGCACTAAGTTATAGCTCTTGAAAAGCTTTTCGCCCAATTTTCAGCCATGTAAATGTGATCTGTTTGGTAATTATTTGCAATTGCCCCCGTCAAAAAGGGCAACAAAAACACCTTTGTTGGGCTTTATGAGCTTTCCGAATTACGCTTTATGGCATGAAATCGTAGCTTTTCAATATACTGATCAATACTGTGATCGGTCAAAGGTTGCTTCCATAATCGCCATTTAAAGGCACGTTTAACATACCAATTTGCACGCGTTAACGCAGGTACATTTAACGTTAAGGTAACGTTTTTACCATGGCCAACTAAATAGCTGACATACCCACAATGGTAATATTCATGAAATTGCTGCAGCCGTTGCTCAATTTTACTCGACCAATTTTTTTCGATCAGTAAATCTGTGAACAGGTTTAATCGCCCTGCCACAATTTGAACAAATTTAAATAAAAGCTGTGTGCCCATAACCAAGGTTTGGTTTGGCAGTCTTGGTACGATATCTGTTTCATTGATGATTTCGTAAACCGGCGTTTTAAGCCCCTCTTGAAACGCTTGATTGCCGACAGGAGGTGCGCCATAGGTATAGCAACTGGCTTGATCAGCTGGAAAGTACTTTCGCGTGAACAATTTCGCAATGGCACCGCCCAACGAATGCCCGACAATAAACAGCTGATCGAATTTTTGCGCCTTAACAAAGGCCGATAAACTGCCTTCCGATGTTCGATCGAGGGCATCTAAATAGCTTCGAAAGCCTCTATGTACCTTAGATTTTTGTCCAAAATCAGGGTCGAGATCTAAATTGGCCATAAGATCAGCCTTAATATCGCGCTTGTCTTTTATCTCGGTACCGCGAAATACGACGTACAATTCTACTCGGGTACCACCACCGTTTAACTGAGATTCGCGCTGGCACACAAAGGCTTGCGCACCGATGTGATCAAAAGTTTTAAGCAATGTAAAACCGCCGGCACCGAGTAGCTGTGCAAACACCTGTTCTGCGTGACTCGGCTTAACGATATGCATGGCAAGAATTTTATTCAGGAGGGTATTTAATTGCGCTTGCTTGGCTGAGTCGGTAACCAGCGCTTGGGCATCAGCAACCAGTTTTTCTTGGTCCGCTAAGCCCTCAAACGGATAGTATGCGTATTTTGCGAGAACCGCACATACAAAAGCTTGCCTATCAGAGAACGCCGCTCGAAAAGAAGGCGGATACATTAAATCGGGTCGATCAAACTCGTTATGCATAAGCGTGCTCTATATAATTATTATTTTGGGTCTTCTTCTTTTACAGCCTTTGGTAAAAAGCGGCTCATCAATAAGCCTAATTCAAACAATGCATACATGGGTATGGCTAATATGCTTTGTGAAATAACATCTGGCGGAGTCAGAAGCATGCCAATGACAAAGCACCCGACAAAGATATAAGGACGCTTTTCACCCAGCGATTGTGCGGACACCATCCCTGCACGAACCATCAAAAAAGTAGCGATAGGAATCTCAAAAGCAATGCCAAATGAAAAGAACATTTTCAAACAAAAATCGAGTACATTTGATATGTCCGGCATAATATTAATGCCTTCAGGGCCCGTACCGGTAAAAAAACCGAACACTAAAGGCAATACAACGAAGTAAACAAATGCTACGCCGCTGTAAAATAAAATCACACTGGTGATAAAAAGCGGTATCGCAAGTTTACGTTCGTGTTTATAAAGTGCCGGTGCAATAAACCCCCAAACCTGATGCAGTATATACGGCATGGCTATCAGCGCTGACATAACAAACGCCAGCTTTAAGGGCACCAAAAAGGGAGACGCAACACCTGTTGCAATTAAGGATGCGTTCTCTTTATCGGCGATGAGTGCATTTAAAGGCTCGACCAGTATTAAATACATTTCACCAGAAAAGAAATACAGCCCGACAAACAAAATTAAAATAGACAACACCGACTTTAACAACCGATCTCTCAGTTCTTTAAGGTGTTCTACCAAGGGCATGGCATGTTCATTAGGATTTGGCGTTGTCATTTTCTTCCGTTTTTTCTACTGAGCTAAGCGAAGCGTCAGCCTCTGGAGGGCTGGTAGGCGTTTGCGCATCTTCTGTTTCATGAGGAGATAGAATCTTTTTTTCTAAATCCTGTGCCATTATTTTTTTATTCAACTCATCGAGCTTAACTTCTTGCTCTATTTGGTTTTGAATACCCGTTACAAAGCGGCGCGCTTGACCCGCCGCTTTGCCAACTGTACGCATCACTGTGGGCAGTTTTTCAGGACCCACAACGACCAACGCGATAATGACCAACACCAAGAGCTCGGTGAATCCAATATCAAACATGATTATCTACTTCCGCTGTTCAGCTTACTTTTTTTCTTCGGCTTTTTCTTCAGATTTTGCTTCGCTGAAGTTCGCATCGGCTATGTCTTTGTCTTCTAAAGACTCTGGCTTCTTATCGTCTTCATTCATGGCAGACTTAAAGCTTTTGATCGCTCCGCCCATATCGCCACCAATGTTTTTTAAACGTTTAGTACCAAAAATTAAAATTACTATGGCCAATACAATCAATAACTGCCAAATAGAAATACCACCAAAACCCATATTGAAATCCTCTTTTATTTATCTTGTATCGGAAAACCACTCCAGGTGGCCTTTCTGACATCACCTAAAATGTGTAAATGTATGTGACCAACTTCTTGCCCACCACCGTCACCGGTGTTAACGATGGCACGAAAACCATCGTCTAGCTTCATCAGTCGTGCAATTTCTGGCGCTTTGCTCATCATGCCTTGAACAACGCCCACATTACTATCATCCAAATGGTATAGACTGGCAATGTGCTGTTTTGGAATCAACAGTATATGAACCGGCGCTTTCGGAGCAATATCCCAAAACGCGAGGTATTCATCATCTTCATAAACTTTTTTCGATGGAATATCGCCATCGACAATTTTACAAAATAAACAATCTGACATTCAAAAGCCTCATTAAACCATACTAGGGCTGCCGGCTGGCCTTTTCTTCGATTCCTGAAAGACCTTCACGACGCGCAAGCTCGGATAAAATCTCATCCGGATGTATATTTAACTGCGCTAACATAACAAGCGTATGAAACCACAGGTCAGCCGTTTCATAAACAACCTTTTCGCGTTGCTGTGTATCAACTTCAGCATTTTTAGCCGCTAATACCGTCTCAAAGGCCTCTTCACCGACCTTTTCCAAGATTTTATCAAGACCCTTGGCATACAATGATGATACATACGAGGTTTCGGGTTCTGCTTTTTTGCGGTCTTCCAGCGTTTTAGCCAACGTGCTAAGGATATCGCTCATTGAGTTTCCTTTTACTGATTTCAATCTATGTTATGACCACAAAAACAACAGCAGCCCTGCTATTATGGCTAGCCATTGCCCCGTGCTGACCGATTCAAGCCAATTTTCCGCATTTGGCAACCACAAAGCAACCGCCACGACGGCGACACCAATCCATCGTCGGGTTCGTTGCTTAGATTGTCGCTGTTCACGCAGGTTGAGAGCGGCGAGCTCGTCGACCAATTGCTGGTTTGCCTTAGAGCCTGTTTGCAATTGCGTTAAGGCTGTATGTACTAAATCTGGCATCTCAGGGGCTTTGGTAATCCAGCTCGGTGCATGTTGTTTCACTGAATCAAAGAAACGTTTTGGTCCCACTTGCGCCTTTACCCAGTTTTCTAAAAAGGGTTTAGCTGTTTTCCAAAGATCTAACTGTGGATAAAGCTGGCGGCCTAACCCTTCAATATTAAGCAAGGTTTTTTGCAACAACACTAATTGTGGCTGCACGGTCATATCGTATCGTCTGGCCGTTTGGAATAACCGAATCAACAGCAAGCCAAACGAGATCTCTCCTAGTGGCTTTTCAAATATAGGCTCACAGACACTGCGAATGGCGGCTTCAAACTCATTGACGCGCGTCGTAGAAGGCACCCAACCCGACTCTACGTGCAATTGCGCCACTCGGTAATAATCACGATTAAAAAAGGCCAATAAGTTCTGCGCTAAATAGGCCTGATCTTCACGAGACAACGAGCCCACTATGCCGCAATCAATACCAATATACTTAGGCTGGCCAGGGTTGGTAATATCAACAAAGACATTGCCAGGGTGCATATCGGCATGAAAAAACGAGTCTTCAAACACCTGGGAAAAGAATATTTCCACGCCTCGCTCGGCCAACACGGCCATATCGGTACCTTCGGCTTTTAGCGTATCGGTATCTGAAATAGGAATACCGTAAATTCGCTCCATGACCAAAACAGAGCGTTTGGTTAAATCGAAGTCTACCCACGGTACGTAAAGTTTGCCGGCTTCGATGGTATTACGTCGCAACATCGAAGCATTCGCGGCTTCTCTTAGTAAGTCGAGCTCATCTAAAATGGTGCGTTTAAAATCATCGACCACTTCAACGGGGCGTAATCGCTTGCCATCGTTTGTCAGGCGGACCAGTTTAGCGAGGCGACGCATTAACTTAACGTCTTTGCGTATCGTTGGCTCGATATTTGGGCGAATTACTTTAACCACGACTTCAGAGCCATTGTGCAAGGCCGCGGTATGCACTTGAGCAATGGAGGCCGAAGCCAACGGTTTTTCATCGAAGCGAGCAAAGGTTTGCGAGACAGGCTGCCCGTGTGCGTTCTCAATAATTTGAATCGCCAACTTACTTGAGAAAGGCGCTACTTTGTCTTGCAAAAAGGCCAGCTCAGTTGCCATGTCTTCTGGCAATAAGTCTCGTCGCGTCGACAATATTTGCCCAAACTTCACAAAAACAGGACCAAGATGCTCTAGTGCCAATCGCAAGCGACGGCCGTTAGAACCTTTCGCGCGAAAAATCCATCGCAGAGGGAAGCAGGCTAAGGCTAGCCGTAAATACCATGGCAATGCGGGCGCATCTATTAATGTATCTAAACGGTAACGGCCAAATACCCAGACAATTTTTAATAATCGCAATGAACTCAATGTTTGTTCCCTGAATCGGTTGACGCAGTTCGCGTCGCGGCGAGCTTGCGAATTTTAGCAGCCATTCTGTCGGCATCCATTCGCAGTTGCTGAACCGCATCTTTGTGTGGTCGCCATAAATCAGACTGAACGAAGAGCTGGCTTTCTTCTCGAAAGTAGTTTCGTGACGTACGTTCGAATGAGGTGACCTGATTCTTCAACATTGAGCCAAACAATTTAAGGCCATCGGCAACAAAGTGCGCGGCGGTATCACCAATTTTATCACCAATCGCCATTTCCCAGTCTATATCTAAATGCGACATAATCTCTTGAAGCGTAAAAAAGGTTCGCGTATCGCCTTCAATGCTAATTTGGTGCGCCATCATCGCGGCGGTTCTGTCTTCTGCTCGCATGACCGCGAACAAATCACTGGCTTTACCGGCCACTAAGGCATCAAACGGTACAACTTTTTCAGGCTGCAAAAACACAAAGCCGTCAGACTCAATTGATACGCTTATCGACAAGTTCGGCTCTTTGGTTTCAAGAACTAATGTTTTACCCGCAAGATTTTTGACCTTTTCCTTAGAGGCAAGATCATACTCTAGGCCATCGTTTATTAATTTCTGTAATGGCCACAACCATTCACTCATGCTTTTACGCCTCGATGCATCGCCACGATCCCACCAGTGAGGTTATGAAAGCTGACTCGAGCAAAACCCGCGTTGAGCATCATGCCTTTTAAGGTTTCTTGATCGGGGTGCTTGCGAATAGACTCCGCAAGATATTGATAGCTATCGGCATCTTGAGTGACTAATTTGCCCATTAGTGGGAGCGCTTTAAATGAATAAAGATCATAGGCTTTACTGAGCAGTTCATTTTTAGGCTTAGAAAACTCTAACACCAGTAACCGACCACCGGGCTTTAACACACGGTGCATTTCAGCCAACGCTTTGTCTTTATCGGTAACATTTCGCAACCCGAATGCAATGGTGACTACATCGAAAAAATCATTCGGGAACGGCAGAACTTCCGCGTTGGCTTGCACAACTTCTAAATTGCCTGCCACACCGGAATCCGCCAATTTATCGCGACCCACTCTAAGCATCGATTCATTGATGTCCGCTAAAATGACCTGGCCATTAGGCCCAACGCGCTTTGAAAATGCTTTAGTGAGATCACCAGTTCCGCCAGCAATATCGAGCACTTTATTGCCAACACGTACACCAGACATCTCAATGGTGTATTTTTTCCAAACGCGATGAACGCCGAACGACATGAGATCGTTCATGATGTCGTATTTCGCCGCTACAGAATGAAAAACATCGGCCACCATGGCCTGCTTTTCTTCAGTTTTAACGGTCTTATAGCCAAAATGCGTGGTGTCTTGTTCGGGCTTTGGATTGTGTTGGTCGGTCATGGTCAGCTCTAAATTTGATAATAGCCAGCATTGTAACGGTTTCCGCCGCGGGGGGCGACTGTCATAGATCATGTAAAAAACAGGTACTGCGCTTTGCCCTTTGATCGTGCTGTCGTTAACCTATGTCAAAACTTAGCAAAGGTAAGCCGCATGCGCGCATTTCCAAATACTCGATTACGCCGCCTAAGAGCGCAAGATTTTTCTAGACGGCTGGTACGTGAAAACAAGTTAACTGTTGATGACCTCATCTATCCGGTTTTTGTCCTCGAAGGTGAAAACCAGCGTGAGGCCGTACCTTCAATGCCGGGCGTTGAACGCTTATCAATCGATCTATTAGTCGAGTCGGCTAAACACTGGGCCGCATTAGGCATACCTATGCTGGCGCTGTTTCCCGTGACTCCTGTAGACGCTAAATCAGAGCTGGCCGAAGAAGCCTACAACCCTGACGGATTAGCACAGCGCGCCGTGCGTGCTTTAAAGGCCGAGCTACCAGAGCTAGGCATCATGACTGATGTCGCTTTAGACCCGTTCACCACACATGGACAAGACGGCATCATTGACGACAACGGCTATGTTCTCAACGACATCACCAAAGACATACTAGTCAAGCAAGCCCTCTCACACGCCACGGCCGGTGCCGATGTTATCGCGCCAAGCGATATGATGGACGGTCGCATCGGAGCCATTCGCGAAGAACTTGAACAGCAAGGCTTCGTGAATACGCTCATCATGGCTTATTCAGCCAAATATGCCTCTAGCTTCTATGGCCCCTTCCGAGACGCCGTCGGCTCAGCCGGCAACCTTGGTAAAAGCAGCAAAGAAACTTACCAAATGGACCCCGCCAACAGCGACGAAGCCATACATGAAGTTCGCCTAGATTTAGAAGAAGGCGCAGACATGGTCATGGTCAAACCCGGCATGCCTTACTTAGATATAGTTCACCGTGTAAAAACCGAACTACGCGCACCTACCTACGCTTATCAAGTCAGCGGCGAATACGCCATGATCCAAGCGGCCTCCCAAAACGGCTGGCTAGACCACGACAAAGTAATGATGGAAAGCTTATTAGCCTTTAAACGCGCAGGGGCCGATGGGATTTTGACCTATTTTGCGGTGGAAGCGGCGGAGATTTTGAAGGGTTAGGGCGGTTTTGGGCTGCGGGCTGCGGGCTGCGGGTTTGAAGCTGCAAGCTGCAAGCTGCAAGCTGCAAGCTGCAAGCTGCAAGCGAAAGATTAAGAGCAAATTTGAGCTGTGGGTCAAGACGGTATCGCTAAAATAAGCCTAGAAAGCTTAACAGCGTGTTTGTATCACTTGAACTTACTTGCAGCTTACAGCTCAAAACTTGAAGCTTTTTTTATTACTTGCAGCATTTTTTCAGCCCAACTATTGGACAGTGGTCTCGGAAAGGGTAAACTCTGCCCTTCAACTCTTAGCGAAACTATATAACCAAATGAGCGAAAATATTCTTAACGTAACTGATGACAGCTTTGAATCTGATGTATTACGCAGCGAACAGCCTGTTTTAGTTGATTACTGGGCTGAATGGTGTGGTCCGTGCAAGATGATAGCGCCGGTTCTTGAAGAAGTAGCAGATGAATACAACGGCAAAATGGCCGTGGCCAAATTAAACATCGATGATAACCCGAACACACCGCCTAAATACGGTATTCGTGGCATTCCTACATTGATGATTTTCAAAAATGGCGAAGTAGCCGCCACTAAAGTTGGCGCACTATCTAAGTCTCAGCTGCTTGAATTCATTCAAGCGAATAGCTAAAAAGACCTAACCCTGGAGCACTTTTTCAGTGTTTCAGGGTAATTAACGCTGGACAGCCTCAAAATCAGCGCCTATATTGTCTGAATCGAACAAAAAACCTTCAAATATAACTCTCTGAGCAATCAGCTCCTCCTACTTTCAAGTAAAAAAAATACCTATGAATCTTAGTGACCTAAAAACCAAAGCCGTTCCTCAACTTCTCGACATTGCGAAAGAAATGGGACTTGAGAACATCAACCGAACTCGTAAACAAGACCTTATTTTCACCATCTTAAAGCGCCACGCTAAAAGCGGTGAAGACATTTACGGAGAAGGTGTACTTGAAATTCTGCAAGATGGGTTCGGATTTTTACGAAGCGCATCGGCCTCTTATTTAGCGGGTCCTGACGATATCTATGTATCGCCAAGCCAAATTCGACGCTTTAACTTACGCACAGGTGACACCATCGCTGGGAAAATCCGGCCACCTAAAGACGGCGAGCGTTATTTTGCATTATTAAAAGTCGACTCAATCAACTTTGCCTCTCTTGAAAGCTCGAAGAACAAGATTTTATTTGAAAACCTTACCCCACTTTTCCCGGAAGACCGCCTTAAGTTAGAAACTGGAAACGGTTCTACTGAAGACATGGCCGGCCGAATTTTAGATTTAGCGTCGCCTATCGGGAAAGGTCAGCGTGGTTTGATTGTATCGCCACCAAAAGCGGGTAAAACGTTATTGCTACAAAACGTTGCCCAGGCGATCACCAATGATGATCCGGATGCGCACCTTATTGTTTTGTTGATTGATGAACGCCCTGAAGAAGTAACCGAAATGCAGCGTTCAGTGCGTGGCGAAGTTATTGCTTCAACCTTCGATGAGCCGCCAGCTCGTCATGTTCAAGTGGCTGAAATGGTTATCGAAAAAGCTAAGCGTTTAGTCGAACACAAGCGCGATGTTATTATTTTATTAGATTCGATCACGCGTTTAGCGCGTGCTTACAACACCATTGTACCAAGCTCAGGTAAGGTATTAACCGGTGGTGTTGATGCCAATGCCCTTGAGCGTCCTAAGCGTTTCTTCGGTGCGGCACGTAACGTAGAAGAAGGTGGGTCATTAACCATTATCGCTACCGCATTGGTTGATACTGGTTCTAAAATGGATGAAGTTATCTACGAAGAATTTAAAGGCACCGGTAACATGGAAGTGCATTTAGATCGTAAGATTGCTGAAAAACGTATCTTCCCAGCCATTAACATTCGTCGTTCTGGTACCCGTCGTGAAGAAAAACTAACGACCCCAGAAGAACTGCAACGCATGTGGATTTTACGAAAGCTACTCACCGAAATGGAAGACGTAGCCGCCATAGAATTCTTAATGGATCGCCTAAAAATCTCCAAAACCAACGACGAATTCTTCAACAGCATGAAGGGATAAAAACACAGTTGAGCTTCGCTCAAATTTAAATACCTTAACGGTATTTTAATAGTGTTTTTATGACCAGCCATGGATGGCTGGGCCGGCATATACACTCACGATGAGTTACGTTTACTCTATGTCGAAGCCCTGATTATTTAGGGCTTTTTTATGCCCGAAATAATCACGCGTTTTTATGACCAGCCATGAATGGCTGGGCCGGAATATACACTCACGATGAGTTACGTGTGCACGTCGTCGAAGCCTCATTTAGTTGGGGCTTTTTTGTATGGGGTTGTTTTACGTCGAGGAGATGGATTTACCTTGCTCGGTCGCTGCAAGTACATCCATGTAAGCTAAGCTTCGCCATCCATGGCTCAGATTCCCGACCAAGGCAAATCCATCACCTCTACTCACTATGGCACCACTTTTTAATTTCTCACACACCTGTAGGAGCGACCGAAGCTTGCGGAGGCGCGATCATTGACCTCCGCTGCGCCACTGAACTTCCCTTACTCGGTCGCTTCAAGTACGCCCTTGTAAACTAAGCTTCGCCATCCATGGCTCCGATTCCCGACCAATGCAAACCCATCACCACTGCTCACTACGGCACCACTTTTTAATTTCTCAAAAACCCGTGGGAGCGACCGAAGCTTGCGCAGGTGCGATCATAACCCTTCGCTAGGTAACTGAACTTCCCTTGCTCAGGTTTGCAGCCTGACAATGTCGATGGTTACACAAATAGTCCAGGTTTTAATTTTACGGGTTATGACCAACTAGATTAAAATAAATTTCTAGCACACGAAGCACACGCCCCCTAATTTGGCGATTGGTTTAAAAAACGATTTAGACTAAGTTATTTAACTAGTGGACTATTTTGATTTTGCCGTGAATGAACAATGTTTCGAATACGATGAATGTAACTTACTAAAGCCTTTTATTAGCCGAGAAAAGCCGTTTTTATTGCTGAGTACCAACAAAGCTTGATCGATAATGAAACGCAACGGAACGCAATTTGTAAGCAATCGTCTTCCAATAATTTCAGCACTTTAATTCTGCCATTAAATTTAGACGCTAGCTTTGGAATTACCTGTTGACCCTATTCGGTCTATTCGAACGCAAAGCCGTGTCTTGCTGACTTAAGCATCTAAAGTGACTAATCTTAAGCAACTTTTCGTAAGCCTTTTTTACACGGAATAGCCATTGGCGTTCCTGTTTGAGGGTCGAATATTATTTGGGCATTCAAATCAAAAACAGTGCTAAGCATTGACTCTGTAAAAACTTTACTCGGCTCGCCCTGTGCGAACACCCTACCTTCATTAATGATAATGAGTTCATCGGCAAAGCGACAAGCTTGGTGTAAGTCGTGCAATACCACAACGATGGTTTTACCTTGCTGCTGAACTAATTCCTCTAGTAACTCTAATAGCTCAAACTGGTGAGCAACATCTAAATACGTAGTTGGTTCATCTAATAAAATTATATCCGTGTCTTGTGCAAGCACCATGGCTATCCAGGCGCGTTGACGCTGGCCACCCGACAAAGCCGCGATGGATTTCTCCGCTAGATCTGCCACATCGGCTTGCTGCAACGCTTGTTCAACTTTGAGGTGATCATGCTCTCTCATTTGACCCATGAAATTTAAATAAGGTGCGCGACCATAACCAACCAGTTGGCGTACGGATACGCCTTCGGGGGAGAGTGGAGTTTGCGGTAGCATAGACAATTTACATGCTCGTGCTTTAGCCTCCAAGTGTTGAGTTAAGGTGCCATCGGCTAGCGCTATATCACCTTCTTGATACGGCAAACTGCCATTAATGCTATTAAGTAAGGTAGACTTTCCACAGCCATTCGGACCAATTAACGCCGTTAGTTTTCCTTGTTTAATACTGCAGTGAATACCCGACAAAATTTGTTTTTTGCCATAGCCGGTACTGAGGTTTGAAATCGTTATGGCTGTTGAAGTAGCGTTCATTTGCATCACCAATTTTTATATCGACTGAGTAAAAATATGAAGTAAGGCGCGCCAATGAGCGCCGTAAGAATTCCAGCGGGTAATTCAATAGGTGGCATCAAAACCCGGGCAAACAAGTCAGCACTGACCAACAGTATGGCTCCGAACACCATGGCTAACGGTACAAGCGCTAAATGGCGATTCCCCAAAACAAAGCGTGCGGCATGTGGTGCAACTAACCCTATAAATCCAATATTGCCGCATACCGAGACCGCAACGCACGCTAAGCTGATAGCAACCAGCAGCGTCACTATGCGCGTTCTTTGTACATTAACTCCAAGCCCATGTGCCGTAGGTTCACCCAGGCTTAGTAAATCTAATCGATAAGCAAGCCAAATAGCGCTTGGCAAAAGCACGGCAAAAAAGCTCAATAAGATGGGAAGGTGCGACCAATTTCGCCCCCAAACCGAGCCCGTTAACCAAATGAGTGACAAGTTGATTTCCATTGGTCTACTAATTAATACAAAGTCGATCCCAGCATTCATAACTGCTGCAAGCGCGATTCCAATTAAGGCCAATGCAGCCGGGTGCTGTATCACTGGTCTTGCTATGGATAGCAATATAACTGTGCTTATCGCCCCTCCCATGAGAGCCACTGCAGGTAGCCACGCAACAGCAATAGTCGGTAACAATGCATTAGCAAGCACCACGGCTAAACTCGCACCAGTTGTTACGCCTAGTACATCGGGTGAAGCCAAAGGATTGCGCACAACGCCTTGTACTAAAAGGCCTGATAGCGCCAAACTAGCGCCAACTAAGGTTGCAATTAACATGCGCGGCAGTCGATACCCTTTAATAATAAAAGCATGCTCGTCACTTTGTCCGAACACGCTGTTAAACACCTCTGTCCAAGGAATCGAAACTGCGCCAGCACTGACATGCCAGACGGCAAAAAACATCCATGAAAGGACGAATAGACTAAACAACAGCAGGTTTTTTTTGAATGGGCTCCTTTCTTTGTTGGTAATACTTTTCGACAGACTAGACATAAGACTTCCTTACCTGCCGACGAACCAGCGCAAGGAAAAAAAGCGCACCGCATAAGCTGGTGACAATACCAACAGGGTTTTCTTTACCCGGGCTATAAAGTCTGGCCATTGCGTCGGCATACACCAACATGTTCGCGCCCAATATGGCAACCGTTGGCACTAACATACGTATATCGGTTCCAACAAAGGCTCGACATATATGAGGGATGACTAAGCCAATAAAAGCCAGCGGTCCGGCAACCGATACAGCTGCAGCAATAAGCAAAATTATGGTAAAAGCCGCTAACAAGCGAATCCACCAAAGCCGCCCGCCGAGGCTTTTCATCATTGTCTCACCCAAGGCTAATAGGTTGAGCTGAAAGCTCAAGTAAACACTAAATGCTACGCCCACGAGAAGTGCAGGCCATATGACTCTGACGTGAGTCCAATCTACATTCGCTATCGAGCCAGTTAACCAGTGCAGAACCCCGTAGGCATTCTCATCGGCAAAAATAACCGCCGCACGTGTGAGTGAGATAAATAAATAATTCAGTGCAATACCCGCTAAGACAACTCGAATAGGGTTTACAGTTTGTTTGTATAAACCTGCTAAAAAGAAAACTGCAATGCCAGCGATAAGGGCACCTAATATCGTAACGATTAAAATTGGCAAAGCCGAAAACCATGGCAACAAACCAGTAGCGGCAAATGCAAACGCAAAGGCTGCTCCAGCACTCACACCAAATACAGACGGTGACGCCAGCGGGTTGCGGGTCAGTGCTTGCATTAGCAACCCTGCTAAAGCAAGCGCGGCTCCGACGCCTGCCGCACTTAATACTCTAGGAAGACGAGTTTCTTTAATGATGTGCTGGTGAATAATTTCACCTTCTTGTCCAAAAAGAAAATGGCCTACATCTATCCAGCTCATATCAAATTGTGAAGCAACAAATAAAGACCAACCCATGCCAACGAATAGCGTGCATAAACCAAGCCAGCTAACAACGAGCAAACGCCAGCGAATTGCTGGCGTTCTATACGAAACGACTTGCGTCACTGGATTAATCTTTAAGCAATGCAATAATTTCTTCAGCCATAATTTCGGCTGCTATCATGCCGCGATTAAGCGACCAAAGGCGAGGATCTGTTTCAACATAGTGATCATTTTTGACCGCACTCATTAAGGTCCACAAGCTATTTTCTTTAAACGTATCAATTACCGTTTCTTCACCATATTCACCCACTAAAAAATAATCTGGGTTGGCTTTGACTAATCCTTCAATGGTTGTTTGTACATACGCTTCTGTTTCATCGGGTACGGGCGATCGTAGCCCTAGACGATTTACCACCCCTCCGGCATAGGCTTTTGGTGCATGCATATAGACACCGCGCGCACTCGACACAGCAAACAACAAACTTGCATCGTTATCTATTTGCTTTGCAAAGGCATCCATCTTTTGGCTATGTTCAGCGACTTTTTGCGCCATTTCACCTTCTCGATCGAAAGCACTAGCTACTTTAATCACGGATTTTAAGTTGTCTTGGTATGTTTCACCACGGCTTTTCAATATAAGCGTTGGGGCAATGCGTTTTAGATCTTCATATATCGCTTCATGGCGTTCACGATCGGCAATAATTAAGTCTGGCTTGAGCGAAGCAATCACTTCCAAGCTGGGCTGAGAACGTGAACCTAAAGATACCCAGTCTTCACCTATGCGCGCTCTAATTTGTTCAATAACGCGTGTTTTATCGCCATCATCTGCTACGCCCACAGGAGCAATACCTAAGCTTGCCAAGGCATCGACAAAAGAGAATTCTAATGCCACTACTCGTACTGGAACAGAATCAAGTTCGACAGTTCCTAACTCATCATTCACGGTAATTTGACCAAAAGTTAAACTACTAATGAGTAGGGCAGCACAAAGCGAAACGAGTTGCTTGACCATATTAATCTCCTTCAATTGATAATGGTTCGCATTATCCCTAGATGATAATGAATTGCAACTGATAATGAGAATAAATATCAACAAATGAAATTTAAAAGCATCCAAAGCTGGCTCGCTTAGGCCCATGAAACTACGAGTTGTCAGCTCGTTCAACGAAGGACAATGAAGGACAACGCCTTATTTATGTATAGATAACACAGTGAAGGTTAATTGTAGGGGTTAATTTGGCTAAACTTTATAGGCTATGCGAGCCTTTGCGTAAGAAACCTTATCAGCGAATAACGCCACACACTCATGAAGCGCTGTTTTCATTTTATGATTTATTCCACTAACTGTTATCGCCATTCTTTTCAGCAATTATTTTACGGGCGTTTGCCCATGGGTCTGCACTGTCATCTGAAGGCTTAGTTGAAGGTGTTTTGCTTCGATAATGTGAATCGCTTCTATTGTTAGGCCGACCGCGGTTTGACTTAGGTGCATTCTTCGCTTTACGCTCATTAATACGCTCTAACTCTTCTAGCGTTAACACAACTGAGTCGCGAGGCTTCTGGTGCTCTGGAATGATGCGATCTCTCGGTGGCAGCGCAAACTGCTTGTCGTCTGGTCTTGGCAGGTGCTTGTAGCGGTAAAGGTAGAACGCTTCTAGTTTATGTCGCGCCCATTCGGTTTTTCTGAAGAACTTTACGCTGCCTTTGATCGATGGATTGGTTTTAAAGCAGTTAAAGTTTAAAGCAGCGGCGAGTATTTCCCAGCCATAAAAATCGACGAGCTCCGTTAGCAATACGTCTAATTTGAGTCCATGTAACGGGTTATTTAAATATTGTTCGCTCATCGATTAACTGTGTCCACTGTCATTTTAAAATTAGTCTCTACAGTGTAACTTGTGGCTAAGAATTTTCCATGTTTACTACGATTCGACCATGAGATTGTCCTTTTAGCATGGCCAGCAATGATGATTCAGCTTGGTCTAAGGTTATCTCGGTAACTAAGCTTTCGAGTGTTTCTACCTTATAGTCACTCGCGAGCGCTTGCCATGCTTGAGTTCGAACATCCATTGAGCACTCTACTGAATCGATACCGATTAATCGCACCCCCCTTAAGATGAATGGAAATATCGATGTCGTAAAATCGACTGCGCCGACTAAACCACTGGCGGTGACAACACCATTGTATTGGCACGATTTTATTGCATTGGCTAAGGTATCACCTGCCACCACATCGACTACTCCTGCCCAGTGCTCTTTAAACATGGGTCGGCTGTTATCTAGCAATGTCTCACGGTTAATTACTTCACTGGCGCCGAGACGCTTTAAGAAGTCTTCAGCACTGGCCTTGCCAGTGGCGGCCGTTACGTTGAACCCTAGCTTCGATAATATAGATACCGCGATTGAGCCAACGCCGCCTGTTGCTCCGGTCACTAAAACAGGGCCTTTCTCTGGTGTTACGCCATTACTTTGCAGTGCACTGATCATCAATGCGGCGGTTAAACCGGCCGTTCCGAAGCCCATCGCTTCTTTTGCGGTTAGCCCTTGTGGGCGTTTTAGCACCCACTGCTGGGGAACGCGAATATATTGGCCCAGCCCACCAGCGGTGTTCATGCCTAAATCATAGCTGGTCACGATCACTTCATCGCCTTTTTTGAAGGCGTCACTCTGGCTTTCAACGACGGTGCCTGCGGCATCAATACCGGGCGTATGCGGAAAGATCCGGCTAACACCAGGGTTGCCTGTGGCCGATAACGCATCTTTATAATTAAGCGATGAGTACTGAACTTTTATGAGTATTTCACCTTCCGGTAACTCATCAATGGTGCGCTCGCCGATATGGCGACTGAACTGTTTGTCTTCTGATTTTTCAACGATGAGTGCTTTAAAGGATGTCGACATAATTTCGTTTCCCGCTCTGATTCAGTGTTAATTTATAACAGCATAGATGGGTTCCATAGCCGTTGAGAATACGACTATGGTCTGGGAGGTGCTTTTAATGCAACTTTAAACGAGGGCGAATAATTTTATTGATTCGATCAGACACCATCCGTAACCCTGTTCTCACCCAACCATGCAAAGCGAGTTGATGTAATCGATACAGCGAAACATACATTAGCCGCGCGATACGGCCTTCTATCATCATGCTGCCTTTAGACAAATTGCCCATGAGGCTACCTACGGTTGAGTATCGGCTTAGGTTAACCAGTGAGCCGTAATCCGTGTATTGGTATTCTTTATCTGCTGGCTCCCCTTTTAACTGCCGAGCAATATTCAAATAGACATGCGACGCCATTTGGTGTGCCGATTGAGCCCTTGGAGGAACTTGTTTGCCATCGGGCATGATGCAGGCGGCACAATCGCCAAGGGCGTATATGTTGTTATCGAGTGTGGTTTGCAGAGTAGGCTTTACCTGCCACTGGTTTATGCGATTAGTCTCTAAATCAGACATAGCGGCGAACTGATCGGGAACCTTGATTCCGGCGGCCCAAACGAGTAAATCGGCTTCTATGGCTTGATCGTCTTTAGTAATAAAGGCGCCCGCTTCACCGCGCGCTACGAGCGTATTCGTTTTTACATCCACGCCTAATTCACCGAGTTCTTTATGCGCCGATGCCGATATCCGCTCGGGCAGTGCAGGCAGTATACGAGGGCCTGCCTCTATTAAGCTGATTTTAAGTTGTGATGGCTTTAGCTCATTAAGACCATAGGCTTTCATGGTATTAAAGGTGTGGTGCAATTCTGCTGAAAGCTCGACACCGGTCGCTCCAGCGCCAACAATAGCAATGCGGTATACGGCAGACTTATCTTGCTCCGCATTTTTATTTAGCTTTAGTAGCCCATTCAATAATTTGGTGTGGAATTTTTCAGCCTGCGTTGCAGCATCTAAAAAGAGTGCGTGCTCCTTAACCCCTGGTGTTCCGAAATCATTAGTGACACTGCCTAAGGCTAACACCAGTATGTCGTAATCTACTTTGCGCTCGGGCAATACCTCTTGGTCTTCTTCATCGGTTAATGAGGCGAGTGTAATTGTTTTGGTGTTCCGATCTATCCCGCTCAGTGAACCGAGCTTGAATCGAAAATGGTGATTATAAGCATGGGCTCTGTAGCTGAGCGAGTCTACGCCCATATCTAAACTGCCCGAAGCCACTTCATGAAGTAGTGGCTTCCATAGGTGAGTATTGTTCCGATCGATTAAAGTGATGTTGGCTTTTTTACGTCGTCCAAATTTGCGACCTAATCGCGTCGCCAATTCCAAACCACCTGCACCTCCGCCAACAATGACTATATTCATGTTGCTCTCCCGATCGGTAAAATGTAATTTAATTACATTATGGGCACTTTTTCTCAGCTCGCAACCTAAATTCCACCGTTTTAATTGCAATTCTGTATATAAAACTACAAATTCAATGTGTGCTTACTGTTAAAAGCTATTGAAATAAGCACCCTTTATAATTTCACCCCTTGCCATTTTGCTACGGTAATAATTGTTGTATATTGACGCCGAAACTAAAAATTCTAAAAAGGAATTAGAATGAAACTTAAGCTACTTGCCACCATCACTGCTTTTTCAACTCTGACAGGATGCGCTTCGTTAACTTATCAAGCTACCGTTGAGCCAGAAAAAATAGCCACAGGGTACCGCTGTGATATTAAGGAAAAGGTATCGGCAACTTCAGGGAATACCACCTATCAGTTAATCAACTTAATCAGTGAAGAAGTAAAAGAGGAATCTCAATGTAAACCAGAGAATTTTACTCAGAAGGCCTATTTGCGTTACATCTTAGTAGACTCGGTCAGTGGACAAAAAAAATACGGCAGCCAATTCGCCTTTCGTCGTGAAAACGGCCGCTTTGGCTTTATGGATAACTGGGTTGACCTTAAAGCCATCTATAAAGACTTAGATCGCGACAAACTAATAAACTTTGCAGAAAACCTACCTTACCGTTACGAAGACGAGGTAAACACACCAGACTATGCGTTTTGGTCAAAAACTTACCGAAACAGCGCTAACAATGAGTATATATTCTTACGAAGTAATGGCGATTCCGGTTTGAAACGTACAGTTCGCAATGGAAATAGTTCAGTAGAGCAATGCAGTACCGATGGCGTTACTTGGACAGATTGTTAATGCTCTGAGTGAGTACAATGGAGAAGCCCCCTTGAACTGAGGGGGCAGCATTGTGTTTGAGTCTCTTTAATTTGCCATTGTCGTTGCTAATCTAACGCCGCTTAGGAGTCCATGCCCATATCATTTCACACTGCACGGGCTGCTTATTTTCCCCGTCAATAATGGTCACAGGTACGGTAACCTCACCCTTTTCTTGAGTCTTAATTTGCTCTCTTTGGGCATCGGTTAAATGTGCTTCGGCGGTTATGTTGCCCTTGCAGCGCTTTTCATAATCAACCTTGAGGGTCTTTATCACTGGCACGCTTGAATCGGGCACGTTCATCGCAACTAAATAGCCCGTTGCTGATTCGGCCGCAATAGCGATTGCAGTCGCATGAATACTACCAATATGGTTTTGAACACTGCGCTTATTTTTGATGGTGATGACCGATTGGGAGTGGGTCAGCTTTTCAACGCGAACCTTTGAACGACCGGCGTAAGGGATCATGGTACCGAACGCGGTTGAAAGTACCCATGTACGCATAAATTTAGGCGCTTTTTCTAAGCGCGCTACGGTTTTAGATACTTTATTTAACTGAGTCATGTGGATGCTTTCGAGTTATGAGTGAATGCGGAGATTGTTGATCAGATAACTCCAATCTCCCAGTATTCTTTGCGCGAGTTAAATCCCTGCTCACAAGCACGCTCTTTTATGAGGCCACTCGTGACCTTGAGGCAATAATCACTGTTTTAATGGCTGCGTTAAGTTGTGCCGCAAAATCCAGTAATTTAACTCAGTGTTTTGATACGGCACGGCGACCAAATGCTCTCGCTGCTCCGCTCGCTTGCCTTCGACCAACAATCCAGACAAATCTTTAATCAAAATAGCCGTTTCGGCATAATCTGAATGACCAAACATACTGTCGCTTACTTCAGAGGTATCAATCGTTTCTACACCCTTGGCGACCGTGATGTCTTTACCCGATTCACCTGCGCGTGGGTATTTGCCATGTATGGTTTTAGAGGCTTTTAAGGCGACGTCTTTTGACGATGAGTACAAAGTAATAGGCAGGTGGTGCGCTGATAATCGTGGTAATAAATCTCGTTTAAAATAATCGGCATCAATGTCTGGAGAGGCCAACACCAATTCTCCTAAACACTTTCGATAACTGGGTGAATCGTTAAACAGGTTGATCAACGCCGAAGTGACCAGTCTTGAGCCCATCGAATGCGCAATGATATCGAGCGTTTTTACTTGAGTTTGGTCACATATACTTTTAACTGTCTTTATAAAATCAACTTTACTCCACTCAACATTGGCTTCATCTACCGTATATTGGGCGAAATTCCCCCGAGAAGGCCAGCTAAACGCAAAGGCGAGACCTGAAAACCCCATGTCATGCTTTAACTGTGCAGCAATGCGAATGGCATTTTCAAAGGTGACGTTATAACCATGTACATATAATAGCGCGTGATCGTTTTGCGATTTTTCTGTGTGGCTCACTTCATGAAAGAATTCACTGGGGTTTAACGTACTAACATCGTGTAAGAAAATATTTTTACTCGGATTACGATTAATTCCAACAGGTCCCCAAACAAACGCTAGCTTGGCATCGGCGGTTTGATAAGTTGCTTTGGGAATACTAATTAGCGAAGCACCATAGGTGAGAGAGCCTCGATCATCGGTGATGTTGGCCAGTTTCCCCGGCGATTGAATGAGCCGGTTGGTCGCGTAGTGCACTTCGACAAAATCGAGTTCATCTAGGCTTACTTTATCGGCAATTTGGTATCGCTCAAAGGCACTATTTGCGCCGGCATACTGCAACGTTGGCGTCATAGAACAACTGCTCAGCGAAAACACCAACAACCCCAGCCAAAGCTTTTGATGTTTAAACAAAGAAGTGATTAGAGAGTAAATACGCATTAAAGAAGCCTGTTGCTCGTGACGGATTTGATTGTTCAATGTTATTGTAGGGGCTCACCTTTCGACTGAGAAGCCTTCTTTTCGTGTCCTTGATAAAACTCATTGTAATGACCAGCTTAGCGCTTGTTGCTTTTGCGGCTAATTCCGTACTGACTCGAATGGCATTGGCGCAAGGGCTTATCGACCCTGGGAACTTCACTTTAATTCGCTTAATCAGTGGAGCTATGACCTTGGCGATTATCTGTTTCTTTGTAAATAGAAACAGCGTGCAAGGCGTTTTTACATCGGGAACTTGGTTGGGCGCATTTTCTCTGTGGATGTATGCAGTATGCTTTTCTTATGGCTATCTCCACTTAGACACCGCAACTGGCGCTCTCATTCTATTTACGACAGTTCAGTTAACCATGTTAATAATAAGTTATGTTCGCGGCCAACGGTTTTCTATCATGGAGTGGGTAGGGCTAATTATTGCCTTTATGGGTTTTGTCGTATTGATCTTACCTAACTTAAGCTCAGGTACTACAAGCCTTGGCATTTTGCTTATGGTGGCTTCAGGTATAGCCTGGGGCAGTTATACGCTATTAGGTAAGGGAGCTGTTTCACCCACCTTATTAACGACCGGCAATTTTATAAGGGCTTCAATTATGTCATTGCCGATTATTTTCTTTAGCGCTTCCATACAATATGTAGAGTTTTCAGGCGTCTCGCTTGCCATTGCTTCGGGCGCTTTAGCCTCTGGTATTGGTTACGCACTGTGGTACACCGTGTTACCAAAATTGACCACCAGCCAAGCGGCCGTATCTCAATTATTGGTTCCAGCGCTGGCCGCATTTGGTGGCGTTTTATTTACTGGCGACCGCTTAACAACTCTCTTAATTGTGTCACTCGCCATTATTATGAGTGGAATCTTTATTGTTATAAGAGCTAAGGCGCACTAAACCGGTATATGCGCGCTTTGCTTAAACAGAGCTTTCATGGCAAATGCCGACACGAGCAGAATAATGGCTGCAATTAAAAATCCAAGATATGTCATTTGCGAATGGCTTAGCCAAGCAATCAACACGTAACCTAAACTTTGGCTCATCGTAGAAAATAGTTTTAAACCGCCATCGATACGGCCCCGTTCCGATACATTAAGTTCGCGGCTCATTTTTACCGTTCTGGCGATTCGGTTAAATGAATTAAAAAAGCCAAAAGGCAGTGTAAACACTATTAACAAAAGTGGATTCAAAATAATAAACATAGCCACCAATAGCATCGAGAGTATCAACACGCTGTTAAACATCACTTTTTCAGTTTCAAAATTTTCTAACAGTTTGGCTACACCGATCCCACAAATGAGCGCTCCTAGCCCGTAAGCCACTTTCCAAGCTGCAAAGTAATCGCCTGTTAAGCCCAACTCAGAAAAATAAATTGGTATTAATTTCGATAAAAAGGTTAATACGGGGTATGAAAGGCATGACAATGCTAAAAATATAAAAAATCTAGGCTGGCGCTGAAAAATAGTTTTAGTTTCTACCAGCTGCGCAATAAATGAAGACTTTAGAACAACACTGAGCTGCCGGCGGTAGGGCATTAGCCCGTAGCATAGTGCCGCAATTAGGGAGGCGATCATTGCAAAAGCTGAGAATTCTCGCATTGACCAAATCGACATCAATAAAATTCCCGCCGCCCCTGAGCCGAGCGATGTAGTTTGCATGACCATTTCTAGTCGACCAGAAACCATAGGGTATTCATTGGCGTTGAAGTGTTCTTGAGTGAAGGCTGAGTTGGTACTCCATGCAAAATCACCGGTCCACCAAAAAACCAGCTGAGCGAAGATGAGCACTCCTATGTGCGCATCACCTTTCACAAAACTCATAAAAACCAAGGCAGCCGTAAGCGCCTGTATACATTGAACACCGATAAGGATATTTTTGCGCGAATGACGATCAATATAAGTAGCCAATATGGGTGTAAGCAAAAATGAACCCGCTGTACAAACAAAAGCCGTTAATGCAACCAAAGCGCCACTCGCCCCATTGGCCAGCATAAGCCAAGGCAATGCCATCATAAACATGCCTGAAGACAGGCCATCAAAAAAACGACCGCAGAGAAAGGCGCGATAAAAACTCGTCATCTAGTTTCCTTATGTATTCGTTGCTGTGTATGATGCAGTTTAAAACCTCAAGTTAACTTTAGGTCAAGCCTTTAAG
The DNA here is from genome assembly GCF_030409715.1 of Reinekea marina. Lineage (NCBI taxonomy): Bacteria > Pseudomonadati > Pseudomonadota > Gammaproteobacteria > Oceanospirillales > Saccharospirillaceae > Reinekea > Reinekea marina. The sequence goes on from NZ_JAUFQI010000001.1 coordinate 230,842, forward strand.
GAGTGTTTATGGAATTAAGTGTGGGCGAAGTGGCAAAGCGTAGCGGAATCTCGGTACCGACATTACACTTTTATGAATCTAAAGGACTAATAACGAGCCGTCGAAATCAGGGGAATCAACGCCGCTATGAACGAAGTGTCCTTCGAAGAGTAGCGATTATTAAAACTGCGCAACAGCTTGGTCTTAGCTTAAAAGATATCGCCCAGTCGATGGCCTGCTTGCCCACCAACAAAGCACCGACCAAACAAGATTGGTTAAAAATGTCTAAACAATGGCAGCATGAGCTTGATGCTCGAATATCAAGGCTTGAAAAATTACGCGATCACTTGGGAGATTGCATTGGCTGCGGCTGCCTATCGTTGCAATCATGCAAACTGCGCAATCCTGACGACATCTTGGGAAAAAAAGAAGTAGGTGCTGTTGAACTCAGTCAACAGTAGCTAAGGCAAATGCTTTAGCTACCGTTCACTAGGTTAGGCGATTATATCTCACCTTCTTTCAATAGCGTTTCCTCCAGTTCGTTTTTGAACTGCTTTTGGTAAAGTTCAAAGTAATGACCCTTTTTCTCTAGCAATTCACTGTGACTGCCTTGTTCGATCAACCTGCCATCTTCTATCACGACAATCACATCCGCATTGCGAATGGTTGAAAGCCGATGAGCAATGATAAAGCTGGTGCGGCCTTTCAGCACTGTGGCTAAGCTCTTTTGCAGGCGAGCTTCTGTTTGCGTATCAACCGACGACGTGGCTTCATCCATCACTAAAATTTGCGGATCATGAATAATGGCGCGGGCAAAACTGATTAATTGTTTTTGCCCTGTAGAAAGGTTTGTCCCCCCTTCTTGTACCTGTGTTTCATAACCATGCTCCATACCCATGATAATATCGTGAACGTTAACAGCTTTTGCGGCCGCTTCTATTTCAGCGTCTGTCGCATCTAACTTACCGTATCGTATGTTTGATCGAATGGTGCCGGTAAAAAGAAACGGTGTTTGCAATACAATGCCTAGATTCGATTGCAGCCATAAAAGACTACGATCTCGGTAATCAACACCGTTAACCAATACTTGCCCTTGGTTTGGCTCATAGAAACGACACAGTAAACTGACGACAGTTGATTTACCGCTTCCAGTTGGACCAACGAGTGCCACGGTAGAACCGGCTGGAACTTTCAAATTGAAGTCTGAGAGTACGGGCTCGTCTGGTTTATATGAAAACTGAATATCTTTAAATTCTATATCTCGAATATCATTTTCTAAACCATCAAGAGTTTGGTGATCCGATTCATAGGCTCGCTTCATTAGTTCAACAACTGCGTCAGAATCTTTAATCGTTGGCTCAACGACTAATAACCCCATAACTCGCTCAACACAGGCGGTTGTTCGCTGTAAGTTGGCCAAGGTTTCACTGACCTCCAACATTGGATCCATCAGTGTACGTGCATAATTCATAAACGCGACTAAGGTACCTAGCGTTAATACACCAGCAAGTACATCAACACCGCCTAGCCAAAGAGCAATACCCACGGCCAAGCTGACAAAGACGTTTACAAAAGGAAAAAATGCCGACGTCAGTAACAGATTATGCATAGATAGCCCGTACATCTTATCGGTATCGACTTTAAATTCTTTTAAATTTTGCTGTTCACGTACCAAGATTTTACTGGTTTGTATGCCTGCAATCCCTTCGTTATATACAGCGGTTAGCCTTGAGTTAGTTTTACGTAACTCACGCGAACTGTTCAGTATTTTTTGATTAAACACCCAAGCCACGCCGGCCAACAATGGGAATAAGGCCAATACAATTAAGGCCATTCTTGCGTCTAAAACAAAAAGCACAATAAAGATCGCCAGAATCATGGGTATTCCCCAAAACAAATCCAGTGTCCCCCAGGCAACTATTCTGGCAATACGGGCTGTATCAGAAGTTATTCGAGAAACCAACCAGCCTACGGCGTTGTTGTCATAAAATGAAAACGATAGAGATTGTAGGTGTTCGAAACTCTCTTTTCTTAGCTCGTACATGAGCGTCATCGACAACTTACCGGTAAGCCGAATAAAGCTTCTAATGCATATCACGAGCACGGCTAATGCAGTAAAGAATACCAGCCCATAACCTAACAGCTGAGCATCCGCTCCTTTATCAGCAATTTCGTCGAAGACTTCTTTTGTAATCAACGTAAAGCTGGCTTCAACACCAGCCGTCGTTAGTGCAAGTGCGATCACTCGGTGAAATAGTTTTTTTTGTGGCTGGTAGCATCGGTTAAAAACCGCTTTCCAGGCGCCTTTTTCAAAAGGCGTACTATTTTGTGTAGCGTCCATCTTAATTCCTTCTCCGTAACAGCTTAAACCGTTACTTTAATTTCCGATTCAAATTGGTCTTTTTGGTCGCTTTGAATTTCCCATAGCTCATTGTAAAAACCATCTCGATGAGTCAATTCGTTATGCGTTCCTTGATCAGTAATCCGACCGTCTTGCATCACAATTATTCGGTCTGCCTTTTGGCACACACTGATTCGATGCGTAATTATGAGCAGCGTTTGCTCACCCTTTTTCTCATGCAAGGCCGAGATAATCTTTTGCTCAGTCGAGGCATCTACAGCACTGAGCGTGTCATCTAGCACCAAAATGGGTGGCGTATTTAATAAAGTACGAGACAAAGTTACCCGTTGCTTTTGGCCACCACTTAAACTCACACCCCGTTCACCAATGACGGTGCTATAACCACCTTGGAAACTTTCAATAGTGTGATGAACAGCCGCCGCTGTTGTCGAATGAACCATTGCGCCATCGCTGGCCTCTAAGTGACTGAACTTAATGTTTTCACGTAAGCTTCGACTGAATAAAAACGGCTCTTGAAGTAGTGTGCCTATTTGGTGACGAATATCCTTTCGAGCAATTGAACTCAGTTCAATACCATCTACTGAAATAGACCCTTGTTCATAATCATGTAAACGCATCAGCAATTGGATCAGGGTACTCTTACCAGCACCGGTAGGACCTACAATGGCTATGGTTTCTCCAGGGGCAACATCAAAACTTACGTCGGTGAGCACTGGGCGATCTTTATCGTACTGAAAGTGTATATTCTCAAATTTTATCGCCCCCATGATTCGGTCTGGTAAAGGCGTAACATTCTGGAGTTCTTCTTCCTCTGGCGCTTCTAATATTTCTTGAATTCGGCCAATCGCTACGGTGGCTTTGCCAGCTTCACTGAGTTCTTTGCCTAACTGTCGAATCGGCCAAATTAACAAATTGGTGTATCCAATGAATGCAAAGTAGGTACCGAACGAAATATGACCTTGCGCGGTTAACCAGCCTCCGCCGATGAGAACAATGCCGCTCTGCGCAATACACAATAAATCTGAGAGCGACCAGAAGTTGGCAAACATACAAATAAGTTTGTAGTTTAAATCACTGTATCGCGCATTTTTTTCATCAAATTTTTCACACTCATAGTCTTGGCGAGCAAAAGCGCGTACCACTCGAATACCGGTAAGGTTTTCTTGGACTATGGTAGTCAGTTCGCCTTCGGCTTCGTCTACTTTCTGAAACAATTCTCGAACTTTTACAAAGAACACCATGCCGTAGTATAAAACTACAGGTACCAATATGAGTGAAAGAACCGTAAGCCACGCATTTTGCATAAACATCAGTGGAATAACGACGGCCATTAAAATAATGGTTCGGCCTATATTCATCACTTGCATGGTTAAAAACTCTCGCAATGTATCAATATCGGATGTGCAACGCTGAAGAATGTCACCACTGTCGGCATTATTTAAATAGCGCTCATCGATGTGATGTAAATGATGGTAGAGTTTATTCCTCAGTTCTCGAACCGTCGTTTCGCAAGCACCTGCGGCGAGGTAGTCTTTGAGGTACATAAAAAGACCGCTCAATGCTGTAACGATGACAATGGCCAAACCGGCTAACCAAAGTTGGTTGGCTAGGGCATCTGGCCCACCGACCCAACTAATTACGGCATCAATCTTGTCACCATTGTGAACACGCGGCTCGGTAATGACTCGATCTATCACTAACTTACCAATGGTTGGTACTAGAAACATAAAGTAACTGGCAATACCCACGCTAATAATTGCGCCGAGGTAGGGCCATTTTTTTTGATGAATTAAATCTATTAATATTTGATTACGCTGTGAAGCTTTCTTGTTCACGTTATCTTCCTTAATGCTTTGTTTTCTAAGACTTTTTCACAACACCAACACGCAAAAAAGCCCGCAATTTAGCGAGCTTTTTAAAAATACGATTAATAGTTTTTGGTCGTATTCGAAAGCCCGCGAATTTATCAGACGGGCAATCGACAAACGATTAGCTACCCGTCAGAAGGTATTTCCAAGCGCTGCAAAGGCGCCGTATGGTACTGTGATTAACATAGTCATATTTGGTTATTCCTATTTAAAACTAATCATTAAAATATGCCGTAAGACGGGTGAGTGTTTTGCACAATGTGCAACTGAGTGTCGACAAAGTTAGAACAAGCCATTCAAAAAGGCAAGCGCTTTTTGGAAAACTTTTTAAATCAGTGTTGCATTTTAAATTTGAAAGGCGCAGTATCACGCCAAATTTCTATCGCCTTTTTCACGGCGTTTTCTCAATTCGGAGGGTTAAATATGATTGTATTAAACAAAACGCACTTAGGATCTGGCGCGTAATTTAACACTCTTTTTAAAAATTACCTTCAGCTTCTCGGTGCTTAACTTTTGCATCGGGCCATCTATTGATGACCCTTTTTAATTTTATTAATTTGGGGTTATACCATTGAACAATCCAAATAAAATGTCACTGACCGATCTCGGTTGGCGACCTATTTTACAACAACAATTAACGTTAGAAGATTTAGAACAAGGCTATGTTGCTCGCGTTGTTAGTGCTCAACGGGATGTTATCGGCGTTTTATCTGAACAAGGCGAGTCATTATTGCCTCTCAGATTATTTGATCAAAAAGATGATCCAGAGTTTCGACCCACGGTAGGGGATTGGGTTTGGGTAGATTTTGAACACAGTCGTGCACGTGTATTCGAGCGTTTAAGTTATTTAAAACGCACGGCGGCTGGCAGCAACCCAAAACCTCAATCGATAGCCGCAAATGTTGATACGTTGTTTTTAGTTAGCTCGTGCAATAAAGACTTTAACGTCAGTAAGTTAGAACGCTATTTGGCTCTGGCATTAGAGGCAAAAATTCCGACAGTGATTGTTCTCACAAAAGCCGATCTGACAAACAGTGTTGAAGACTATGAAGCCCAAGCAAAAAGCATACATGTAAACACACCCGTGGTGGTAGTGGATGCTTTATCTGAAGAAGCGATTGACCACCTTAAACCTTGGCTGGTCAAAGGTGATGCCATTGCCTTTGTTGGGTCCTCTGGTGTGGGAAAATCTACGCTTACGAATGCAGTTCTGGGTAGAGAGGCACAGGCGACCCAAGGCATTCGGGTAGATGATGCCAAAGGACGGCACACTACAACGGATCGATCAATGCACCTTTCTCCGACGGGGACTTGGGTAATAGACACACCCGGTATGAGAGAGCTTAGAATTACGGATGTGAGCGATGGCATTGCTGAAGTATTCGATGATATTGAAGCTTTGAAGTTGCGATGTAAGTTTCGTAATTGTCAACATGAAGGTGATGAAGGATGTGCCATTCAAGAGGCCATTGAGGCTGGCGAACTGACAATGCGCCGCTGGTCGAACTACCTCAAACTACAAAGAGAAGCAGACTTCGCAGCCAGTAATAAATGGCAACAACGTGAGAAGCACCGGCAATTTGGTAAGATGATAAACAACCATCTTAAGCAAAAGAAAACGCTAAAGTACTAGCATTAAAAAAGGGGCTAGCGCCCCTTTAACTGCCTTACTTTACCAGGCCGATTTCTCGTAAGCGTTCCATTAGGTAGTCATGAGCCGTCGTGGGTTCAAACTGTTTCGGATTTTCTTCGGTGACGCATTGAGGCAAGCAATCTAAAGACATATCTGGATTGGCGTGCATGAAAAACGGAATCGAGTAACGTGACGTTTTTCCAGCTTCGCCTTTTGGATTCACCACTCGATGCGTTGTTGAAGGCAGCACTTTATTGGTTAAACGTTGCAGCATGTCACCAACGTTACAAATAATCGTACCTTCGATCATTGAGATGCCAACCCATTCGCCTTTTTTACTGAGCACTTCTAAACCTTCTTGCTCGGAACCGACCAGTAACGTAATAAGGTTAATGTCTTCATGTGCACCAGCACGAACATTCGGTAAGCTCGGATCGGTAATAGGCGGGTAGTGTAATGGGCGTAAAATTGAGTTACCCCAGTTTGCCTTGTCTTCAAAGAAATCCGCTTTTTCACCTATAAATAACGCAAATGCTCTTAACATTGTATTGGCCAGCTTATCGAGCTCGGTAAACAGCTCTAACATGACCGGCTTAAACTCAGGAACTTCTTCAGGCCATACATTCGGCGTCAACTGCGGGTACGGTGGTGTTCCGCTAATTTCACGGCCTACGTGCCAAAACTCTTTTAAATCTACATGGTCTGCGTTTTTAGCAATTTCAGTTCCGAAAGGCGTATAACCGCGAGTACCACCGTTGTCTTTAAAGTACTGTTTTTTAGTGTCTTCTGGCAACGAAAAAACCGCTTCCATAACAGCCATGGCACGTCGAATGAGGTCTGTAGAAATACCATGGTTTTGAATGCCCGCAAAGCCCCATTCTTGGTAGGCTGCGCCTAGTTGGGCAACGAACGCATCTTGGTCTTTCGCAAAACTAGAGATATCAAGTGTTGGTACGGTGGGTTGAGTCATTGTTATTTCGCCTTATTAAAAAAAACCTGCCAAGAGCTTGGCTCAAGACAGGTTGTCTCAGTGAAGCCCCAATCTAACGCTGGGTGAATTCAGTTATATTAGGTACGCTCTTTCACGTACGGTTTACCAATAGCTTTTGGTGCCACAGCTCGGCCAATAAAGCCACCTAATAGGATGACCGTTAAGATGTATGGCAATGCTTCAATCAGCTGCACTGGGATGGTAAATGTACCAATAGCGGCTCCTTGAGTTCTGTCTGCAATAGCTTGCAAGATACCAAACATTAAGCAGGCTAACAGTGCGCCACGAGGATGCCATTTACCAAAAATTAGCGCCGCTAAGGCCATATAACCTTTACCCGCACTCATGTTCGGTAAGAACTGAGCCGTTACCGCAACCGATAAATAAACACCGGCCAAACCAGCCAGAATACCACAAATTAACAAGGCAGAATAACGCATGGTGGTAACAGAAATACCCGCGGTATCTACAGCCGATGGGTTTTCACCTACGGCTCGAAGGCGCAAGCCAAAGCGTGTTTTAAATAATATAAACCAGGTAATCGGAACCATGATAAGTGCCACATAGACCAGCAAAAAGTGCCCGCTGATCAGCTCGGAATAAATACCCCCAATGATAGGAACATCGGCTAACGCATCGGCAAACGGAAAATTAAGTGGTTCGAAGCGAGCATTAATGCCATTCGCAGAATCTACTAGGTTTGGCGTGTTACCACCTTGCTTAAACCAGTAATTACCCAGTGCAGCCGTTAAACCGGCCGCTAAAATGTTAATGGCCATACCAGAAACGACTTGGTCACCGTTGTGAGTAACCGTTGCAAATGCGTGCATCATTGCAAATACAACCGAAACCATTACACCGGCCAAAAGGCCCATCCAAGGTGAGTTGGTTACATAGGCCGCAGCAGCACCGGCAAAGGCCGATGCCAAAATTTTGCCTTCCAAAGCAATGTTTACGATACCAGATCGTTCTGAAAACATACCGGCCAAAGCCGCAAAGATTAGAGGCGTTGCTACACGCAATGTTGCATCTAAAATAAGGATTAAATTAGTGAACGCTTATATGGACCCACCCCGTTTGCAAGACATATTTGATCATCATGTGAGAGAAAATCATTGCTCTCATATATCCGGCCTTTGACTGAAGGTGTTTTTGACCTCCTGGCCCCGATGGTTATCTGCGCTCAACCCCCTCATCATCCATACGGCCTCGAAGGCCAATGCGCGTGTAAGGGTTCGGATGAGCCGGTCTGACCTATCTCACCATCCGATCAATCTGTCTTTTGCAACTGAAGTGAAAGGTAATTACTTTCTCTTATTATATTGCCAGCCTTTGGCTGGCGTTTGCTTCTATACCGCTAAGCGGTAACTCTCTTCTCGGGCCATAACTACCCAAGCAATACGTGCTAGTTTATTAGCTACAGCGACACAGGCTTTATTATGCCCGCGGCGCGCCAACAGTGCTTGTGCCCAACAACTGAAGCGATCGATCTTGCCGGCCGAATGCATGAGTACTGCGCGAGCACCGTGTATCAATAGAGTGCGTAAGTAGCCGTTACCCCGTTTACTGATCCCAAGTAAACCTGCCTTGCCGCCACTGGCGTGTTGCCCAGGTACGAGGCCAATCCACGCAGAAAAATGACGACCATTCACAAAGTTTTTGCCATCGCCTGCAGCCGCATACAATGCACTGGCGGTTATTGCGCCGATGCCCAACACGCCTTCTAGGCGTTTACAGGTCTCGTTCTCTTTGTTCACTGCTTTTATCCTTTGCTCGCAGATGTGCAGTCGTTGATCCAGTTCGTACAGCTCGTCGAGCAAGTCGGCAAAGAGCTCTCGTGCCATAACCGTTAAACCATTTTCTGCATCTTCTAATACTTCCGGCAATGTTCGGCGTACAGAGGCAATCCCTTGGTTAATCACAATCCCATACTCCGCCAGTAACCCTCGTACCTGATTGACCAATCCGGTACGGGCCTTTTTAAGACGTTCACGGCGGCAGTGATAATTCTGTACATCTTGTTGCTCAATACTCTTGATAGGCACAAAGCGCATCGTTGGCCGCTGCGCGGCTTCAGCGATTGCCTCAGCATCGTTGTAGTCGTTTTTATTACCTTTTAAAAACGGCTTGACGTACTGCGGCGCGATAAGTTTGACCTGATGACCTTGCGCAATAAACGCCCACGCCCAGTAGTTGGCGCCGCCGCAGGCTTCCATCACAATTAAACACGGATCTAAGTTTGCCATGTAAGCCAAAACCTCTTTTCGACGCAGCTGCTTTTTCTTAACCAGCTTGCCCATCCGGTTGGTAGCAAACAGATGAAAAACAGACTTTGCAATATCTAACCCAATCGTTGTAATCTTCATATCGACCCACTCCGCTTCTGTTAAATGGTTTGTGTTCAACTTCCATTTTGGCCCATTATGAGGCCGATAGGGAAGTGGGGTGGGTCCATACCATTATCCATGATTAAGCCTCCTTCGCATCTGGTTTAGTTAACAGCGCAGACAATTTTAAATACGCTTTTTCAACAGGGTGCTTTGTCATGTTTTCTAAGGCACTAGAGAACAAGATAACTAAGCCTTGTAAGACGACGATTATGCGAGGGTCAACGCCGTATTCAAACTGCAACTCACCGCCACCTTGATACAAGAAACCAAATAACAAGCTTGCTAAGATAATACCCACTGGGTGGTTTCGGCCAATTAATGCTACCGCAATACCTGTAAATCCAAAGCCATTGACAAGGTTCAGTTTAATTTGGTGGGCTTCACCTTGAACCACGTTAAGCGCGAAGAAACCGGCTAACATGCCAGAAACCAGCATGGTCATAATAATAGTTTTATCAAGCGGGATACCGGCGTATTTAGCCGCACTTGGGTTTTGCCCAGTGGCTCTAATTTCATAGCCCCAACGGGTACGCCACATAAAGAAGTACACACCCACACAGCATATTAATGCCCAAACTATTGATAGGTTTAAAGGTGAGCGCTGCAGGTTTATGCCTAAAGGCGAAAGCACTTCAGATATTTTTGGAATCCAAGCCGATTGAGCAAAGACCGCACTTTCAACTGACATCGAGCCTTCAACTTTGAAGACTTCTACTAATAGATAACCCATCAAAGATGCTGCAATGAAGTTGAACATAATGGTCGTAATTACAATGTGAGAGCCACGCTTAGCTTGTAAAAAGGCTGGAATATAAGCCCATGCTGCACCAAAAATGCCCGCCGCCATAATGCTAAGCGGTAACAGAATGATGAAAGGCAGTACGTCACCTAAGGCTAAACAGACAATGCCTACGCCCAATGCACCCACATAGGCCTGGCCTTCGCCGCCAATGTTGAATAAGCCCGCCTGAAAGGCAACCGCCACCGCTAGGCCAGTAAAAATAAAGCTCGTTGTGTAATAAAGGGTATAACCCCAGCCGTAAGAATCACCAAAGGCACCATAGGCCATCGTGTTTACAGCTTCAATTGGGTTAATGTCTAAGTACCAAAACATAATACCGGCTGCGAGCGCCGCTAACATGATGTTAACGATGGGGATAATGACTACATAGATCCACGCGGGAATTCGTTGCGCACTCATACGTTGGTCTCCTGCTGCAGTGCTTTAACTTCATCAGGCACAATATTGGCCATCATTAATCCTAAGATTTGTTCATTTGCCTTATCGGCCGGTACTTCACCGACGATTTGTCCATCGAACATCACCAAAATTCGATCCGCTAAGCTCATGATTTCCTCAAGCTCAACGGAAATGAGCAACACGGCTTTGCCGGCATCTCGCATATCGATAACGCGTTGGTGAATGGTTTCAATTGCACCGATATCAACACCACGAGTAGGCTGACCAACCAAAAGTACATCGGGGTCTTGTTCCATTTCTCGTGCAATGACTAGTTTTTGCTGGTTACCACCAGAGAAATTTGCGGCTTTGAGATTTGGGTCTTGAGGACGCACATCCCATTTTTCCATTTTGGCTTTGCAGTCTTCGGTAATGGCTTCGACTTTCGTGAGTAATTTACCGTTGTAGTCTTGATGGCGATGGAAACCAAGAATATAGGCTTGTTCCGCAGGGAAAGAGTTAATCAAACCCATCTTATGTCGGTCTTCAGGAATGTGACCCACTTTTATGTCGCGTATTTCAGAGGGTGTTAACGGGTTTTCTTTAGTGATGGTATGCCCGTTAATGTCGATAGAACCATTTTGCAAAGGCTCAATCCCAGCGATAACATCTAAAAGCTCAGACTGACCATTACCACTGACACCGGCAACACCAACAATTTCACCAGCACGCACGTTGAAGCTCACATTATCAAGGCGAACAACGCCGGCATCGTTTTTCAATGAGACGTTTTTAACGTCTAGCAATACGTCTTTTGGTTCTGCAGGTTGCTTATCAACACGCAACAGAACTTTACGGCCGACCATTAATTCAGCTAAGTCTTCACGGCTGGTTTCGGCGGTTTTAACATGAGCCACCATTTCACCACGACGCATAATGCTAACGTTATCTGTGGCGGCCATAATTTCTTGTAACTTATGGGTGATCAACATAACGGTATTGCCTTGCTCTTTCAGCGAGGCTAATACTTTAAATAGATGCTCTGTTTCTTGTGGCGTAAGTACGCCCGTCGGCTCATCTAAAATTAAGATTTTAGCGCCTCGGTACAGAGCTTTTAAAATTTCGACGCGCTGCTGCATACCCACAGACAGCTCTTGAACCGGTGTATCTAAAGGCACATCTAAGCCATATTCATCGGCTAGGCGTTTTAACTCTGCACGAGCTTTATCAAGACTTTTATCGATTAACTCGCCGCTCTCAGCGCCTAATACAACGTTTTCTAGGGCGGTAAAGTTTTGAATCAACATAAAGTGTTGGTGAACCATGCCGATGCCTGAAGCAATGGCCACTTTTGAATCGCTGATTCGGGTAACTTCGCCATCGATAAGAATATCGCCTTCATCGGCTTCATAGAAGCCATAGATAATACTCATTAAGGTCGATTTGCCGGCACCATTTTCTCCGACAATGCCGTGAATGGTTCCTTTTTCGACTTTCAGATCGATATATTTGTTTGCGTGAACGGCACCGAAACGCTTGTCGATACCACGCAACTCTATTGCGAGTTGAGTTGTCATGACGCACCTGATAGTTGGTTATTGAAAGACTAGACGATTAAAGAACAGTGGTCTGTTTTTTAATAGTCCAGATACGAAAAAAGGCATTGGCTCTTAAGCCAATGCCTTAATTTTAATCGATCTTAGTAGTTACAAGTGTTGTCAGACATGTAGTCGTGAACCTTGATCTTACCAGCGATGATGTCAGCTTTGATTGCATCTACCTTCGCTTTTTCATCTGCAGAAATCAGTGCTTCGTTGTGCTGATCAACCGCGTAGTCAACACCACCTTCTGCTAGACCAAGAACCTGAATACCTGGAGTCCACTCACCGTTTTGAGCATCTTCCCAAGCACCGTAAGCTGCAACACCAACACGCTTAACCATAGACGTTAACATTGTGCCTGGCTGGATGTGGTTTTGGTTTGAATCTACACCAATTGCGAAAACGCCTTCGTCTTTAGCGGCCTGATAAACACCGATACCGGTACCACCAGCAGCTGCGAATACAGTGTCTGCGCCTTTAGAGATTTGAGACTTAGCAAGCTCAGAACCACGAGCAGGGTCATTAAATGCTGTTGGCGTAGAACCTGCCATGTTTTGTAATACAGTGATGTCACCAGAAATGTGCTTAGCACCTTGCTCATAACCACATGCGAACTTACGAATAAGAGGAATGTCCATTCCGCCTACGAAGCCTACAGTGTTTGATTCAGACTTAAGTGCCGCTAATGCACCCACTAGGAAAGAACCTTCATGCTCAGAGAAAACAATAGACTGAACGTTTGGTAGATCAACAACCATATCAATGATGACGAACTGGCTATCTGGGAACTCAGCCGCAACTTTAGTTACTGAAGAAGCCATGTTGAAACCAACGGCAACGATTGGGCTATTGCCACGACTCGCTAAACGACGAAGACCCTGTTCACGCTGCTCTTCGTTTTGTGGTTCAAATTCACGAACGGCAACGCCTTTATCCATAGAGAACTTCTCAGCTCCGTTACGGAATACAGCTTCGTTGAATGATTTATCGAACTTACCTGCGGTATCGTAAACAACCGCTGGGTTAAAGTCTGCTGCGATGGCAGATGCAGACATACCGATAACGGTAGATGCAGCTAAAGTTAATAATGCTTTCATGGAGAGTCCTCTATACGTATTTATTGTTAGTGTTTCTAGTTTACGCGTGGCATACCATTTGGTGGCGATGCCACTTTAAGCTTTGTTGACCATATGGTCAATGGAATTGCTTAAAATTCTTTTTCATTATACACGCTGAATGACCAGTTACATCGCTCAAGTCAACTTTCATTCATCTTTTATTCATAAATGAAATCAACTTCGATCGTGCCTAATTTTATTCACTAGCCTTCTATAAAAGGCACCGGACACTGGTTGGTGGCGTTGTAATCGACCACTTTAATTTTGCCCGACTTAATAGCGTCGCGAATTTTGTTGATCTTTTTCTCATCGCTTTTTGAAACCAAACCGCGGTTGAAAATATCCAACACCCAATCAACACCATTTTCGGCGAGACCAAGCTCTGTAACACCTGGGTTCCAAATGCCTTTTTCAGCATCTTCCAGAACGTTATACGCAGCAATGCCAACGTTCTTAACCATTGACGTTAACATGGTGCCGGTATGTAAAAAGTTTTGATTAGAATCTACGCCGATAGCGTATACATTAGAATGGTTGGCCGCTGCTTCATAAACCCCATTCCCAGTACCACCGGCGGCGGCATAGATCACCTCGACACCTTGAGTAATCATTTTACTGGCCAGTTCATTACCCTTTTCCGGAATCGAAAAGCCCGAAAAATCGGTAGAAGCCATACTCAAATACACTTGAATATCATCATTAATATAGGCGGCACCTTGTGCGTAGCCACAACCAAAACGGCGAATAAAAGGTAAATCTACACCACCGATGAAACCAATTTTATCGCCCTTTGCTTTTAACGCCGCTAACGCGCCAACCACGAATGACCCTTCGTGCTCTTTAAACACAATTGATTGAACATTGGGTAAATCGACTACGGAATCAATAATAGCAAACTGAGTATCGGGAAATTGTGGCGCAACTTCTTGAAGAGCCGATGCGAAAGAAAACCCCAATGCAATAATAGGGCTACGACCCTGCTTTGCTAAATTGGTCAATTGACCGACAAATTCATCCGGAGAACTCGGGTTCGCCTCAACGAGATTTCGACCATATTCGGCCTTAAACGGCACAACCCCTTGGCGATACATGGCCTCATTAAATGAGCTGTCGAATTTAGGCGCCTCGGTATAGACCACCGCTGGGTTACTGGCCAACGCTAACGGTGCAATTACAGCAACTATGGCGCAGGCGATCGATTTTAAGTTCATATTATTTTTCTCATTAAGGAGTTGGTACAGCCACGTCAATTTACATCCATGCATTTTATCTCAACGACCTTGTCCAAAGATTGACCGATTATACAGTTATTTCGACGATATCAAAAACAATGCAAGACAGTATTGAGAATCGTCAGTCTTTTGTGAGTTTTTTACATCGGACAGATGATTTCACCTGTCTCAATCTGATTCCAGTTCTTAATCGACACCCGATCAAACCTCTCTAATTGACCACGATCAACATGATCTGTAGCGCCGACCTTGTGCAACAAGGCTGTCATTACAGATTCAGCGCCACGAGTTGCGCCATCTTCACATTTTAACGCTATAGCTAATTTGAGATCTGGAATAGCGGCTATATAGACGCCTTCGGCACCCACTTTCAAAAACACTCGCTGGCCTAAAGCTTCCATCATTTCTGTGCAATATCGCTTTGTACCTGCGACCATGAACGGGTTATTCACTACCGCATTGAACATGGTTCTACACGCTTTTTGTCGCTCAGCTGAAAGATTAGAAGGATCTGCAAATTTTGCAAAACCTAAGGCTAAGTTGAACAAAGGCATCGCCCATGTAGGTGCAGAGCAACCATCGGGAGAATGCGGCAACGTTGAAAAGTCTATTTCACACATTTGCCCCATAGTGTCTGCAATGGTTTGCTGAACATCGTGCTCCACCTGTATGTAACCTTTAGAGTCTACGTTTAGTAGCTTTGCCAAACCCAACATACCGGCGTGTTTACCCGAACAGTTATTGTGCAAGTTATTTGGCGTTTCACCTTTACCTGCAAGTTCATAACCTGCTTCAACAAACATGGGCCAATGGTGCCCACATTCGAAATCTTTCGGCGTATGCCACAGCTTAGCTAGCATTTTCTGTACCGTTTCGGTGTGTCTTTGCTCGCCATTATGTGAAGCACCTAAAATAGCGATCTCTTGCTCGGTAAAATCGTATTTTTGCGCACCGCCTCGCTCTAAAAATGCTAAAGCTTGCAGCGCTTTAATGGCACTGCGCGGATACACCAATGGTTCCATATCGCCCCAAGAGTGGAGCGTTTCACCCGAGGAGTTTACAATAATTGCTTTAATTTGGTGCGCAGATTCGGTAATGCCACCGCGTTTAACCTGTACATTGATAGCAGGGTGGTTCATAAGGTGAGGCTCCATTGATTTTGGCTTACCTTAGTACGCATTAAGCCGTTAAATCAATCCTTTCACCTTTAATGACGTCTTTGAATCGCCTACTAAATGGGATAAAGTAAGCTCAAACAACAAGAGCTTTCATCGTGCAGCTAATTTTTTTTCAACAAACAAACGACAGCAGCCAGTGGTATAACCACGATTACCGCCTGTCTAGCGCCTGCCTACACTTCTAATCTCGCTTTAAAAACGACTGAACTTTAATGAACTGCCAACGCCTTTGATGTGTTGGCGGGTTACGTTTATTGATTTTAAAAAGAGCTGAAACATGAAAAGAATTCCTGAACCCTTTCGTATAAAAATGGTTGAACCCATTAAAATGACCACCCTTGCAGACCGTGAGGTTGCCTTGAAGGAAGCGGGCTATAACCCGTTTTCACTCAAAAGCGAAGATGTGTATATCGACTTACTCACCGATTCAGGCACCGGCGCAATGAGTGCAAACCAATGGGCCGGGCTTATGATAGGCGATGAGGCCTATGCCGGAAGTCGCAGTTTTATCAAGCTTCAAGATTCGGTTCGCACCTTATTTAAATACCAACATGTGATTCCTGTGCACCAAGGTCGCGGCGCCGAGCAAATTTTATTCCCTACGCTAATCGAAAAACGCCAAAAGCAATTTAAAGCCAACCATGAATCGGGCGAGTTTAAGCCCATCTTTATATCTAATTACCACTTCGACACCACCGCAGCGCATGTTGAATTAAGCGGTGCAAAAGCCATTAACACGCTAACGCCAGAGGCGACCAACACCGCACAATGGTTCGACTTTAAAGGCAATTTTGATCTGCCCCAGTTAGAAAAAACCATTAACGACGCCGGTGCCGCCAATGTGGCCGGTGTCATTATTACCATTACTTGTAACTCCGCGGGCGGCCAACCCGTCGCCATGGCAAATATTAAAGCCGCCGCTACTTTGGCGCGTAAGCACGGCATTCCTATCATTATTGATGCCGCACGCTTTGCTGAAAACGCCTGGTTTATCAAACAACGCGAAGAGGGCTATGCCGATGTGGCCATAGGCGATGTAATTCGCGAAATGTTCGCCTATGCCGATATGTTTACCATGTCGGCCAAGAAAGACCCCATGGTGAACATGGGCGGTTTGTGCTGCTTTAAAGACAATGAAGAATTGTTTAAAGCCGCACAAGTGTTGTGCGTACCGATGGAAGGCTTTGTTACCTACGGCGGATTAAACGGACGAGACATGGAAGCGCTAAACGTAGGTTTATGGGAATGCGCCGATGAAGACTTTTTGCGCTACCGCATTGGTCAAGTGGAATACTTGGGCGAACGCTTGCGCGAAGGCGGCATTCCTATTCAGTACCCAACGGGTGGGCACGCGGTATTTGTAGACGCGGGCAAGCTATTACCGCACATTCCGGCCGATCAATTCCCGGCCCATGCGTTAGCCAATGAGCTTTATCTAGAGGGCGGTGTACGCGGTGTTGAAATAGGCTCGCTTCTGCTAGGCCGAGACCCTGAGAATGGACAACAAAAAGTGTCGCCTTTTGAATTGCTGCGATTAACCATTCCACGCCGCGTATATACCAACGACCACATGGATTATATAGCCGATAGCTTAATTGCCATCAAAGAAAGAGCCAGCCAAATTAAAGGCTTAACCTTTGATTACGAACCCCCAGTACTGCGCCATTTTACCGCGCGGTTAAAACCGATAGAAAACTAAAAGTATTGGTTTTCTAGTACATAGGTTGGCAAGTCAGCTTCGTTTGGTATTTGGGTTGGCTTGCCGTTTTCATCGATCGCGACAAATTTAAAATGCCCTTCTGTCACTTTTTCGCGGTTACCAATGCGGTCTCTTCTGACCCAAGCTTGCACATGAATAGTCATCGACGAACGACCAATTTCAGAAACTTGAGTATATATGCCCAGAATATCACCCACCTTAACCGGCCGAATAAAGCTCATGCTGTCGAGCGCCACCGTAACCACACGCGATTGAGCACGCTGCCCAGCGCAAATGCCGGCCGCAATATCCATTTGCGACAACACCCAGCCGCCAAAAATATCGCCCGCAGGGTTAGTATCGCTGGGCATAGCAATAGTGCGGGTGGTTAAACGGCCAATCGATTCTGCTTTGTCTGTTGTCATGGTTTGCGGTTCTGCTTTGTTTATAAGTTAAACAATAGTAGAGGGTTACCATTAGCGCACCAAGGCTCTGGCATCACAACAGCACTTCCCAAAAGTTAGCTATTGCGGCGACTGATGGCTAGCCCGGTTAAAATTAACAATAAACCGGCCAACATCGCCCAAGTGACTTGTTCATTCAGCATTATCACCCCGAAAATTACGCCAAACACCGGCACCAAATAACCAACCTGCGATACAAAGGTGTAACCGGCTCGTTTGATTAAATAGAAACGTATTAAAAAGGTAATTCCAGTCGGCACAATACCTAACCAAGCCAATGCCAGTAAACCATGCAAAGCATTGGGTTGCAGGGCGGCGGCAATGGGCGTTTCAATAGCCAAGCTAAACGGAATGGTCATAGCACTGGCAAAAAGCAACACACACGCGGTCATCATGACACTGCTCACTCCATATATACGACGCGCAAACGCACCAGATACGGCATAACAGGTGGCGGCAAGTAAAATGGACAACTGAGGCAGCAAACCACCCAAACCATTCGCCAACGGCTGAATACCAATGACCAACAGTACGCCAATAAACCCTAACGAAAATCCGAAACTTTTGTATCGATTCATGCGCTCATCGGTGGTGGTAAAGTGCCCAATCACTAACGCAATCAAGGGACCAATGGCCATTAAAATAGCCGCCTGGCCCGATTCTAAGAATTGCTCACCCCATGGAATTAAGAAAAACGGCAAAGCGCAATTGAATAAACCAACCACAGCCAATAAGCCTAACACCGCAGGCGAACGAGGAAACTTTTCGCCACGCATCATGGCGTATAACAGCATCACCAACGCCCCGAAGCCAATACGACCCGCCGCCACCGTAATAGGACCAAAATCTATCAACGCAATTTTTATGATGAAAAAAGACGAACCAAAAATAGCGCCCTGCAAAAAGAGCAACGCATAGGCAAGAAGAACTGGCGCTTGTAACGAACTGGAATTCTGTGTGGTCAAAGTGAACTCACTTTTTAGTAAAAGGTTAACATGCAAAAAGGCTTGGCTTATTCAGAGGCTGCAATCGCCAAAACGCAAAGAAGCATCTTTAAGGCAGCGAAGATAACCGCTCGGTAATAAGCGATTCTACCAATTCGATATCGATCAGATAATACAACGATTCCCAGCCCCATGGCGTGCGGCCGATGTTATGAAATAATACCCCAGCCACCATGTCTTCTGCACTGAAGTTTTCATAATGATCAGCAAAATAAAGCGCCGCCTTACCTTGCTCACCATCACCCAGCAACCGGCGCATGTTTCCAATGCCACTGTGGTAAGTTTGCACCAGCAGCAAGCCAAACAATCGCTCCCGCTTAGCCACCGGCACATGCCCAAAGCGACTCATAAACAAAGGTTCTAAATTGCGACGATTCAACACATACAACCTAACGGCGCAATCGACTTGCGCCATACGGTGCCGATAAAAACGCGTAGGAATTTCGCAATCTTGCAGAACTTGCTCACGCAGTTGAAAAATACCAATGGCATTATCACGGGAGGTAGCGGCCTTATCGGCCCCGCTTTCAATCACCAATTGCGCCAAAAATAACTCGAAACTTAACGCTTGCAGAGGCTGTTTAAAATTGCCTTGCCTATGCTGCCAAACCAATTGAACCGTTTCAGCCAAAGAAATTGGCTGCTGTTTACTGCCCGCAGTAATGCCATCCCAAGTTCCCCACAACCGATCGGCCTTTGCATCGCCAAACAAACTCGCCACCGAATCATCGACATTCACATGAGGCTGATTACAAGACAGCGCAAACGGGTAGCCCAAAGAACTCTCACTGCCTGCCAACCATTGGCTAACCAAACCATTATTGAAATAGGTTTCACGTCGCTCGTTCAACAAAGCTTGTGTCGCTTTATCGCTCGGGGCATTCTCCATCCAACCTAAAAAGCGCCCAGAAATATCAAATAAAATATGGCGACTTGCCGTTTCACAATAAGCCTCACCAAACAAAACCCAACGACGAATAGTCTGAAAATTCGACGTCATCCCGTTAGCCGAATAATAAGGCGCATTGCGGATAACATCCGTCCACACCGAAGCACTCGCAGAGAATGAAAACCCTGAAAGGCTGCAGAATAGGATGAAGAGTTGGGATGTTTTCCTTAGGATTACTTTAACCCTCTTTTTGCTTATTCATAAGTTTCGCCTTTATATTTTAACCAACCGTCTACATGCTTTCCGGCCGGGTCGTGATGAGTCCAATGAATAACCCCGCCTTCATCATTCCATTCGTAAACACCATAGAATTCAATTCGATTTCCAGTGGCGATTACATCGATCCGTGGAGCAATATCAATATTATGTGCAATAAGTAACGTTTGACCAGAATCTAAAGTAACGATAAAACGCTGATGCTTATCACCTTCAGTATCATCTGCCAATAACCTGGTCACTTCACCAGAACCCTCAACCTGAAGACCACTGGTTTTATTATCATAGGCGTTCTGAAGAATTTCGTCAGATTCAGACAAAGGCTCTTCGCAGCCTGCTAAAAACAACAGACTAGCGATGACAACTAGACTTTTAAGGACTTTATTCATTCGAGAGGGTACCTTTTAATTGTAGTTTAAGCGTGTCCCATATAGACAAGCTACTTATAATGACAAGCAAGCAGATGATTCTATGTGAATTCATGTGATCCAGAAAGCCTAGACTTAGGAAAAAGACCTAACAAAGCTCGCAAGCTTCTTAGATAGCCCTGACAATATCGCTTCAATAGACCTAGATAACCACAATGCAAGCCATAGCAATGACGGCCAAAAGCTCGGTGGTATTAGCTAAGTTTGGGGTTCAGACTCAACCGGTTGAATGTGGACCATTACCACCAAACCAAGTCATTTAGCGCAGCGCTCTTTATGTGGGTAATGTTGTTTTCGAATTAGGTGGATAACTACAAGCAAGGATTTGGTTTCTCGGGAAATACGCTGTGCGCAATAGCCAAATTAATGAGGGCAGGATGTCTGAATTAACACGCAAAAACAGCTCCAGAATGTAACAATGTAAATAAAAGGACATCTAGTTCATATCACTTCCACATTATAATTGGCCAAAAAACAACCTATTATGACAAGTGGACGCTAATATTTTGCAGGTGGAAGTCATATTTTGACTTCCAAATTACTTCGTGATGTTTTAAAGTGTCGCGCAAGTTCGAAAAGCGAGGAGCTCGCCGTGGCAAAATCACTTATTAATGAATACAGTCATAAATTCCCAGCTGTGCGAGGAATGCAGGCAGGCAGGCCTTGCTATATTGCTATGTGTCCAATGCGGCTCGTCCCGAAGATATTTGAGTTTGATGGCGAGGAAGTTCCTCCAGAAATGCGTGCACAACGCGTTTTAAACAAAGCCCGAATTCCTGAAATCGCAGATTATCTAATATCTAATCAATCTGATTATACGCTGTCTGCAATTACAGCCTCTATAAATGAACAGGTCCACTTTGAACCGATGGCAGATACTGGTCCTGCAGTTAATATGGGAATGTTAACGGTCTCTATGAGCGCTCAAATATTAATAAATGACGGACAGCACCGAAGAGCGGCTATTGAAGAAGCAATAAAGGAGGCCCATGAATTAGGCCACGACAATATTCCTGTCTTGTTTTTCGTAGATGAAGGGTTACAAAGAGCACAACAGATGTTCGCAGATTTAAATAAGCATGCTGTACGACCGAACGATTCATTGAGTACCTTGTATGACCATCGTGATCCTAACTCAGAACTCGCTAGGTATATTGTTGAAAAGGTAGATTGTTTCAATCGACTAACAGAAATGGAAAAATCTAGCTTATCAAACAGAAGCTCAAAGTTATTCACTTTAAGCAGTATTAAGTTAGCAAGCAGAAGCTTATTGCGAAAATCAGCTAAGGACTCTTTCACTCAAGAAGAGAAAGACTTAGCGGTCGAATACTGGTCTGAAGTATGCGCCAATATTCCAGATTGGGCTGCAGCATTAAAGAAAGAAGTCTCGACTGCTGAGCTAAGAAAGAACTACATACATGCCCATGGTGTTGCACTGCAAGCGCTAGGTAACGCCGGCGCAGATTTAATAAGCAAGAGACCGAAGTCCTGGAAGCCCAAAATTAAAAATCTTAAGGCAATTGACTGGTCACGCTCTAATTCAGAGGTTTGGGAAGGCAGAGCTCTTGTGTATGGCAAACTTAGCAAAGCCAGAGCTAATGTCACCCTTACAGCCAACCTCATTCGGCAGGCTTTCGACTTAGCCCTTGAAGGGGATAACCTAATTTTAGAAGAGCAATTTAAATAATGAGTACATCGCAAACGACATATTCATCTATGGATGAAATGCTTCAGAATGAATCTGCAGCCGGAAGACCATTAACCGATTTAATCGGTGAAATTCAATCAATCTACTTAGGCGACGATAAGCCATGGGTGATTGGCTTTAGTGGTGGTAAGGATAGCACTACAATTTTGTCGCTCATCTATGTGGCAATTGAAAACCTGAAACCAGAGAAACGCCATAAGCATATCTATGTGATTTCATCAGATACCCTAGTAGAAACGCCAATGGTTGTCGATATGATTGAAAGTGTTATCACGACGATAAATGAAAAGGCGAAGACAAATGGTCTACCGATGTCTGCCCACCAAGTACACCCCAAAATGGATCAAACTTTTTGGACCAACCTACTAGGCAAAGGCTACCCTGCGCCAACACAGAATTTTCGTTGGTGCACTGAGCGAATGAAAATTGACCCAGTCAGTGAATTCATTCTCGACAAGGTAACCCGATTCGGTGAAGTGGTCGTTGTTTTGGGTGCTAGAAGCGATGAAAGCGCGTCACGGGCCCAAGTTATCGCTAAGCACAAAATTGATGGCTCTTCGCTTTCTCGTCATTCATCGTTGCCCGGGGCCTTCACCTACATGCCCATAGAAGACTGGACATTTGATGATGTCTGGTTGTATTTATTAGGGGCTCCCGCACCTTGGGGTGGGGATCATTTTGAGTTATTTGATTTGTATAAAGATTCCTCGGCAGGCGAATGCCCATTAGTCATAGACACCAAAACTCCATCTTGCGGTAACTCTCGGTTCGGATGCTGGACATGTACCGTAGTTACTAAAGACCGTGCGATGGAAGGGCTCATAGATTCAGGAGAGACATGGCTACAAGAGTTAAAAGACTTTAGAGACCAGCTATACCACAGCACGCTCCCTGAAAATAAAGAAATATACCGAAACTACAAGCGACGTACAGGCAAGGTTCAGTATGCTCGAAAAAACATCGATAGTGATGCTACTGAAGTCAAAACCATTCCCGGTCCATATTGGATGGAGCGTCGTCAAATCTGGCTTAAAGAGCTTCTCAATATTGAGAAAAAACTAAGAGACGCTGGACGAGATATAACACTAATTCAACCAGAGGAACTCTATGCAATCCGCCGCGAATGGATGTTTGACCCTAACGAGCCGGATTGGGCAGATACGGTTCCCAAGATTTACCGTGATGTATACGGTACTGATTTAGATTGGGCCGACCAAGACGCAGGCAGCTTTACCCAAACCGATGCAGACATACTTAACTCACTCGGTACGGAATTTGATGTACCTGCCGAGCTTGTGATGAAGTTGCTTGAGCTTGAACACGCAATGGATGGGTTAAGCCGAAGGAAAGGTCTATATAAAAAAGTCGACAGTCTCTTGAAGCAAGATTGGGGAACTTACGAAGATATTCGAGAGAAAATGGTTAAAAACAAACACCAAATAGGTCTCGATAAAAATATTGATAAAGGCTATGACGAACGCCTATTAGAACTTGCTAAAGAACTAGAGAGCCTAAATTAATGATTTTAAACACTTTAACTCTACAAGATTTTGGTGTCTTTAGTGGTTGCCACGAAATAAACTTAGAACCTAAAGAAAAATACGGTCGCAAGCGACCCATTATACTATTTGGCGGGCTCAATGGCGCAGGTAAGACAACAACTCTGACGGCTGTTCGCTTAGCACTGTATGGTAAACAAAGCCTTGGCAAATCGATTCCCTTAGCTAAATACCACCAATACCTTGCGGACTCTATTCATAAAAGCCATGAGCAGCTTATACCAATAAATCATGCGTCCATTAGCTTAAGCTTCACCTATGGTAAACATGGGGTTTTAAGCGAATACCACGTTACACGGTCCTGGGAAGTCAAAGGCTCTTCAACTACTGAATATTTAAACATTGAAAAAGACGGCGAATTACTCAGTGGCTTAAATGCCGAGCAGTTACAAAGTTTTTTAAGTGAGCTAATTCCTATTGGAGTAGCTGACTTATTTTTCTTTGATGGCGAGAAAATCGCCGAATTAGCAGAAGACAACACGAACGAAGCCTTGGCTGATGCGATTAACCGCCTCTTAGGCCTTGATATTGTAGAACGATTAAGAACTGATTTGGGCATTTACCTAAGGGAGCATACTCAAGACAAGCTTCCGAAAAACATTTCAAACGATATTAAAAATTTGGAGTCACAATACCAAGACTTCTATAATCAATATCAGCAGAAGTTAAACCTCGTTAGTGAGCTTAAGGCAAAAGAAGGCTCATTAAATGCAGATATTGAAGCTCTGAACAATCGACTCAATGATCTTGGCGGCGCTTGGGCGAAAAGTAAGCAAGTTGAAGAGCAAAAAGTTGACCTTCTTATTGCAGAGAAACAACGACTAAATGCAGAACTGACTATGTTGTTTAGCGATACGTTTCCACTCTCCCTCGCACCAAATTCGCTAAGTGCGCTCTTAAAAAAACTTGAAGCTGAACGTGAAACAAAAACAAACCTAGCATCTAGAGAAAAGCTAGCCGCCAAAATAGAGCAACTTAAGAATCAACTTAAAGAATTAGAAGGCGTCGAAACTGCAATCAACAATACCTTTGCCGACGTATTGGATAGCTCATCGGATGTTGAAGTCATTCATGATATTTCAGACTCAGAATTTCAAACAATTAGTCACACCATAACCCATAAATTACCAGAACAAATTAGAAGTTTTAAGTCATTAGCAAGCCAACTAGAAATGACTGAGGCAGGAATTGGAGCCGCTGCCGACAATATTGCCCGCGCACCGGATGAAAGCCGCTTAGAGGCTATACTTGCGGAACTGGGTGAGCTCCAAAAAGCCCTCGGCTCAGTTACTACTGAAATCGAACAAGAAAAAAGTAATGCTAAGAAGCTATTACGTGAAGCGATGGATACCATGCGTAAGTTAAAGGAGCTTGACATAAAATATTCATCTTCGATGAATCTAGACCAAGGCATCGAACTGGCTTCTAGTGCACGCGAACTGCTTTCTGAATTCGGGCGCATTACTAAAATCCGGAAAATAGAGATCCTGGAGCAAGAGTTCATTAAATCTTTTAGCAAGCTTGCTCGAAAAGAAGATATGGAAGTTCAAGCAAAGATAGATCCAAAAACGTTTAATGTCACGTTAACGGATTTGCATGGGAAGAAAATAAACAAAAAGAAATTATCGGCTGGTGAAAAACAAATATTTGCAATTGCTATGCTGGAAGCTTTAGGAAGAACATCAGGCCGTAACTTACCGATCATCATCGATACCCCCTTAGGACGGCTTGACTCCCATCACCGAACAAAACTGGTGAAAAATTACTTCCCAACAGCGAGCCATCAGGTATTGATTCTATCTACCGATACTGAAATTGACGAAAGCTTCTATAAAGACCTTTCGCCTGAGATATCCCACGCGTTCTACGTAGACTACGATGCCACTGAAGGTTCATCCAGCTACACCGAAGGCTATTTTTGGCGTAAGTGAGAGGATTTAAACAATGTTACCAAATGAAATGAAAATTACAGACAAAGCCTTTAACTCATTAAGACGCTTCCACCTAAATACTGGGGTAACCGTAAACATCGGTGCCAGACTTGCATTCTTTAAATCTATTGAAAGTGGCTATATATATGACGGAAAGGAAATTGAACCCCGGCAACGACAGCTGAGTAAGCATGTATGGCTTGGGGGGCTTGAACAGATTGTAGAAATTTTGTTAAAAGAACGCTATCGCGAATATGACGACAAAGCATTGTATAGAGCCTGGAATGCTCATGTAGAAGATGGTGCAGCATCAATTGAAGGGAAAACAAACCTTAGCTCATTTGCCCAGTAACTATACTTAGGATTTATGATATGAAATAAACTAATCAGCCGAAACCTTTACTGCTGCTTCATAAATTCTCATTTAAATTATATAGGTTGTTGAAGTTTGAAAAATGACTATTAGTAGACTGTTATATCTTCAACGGCTTAAATTAGGTTAAGAAGCTCACTAAAGATTGGATCGAAACCTATAATAATGAACGGCCACATAATTCACTCAATGATATAATACCTAATGAGTATAAAAATGTGGCTCAAATATTCTACGAAATAACTGCGTTATAAATAGGTATTTACAGTTCAAACTATCTATAACTACAGTTACAACATACTCGGATTAAATACTAGTCAATTATAAAGACCAAACAGAGGCTGCATACTTTTCAGCCATATATTGCTGCCTTAAATTTATTGCATCAAAATTCCATTGAGACTTAACCGCCCATGCATCAAAATTACTAACTAACTCTTTAGCCAATAAATGCTTACTGTTTGAGTAGTCTAAACTGAAACTATTCTTAATTTTATATTCTATGTTTCTATTCTTAATATGTTGATTAACATGTCCTTCCAATACCAATAGGTTACCTACTCTATTCAGGTATTTAGGATATCCTTCTAACTCCGCTACACCTTCCCAATCTGGATCTGGTTTCTTCGGCATTATATGTTCTACATGCTGAGCAGAACTTTGCCAATTCGGTTTAATCAAACTATGACCATCAGTCATCGCCTCTATTTTCCAAAGCACATAATATGCCTGTTTCATATTAGTAACTGAGAATTTCTTAAAGTGATCAATAAACTCCTCATCGGGGCTATGTCGTTTAAAGAACTTTGTTAATTCATAAATGGTCGCTCTTCCATTTACTAGAATTGCAGCATCAGTGAATACTTTCTGAAGGACTCCTACTGAATCTCTAGAAACCATTCCCTGTCTGAACAAATAGTGCTCGCAAAGCGACAACGCTTTTTCTAAGTAGCTTAAATCACTCTGGTAGCTATTCATTAAACTCAAAATAAATGGCGCACAATGCTTCTTCCAAAGTGGATCCACAATGGAAAATTGAGCCCTTTCCAATTTATCCGACCAGTTAACTAGATCACCCTGTAGAAATGCTGTCCAGTTTCGAGAGTCAACTTCTAGTTCGTCTAAAAATGAAAATACGTTAAGCTCCCCGGCTCTTAGTTCTCTAGAAACAGTATCAAATATGTCACCTTTTTTAACAAAAGAATGCCTGAAACTATATGAAAACTGTATTAGATGCGGCATATCCAACTTAGTAACTGGTTGAGATTCATAATTATCTACGAATTTTTTCCAAATTCTGTCTGCTAAATCAATATCCGCCTTTCCTGTCTCACTTGCGTGTTCAATTAAAACATTCTTTATAAGCTCGGCCTGTGTTAAATCCAAGCCCCTTTCATTCAATGTTTCGAAAACACGGTAGGCCATCCATAAATTGCTTACTCTGACTAACAGTAAATAGAAACTACTATTAAGTGTTTGTACTAACTCAGTAAGCTCCTCTTGCCAACCTTCACCGGCTGAATTACAGTAATTTTTTATTTCTAAATCAAAAAATTCAAATGCCGTTTTAATATTATTTTGTACCTCGTTTGAAGCGTTAAAATTACTATTAAAGAAAAATTCTCTTTCAGCCACATCTTCACAATCAGCAATCAGCCCTTCATAAAACTTACTTTCACTGTTTAACCTAATCCTCGGTGCCTCATTTGCTTCAGGTGATAACACTGCACTATAAATTGTATTACTAAGCAGCCTTTTTGTTTTTCCTGCATCCAAATTTTGTACATAGGATTTCAGACAAGTTAGCAAGATTGTTAGAGTTGTTATTCTTTGTTGGCCATCTACAACTAACCAACGATTAGAGTCTAAAGATTGCTTCTTTCCAATCACTACTATTGAGCCAAGAAAATGGCCTGACGAATCACCCCCAACACTCCCTTTTTCTTCTTCAACGGTTAGCATAAGGTCATTCCAAAGCTTTTCTAATTGCTCCTTACCCCACCTGTAATCCCTTTGGTTCTTGGGGATTTCGAAATAGTTGTTACATAGTAACTCACTAACACTTAGTGAATCTGGATTTAATTGGTCACGAGGTGAATTGGACATCTATAGAGTTCCTCCAGTAAGGCGGCTGTTGTGCAAATCAGCATCTAAAAGTTTATTCTTATTCAGGTAGTCAAAAAATCCCTTCTCTACCAAACGGTCTAATTCTATACAATCAACAGTGACCCAATGATGGTAAAATATGAGTATAAGTAGATCTGGCTTAAGTTGGTCCCTTAACATAGCCCAGTACTTTTCTTTATTAGTTAAACTACATTCATTTACAAAGGTCATGACTTGATTTAAAAACCTAAATAACAATGAAATACTATCATCATGGTTTCTGTAGAAGCGTTTATAAGCGGCTACCAAAGTTAACTCGGCGTCAGAATTGTCACCTTGCATAATCTTTTCTGCTTTGTATGCATTCTTCAAGTTCTCTAACAGTTGTTTAATCGCAAAGTCACCAGTCATCGATTTTTCGTTTTTAATGTCACTAACGCTAACAGCATTAATCTTCTCCATTAACATGCTTAAATATGATATATAAGAGTTCTCGAATGTTTGGATTGACAGTTGACGTTCCTGTGCCTTGAGAACTTCTCGAGACTCTTTTAGCTCTATTCTTTGAATATGAATTGTGTAAAGAAGCGCAAGGAATGAGCCAAATGCAAAAATTGGATTGAGTGTACCACCTACAAAATCACCAAAAGTACCCCACCTCTGGTGATCACTAGTGACTTCTGAACCCACATTATTAACGTAGAAAGCAATAACTATTATCCAGGAAATCGCAGCAAAAACGGAAGCTACGATGATTGATAATAAATAACCAGTTATCTTGGTTTTTACTAAGCTACTTTTCACTTACCAGCTCCCAAAAAGCCTTGTCCTTAATTTTAATTAGCTTTTTTTCACCATTAACATACAAGCTATAGTGTTTTTTTAACCCACGAATCTCATTCATCAATCGCTCTTGCTCAATTTTATCATCTATATTAAAAAGCGATTTAATATCCTGATTCTTAATTTGAGAAACCCGGTGAACAACCCAACTCAAAATATAAGCTGAATAGTCATTTTCTTTTGTTTTAAAGTGGGTAATGTCTTGCGTGGATAGTATCACCCCTACACCATATTCCCGGCCTTCTTTTAACACTTTTCGCAAACTAGGAAAGTCTTGTGACATAAAGTTATCGGCTTCATCAACAAGTATTAATTTCGTAACTTGCCTAAAGTCACCTTGAACCTGAGGTTTACCTTGCTTCTGCATTTGGGAATAGAATAAATCTAAAGTTAATGCTACTACAAGGTTTTGAATTTCTGGGGAATAGCCAGCTAATTCTATAACGGTAATACCATTAACCAATTCATATAAACTTGTACATTTAGCATTTTGGTCTTCAAAAACCTCTAACTCCGCTAGACTTTCCAATGCAGCGTAAAGGGAATCTTCCTCAATTTTTTCTTGATCTAAAAATAGTGCCCATAAATCTGCGACAGTGGGCGCAGGCTTACTCCAAGTGGACTTATCAGCCTTACTAATTCCTGCTCGTGAATAAGCCTCACTGATCAGCTGACGTAACCGTAATTGTTGTTTTTGTCCTAAGCCAAACGCTTTTCCCATGGTTTCCGCGAAGCCTCTTGCGGTATGCACTGGCAGCATTGGAGTATCGCCAAACAAACTGAGAGGATTATAGGGCAGCTTGTGCAGCTGATAGTGCTTCCCATTAGTTGCAGACAAGAACTTTTCATCTACATAGTCAGATTTGTAATCAAAAATTAGAATCCCTATGGGTTTTCCATCAACGTTCTTGCTTTTATTTTGATAAAGTTGCGTCACGACGGATTTGGTTGACTGTGTTTTTCCTGTACCCATGGTCCCAATAGTGCCTGAGTTTGTATTCATAAACTTGGCAGTATTGGTAGGTTCCCAATAGACCGGTTCTTTGTGATTTACATCATGACCAACCAGCACCTTAAGAGGCCCGGCTTCAATACTTGCTGTGTGTTCTATCTCTTTATCAATCCCTACCTGGGCGCCTTCTTCAATATCATCTTTGTTATCCTGCTGAAGGTTTTCTGCATCCTGCTGATCTAGTTTTGGTTTTTTATCTTGAAACTCAGAGCCGTTTTCGAGGAAGTAATTGTCTGAAATTGCCGCCGCTGGCGTTCCAGAGTAATCCTGCCAAAGCACTTTTAACGGCCGGGATATTGTCGTTTCAATAAAGCTTGAAGGAACTTCGAGTTTTAGAATCTTATCTTCGACAGTAACGCTCGTTGAAAAGCATTTCTCCGGCTCAAGATTAGCAACCACAAAGCCATCAGCATATTCGCTTAACTCTGCGATTTCATAGTTTCCTTGAAGCCACCATTCTTTAGTGGTTGAGAGACTATTAAAGTAATCATCGTCAAACACATTATAGAGCTCATATTTATCTACCTGTAAAAGTGCTTGGCGAACAAATAAACTGCGGTATAGGTTACCTGCTAAAGTCTCAGCACCTAAGACCTCACTTAAATACCGTTTTAGTTCTTTGGCTTGCGTAATTGCTTTCTTAGAGTCGTAGCTTTTGCCTGTTTTCACTTCAAGGGGTAGGAGATACAGTTTTTGATCTTTGAAACCAATGAACAAGACATCATCGGAAATAGCGCCACTCCTATACCCGTGAATATGGCGCGCAAATTCAGACTCTGTCATTTTCAAGCCGATGTTCCCAGAAACACGAACCATCTCTGCGATGGAAATGGGTACCCAAGTAATATCGGACTTTGACAGAAGGATGCTGACCAGCTTATAGGCACTTAAGATACCTTTGTGCTCTTTCTTAAGTTTGTCGTTATCCGTTAAAAGCTTAAGTAACCATTCACCATTAAAAGCGTTAAATTCCGACACTAACCCACCACCATCGCGCTCAATCACTTTAGTAAACATCTTAGTTTGGCGAGTTACCGTAATGGCATCGTAACCGGATGAGCTAGTATATTGGTCAGAATAATGGATTAACAACGTATCACTGTCGCTATCGAAGAAGTCCAAGGTGACTTTAGGGTCAATTATGGTTGTCCAAATCGAGCTGTCGTAACATCGCTCAAGCTTTGCTTTAAAACCTGAATTTACCGCTAATGCAATGGCACTGCTGTTACGGTGTTGAATAGTCTCCTTTTTAGCTGGTTTCACTAGTCGTGAGTACTTAAGCGCTAATGCAAGTGCAGGTGACTGTTCGACCTCAACATTACGGGTACCAAAGCCTGTAATGTAATTCATCTGTTCTACTGCGGAAGCTTCACCATTAATAAGGCCCCCGGCGCTGATGCCGCTTAACTCCTCTTCAGGATCAACATCAACAACTTCAACCTTTTCATTATTCCTATAAAAGCAAAGGTGTGAATACGCCTGCGAATCTACGTCTGCGTTTCTAAATTTACTGTAGGTTAGACGAGTCCTAAGGATATCCACAATCACATCAGAATGGTCTTTTACCTCAGCTTTGTTAAGTCCATATCTAGCTTTAATTTTTTCATAATTGCCCATATTGGAAAATAGATCAAACTCAGTCTGCTCAAACTCGTCGTCATAAAGATTGACGTGTACATTAAATGATTTGTCTCTAGATTTGCTGAAGTGATCTACAAGACCTAAAAACACGCCATGATTATCATGGTTGTTGACTGAATTGATAATCAATGTTGGGCGAGTATTGGGGTTTGATTCCTCAAATAAGGGATTGAACGCTTCAGAGAACTCTCGTACTTTCTCACGAACTAACTTCGGAATATAACTATACTCACTGGCTTCATTAGGAACGCATCTAAGCCAACCACTATTCTCCTGCTCAGCCTGCACATAGGCAAACTCATGCTGTTCATCATACAGGTATGGGAGCAGTCCTTGAGCATTTAGCCGATTTAGCGTGACTTTAGGTAGGTCGAAGAAACTTAATGAACTATCCTGCTTGGCTCTCTCGACCAATTGGAGCGTATAAGCAAGCACTATTGGGTGGAATGGGGTTAGCCAAATGGTCTCATCTTCATAAAACCCAATTTTCATTAGGTTAATGCTGGCCGCATCCAGATACTGGTTGATTGGGGATTCAGCGAGTGCTTGGTCGAATGCTGAAACAACATCAGAGACAATATCGATATAGTCCTGCCCCCAGCCACAAAGCGACGGCAAGGTATTATTTACAGCTAAATATGCAAATAGAGCTCGGTATGCAGAGCCGACCTCGGGGTTGTCTGCCAGAATATCATCTACAGAGAACGTCTCAATAGGGTTGCGATATAGAACTTCGCCTTCAATTAACTCCGCCTCGATGACCAGCTTATCTATCTGACTCTTTTCTGCTTTTAGCTCGGAGTTTTCAACATAGACCCGTCGCTTAAGCTCATTAAGGGTGCCATTAAAGCCCTCGTTAAGGAGTTTTTCCTTTCGTGACTGGTCAAACAATAAGGGTAAAACCAGATTATCTGAAGCTGACGCCCCTTCAACTTCCAACTTCAGTTTTGCATTACCATTCTGTATAGAAAAAGTGATCTGTTCTACATCATTAGCGATGGATTCAAAATCGAGCCAACCTTCAGTATTCACATCATAGACTTGGTTAACTTTGTCTATTTCCCTACGGTTTTTGGTATTGACATCGTGCGATATACACAACTCCGCTTCTTGTGTCTGGAGAGTCACGTTTTGCTTTGAGTCATTTACGACAAAATGATTTTGAATCTGGCTAATGTTGAACCAACCTGCTTTCACAACCAGACACCGAAATTTAAATTTTTCACTGGACTTTTGGCGCTTCAACTCTATTCGAAAAAAAAGTGGCTCATCAGAAATGGAGCCGACAAGTACTATTTCGGTATTCTGACTTCCGCCGCTGACATTAGGTATTAACTTTTTAATACGATCGCTTTTCGATGAATAATAGACTTCTTTCCTTTCGACCTTGGCACCTTTCAAGCCAATACTTATGTCAAAATCTGAACGTTCAGGTTCAACTTCGATGATGATGAATCGTTCTTTTTTACCTGCAGAAGTACTTCCTTTAAACCTCTCGTAGAAATTGCCACTAGCAGAACCGACATTTGTAACTTCAAGAAGTTGCTCTCGATTACTTTTTATTTCATTGTCTATCGCATCAAAGGTACATTGCTGCTTCCACTTGCCACGGTCTTCACTTGGCATGTGCTTCTCTATAAACGAATCACTGAATTCAGTTAGATTCTCCTTTAGTTGATCAGGGTAGTACTCAATAGTCTTCTCGATCTTGTCGTATAGCTGCTTATTCCGTTCAAGTCGCTTGCGTATCTGGTCATCATTGGACATGTGTATAATGGCAGGGTCATTCAGCATCCCAAGTTCTGAAAACCTTAAGTTACCATCCGATATAGCGCGGTGCAGTGAGTCGAAACCAAACATGCTGCCGCCGTCTTCTGTAATGAGATCAAACTGGTGCTCCAAAAGTAACTTTGAAACTCTCTGTCCATCCTGTGAATCATTTTCACTGATAAACGTTTCGAGAGACTCCTTTACTTTTAAAGGATGAAAGGGGCCACCTTCGGCAGAAAGATCCTTTGAGCTGTTTATAAGTGTATCTAGTAAGCTATTGTGAATAATGATTAGTGCAGTATTTGCCCACTCACCCTTTTGAGATGAGATCTCATCCCGGAGGAAGGAAATATAATTCTCAGTAAAACCTATTTCTTCACCATTCTTATGCAAAACGACTACGAGTTTAATGCCAGACACCACAATATAATGAATGTCCTCTACCTTACCTAGCGTCAACTTCGACGCTGACGAGTGGTTCAAAAAAGCTTTATATAACTTCACGCTATTTTGGTGATTTGGGGATTTAAACTGGTATTTATAGCCTGGAACAATCTCACCTTGCATACGGTCCACAAAGTGGTCAACAATAAACTTTTCAAATTGTTTTGCGGACATAAACGGCGTCTCCACTATCACTCATACGTTCAACATTTCCCATGCGCTCATAGAATTCAACTAACGCTTTCTGGCTTTGCTTATCAAAGAAAATCCCTCGTTCTTTAAAGCCTGCGATTAACTCACTAAACCTCAATGTATCTTCTTCACCGATGACCATATTGGTAATAAGAGTAACGTAGTCCTGGTTCATTACGAGAACATTACCTCTGTCTCCTCGCTGACGGACAAAATGTGAACACAACTCTGACCTTACCGTACGAATGAATTTTTCTTGCGCAGCAGCTCGCGTCTTGCCCTTTGAAAACTGAGACACAGATGCTTTCAGTAACTCCTTCAGCCAGTAGTTCGGCGAAAGCTCACTGTCATCTAAAACTGGTACTTCCCCCTCAGAACGATCGTTAATGAAGTCGATTGCATAGGTTTTGAGTGCGGGTGTATCACTTTCAACCAATCTTTGAGCCAACCACCAAAGGGGACGCAGGCGGCCATCGTTAGTGCTCTTTGGATCTTGTAAACTCTCAGAAATTGAAAGATAGGGAAACAGTAAATGCATGTTCTCTACGATCCGCTTATAGCCATGCTCTACTATTTCGACTCGCTCCTTACTAGCCTTCTCATTTTCCATTATGAAGTACTGGGGTTTTGCGCTTGGTTCCGATTCAATATTGGATATGTTAAGCGTTAATTGCGCGGTGTATATGTAGCCATATAAGCGCAGAAAGTCCTCTAAAAATGCATTAAAGTAAACTTGATAACGCGATAGAAACTCAAGGTCTTTCACAAACAGCTTGGACAACCAAGGTAAATAGGGGTACTCACTGATGCCTGTTGACATTAGAGATTTGGCTTCTTTAACCTCAGTAAAGATACTCTCCGACTGAGCACTTTCCTGGACTATACGTTCCAGAAAATTGCCGGGCTGAAAATCTACTTCCTCTGGTCTCAAGTGGTAACCATTCATCATCGAAGTAAACATATCAAGAAGCTTTCTTTTTGGTGAACTCTTGCTTTCATTTTCTAGCAAGGATACTTTTGTAACAGGAGCAATTTTAAAAATCCTGCCTTCACAAAAATACATATTGTTGATGACATGCCAAAGCCCGGGGTCATCAGCCCTTTCCTCGAACAAAGTTTTACATTCATCCTTTACAAGGCCAGTAACAAACTCGCTCTTAGCTCCATTCTCACTTGAAAAGGTTTTGTAGACCTGCGGCTTTACTTCCTTTCTATATAAGTTTCTAATTATACCGGCGGCAGAAAATGTCCAGTCGAAATCGCTGTCTTTCGCGACTTTGGTTCTGGCTGGGAAGTATCCACGTATTGAATTATCTCTTACTGCCAAATCTTTCTTAAGCACACTCATACTCACAGCCCGCCTACTTCTATTTCTTGGTCTTCTTCACTGTAACTGACTTTAATGCGCTGATTATCCGTGCCGTAAATGTGAAGTTCATCTGCACTACTCAACTGTGTAGAAATCTTTGAAACTAATTCATCAATAACCACCACGCTGTTTTTGTCAAACTTGTTAGGTTTAAGTCCATTATTGATCTGCATCATCACGCTCAAAAGATTGACATTCATTGGAATTTCTTCAACTGGTTTCTTGTTTACCGTAAATAAGAGATTAAACGAATGGATGTCGGAAGGCTGATATTCTGTAATTTCATTGAAGTTAGGTTTAAACTTTGTCTCTGCAGCGATCTTGTATGAACCATTAGTTGATAAGTACACTTCACCACTCGGTAAATCAGGGGCATTTCGATTCGCATATAAGTTAATCGAACGGAAAATAACGTTCTCGTAAAAAATCTTTAGTTTCTTTCTTTCTTCAGGCTCTAGCGCATCGGAGTTATGAAGGTTCCATGCCTGCCTATATACAAACTCAGACTCATCTTGGAAGTCTACGCAGAGATTCTTGGTAAATGTGCTCGATATATTGGCGTTCTTAAAAAGAAAAACCTGGCGAATGATGGAACTTGGGTTTACCTTCCCTCGATTATCTATTTGGTATTTTTTGTGTACTTCATCTCTAAACTCTTCATATTCTGGATTAGGCAGCTTCAGTGATAGATTTAGGATGAAGGTATCGACTTTCTTAGTTCGCTTTACTGAGGGGTCAAACGTTGAGATTGCGCAAGTCAATTCATTTTCCGACTCAGAAAAGAGGTTATTCCATATATGACCACCACCAGCAATTAATTGGTGGATGAAATCCAGCAACATTCGAGTCGTAATAAATTGATCTTCTCTAATTCTTGCGTTAAGCAGAAGTTCAATTATTGTTTTCTGAACACCTTTCTCCCTAAGAATTAGATAATTCGAAACAAGTTTTTTTGTTACATTGTCCGCATTTTTTTTATCTACTTCACCAAGCGCTTTATTGAAAAAACTTCGGAATGCATTGTTTTGGTCATCGGCAACCACTCGGCCAATCAACGCCTGCATATGTGGCGCTGAAACTCTTGCCTCTTCAAACTCAAATTTCGAATAAGCCTCAAAATTTAAAAAGTAGAATCTTCCATTTCCGAATGGAGGGTTATTTTTGTTAGGGCTTTTAAGAAATTTTCGAATTGCTGATTTTATTTCATGAAACTCATCATCGCCTTCACGCTCATAGTTGGCCATCATTCCGATATTAATACCGACGACCAAAGGTCTTCTCGTTGTAACCTGCTGTCTAAATCGATCGTTTAAAGCTTCAATGGCTGTTTGATTAGGCTCAAAGCTATGTGTGGCATCTAAATGGAAATCGACTCTATTTTTGTAATTGCCCTCATAACGGGTCAAAATTTCAGACTTACCATCACCGCTGCTTCCGCATAAGAAAACAATTTGTCCTGAGTCTAATTCGTCTAAGGTTGCTTTAAAATCAGCTTCAATGTCTGTCTTAACGTATAAGTAGTCTTTCAGCTTTTTTAACTCAGGGTTTTCAATTTCACCTGATGTCGTAACTGCCAATGGTGATGCTTTCGATAAGATGCTTAAAGCTTGTTCAAGATTCACGGGTGGACGCATCCTTTGTCTTTTTTTTGGGTTCTACATGTGATGGTGCTCACAAAACATGGTCCAATCTATCCATTCGTCTCTCAATAGTCAAATTGATTATATTAATCAAAACTTTGATGGTTCAATTGAATATAACTATCTCGAGCAACAAACTTAAGACATAAAAAAACAGCGCCGAGGCGCTGTTTCTATTCATTGCTTACGACGTGCGAATGAATTAAATCTTAGAGTTTACTAACTCTACTAGTGCATCAGCAGTAATGCCGAAGTGCTTGAACAATTCACCGGCTGGGGCAGATTCACCGAAGGTGTCCATGCCGATGATGCCGCCTTCTAGGCCTACGTACTTGTACCAGAAGTCTTTGGCACCGGCTTCTATCGCGAAGCGTTTTGGTCCTGCTGGTAATACGCTGGCTTTATATTCATCGCTTTGTGCTTCGAATACATCGGTACAAGGCATTGATACAACTTGTACGTTTTTACCGGCCGCTTCTAATTTTGCAGCGGCTTCTACCGCTAGGCTTACTTCAGAACCGGTCGCAATCAATACCGCGTCTGGTGTGCCATTAGCCGCTTTCAGTACGTAACCACCTTTGGCAATGTTTGCAATTTGCTCAGGCGTACGTTCGTTGTGCGCTAGGTTTTGGCGAGAGAATACCAAAGCGTTTGGCGTTTCTTTGCTCTTTAACGCATAAACCCAAGACACGGCACTTTCTACCGCATCGGCCGGGCGCCAAGTGTTTAGGTTTGGCGTAGCGCGCATGGCGGCTAGTTGTTCAACCGGCTGATGCGTTGGGCCGTCTTCACCTAGACCGATAGAATCGTGCGTGTAAACGTGGATCAATGGCAACTTCATTAATGCCGCCATGCGTACCGCGTTACGTGCGTATTCCATGAATATGAAGAAGGTTGCGCCGTAAGGTTTTAAGCCACCGTGCAACATAACGCCGTTCATGATGGCGCTCATACCAAATTCACGTACACCGTAGAAGCAGTAGTTGCCCGATGGGTCGGCGCTGCTGACGCCTTGCGCACCGCTCCAAAGTGTTAAGTTAGAACCGGCTAAATCGGCTGAACCACCAAACAATTCCGGTAGCGAAGGTGCCAATGCTTCTATAGAGTTTTGAGATGCTTTACGGCTGGCAATGGTGTCGCCTTTGGCATCGACTTCTTTGATGAATTGCTCTGCAATATCATCGAAGTTATCGGGTAAGTCACCGGCCATACGACGGGTATATTCTGCGGCAAGCTCAGGGAATTCAGCGCTGTAAGCGGCGAATTTTTCTTCCCAAGCGGCTTGAGCGGCCTTACCTTTTTCTTGAGCGTTCCAAGCGTCTTGAATATCAGCGGGGATTTCAAACGCTGGCGCTGTCCAACCCAATTTTTCACGGGTCAGTTTAATTTCTTCATCACCTAACGGTGCGCCGTGGCAGTCTTCTTTGCCTTCTTTGTTTGGCGAACCAAAGCCGATGATGGTTTTGCAGCATATTAATGTAGGCTGTTCGGTGTTTTCACGAGCGGTTTCAATCGCCTGCTTAATTTCTTCAGGGTCGTGGCCATTTACACGTGGAATAACCTGCCAACCGTAAGACTCAAAACGCTGAACGGTGTCGTCGGTGAACCAACCTTCAACTTCACCATCGATAGAAATACCGTTGTCATCGTAGAATGCAACCAGCTTACCTAAGCCTAGTGTACCGGCGAGTGAACACACTTCATGAGAGATGCCTTCCATCATGCAGCCATCGCCCATAAAGGCGTATGTGTGGTGATCTACGATCTCGTGACCGTCGCGGTTAAACTGCGCCGCCAAAACCTTTTCAGCTAACGCCATACCCACCGCATTGGCAATACCTTGGCCTAGAGGGCCAGTAGTGGTTTCAACGCCTGGCGTGTAACCGTATTCTGGGTGGCCTGGTGTTCTGGAATCCATTTGACGGAAGTTTTTAATGTCGTCAATGGTGACATCGTAACCCGATAAATGCAGCAGTGAATAAATAAGCATAGAGCCGTGGCCGTTTGATAACACAAAACGATCACGGTTAGACCAATCTGGGTTGGTAGGGTTGTGGCTTAGAAAATCGCTCCATAATACTTGGGCGATATCGGCCATACCCATGGGCGCACCTGGGTGTCCAGACTTGGCTTTTTGAACGGCATCCATGCTTAAAGCACGAATGGCATTGGCTAAATCACTACGAGAAGGCATCTATAAGGTTCCTTTGAGTTGGATGTAACGCTTGGCACATTTTGAAAGCGCGGATTATCCCTGAATAGCGCCCTATTCGCAAAGCCAATTCGGCTATTTTCTAATCATTTCAGTCAATTGAATGAAACCAGGGTGAATTAATGTAAATTCAAGTTCTTCAACTATACTCATTTTTACAGGGTGATCTTTCGTACCAAACGGGTTTTGACCATTGTTAAATTTGATCCAAGCTTTAGAGCACCATGTATATCGTTGCTTGCGATTCTTCTTATTTTCTCAGCACCATGTTGTAAAGGTAACTATGCGAA
This sequence comes from Reinekea marina, assembly GCF_030409715.1. Lineage (NCBI taxonomy): Bacteria > Pseudomonadati > Pseudomonadota > Gammaproteobacteria > Oceanospirillales > Saccharospirillaceae > Reinekea > Reinekea marina. The sequence continues at coordinate 270,224 of NZ_JAUFQI010000001.1, forward strand.
ACTACATCAAAATCACACTATTGTTTCACCTACTGCTAGTGACAAGCATTACTTCCGCGGCCTCGCTGAATGGCGTTCAACTGATAGACTTATCTGGCAAGCCCATCCCGAATGCTGTCATTGAAATGAGTGCCACGCCTACTGTAGAAGTTCGCACGCAATCGGAATATTTAATGGACCAAGTCAATTTTGAATTTGTGCCAGAAGTGCTAATTATTCCAAGAAACGCCTATGTCCGATTCCCAAACAGCGATGACTCTCGCCACCATGTCTATTCGTTTTCTGAAACGAAACAATTTGAACTAAAGCTATTTTCCGGCAATCAGGCGCCGCCTGTTCAATTCGATAAAACAGGCGCAGTGGCCGTGGGTTGTAACATTCACGATAGAATGAATGGTTACATCTACATTACCGATTTCCCAATTGCGGTTAAAAGCGATGCCAATGGCATGACGGCAATACCCGAGTACAAAGAAGCCAGCACAAACGAAATCCAAGTATGGCATCCACTGCTCATGCGACCACAGCGGTTTAATCTGGCCAACCTGAACATTGATTCCAGCAATAATACGGTTATTACGTTACCTATCGCATTGCCCGAAGTTCAAGAAGAAAGTTCAGACGCTATCAACAGCCTGAAGTCCCGTTTAAAGAGCTATAAAAACGATGGCGATTAGTTTTAGAAGCCGCCTGATTATTCTCTTTATTTTATTGGTCGGCATTACACTTTCTACATTAACTTGGGCTGTTTTACGCGCGTTGGATACCAATGCGGCGGTAAACGCCGAGCGCGAACTCTTAGTTGCCGAGCGAGTTTTTGAAACTTTATTGGAAGAGAACCGACGACAACTGACCGATAGAACATCACTGCTCGCCGAAGACTTTGGTTTTCGCCAAGCCATCGCCACCAATGAAGAACAAACTATTGTGAGTGCGTTGGTGAATCACGGTGAACGTATTGCCGCAGATCTAATATTGTTGATGGATACGAGTGGGGAAATACTCATTGGTACCCACGATTTATCGGGCTCGGTAACAAAAATCCAGCAGCAAACACAACAAATGTCGTCGCCTTTTAACGAACTCATCATTGCTGAGGAAGAACCTTTTCAGCTGGTTATGGTTCCGGTTTATGGGCCCGATCTTATTGCCTGGGTTGGGGTGGGGTTTAGTATCGACGATAGCCTCATTGATAGCTTTCGATCTATTACCAAAGCCGATGTTAGCTTGTTGTTTCACAGCGAAACCCAAAGCAGCGTAAAGGTACTTTCGACATTAAACACAAACATTATGCAAAGCACGGCGACAAGCCAAAGTTTTGATTCCTTCACTACAGCTTATATAGCAGCGCTAGAAAACAAAGACTGGCTAAATTTAGAAACTAGCCTGCTCAACGGTGGCGAACAACGAATAAATCTTGTTCTGTCGGTAAGTTTACAGCAAGCCATCGCCGCCAATAGAGACCTACAAACCCAAATGTTAGTGATTACCATTTTTATATTGATACTGGCGCTTGTAGTGTCTATTTTCATTGCAAATTCGTTTAACAAACCCATACACGCTTTAGTAAAAGCCGCACGTAGAATTGCCCGTGGTGAATACCAACACAATATCAATGTACCGGGCAATACAGAGTTTAACGAATTAGGCGAGACACTGAATCAGATGCAGCACGATATTCAGGAGCGAGAGCAACATATAAGCCACCAAGCTGAGCACGATCTTCTAACCCACTTGCCAAATCGCCATAAAATGGCTTCTATTTTGAACCAACGGCTTTCCGATTCTAGCGGTAACTCTTCAATTGCTGTGCTTTTAGTTAAGCTTATAAATTTCGAGTCGCTCAGTGATATTTATGGCATGTCTATAATGGATTCGGTGTTAAAACAGGCCGCCGACATTTTAAAAAATAACTCTGAGGCTTGGCTTTCTCTTGGCCATGTTGGGCATGACGAGTTTTTAGTGCTTGTGCAGTTGGCACCGAATCAACCAATTGGTGGCACTGTTAACGCCATTAAAAATATCTTTGCTAAGCCCATCTATTGTAATCAAATAGAACTGACCCTAGACACCCGCATTGGCGCGGTTATTTGCCCTGAACACGCTGATAACTATGAAGACACATTAAGACGCGCGCATATCGCGATGAATGAGGCAAGGCTGACCAACAGTTGTCACTCCGTTTTTGATTCCCGTTTAGAAAAGCGGTACTTACGCAAACTGGAAGTCACACAAAGGCTTCAACAAGCGATAACGACCCAATCTTTCACCTTATTGTTTCAGCCGCAATTTAATTTAAAAGAAGGTCGAGTTCATTCCGCCGAAGCACTCATTCGTTGGCACGATGCTGAGTTGGGCCCTGTTTATCCAGACGAATTCATACCATTAGCAGAAAGTTCCGGCGATATAACCTTAATTACAGAATGGGTCTTTAGTGAATCTCTTAATCAACTACAGCAATGGCAAGATCAAGGGTTTGATTTAGGCGTCAGCATTAATTTATCGGCAAGAGATATTCTCAAAAATGAATTTATAGACCACGTCTTAGACACCATAAAAGAGCGTCATATTCCCAGCCATTTGCTGATGCTAGAGGTCACCGAGAGTGCCATTGTGGAAGACATGGAGCACGCAATTCAAAATTTGCGCAGGCTCTATGATGCCGGAATACAGCTCGCAATGGATGACTTTGGCACAGGGTTCTCATCATTAGCGCAATTAAAAGAGCTCCCCGTACACGAGCTAAAAATCGACAAATCTTTTGTATTGAATTTGAATGAGGATGCTGATGATCAAAAAATTGTACGATCTACCATAGAAATGGCTCATAGCCTTGGCATTAGCACCATTGCTGAAGGCACTGAAAACATAGAATCGATCAACCTATTAAAAGCAATGAATTGTGACGCAATACAAGGGTATTTTCTAAGCAAGCCTATTAGTTCAGCTGAACTTTTAACCTGGCTTGTACAATTCAATAAATCTGGACTCAATTATGAAACTCATTAAAAATTGCTTTCGCCTAGCCGCCATTATTCTTTTTAGTGCTCAAGCTTTCTCTAATGACACCAGTAAAATACTGGCAACCTCTGCACTGTCTTCAATAGAGGGTAGCGCAGGCGGCGGAATAGTGCCCTGGGCTGTGATAGGAGGCTATGGCAGTACTGGCGAATGGAGTGTTGCGGCCAGTAGCAGCCAAGTAAACGTAGAAGACTTCAAGCTTTCAACGCACAGCCTATTAGGCTCTTACAACAATCGCTTAGAGTTAAGCTACGCCCAACAAGCCCTGCAAGTTTTACCTTTAAATACAGCTATTGTTCAAAATATTTTCGGAGCCAAAGCGCGTCTTGCTGGCGATCTTATTTATCAAGACTGGCCTCAAGTCAGTGCGGGTTTTCAGTATAAAATTAACGAAAACCCCAGCATCGCAATTGATGTGTTAGGCGCTCAATCTGATCGAAGCACCGACTACTATATAACAGCAAGCAAGCTGTGGTTACATGCGCTTGCCGAACGTAATTTACTTTTAAATGCAACGCTCCGCTATACCGATGCAAATCAAACGGGCTTATTAGGCTTTGGGCAAGGGTCAGAAAGCCAATACCGCTGGGTGGGTGAAGTCAGCGCGGGATTATTTCTGAATCATCAGTGGGCTATTGGCGGAGAATTTCGGCAGCAACCAAACAAGTTGGCATCGGTAGATGAGAGCCACTGGTGGGATCTCTATTCAGCTTGGTTTCCAAATAAACGCGTTGCTGTAGTAGCCGCCTATGTGGATTTAGGCACCGTTGCCCTTTGGGAAGAGCAGCGTGGCATGTACCTTTCTATTCAAATAACCCATTAGGTCCTTTATGAATATTTTTATTAAGCTCATTCTTGCTTTAGTGGTCTCTATCTCTTTAGGTTGCGCGGGTTCGACACAATCAAATGCGCCGACTCTCTATGATCGTTTGGGTAAAAACCAAGGGATAAGCGATATTGTAGACAGCATGCTTTATGACATTGCCAGCAACGAAAAGCTGATTGAGTTTTTCATAGAGACCGACTTAGATAGATTTCGAACCAAGTTAATCGAAATGCTTTGTGAAGTGAGTGATGGTCCTTGTGAATATACAGGTGACTCTATGAAGCAAGTGCATGAATCCATGGCGATTGACAAAAGCCACTTCGACGCATTAGTCACTAGCTTAGTAGCGGCAATGGATGAAAATAATGTTGAAGTGGGCGCACAAAATGACTTATTAGCTCGTTTAGTGCCATATTACCCTGAGGTGATTCCCAGCAATTAACTTTAGCGGCATTAAAAAAAGGTGCAGCGCAGAGAACTGGCCGCACCAAAGGCCTCTATGGAAGAGACACACCGTAAACTGTGTATTGCAAGAACGCAGCTACACTATCGCAAATGATAATTATTATCAATAACTAGCGCGTTGATTTTTGGTTCTTTTCGCTAGTTATGCACCTCACGTACTATGAAACGTTGATTTTCCACGCTATCGCACTATGCTTATAACTTACTTTGTGTCTGCTATGGGCTTGAATTGAAAGGTTTAATGTTAAAAAGAATCACTAAGAAGCTCATAGGGTGTTTTATTCTACCGACCTTATTTTTGGGCTCGGCTGTATTTTCAGAAGATTTAGAATCGGTTTCCTTAAAGCTAAAGTGGCAGCACCAATTTCAATTTGCCGGTTACTATGCCGCCATTGAGAAAGGCTTTTACCGAGAGGCCGGGTTTGATGTAACACTTATCGTACACGATGGCTCTTCTGATCTATACGACCCAATTATCAACAATGAAATTGAATTTGGCACCGCCGACTCTTCTCTTGTCGCTAGGCGGCTTAAAGGTGACCCACTCGTTGTACTTACGACGGTCTACCAACATTCTCCATCTGTTTTAATCAGTTTAAAAGAAAAAGGCGTGCTAGGTCCTTTTGAACTGAAGGGCAAACGAATTATGTTTCAGCGCAACGCTGACGATGCGGCCCTACAAGCTTTGCTAATTTCTCTGGGCATTCAAGAATCGGATTACGAATTTGTGCCCCACTCTTTCAACAAGCTTGCGTTATTACAAGACGAGCCAAGCATTGATGTAATGTCTGCCTACTTAAGCAACGAACCATTTTTGTTTAAAGAAAAAGGCCACGACGTTCAGATAATAGACCCAGCTAACTACGGCATCGATTTTTACGGCGATTTACTCTACACCACCGAAGACTATATTAAGCAGTCTCCCGATCGAGCCATCGCCTTTAAGGATGCCAGCTTACGAGGTTGGCGATACGCTTTAGACAACCCAGAAGAAGTTTTTACTTGGCTGCAAACTAAGTACCCTTCCGGTAAAAGCTTGGCAGCGCTTGAATACGAAGCTGAAATCATAAAAAAAATGGTCGCTCAAGACTTCGTACAACTCGGCAGTATGTACCCGGCGCGATTCAGCCGAATTGCAGATGTATATAAACAACTTGGTCTCGCACCGAAAAGTGGCGATATATCTGGTTTAACGTTAGATGAATATCTCAAGCAAAAATCAGACACGTCTAAACAGTACTTACGCGCATTGGGTATTGTTTCAGCAATACTCATTAGCCTAATCGCGTTGCTGGTGATCGGAATGCGATCAATGCAGAGCACGATTAAAAAGCGCACATCACAATTATTTGAATTAAATAAAGATTTAACACGCCAAATAGAATTGTCCGATAAGCACGTAATTTCGGCGACTATCGGTAGTAACGGTCTTTTTAAAGAAGTTTCGACCGCTTTTTGTCAGTTGGCAGGATACAGCCGTCAGGAATTACTCAGCATAGACCCAGAGCAACTCACCCCACCAGGATACCGTGAAGGGCGTAATGAAATTATTCATCGCGTTTTTGCGGGCACCTCAGAACACGGTGAAATACGGCAAATAAATAAAGACGGCTCTTCTTACTGGTTGCACATGTTTGCTGACCCTATTCGAGATGAGAACGGCAATATTAATGCGATACAGATCACTGCAACTGATGTTACTGAGAAAAAACTCGTGCAACGATTATCTGAAACAGATGTGTTGACGGATATTGCAAATCGTAAAAAGCTCGACAGTACCTTAAAGCAGGAATGGGCTCGTTATATTCGCTACAAAGAAGTATTTTCAATTATCGTTTTAGATTTAGACCATTTTAAAAACATCAATGATAGCTTTGGGCACCCTGAAGGGGATCGGGTGTTAAAGGCCGTAGCCGACGCCATTACCTTAGTTATTCGCAATACCGATTTGGTCGGCCGTTGGGGCGGTGAGGAGTTTTTAGTTATATTACCTCTTACGCCTATTGAAAATGCTGTTCATGTCGCTGAAAAGTTACGATTGGCAATCAACCGATTAGACGGATTTCCAATGTTGGATGTTTCGGCGAGCTTTGGTGTTGCCTCTTCAGATCAAGTCATTGATTTAGATAACCTATTCAGAATTGCAGATGCCGCACTATACACCGCCAAAGAAAGTGGCCGAAATTGTGTCAGAGCCGCCGACTAGAAATTAAAATCACCCCACCAAAAGTGCGTTAATTCGCTCAATTTGATTATCTATTGAGCGATGAATGCAGCCGGCGCAGTAGTCTGCTCCAAGTGCCGTATAATATCGGCAGCACCCTCCGCGACTGACGAAATACCGGTTATTTTTTTGGCATAATTTAATAATGCAGGTTTGTGGGTTCGCTATCTTAGACCCGTTAATTTTCTGCATGGCTCTAAACAGATGTATCGCTTGTTCCGATTTATTGTGAAGCTGACCTGCGGCTAAGCAGGCTGAGGCAATGGCGTCTGCAACGAGTCGCCATTGCGCGCCAATACTTAACCGCATGGCGTTGCGCTGTTTATGTATTAACGGCTCTACGAACTGACCAACGGTGCAATATAAATGTTCAGCCAATGGCCTCACAGTCGTCGTTTGAGCACAAACACAAGGTTCATTAAAATGAAGTGTGGGTAAGCGACTTTGTGCCTGGAAACCACTTTCACCATTTAATCCAAGCTGTACATCTTCAACGCTAATGTTCAATTGTAAGTTTTCAGACAGCGTAGCTTCAACGAGAACGGAAGCCAGTTGATAAGTTAACAACTGTACGCTAAAGCTAGCCTGGCCCTTTTTATCCAAGCCAGGGTACGTCTTGGCGAAGGTTAGGTACAGCTGATCAAGTACATCGCTATCATCGTCTATTAAGGTTGACCAACTCACTTTCATCGCCTTTGAATCGGCTGTTGGCAATAACGAAGTGAAGCGTTGTATATTTACCTTCTGCATCTAACTTTCTCAATTAATAAGATGAACGCGAAGATGGTACGACTGTTTTAGGGTCACCATCGATTGCCAGCTCTAGCTCGGGCAGTAAATTATCGAGCAAATACTCCAAACTGAGTGGGCTCATAAAAGAAAATGCACCGCCCACTAATTCGCCTAAAAACACTTCTCGACCTTCTTTGTAAAAAGGCATGTGCTTTCGCAATGGCAGTGCATCTACATCGGTCAAAGCGTCTGAGGCAGATAACCACAGCAACGCATCAACGTTTAGCAAATCGAGTTTTTCTTCACTGAAAGATGCATAGAAAGACTCACCGGCTAACTCATCGTATTGAGGTGGAATTACAAAGCCGAGCTGCTGTAATAGTTGGCTTCTTAAATCATGCGTAGCGTACACACCCGGTTGGCCTGAATAGTAAAATGCAACAGCCGCTGATTTACCGGTGAAGTTTGTATGGCTTTGTGCTTCTCGCTCAATGCGTGATTCTATTCTATCGACGATTTTATTGGCTTGTTCAAACTTGCCTAATGCTAAGCCAATACTTCGGGTTCTTTCTTGCCACGGCATTCCCCATTCGACGTAGTCTCCGGACTGCGGTAATGTCGGGGCAATTTTGGATAATTTATTATAATCTTCTTGAGTCATTCCCGATGAAATTCCGACTATTAAATCGGGGTTCAGGGCTGCAATGGCTTCAAAGTCGAGGGCATCTCTTCCTAGCACTAACGGTTTAGCATCACCGAGTTCATCACTAGCCCATGGCCACGTAGCAAATGGTTTATCGCCAAACCAGTCTCTAACGGCAATTGGTTGAACGCCCAGCGCTAAGATGTCGTCTTGATCACTGTAGCCAATAGACACCACTCGTTTTGGCGGCTCTTGTAGCGTTAAAGAGCCAAACTTATGGTCAATAGTTACTGGGAAATCGCCAGCGTTTACCAAGGTACTGTATAAAGTGACCACCAGCGTTACTGTGGCCATCACCGTTAATCGTGAAAAGTTCATGGTTGTTCCTTAAGGTTTTTTGGGGTTGGTAAAAAGTAAAATAAGCAGTAGCGGGGCGCCTGCTAACGTTGAAACAATTCCAGCGGGTATTTGCACCGGAGCCCACAAAGTTCGACCTAGTAGATCAGCACCTGAAACCAACAACGCCCCCACAAACATGCTGAGAATGAGTTGATGACGAGGAGAGCCTAGTGTTAATTTCCGTGCGATGTGCGGTGCAATCAGGCCAATAAATCCAATTGGGCCAACCACCGCTGTGGCAATAGCCGCGGCTAAAACGGCCACCAGCAATTGCAATGAATGAATTGCTTTAAGTGGCACACCTAAACTTTGTGCCAACTCATTTCCCAGCTGCTGTGCTTTTAGAAAATGAGCCAGTATCCAAGCACTGGGTAAAATGAGTAAAGTGCTGATACACAACAAACTGACATCAGAAGCGCTTACTCGATGCAAACTACCGCTGAGCCAAGACAAGGCCGTCATGACATTTTCTAATTGGCCGTAAGTTAAAAAAGTAGAGGTGAGAGCTGTTATAAAAAGGGAAAGGCCCACTCCCGTCAGAATAAACACTAGAGGCGAGGCCGATTGATTTTTACGCGCGGTTAAGGTGTAAATGAGAAAGGCTGCCAAACAAGCACCAGACATTGCCGCCCATACACGATTCCCCGCTAACTCTTGAGGGTACAGAACAACAAACAATACTACCGCAAGCGCGGCGCCTTGAGAGACACCAATCAAAGATGGGTCGGCTAATGGGTTGCGCGTTAGTCCTTGCAATAAAAAGCCAGAACTCGCGAAAAGAGCGCCAACAAATAGCGCACTGGCGAGCCTAGGTAAGCGAAACTCCCACAGCATTAATGTTGAGCTCGATTGCGAATGAGGGTCCAATAAGCCCTGCCATACTTCTTCTAAGCTTAACTTGTAACTGCCAGCCAATGTCGAGCCAATGGCCACTAGTATTAATGCGATCAACAATGCGCTGTAGATATGCTTATAAGATGGTTGGCTTGAGATAATTTTAGTGAAGGTACTTTGTATCATCTAAGACCTCGACCAAAATTTTGGCGAACCAAGTAAATAAACAGTGGCGATCCAATTAGTACGGTTAACAGGCCTGTTGATAATTCGCGAGGAGCAATCATTGTTCGGGCTAAGCAATCAACGCCAATCAAATAAGTGGCACCAAGTACCGCTGAAAATGGCAGAACCCATCGATAATCAGCACCGATTAGCATTTTAACCACATGCGGAATGACCAGCCCAACAAAACCTAATGGCCCAGCTACAGCAACCGCCGCAGCAGATAGCAAAATCAAACAAACGACAATCAAGGCTTTTCGCCTCGGTAAATGAGCCCCCATTGCTTGAGCGGTTTGCTCACCTAGCAGCAGCAAGGTAAAAACACGTGATTGCGATAAGATTCCAACCAGTGCGAGGCACCATAACGGCACCACCCAGTAGAAAGCTGGCCATGCATTGCCCGCTAAGCTGCCCACTAGCCAAACGCGCAACTCATTAAAGCTTTGATCATTAAATAATTGCAGCAGAGTTATGGCCGCCGTGAGCATGGCCGAAACGATAGCACCGCTGAGGATAAGCGCCAGCGGCGAAGCCCCTCCTGGCAATTTTCTAGCTATCCCCCAAACACATACACCCGACACACTTGCGCCTACCGCCGCTACAAGTGGAATGAAGGCCACCGCAAACCACTGCAATACACTGACAAACGCGAGCACAAAAAAAGATGCTCCTGATAAAATCGACAATAGACCAGGGTCGGCTAAGGGGTTTCGAGTCAGTGCTTGTAAACCAGCCCCCGCCAAAGCCAAACCGGAGCCAGCAACAATAGCGGCCACCAATCTTGGCACTCTAAGCTCCATAATAATGATATGGTTTAAGTTTGAATCGTTGAACGAGAAAAACGCGGACATCACTTCAGTAATTGAGACCGTTCGGGCACCCAAGGTAATGTGCAGAACGGATATACCGATAAGAGCGAGCATGCTAAGTACAAAGCCAACATTACGCCTTAAATTGATTCTATAAGCAGAAGCTACTGGCAAAGAAGTTGTCATGACCCTACCAACGCCAGCTCAGCAGAGTGCGATTTAATGTTAGGAATACAGAAAGGCTTTCCAGAATGAGCGTCGGTAACAACCTGTGCCACTAAATCAAACACCCGGCTCAAGTTAGCCTCTGTAAAAACGTGTTGAACGCATCCTTGTGCTTGCACTTGACCCTCTTTCATCATTACAAGTTTATCGGCGAACGCCGCTGCCAAATTGAGCTCATGCATGACTATGCCGATGGCGTATTGCTTGTTTTTTGCTAGCTGTTGTAACAGTTGTAATAATTCAACTTGAACTTTTAAATCTAGATAAGAGGTAGGCTCGTCTAACAGCAGAACATCCGTTTCTTGAGCCAACACCATGGCGATCCAGCATCTTTGACGTTGCCCACCCGACAACTGATCTATCGGGCTATTCGCAAATTCACTGACTTGCGCCAAATTCATAGCGTCTTCTATGCAATAAGCGTCTTTTTTATTGCCACTCAACAAACCCTGGTAGGGGAAACGCCCCAGACTAACGAGCTCCTTAACAGTGAGTTCTTCTGGCGCAAGTGGATGCTGAGGCAATACCCCTAGTTGCTGTGCCAGTTGTTTGGTTGGCCATTCTTTAATGCGCTTACTATTAAGCAGCACCGAACCGCAAGACAAAGCCAGTCTGTTAGACAAGGCTTTAAGCAACGTAGACTTACCGCAACCATTAGGTCCGATTAGGATAGTCAGTTCACCTGAGTTAAGTTGTAAATCAACATTTTTTAGTATCGGCAACGTATAACCAGCACTTATATGGCGGCATTCTAGAGGGGCAGTAAAATTCATCTGTGCTCATCAATTTAGATTCAAACAGATAGTAATGAGAACCATTATCAAATGCAAATAAAAACCATCAACTTTTCGTAACGACATTAAACCAAATCTATATCAAAATATATTGATATAGTTCTTGCAATTATTCAATGCGCTGCTATCGTTCCCCGTTATGAACATAAATGACATTTCAGGCTTCTTTAAAGCCATTTCAGACCCTACTCGTCTGGCTATATTGCAGATTCTTGGTTCAGGCGCATACGGCGTACTGGAACTGTGCGACATGCTCGATGTGAAACAATCGGGAATGAGCCATCACTTAAAAGTGCTCAGTACGGCCGGCTGGGTAGAAAAAAGACGTGAAGGCAATACCATTTTTTATCGTCGAGCGTTGGGAGATGCACTGAGCATACAACAGCAAATATTTCGTGAGCTCGATCTACATCCAATTGACGAAGCCGTGCGTATACAACAACAGCAAATCCGATCTGAGCGTTTAAATTCTGCTCGGCGGTTTTTTGTTGAACATGTTGATGAGTTCGAATTGCATCAAGAACGCATCGTTTTATTTGAACATTACGGTCCTGAAGCCTTGCAATTGTTAGACAGCTTAGACCGACCCAAACAACAAAATGTATTAGAAGTAGGCCCCGGCAAAGGCGAGTTTTTACGCGCCTTGGCTGAACGTTTTGATGACGTCACGGGCATCGATATTTCTCCCGTAATGCTTGATCAAGCAAAAGCTCAAGTGGGCGAATATAACAACGTGAAATTTATAGAAGGTAGTACCGAGTTTTTGGCCGAGCAAAACCAACAATTCGATATCATCATCTACAATATGGTTCTGCACCACGTACCCACACCTGAAGGCGAGATAGCGCAATGTGCGCAACTGTTGCGGCCAGGTGGTTTGCTCATCGTGACCGATCTGTGCCACCACGATCAAGAGTGGGCAAGAGAACAGTGTGGGGATCAATGGCTGGGATTTGAACCAGAAGAATTACACCAGTGGGCCAATAAACATGGATTCGCCCACAATCAAAGCCGATTTTTAGCCTTGCGTAACGGGTTTCAAGTGCAAACCCAAGTGTATAGCAACGCATAACAGATTAGATAAAGAGGACCCTTAAATGAGCGAATACAGTGTTTTTACTTCTGAAAGTGTTTCAGAAGGCCACCCAGATAAAATGGCCGATCAAATATCCGATGCGGTATTAGATGCCATCATCAAAGAAGACCCACATGCACGCGTGGCCGTTGAAACCTTAGTAAAAACCGGCATGGCAATAGTCGCAGGCGAAGTTCGAACCTCAACATACGTAGATTTAGAAGACATTGTCCGCGATGTTATTTTAGACATAGGCTATGACAGCTCAGATGTTGGTTTCGATGGTAAATCTTGTGCCGTTTTAAACGCCATTGGCAAGCAGTCGAGCGATATCGCCGTGGGTGTAGATGAAGCCGAAGATAAAGACTTAGGCGCCGGCGACCAAGGCTTAATGTTTGGCTACGCAACGAATGAAACCGACACCCTAATGCCAGCGCCTATTTACTACTCTCACCGATTAGTAGAACAGCAAGCAAAGCTTCGTAAAAACGGCAAGCTTGGCTGGTTGCGCCCCGATGCAAAATCACAAGTCACCTTACGTTACGAAAACGGCAAGCCAGTTGCTGTCGATGCCGTTGTTCTTTCAACCCAGCACAACCCAGACATCAGCCTAGATGATTTGCGCGAAGCCGTGCGTGAAGAAATTATTAAAGAAGTGTTACCGGCCGAGTGGTTACACGCTGATACTCAATACCACATCAACCCAACGGGGATTTTTGTCATCGGTGGTCCAGTAGGCGATTGTGGCTTAACCGGTCGTAAAATCATCGTCGATACTTACGGCGGCATGGCACGACACGGTGGTGGTGCATTCTCAGGAAAAGACCCTTCTAAAGTAGACCGTTCAGCGGCTTACGCAGGTCGGTATGTGGCTAAAAATATTGTAGCCGCTGGCCTAGCCGACCGTTGTGAAATTCAAGTGTCTTACGCAATTGGTGTGGCAGAGCCAACATCAATTTCAATCAATACGTTCGGCACCCATAAGATTTCAGAGCAAGCCATCGCACAACTTGTTCGTGAAAACTTTGATCTGCGCCCACGCGGCATTATTGAAATGCTCGACCTTCGCAAACCAATTTACCAGCCAACCGCGGCTTACGGTCACTTTGGTCGTGAAGGCTTTAGCTGGGAGAATTTGGATAAAGTTGAGGTTTTGAAGAGCGCTTTGTAAGTGTTAGAAAAAGCTGCAAATTTTTAGCTGCTAGCTGCTAGCTGCTAGTAAGTTCAAAAGAAAGGGTTTGCGGTAAACCGTTCGTATCAGATGCTTGCTGGGCGAGGGTGTAAATTTAAAAGTGAATGACTGTTTGAGCGTAGCGAGTTGTTATGAACGGCTTAGATCTATACCGGAGCGCAGAGCAAGCATCGTGGCACTGTAGGAAGAGGAGCTGCAAGCTGCAAGTAAGTTCAAAAGAATGAGCTTGTGGTAAACCGTTCGTATCAGATGCTTGCTGGCGAGCATCGTGGCTTTGAGTATAGGTATGCTGCAAATTGGTTGTACCTAGCAGCTTGAAGCTTGAAACAGAATTTTAAAAAATGGCTGGATCAGATCGTCCTGATGCACCTACTGAAAATAGAGGATTACAACATATGTCAACATTTACCGATTATAAAGTGGCCGATATTTCTTTAGCTGATTGGGGCCGAAAAGAAATCGCCATTGCCGAAAGTGAAATGCCAGCCCTGATGGCCCTGCGAAAAAAGTACCGTGCAGAGCAACCTTTAGCGGGTGCAAAAATTATGGGTTGTATCCACATGACAATCCAAACTGCAGTATTAATTGAAACCCTTATAGACCTCGGTGCCGATGTTCGTTGGTCTTCTTGTAATATTTTCTCAACGCAAGATCATGCAGCCGCCGCCATTGCTGCAGCCAACATTCCAGTATTTGCTTGGAAAGGCGAAACCGAAGAAGAATTTTTGTGGTGCATTGAACAAACCATACTGGCTGAAAAAGATGGTACCGATGTTTGGGATGCCAACATCATATTAGACGATGGCGGCGACTTAACTGAAATGGTGCACAACAAATACCCACAGTTGTTAGATAACATACACGGCATTTCAGAAGAAACCACCACCGGTGTTCACCGTTTGTTGGAAATGTTAGAAAAAGGTGAACTTAAAGTTCCCGCCATTAACGTCAACGATGCCGTCACAAAATCTAAAAACGACAACAAATACGGTTGCCGTCACTCACTAAACGATGCCATAAAACGCGGTACCGATCACCTACTGGCCGGTAAAAAAGCCTTAGTAATTGGCTACGGCGACGTAGGTAAAGGTTCCGCCGCCTCTTTGCGTCAAGAAGGCATGATTGTAAAAGTTACAGAAATTGATCCAATCTGTGCCATGCAAGCCTGCATGGACGGCTTCGAAGTGGTTTCACCGTACAACAACGGTCAAAACGACGGAACAGCAAGCAGTATCAACACCCAACTGTTAGAAAATACCGACCTTATAGTCACTACAACAGGTAACACAAATGTCTGTGACAAGCACATGCTCGCCGCCGTTAAAAAAGGTGCAGTAGTGTGCAACATCGGTCACTTCGACAACGAAATCGATACCGCATTCATGCGCAAAAACTGGACCTGGGAAGAAGTTAAACCACAAGTTCATCAAGTGTATCGAAGTGACGCCAAAGACGACTTCATCATCTTGTTGTCTGAAGGGCGACTCGTAAACCTAGGCAACGCCACCGGCCACCCTAGCCGAATCATGGATGGCTCATTTGCCAACCAAGTACTGGCTCAGATGTATTTGTATGAGCAAAAATTTGCCGACTTACCCGCTGAAGAAAAAGCAAAAAATTTGTACGTTAAAATTTTGCCAAAGAAATTAGATGAAGAAGTTGCAGCGGAAATGGTTAAAGGATTTGGAGGCGTTATAACCACGCTAACCGCCGATCAGGCGAGCTACATTAACGTGCCCGTTGATGGTCCATTTAAGCCTGATGATTATAAGTATTAGGGGAAGCTGCAAGTTTTTAGCTGCTAGCTGCAAGTAAGTTCAAAAGAAGGTGCTTGTGGTAAACAGTTAGTATCAGATATTTGCTGGGCGAGGGTGTAAATTTAAAAGTGAATGACTGTTTGAGCGTAGCGAGTTGTTATGAACGGCTTAAATTTATACCGGAGCGCAGAGCAAGTATCGTGGCGCTGTAGGAAGAAAAGCTGCAAGTTTTTAGCTGCTAGCTGCTAGTGAGTTCAAAAGAAGGTGCTTGTGGTAAACAGTTAGTATCAGATGCTTGCTGGGCGAGGGTGTAAATTTAAAAGTGAATGACTGTTTGAGTGTAGCGAGTTGTTATGAACGGCTTAAATTTATACCGGAGCGCAGGGCAAGCATCGTGGCACGGTTTGGAAAGAAGCTGCAAGTTTTTAGCTGCTAGCTGCTAGCTGCAAGTAAGAGATTAAGAGCAGTTTTTAGCTGCGAGCTTCGGGTTTATAGACAAGAGACATAGCTTATGAAAAGGGTAGCTCCCACTTTTGAACTTACTCGCAGCTCGAAGCCCGCAGCTTAAAACCGTTTTTACATAGTTAGTCAAAATCAAATTACAGCGTTATTTAGATCTTCTTAAGAAGGCGTTAATGCTCTAAAAACCAAAGGAAAATGAAAATGAACACTGTCGTTCCTGTTAGCTTTGAGTTTTTCCCGCCTAAGACTGAAGCGGGCTATGAAAAACTTTTAAAAGCACACGACGAATTGAAAGCGGCTAACCCTGAGTTTTTCAGTGTTACATACGGTGCAGGCGGCTCAACTCAAGAACGAACCATTAACACTGTGATCGAACTGAACCAACGTGGCGTCTCTGCTGCCCCTCATTTATCGTGCATTGGTTCTGAGAAAGAAACAGTAAAAGCTTTGCTAGAGAAATACCAAGCGGCCGGAATTAATCGCATCGTGGCACTGCGAGGTGACTTACCCAGCGGCATGGTCGGCACTGGTGGTGATTTTAGCCATGCCTCAGATTTAGTACGGTATGTGCGAGAAACTTTTGGCGACGCATTTAATATTGAAGTAGCCGCCTACCCAGAAATGCACCCACAGGCCGAAAATTTAGATAAAGACATCGACTTCTTTGTCGCCAAAGCAAATGCGGGGGCCGATAGCGCAATAACCCAGTATTTTTATAACGCCAACGCCTACAAGCACTTTGTAGATGAAGTGAGAAAGCGGGGATGCAACATACCGATTGTGCCCGGCATTATGCCAATTACCAACTACAGTGCCCTAGCTCGATTCTCAGACGCGTGTGGTGCCGATATTCCACGCTGGATGCGACTGGCCTTGCAAACTTGCGGAGACGATACCAAGAGAATTCAATCCATTGGTTTGAACTTTGTCGTCGATCTGTGCAAAGAACTCATCGCCGCAGGTGCACCAAAGCTGCACTTTTACAGCATGAATCAATCAGCACCATCGCTGGCCATTTTGGAGCAACTGCAGAATAACTAAATGGCAACTGTATCTGCTCACTTGCAAATGTGAGTGAGCAGCGCAAGAATACTCATTTAAACTGTAAAGATTTATGCCGTGCAATCACTCTACTTTAACCTAATTGGGCTCTTGTCTGTATTCGCGTTGATAGTACACACGCTGTTTTTAGGGGTGTTTCTTTTTTGCGGTATTTTACTAAAACTAATCCTACCTAAATCGCTCAAAATACGCCTAGCCGATCCCATCATTGTTGAAGTGTCTCTCATCTGGATGGGCGGGATTCTTTTTTGGATGCGCCATGTGCACCGCTTAAAAGTTACCATAAATAATGAAGCTCAGCTGAGCATGGCTCAATGGAACCTCGTCATTGGTAATCATCAAAGTTGGCTCGATATTTTTGTCTTGTTCTTTGCAACCTATCGCAAACTGCCGGTATTGAAATTCTTCATAAAAAAACAGTTATTGTATGTGCCAATAGCTGGTGCGGCTTGGTGGGCGATGGATTACCCCTTTATGTCGCGATATTCACGTAAATACCTCACAAAACACCCGGAAAAGGCAGGAAAAGACTTAGAAACTACCAAAGAGGCCTGTAAAAAATTTACCCATGTACCTACTTCCATTGTAAATTTTTTAGAGGGCACGCGCTTCACAGAAGCCAAACACAAGCAGCAGAAATCTCCTTATAAACGGTTACTTAAGCCAAAGTCAGGTGGCTTAGCCTTTACCATTCAAGCGCTTGACGACAAGTTTGATACCTTGCTCGACGCTACCATTTATTACCAAGACAAGGCACCCAGCACTTGGGAAATGGCTTGTGGACGCTGCGGTGATATCAGCCTACACATTAAACAACGGCCAATACCGGCTCAATTTTCAAATATGGACTACACCCATAACCCAGAACACAAAGCACACTTTCAAGCCTGGGTTAACAAACTCTGGCAAGAAAAAGACGATCAGTTAGCCGCCATGCACGCGCAATCGGACCACCGTTAATACTGCTCAAACTGCAAAGCCAGCTTGCGAAAGTCGTTTTTCAGTTTTGCCCGCCAATAGCTTATACTCAGAGCACTAGCAACCAGGCATCTAAGTACCTTTATCATGACGAACATTACTGCATACATCGATGGTCAGTACGGCACCACCGGCTTACAAATTCAAGACCGATTAGCCAAGCACCCTAATGTAAGTGTTTTAAGCATTCCGGAAGCTCAAAAGAAAGACCCTAAATTGCGCAAAGAATACCTTAACAAAGCCGATGTGGTGTTTTTATGTTTGCCCGATGATGCAAGCCGTGAAGCCGTTTCACTGATAGACAACGATAATACCGTGGTGATCGATGCATCCAGTGCCTTTAGAACGGATCCAAGTTGGGTGTATGGTATTCCAGAATTACCAAACCAACGTTCACGACTAAAGCAGACTCAGCGTATCGCAAACCCAGGCTGCTACCCAAGCGGTATGACACTTCTGATCACGCCCTTGGTTCAAGCGGGTATCGTACCTAAAAATTACCCAATGGTTGTGCAAGCCATTACCGGTTATAGCGGTGGCGGAAAAACCATGATTGCCGACTACCGAGCCTTTAATAAGCAACAAGCTGAAGACGGTGCCGCTCGGCTAAAAAACTTAGACCTTAACCACAAGCATTTACCTGAGATGCAGGCCATTCCCGAATTAGATTTCGCACCTGTCTTTGTGCCGACAGTTGGCAACTTTGAACAAGGCATGTTGGTCTCTATTGCACTTCATGGGCACTTACTTAAGGGTTCAGCAGAATCTATTTATCAATCGCTGTTAACCACTTACCAAAACGAACCTTTTGTAACAGTGATGCCGCTAAACGATGAATCCGTATTGAATGAAGGTTTTTTAGCACCGACAGCCTGTAATGGTACGAATAGAATTGAATTGTTTGTTTACGAATCCGATCAGCGAATTTACCTTGTCGCGCGATTAGATAATTTAGGTAAAGGGGCTTCAGGGGCGGCCGTCCAAAATATGAATTGCCGATTCAACCTTGATGAAACCACCGGTCTGCTTTAATGATGCGACTTTTAATTTTTGTACTTAGTTTCGCACCTTTGATGTTAACGGCTGAGGAATCTGCGCGCGCTCAAGTACCTTCAGTCATTTACTTGCAGTTCCTAAATCAAAACGCCCCCCAATGGCTCTGCCAGCAAGACGCCACTTTTAGTTGTTTAGGTATTCCGGCAACAGTGTGCACGAAGGGCATTGAATCTGCTGCAAATCGTTGTGGTCCGACCTTATTATCACAATGGCCGGAATCGTTCACTGAAAGCCAAGAGAATGCGTTGTTTTATGGGGCTGAGTATCGCCAGTGTATTTTAGAAGATTGGATCACTCAACAATGGGTCACCCCCGAACAACTCACCCTGTGCGAGCCGAATAACAGCCTATGAGAACCATTAGAGCCTTATTACCCGAAGCCACCAAAGCTGGGCAAACCTTAGTGCTACCCGACAGCGTATTTCAGCATCTGATTAAAGTGCTAAGGCTTAGTAATGGAGCGGAGCTGCAGCTATTTAATGGCCAAGGTCAAAGATTTTCTGGGCAGTTAATCGAAGTTAGCAAGAAATCGGCTCAGGTTACCTTGTTAAGCGAACTTACTTCGCAGACTGAATCCCCCATTCAAACTCGAATGGGGCTGGTCATGAGTAAAGGGGATCGTTTTGACTACGCACTTCAAAAAGCCACCGAGCTCGGCGTCACACACATAACACCACTGACCAGTGAACGCTGCGATTTAAAGCTCAAAGCCGATCGAATAGAAAAGAAAATGCACCATTGGCAAGGGGTAATTTCCAGTGCTTGTGAGCAATGTTACCGAGATAAACTGCCAACACTATTACCCATTTCAAACATAGAAGAGTGGACTCGCACACAAGAAAGTGAGGTCAAACTTGTTTTGCATACGGCAACCGATGAGCCAAACTGGCCCGATCAATCACCGTCATCAATCAGTTTTTTAATTGGTCCCGAAGGCGGGTTAACCGAAGCCGAAATAAAGTCAGCGCAAAATAATGGCTTTGATGCATGGCAACTAGGGCCACGCATCTTAAGAACAGAGACAGCACCAGTGGTAATTCTGGCTCTATTGCAGCAACGCTGGGGTGACTTTTAAGGCACCTCATGTCCGTCTGCAGCAACCATTATTTCAAACCAAGTCTCACGATCAAGCTCAACTTCTAACGCACCCGCTACGCCATTCAAACGCTTAAGGTTATTAGTACCCACCACCGGAATAATATTCGCAGGGTGGGCCAGCAACCATGCAATGGCCACTAAGTCTACTCGGCTATTTTGCTCTTGCGCAATTCGCGCTAACACAGGCATCACTCGCTGAGCTGCCGCTTCATCGCCAAATAAACGACCACCCGCTAAAGGAGACCAAGCCATGGTAGCCATATTATCGTTCTGTAACGCTGAAAGGTCGCCATTTTTTAAAGCGCTGTTTTCCATGACGCTCAATTCTATTTGGTTTAACACCAATTTATGATGCATATTTTTCTGCAACCAGCGCCAATCTTCAGGCTTGAAATTTGAAACACCTACCGATCGAACTTTGCCTGACTCGATCAGGTTATCGAGTGTTCTGCCCGTAGCTTCAGCATCCATAAAGGGGTCAGGGCGGTGAATTAATAAGGTTTCAATCGTGTCTGAATGCAATAATTTCAAAGATTGCTCAACACTGGACTGAATATAGTTCGGTGACGTGTCGTAATACTTTACTCGGCGCGCCGGAAACTTATCGGTATCTAAACAGATATCACATTTAGTAATAATTTCCATTTGCTCACGCAGTGACTTATCTTCTGCCAGCACCTGGCCAAACAAGCGTTCACATTCATAATTGCCATAAATATCAGCATGATCAAAGGTCGTCATACCTTGCTCTAAAGCCAATTCAATTTTAGCGCGAACGTGCTTTGCGCTTGTGTCGCTGTCATCCGCAATTCGCCAAACGCCATAAACCAACTGACTCAAACTAAAATCCGAATTCGGTAGCATGACTCGATTCATAATGTTTCCTTAACGTTTATCTAAGTATGATTTTTTACGATTATTTAAATGCTATTGACGCCAGAATACGCCGATCACCTGTAAAGGGCTGGCGCGCATGCAATACCGTGTGATTATTCAAAAACAAAACATCGCCTTCGTGCCATTTAAAATTAACACACAGCTCATCCATGGCCTCTACTGTTTGTGCCATAACTGTGGCATCCATTTCTTGCCCATCGGCTAATACCACGGCTTTGTTTGCAACATTCCGGGCATCATCCCAACCGGTGTAAACGGCCAAAATAGAATTGAAGAAAGTTTTTTGTTGGGTCTCTTCATCAAATCGTATCGCAGGTAATGTTTTCGATTCAGTACGAAGCAGATCATTGTCTAACCACGACCAGGACATGCCATGTTCTTTCAGTTTTTCTTCACAAGAAGCTCGGTCACTGACGTTAAATGTTTCTTTCCAAGAGCGACCAATGGCCGAGCTTGCATCTGTTTCTGCAGGCATGAAGCGGATATAGCGCACGCCCTGCCGCTCTACTTCTTGAGCAAACTCAGGCGAAATTTCAAAAAAACGTTCGCATATTTCTCCTGAGTGTAAAATGGAAGTTGCCCCCCCAGACGCTGGAGCGGTATCGCAATAGAAAAATATATAACCCGGTGGGTGAGGGGTTTGTGCCATTTCATGATGAAATGGTATTTTTTCTGTGGCGGGAGACTCATTCGCCGTAACAATTCGCGAGGACGTGACCTGCGTTCTTGGCGCCGCACCGCCGACATAAGGCATGTTTTGGTAATCGGTTTGGTCTAAAAACTGTTCGAAGGCATCGGCCGATGACACAGGAAAGCCTCGAAACAAAAGTGCACCGTGTTTAATAAGTTGCGCATGAAGCGCCTCTTTGTTTTCTGTAACCCAGGTATCAAACGCTGGCTTCTCACTGGCGACCGTTTCATTGGGTGGTAATACGACTAAAGGGAAATCTAAGCCATTCACCTGTTTTTGTTCTTCAATTTTACCGATGTTTAGACTCATTCAATGCTCGCTTACTTACGTGTATCAATGTTGTATGAATTTAACTAAGAGCACCTTAACAATGAAATGCATTGATGTAAATCAATAGTGAATGAATTAAGCAAAACTCGCGCAGAAGCTCCGCCTTTATTCTCTGGCCGATTTTAAAAATTATTATTGAAATTCCTGTTAGAATTGACTCAGAGCCGGTCGCCATTGGCGTGCAAAAGAAAGGAAAGTATCTAACGTAGCATTGGGCGAAACATCTTTATGCGCTAACAATGTAAACTGACGCGCCAATGCGAGCTCTGTTTTTAATTCTATTAGCGTATTTGCGGCCAATTCATCCCGAACGGCCAATCTCGACAAACAACCGACACCAAGGCCGGCTCGGGCTGATTGCTTAATGGCTTCTTGTCGCGACAACGACATCGCTATTTTGGGTGTTTCATGTCGCTGCGCAAAAGCCGTATCAAACACAGCCCGAGTACCAGAGCCTTGCTCACGCACAATCCAAGGCTGAGCCGCCAATTCACTACTGGGTATAAACCCCTTGTTAGACCAAAAGAAGCCGGGCTGAGCAAAGACCACTAGTTCATCATCTAACCACATCTCTGATTTGGCATGAACAGAATAGGCCGGCCCTTCAATAAAGCCGACACTGGCTCGGCCGCTTTCAATATGCTGAACAACACGCTCAGTGTTATCGATATTTAACTGCGGTTGTACTTTTGGGTAATGGGCTACGAAGTTGGCCAGTAGCTGAGGCATTAGGTAGGATGCGATTGTTTCACTGGCACTGACGTTTAAGACACCGCCAACAAAATGCTCGCTGGGGAAGCGAAGGCTGTCTAAGCTCGCTAAAACTTGGCGCACTTTTGGCAAAGCCAAGGTTCCGGCTTCGGTTAGCTTCAGCGTTCGTCCCGTTTTCCGAAATAGTCGATACCCCAGCTGATTTTCGATCTCTTTGAGGGCTTGGCTAGCCGCAGATTGGCTGATAGCCTGCTCGTTTGCTGCCTCAGTTAATGACTGACAACGACAAATGGCTTCGAACAACTTCAACTGACGCATCGATAAATTCATTAGAAATACTTATATATTGAATTGTATATATCCATTATTTTTATCTATATAACTGATTTAGTCTAGTGTTATTGAAATACTAGTGTGATGCCTTATGTGGTTAGCTTTACCAATCATCAGTTTGATCGCCTTTATGGTCGCAAAAACAGAATTTGCACAGCAAAATGGGATCGGCGCACTGCCTCTGGCAATTGTACTAGGGATAATTGTTGGCAATTTACTGGCGAATAAGCCATTAACTCAGCGCAGTTCGACCATTCTTGAGTTCAGTAAAAAGAAACTGTTACGCGCAGGTATTATTTTATTTGGAAGCCACCTTACTTGGTCACAATTAGTGGCGGTTGGTTGGCAGGCCGCCTTACTAGATGCGGTTGTTATCAGTACCGTTCTGACTGTTGGCTATATTCTTGGCGTGCGCTTTCTGGGCATGGATCGAGAAGAAACCATTCTTATTTCGGTAGGCAGTGCGGTATGTGGCGCAGCGGCCATATTGGCTACAGAACCCGTTTTAAACGCCAAGCAACGTGATGTTTCGGTCGCGGTTGCAACCGTTGTGGTGTTTGGCACTTTGGCCTTATTTTGCTACCCCTTTATATTTCACCTCAGCCAATTGAGCAGTGAAGCCTTTGGAGTATATATTGGAAGTACCGTACATGAGGTAGCCCAAGCCGTTGCTGCAGGCCAAGCCATAGACTCTGAGGCAATGAATAACGCTGTCGTGGTAAAACTAATGCGAGTGATGATGCTTGCGCCTGTCGTGATTATTATTGCTTCGCTTTATCAACGCACCATCAGCGGCCAACAATTGAATACGGCTCACGCCCTTCCTTGGCCGTGGTTTGTGTTTGGCTTTATTGCGATGGTTGCATTTAACAGCCTATTTAATTTGCCAGACTTTATCGTTAGCGCCTTTCAAGTTAGCGCTCAGCTGCTACTGACCGTGGCTATGACGGCCCTTGGGTTGCAGACCAAATTCAGCGCGATTAAAGCAGCAGGTACTAAACCGTTATTACTTTCAGCCACCTTGTTTGGTCTTTTATTGGGCGGCGGTTTCTTAATACACCAAGTACTGTACTAGCACTTTCAAAGACGTTGCTAATCAACTTTTAACCCTGAGGGTACCCGTTCGGGCACACCTAAACGACCTCGCAAACTTTCTTTATCGGTCAGGGCTTTTAAAAAAGCCATGATGAATGGCATGTCAGATGGATTTACTGTAACGGGGATGTTTGTCACGGTGCTGAACAATCGCTGTTGTTCTTGTTTATCGTGCCACAAAATATCATCAGGTCGAATGTGTTCGGCTTTGGGCAATGTGGCTAAATCTAATCGGTAATTTTTAAAATAAGTCTTTGGGTCGGTATGGTGCATGACAATTTCTGCTAGCGAATTATAAGCACCGTTATGTCCGTATGGCCCTGTCTCAGTAACATTACGCAAACTTGGTGTTCTAAACTTATAGGCATCTTCGGCTAAATCGGTTTCATTTATTCGACCCATATCGCGAGCTTTATAATCAAACTGCCGAGTCCGGCCAGGACCTAAAAAAGGCAGTGCGATGTTATGAAAGTCATGGTCGGTTTGTAATGCACCCGCGTGGCAGATAGCGCAGTTAGCTGAGCCATAAAAAAGTGCCATTCCTTTTTTCTGTTCTTCATTTAACGCGGCGGTATCGCCTCGTAAGTAGTCATCAAACGGACTCTCATCGGCTCTAAATTCAAACCGTTCAAACGCACTGATGGCATTGGCAATATGCACCATTGTTATATCAGAACTTTGTTCAACGTCATCAAAGGCATCTATAAACAGATCTACATACTCAGGAAAACTCACAATGCGCTGAACCATTATTTGCCAACCATAGTCAATACGGCGGCGAACAGCGCCCGGCATTTCATTTTCATTTTTATCGCCCGCCATTTCAACATCGGATGCTAAAGGAAACATGGCTTGCACGGCGACCAAATCGGTTAAGCCTATTGGCAAAAACTCCTCGGCTGGGGAGTTAAAGCCTGAAGCAAATAAGGTATCTCGGCTGACGCGCCCATCGTGAAATAAGTGAGTAAATTCACGCGCGCCAATATTCCATAATGCAGGCGCGTTCCGTGGCACTCGTCGTTCAGCTTTTAAATGTCCAGAACCGAATGATCGCATTGCGCCAATGCCATCACCGCCTTCGCCAATACCTAACGATAATCCATCGGAACTGCCAAAGTCGGGGTGATGACAAGTCGCGCAGGCAATATTTTTATTTCCGCTGAGAATTTTATCGTAGAACAAAAGCTGTCCAAGCTTCGCGGCCTCTAATGACACGGGAAGAAATGCATCGTCCGTTAAAGGCTTAGGAAGGCTTTGTGCCAACACGAGTTGATTCAAAAAACAAAACACAATTGTGCTCAGCCAATGCCGTATATTCACACTCGTATCTCTTTTATTGTTGTTATATGCTGAGTGTATCAAATATGAATGAATGACACAGCAATGAAACTATTTAACGCAATAATTATCGGCTTAACGATCTCTTTTTCAACCACAACTCAGGCCGACTTAGAACACGCCAAACAGTTAATGGAAGCGGATCAATTTACCAAGGCGTATCAAACTTTACTGCCATTTGCGCAAGCTGGAAATGCCGAAGCTGAAGAGTTAATCGGGGTCATGTATGCCATGGGCCTGGGAGTTGAGAAAGATGATATTCGCGCTTTTGAATGGTATTTACGTTCCGCTATGAAAGGCCACCCTGGAGCGCAATCAGGTATTGGTTGGTACTATGAAGTGGGTCGAGGTATCACAGAAGTTGACTTAGTAAGGGCTTATCTATGGTACGGTCTTTCTGCAATTGGTGGTGACCCTGATGCAGCGGTCAGCATAGAGGAGGTTGTAAAGAAAATGACACCCAATCAAATCAGCAAGGCTCGAGAATTAATTGAAGATTATCGAGGTCATTTGTATCCATTTAAAGATTAGTATCGCCATGGATTCACTATAAAAAAGCGGCGATTCATAATTCGAATCGCCGCAGCTTTATCTTAATTTAAATCTTTCGCGTACTGCATAGCTACGGCTTTTTCAGCTTTGCTCGCTTCAGATACAAGTAATTCGTAATATTTCTTACCCGACTTCACATTTTCACTGAACCAAGTATAAACAGGGGCTGCCGCTTGTTTGAATTGTGCTTTTTCTTCAGGCGTTGGTACGTAAAGCGTCCCGCCAGCTTTGGCGAAATCTTGATAAGCTTGAATCGACTTTCGCTTAGGTGAGGCAAACGTCGCTTGCTGAAGTGCACTGAAACCATCGACCATAACGCGACGTAGTTCTTCAGGCATATCTAAAAATACTTCATTATTCATGAACCATAATGCAGACATGTAAGCGTGACCATCTAAGGTTACATACTTAAGACCGGCTTCAGGAAATTTCATTCCCATTATATCGGTAATTCCGTTTTTAGAACCTTCAACAACACCGGTTTGGAACGAGGTATATAGCTCAGGCCAAGGGATTGGTGTAGGGCTAGCGCCTAACGCTTTAACTAATTCTTGTGGTAGGTCGGCCACTACGGTACGAATTTTTAAGCCTTCCATATCTTCAGGCGATTTGACCGTACGCTTGGTATTAGCAAAGTTGCGCCAGCCACCAGTATTACCAATGGTCATTAAACGAATGCTGTCATTCGAATCAGCCAAAATGTCTTTGCGCATTTCACGAACGAAATCTCCAGAAAGAACCGCTTCGGCAATGCGGTCATCACGCAATAAGTAGGGTAGGTCGAGTACCTGAACATAAGGGAACATGTTCGCGGTACCGCCACTGGTCGAAATATAAATATCAACCGAGCCATCTTCTAGCGCTTGCAAACACTCCGTACCGTTTGCACATAGTTGAGTACCAATAAATAGATCGACACTGATCTTGCCGTTAGAGTGAGCTTCTACGAAATCTTTGAACACAACTAAGCCATCGTAGTCTTCATCATTTTCGTTAGAGTTTGCTACTGCACGCAGTTTAAAATCGGCAGCTTGCGCTACGCCAATAGAAAAAGTAAGCGCTGCAGCTGCAAGGCCGCCAACGATTCTTTTTGTGAAGTGTTTTGTTTCTACCGTCATTGAGTAACCCTCATTATTATTGTTTATATTTTCCGATTTAAGGAACCGGTCGACCGTTAAAACCTGATATCAGCTCTATGCCCGATTAGGCTTTAATTCTCTTACGCAAGCCCCAGCCAACGAGGAATCGTCATCGATACCGCTGGGAAGAATGTAATTAAAAAAATCACTGCAATTTCAACCGCTAAAAACGGCAATATGGCCTTGGCAATGGATTCCACCTTTTCACCGGAGACACTCGACGCCACAAACAACACCAAGCCCATGGGAGGCGTTGCTAAGCCAACGGTTAAGTTAACACTCATGATGATTGCAAAATGCACAGGGTCTATACCCAATTGAATAAAGATGGGCGCTAATATTGGCCCTAGAATAATGATGGCTGGTCCTGCGTCTAAAAACATTCCCACAACGAACAGCAATAAATTGATGGCTAATAATAGAATCAACGGATTATCGCTGATCGCCAAAACCCAACCTGCAAGATCTTCTGCGGCATGAGATAAGCTCACTACCGTTTTAAAAGCAATGGCGGAGCCGACGATGAGCAATACCACCGAAGACGCCATGGCCGATTTTGTGAAAATAGCCGGTAAGTCAGAAAGCTTTACGGTTTTTAAAACCCAGATACTTAGAAACAGTGCATAGCCAACGGCAATGGCAGAAGCCTCTGTTGGCGTAAAGACACCAAATATAATTCCGCCTAAAATTATTACGGGTGTCAGTAAGGGTAAAATAGCCAACTTAGTGGCGGAGCCACGTTCGGACCAAGTGGCTTTTTTGGCAGCAATTGGAAAATCGTGCTTTTTAGCCAATAGAGCGGTGACACCCATTAACGCTAAGCCGACTAAAATGCCGGGCACTATGCCTGCGGCAAACAACGCTGCAACAGAGACTTCCATCGTGTAAGCGTAAATAATCATAATGCCTGAAGGCGGAATGATGGGGCCTATTACTGAACTGGCCGCGGTAATCGCGGCGGCAAAACGCCGAGAGTAGCCATTTTTTTCCATGGCAGGAATCAACATGGATCCTAACGCCGACGTATCCGCAACTGCAGAACCACTCAGGCCTGCAAACAGCATACTGGACATAATGTTAACGTGCGCCAAGCCACCTCTAACATGGCCAATAAACACTTGCGAAAAGTTAACAAGGCGCAAAGTAATACCGCCTCGATTCATCACTTCACCAGCGAGCATAAAAAACGGAATGGCCATTAACGGGAATGAGTCAATGCCGTTATAAATATTGCGAAAGAGCAAAGGAATGTCACGCGACATATCAGACAGAATTAGCATTAAGCCTGGCGCGAATAATGTAGCGAAAAAAACCGGTAAGCCAATTAAAATAAGTATCAGAAACAGAGGTAAAAAAAGCACTAACATAGACTATTCCCCAGACATCGTTACTTGGGTGGGCGCGTGTTTAATGCCCAGCAAATTTTTTAACACCATTTCGATATTGACTAACAGCATGGTGCCAAAGCACACCGGCATCGCGAGGTATATCCAAGCGCGCGGCAATTTGAACGATGCTGCACGGGTTCGAAAGCCACGATCAAAAAACTCAAGACCTAAAAAGAACAACTTATAGAGAACGACGCCGGCTATAAGTAGAAGCATCAATTGAAGCCAGCGACTCAGCGCGGCTGGTAAGGCATCGGGTAACATGTTGATCGCAACAAAGGCTTGGTTTCGGTAGGCTTGTGAAGCAACTAACGCCATCATCCAAATCATTAAGGCACGCGCCACTTCTTCTGGCCAAGGCAGCGCATTATTAAAGACGTACCGCAACACTACTTGCATTAAAATGGTGATCACCATTAAAGCCACGCATACCCAAGCCACTTGAGCACCGATGCGCATTATGAGGGTGTTTAACCCTTCTAACAGAGAAACAAACTGATTGATGGCTTTCATTAAGCCCTCCATCGTCGACTGACGTACTTCATAGGTCATCCATTATTGTTTTTATTGTTCTCCATTCGCTCTAGTGGCAAATGGTAGTTTTGCTTTTAACACGAACACTTTTATCTTTTTTGAAAACGATTTCAAAACTTAAGGGTAAGCTTATCAGTCTATAAAAATAAATAAACAGAAAAGCATTTCATTTACTATTCATTCATATTTCGCTTGCTAGAACACCCTAGCAATGTATGATACTGATGTAAATCAATAATGAATGAATTTTTCAAAAAATAATTTGATTTAGAAAATGTGATAGGCTGGCGATCTTTTTGATATCTAGTGGAGCTCCATGCGCGATGACTGACGATCAACACCCTAAGTCTGATGATTTTGCGGCCCGATCTGGCAAAAACCGCCCGAAATACGTTCAAGTCAGTGATTTATTGATTCGTGAAATTAAAGCGGGTCATTGGCGTGAAGGTGAGCGATTACCGGTAGAAGCAGAATTGGCCGTTGAGTTAAAAGTAGCCGTTGGTACTTTGCGAAAAGCACTGACTCTGCTCGAAAGCGAAGGGTTGTTAGAGCGTAGGCAAGGCTCAGGCACTTATGTAAAAAAGCCGCCAAAAGAAGCTGCATATCAGCTGTTTAGGCTTGAACTGTTGCAAGGTGGCGGTACTCCGCATGCAAAAACCTTAGCCGTAAGAAAAGAAAAAAATTCTGAGGTTGCCAGAGTATTTGGTGTTTCTAGCTCCACTCTGTTTTGGCGCATAGAGCGAAAGCGATTTCTCAATGAAACGCCCATCGCGGCCGAAGAGATGTGGATTCGTGGATCACACGCTAAACAGTTGACGGCTGAAGAATTAGATGAATCGCTGTATCGCCATTATCGTGAACATTTTGGCTTTTGGATCAGTCATGTTGAGGATCGTATTCGACTCGATTTTTGCACACCTTGGTCGGCTGACATTCTTAATAAAGAATCGGGCGCGCCCTTAGGGTGGATCGAGAGAATTAGTTGGTCTAGCCAAGACTCGGTAGAAGAGTATTCTCGCACTTGGTTTGATCCTGACGTTTGTCATTATGTATCGCGGATGGCCTAAGCACATTTTCTGTTAGCACTCATTTTAATAATAACAACTAGCAGGAATCTCTATGACCCTAAGATATGGAATCATTGGCTGCGGAATGATGGGCCAAGAACACATTCGCAATATTCTGTTGCTGCCAGACGCGGCAATCCATGCCATTGTCGAGCCCGATACTCACATGCAATTATCTATTAAAACGCTACTGCCAACGGTAGAGTTTGAATCGACAATAAATTCCCTTCTTAAACGAAAAGACCTGGATGCTTTGCTAATCGCCAGCCCCAATTTCATGCACGCGGAACAGTTGTTGGAGATCTTCCAAAAATCCGATCTGCCTATTCTGGTAGAGAAGCCACTGGTCACACGTACTGAAGATATCGAAAAAATAAAGCAAGCTGCCGCCGCACACCCGGCACCGGTTTGGGTTGCTATGGAATATCGCTACATGCCACCTGTCGCAGCCTTGCTAACAGAAATTAAAAAACAAACCCACGGCCACACTAAACAATTCAGTATTCGCGAGCATCGCTTCCCATTTTTAGAAAAAGTTAATGATTGGAATCGATTTAACGAGAATACTGGCGGCACTTTGGTTGAAAAATGTTGTCACTTCTTTGATTTAATGCGCTTACAAGCCAACAGTGAAGCTGTTCGAGTTTTCGCCTCGGGCGGGCAGGACGTTAACCATATTGAAGAACGATACGATGGTAAGCAGCCCGATATTCTAGACAATGCTTTTGTTATTGTTGATTTCGCCAATGGTCAGAGAGCGCTACTAGAACTCAGTATGTTTGCCGAAGGATCAGAATACCAAGAAGAGCTTTGTGTAGTTGGTGAAAAGGCAAAAATAGAAGCCAAAGTGCCAGGTCCTGGCCGTTTTTGGAACACCAATTTAGGGCCGGCTCCTTTGCCGAAACTCATTGTTAGCCCACGAAATCCGACCGGTCCAATAGAAACACCGATTCCTGTAGACCCCAATTTGCTAGCCGCAGGTGATCACAATGGTTCTACTTACTATCAGCATTTAGGCTTTTATAACGCCATAACGGAAGGCGCAGATGTTGAAGTAACTGTAGAGGATGGACTGAAAGCCGTCGTATTAGGCTTAGCAGCGCAGGAATCCATTAAAACAGGCCAAGCCATGCGGATTTCAAACAACGGGCTTCAATTCAGCTAAGAAAAAACCCGAATACTTGTACTTGCCCAACAGCGTTTAGCCGTATTGGGCAAGCCATTATTGAACGTCTACTCTCGCCATTAATTGTTGAACCTGTTCGAGCGTTCCTAAGCCAGTGCCTTCGATGCTGGCTGTTGCCGCTCCGCAGGCGATCCCTTTTTTAAGCGCTATGGGTAATGCGTCGCCTTGGAATAAGCCCCAGACCATGCCAGCAACCAATGAATCACCCGCGCCGACAGGGTTCTTTTCAACAATATTTGGCGATTTAACAATATTTAAAGACGAACCATCAAAGCAGCAAGCGCCGTCTTTACCTAATGAAATGACCACCTTTTCTGGTCCTAGCTGAATCAGTTTTTGGCTGATTTCTTTTAAACTAAGCCCATGCCCTTTTGATAACCCAAGAAGCTCTTCGGCTTCTTCTAAGTTAGGCTTGATTAAAGTTGGTTGTGCACTGCAGGCTAATTTAAACGCCTCGCCACTGCTGTCTAGAAAAACTTGTGCGCCTTTTTGCTTTAACAGGCGTATTAATTCTGCATACACAGTTAAAGGTACGCCTGGCGGCACACTGCCCGCTAATATCCACCAATCACCCGGTAGCGCTAGTCGGCTCACTTTTTCATAAAGACTGGCCACTTCAAATGCGGAAATTTCTGGACCAGGATCATTCACTTTATAATGATCAGAACTGCCTTCACGAACAAAGCTGACATTGGTTCGAGACTCACCTGTTATATCGCAAAAGTTCGTTTCTATTTTTTGTCGTTTTAACGCCGCTTCCAAACGCGCACCCGAGTGCCCACCAATAAACCCAACCGCGGTGCTGACCATGTCTAATTGAGCCAACATACGCGAGACATTAAAGCCTTTCCCACCCGCATCCATGCGGCACGAAGACGCACGGGTGACACTGTTTAAATCGAACGATTTAACCTGATACTCAATGTCTACGGCTGGGTTTAACGTGAGCGTATATATCATTATTTCACCTCTAGAAACTCAGCGAATAAGGCTTCTTCGGCTGCAACTGTCCAGATGTTTCCTGGCGCGAGCGCCTTTGCAACGTTTGGTAGTTTTTCAGCAAGTTCATCAAGGCCCATTAGCGGTAAATCTAATAGCTGAGGAAATATCAAAATTTTGCCAGGATATTCGCTGGCGATCATGGCTTCAATGCCATCACGGGCCACTTTCATTCCGCCTATCGCGGCAACACAAACCGCCGGAGCGATGTTACCGGCTACGGCGTTATCCATCACAACGGTTTGATCATCAATGGTTAAACCAGAAGTACCCGTAAATTGTGCATTGTTCAGATAGACATTGCTCAGGTCGACCGGCGCTAAGGTGCCATTAGGAACCCCCGCGAACAATACCAACATACCATTTTCATTCATGAAGGTTGCTGAATCGGCCATGATGCCACCATTTGGTACACACACGACAACATCATCAGCACCCTTTTGATCGGTATGCTGCATTACAAAATCATGCAAGCTGGTGTCATTACCCACAGGGTTGTAAGTAAGCAAGGTACAGCCGTTAGCTTTCGTTAGTGGCGCAAAGCGAGATTCAATTTCAGTCAAGCGCTGATCATTAATATCGGTTACAACAACTAGTTTAGGTCCATTTTCTTTTTCTATTGCGCGCTGAACGTGCATTTGGCCCATGGGGCCACCTGCGCCTACAAATACGGCTGAACCTTCGTTGCTTAAATCGCAGCGATTTCTGGCTTCGCCATAGGCGGTCGAAATATCACTTTCTTGTGTTCCGAAGAACGCTATATAATCATAGTGCAAACGACCTACATCGGCGTCGACTAAACCGTCTAAAGGCCTGTTTGCTGCTAAGGTCATAGTGCCTCGACGAGCGATATGCTTTGCCACTTCAGTTACTTTTTTCGCTGAAGTCGTCTGAATAAGCACAATGTCATCAAAGCCAACACCTTGCGTCAGTTCATCTGATAGTGCCTTTACATTATTGAAATCGACATCATCCCGGACTACAACGTCTGTACCACTAAGAGCATTCACTAACTGAGCAATGCTTTGCGGTACGTTGGTTAAGACGATCGTTTTGGGAGCATCTAACCCTTTAGTGAATTGATATTCGCCGTTGTCACCAGGCTCGCCCACAATCCACATGATGCCATCTTGTTTTGGCTCTAAACGGCGACGCTGAGTGTATGAAGCCCAGACACAACCCCATGGTTCGAGCAACGCCGACTCTGCAAAACCCATTTGATCTGAAACCCTCAGCAAACATGCGCCGGTATCTGTTTCAAGCACTTCAGGCCCAATGATTTGATATTGAGTTAAACCGCCCGGAACTGTGTAGCCATAAGCTGTGCTCTTGCCGTTTTGGTAAATATCCGGTTGCACGGCATAGCGTTCACCCGTTTTATAGTCTGCTGCTAAATTTTTGCCCGCTTTAACAATCGTAACCGTTGCTTCATGCCCTAAACGAGTAGGTTCCACACTGAGGTCTCGGTTATACAGTTTCGGGTGAGCGCTGCCTTGATTGATCACTTTCACGTCAGAAAAGCACAACCCTACGGCATCGATGCGCACCAGCAATTCATTATCGCCAGGCTCTTCCACCGGGAAGGCTTCGGCTTGGTCGTTTTTGCCAATATTAGAAACGCCTTCGCCGTAGAGGTTCCAAGCCAAAGTGACCTCTGGAATCGGGTTTACTAATGATTTGTAGTCTTTATATGTGGACATATTAAGCTCCTAAATAATGTTCGTTAGTTATTCCGATGAGGTCTCGAATAACGCTTTAATTTGTGAAGGGTCGTCCAGCGCCAACGCTTGCTCTGCTTTTTCTTTCAAGCTTTGGTAATTCATGGAACGAATGAGGTGTTTAACCGCTGCTACGTTGGCGGGGCTGATCGACAATTCAGTGACGCCCAACCCTGTTAACAAGCAAGCTAGATGAGGGTCAGCGGCCATGTTTCCACACACGCCGACCCACTTGTTATGTTTGTTCGCGGCATCAACGGTCATTTTAATTAACCGAAGTAACGCAGGGTGATAATTATCCAATTCACTCGGGAGTTCAGGGTGTAAACGGTCCATCGCCAAAGTGTATTGAGTTAAGTCGTTGGAACCGATTGAGAAAAAATCGACCTCTTTCGCAAAATGGTCCGCACAAATCACGGCGGAAGGTACTTCAATCATGATGCCCAGCGGTAATACCGGAGCATCTAATTGCGCACGGACCTGCTCAGCAATATCGCGCGCTTTTCGCCACTCAGCCATATTCGCAATCATCGGAAACATAATGTGCAGTCCGGTTGATTCGCCTTTATCGGCTTGCCACTGAGCTGCACGGTAAATGGCTTCCAGCTGGCGTCGAAACATGCCTTCATGTTTAAACGATAATCGAATGCCACGAACACCTAAGAATGGGTTTTCTTCTTTAGGCATATCCATCCAGGAGACGGGTTTATCGCCGCCGATGTCTGCGGTTCGCACCACCAACGGTTTTGCACCTAAGTGCTCAATAATTTTTTGCAGCGCTTGTTGCTGTTCTTCAACCGTCGGCTCTACAGCTGAAGCTTCAAATAAAAACTCGGTACGTAATAAGCCCACCCCTTCACCGCCTTGTTCTACCACGCTTTCGGCATCATCTGGGCTTGCGATATTACACACCACCTCCATTTGATGACCGTCAAGGGTAATCGGTGTTTCGTGTTTTACTTTATCTTGAGCTTCTACAACCAAACGCCATTGGTCAATGAGTTGTTCCGCCTGCTTTGATGTCTGCTCATCTGGATTAACCACAAACATTGACGATTGAGCATCAACAATCACGGGTGTATTTTGCGAGACAGACTGAGTGAGCGGCTCGCCAATACCAACAATGGCCGGCAACCCTAGTGCGCGGGCTAAAATAGCCATATGGCTGTTTGGTCCACCTTGCTCGGTACATATAGCTTTTATGGGGGCATTTTTTAGCTGAACCGTTTGTGAAGGCGTCAGCTCTTTTGCCAATAAGATAAAGTCATGTTCGGGGAATCGAATATCAGCGGAATGATTTAGCAATATATTCACAATACGATCGGACACATCCGACATATCCGCTACTCGAGCCGCTAAACGCTCATCTTTAATTTGCTCAAGTGCTTCAATTTGTTTTTGAACCGCTTCTTTCCATGCCCAGGCAGCCGTTCGCCCCTGAATAATGTGCTGTTGAGCATCATTTAAAATTGATTCATCTTGGAGTAACTGGCGCTGAGCTTTAAAGATAGCCGACTCTTGTGGTGCGCTAGATAACAAACTTTCTTCAACCACGGCCAACTGGTCTTGCCCGGCTTCTAAGGCTGTGTTGAGGCGATGCTGTTCGGCGCGTGCATCACGTGCGTCTTTTTCAATACTCATTTGTTCTTCGCCAACCAAAACAAAGGCAGGCGCTAAGGCAATACCACTGCTGGCGGATGAGCCTTTAGCGATATGATCCGCTTTAGGATCTTTCAGGGCCGCTACCGATGACGTGGCTTGATACGTTGCGTTTTCACATTCGTCGGCGTCACCGTCTAAGCCCTGCTTAATAGCGTCAGAGATTTTGTTTACGGCTTGTTGGGCTTGTTCTCCTTGTGCAGATACAACTAATGTATCGCCTAAAACCGCGCCCATGGTGAGCAACTCAGCCATAGATTTTGCACTGGCTTTGTTACCACCGTTACGAATTTGAATTTGAGTTTCTTTAAACGCACTGGCCATCTCTGATAAGAGGCTGGCTGGACGTGCGTGCATCCCAGCCTCATCAACCACTTCAACAGAGGTCGCATGGGCTAAATCGGTCACCGCTGAAGCATCAGAGCTTGTTTCGTTTTTATTTAAGGTATCGACGATAAGCTTGGCCGTTGCATGGCTACCCAGAATCGTCGCCAGCTCTTTATCCATAACCACTTTGGTCAACTGCTGAAGTAAGGCTAAATGGTCTTGCCCTTTAGCCGCGATACCAACCGCAAAATGGACCACTTCGCCTTTTTCATTCCACTTAACGCCAGCAGGAATTTGGACAACAACGAGGCCTGTTTTTTCAACCTGCTTTTTCGCCGTTTCGGTGCCGTGAGGGATGGCGACACCATTGATTAAATAGGTACTTACTTTTTCTTCGCGCCCGATTAATGCGTCTAAATAGTTGCCAGATACATAACCGCGCTGTTGCATTTTTTCGGCTATCAACGCCAGTACTAATTCCTTGCTTGTCGCGTTACATGAAACAACCACATCTTCGGCATGAACTTGAATGGCCTGCTCTTGCGCTTTGCTTTCCGTTGTTTCATTTTTGGTTGGTTCAACCGGTGTTTTTTTATTTAGCAGTCCAAAAAGTGCCATGATAATTCCCCAACGTTGTTGTGAATTTATTAAACTGTCTATCTAGCCTAAAACCGTTACAAATATAGGGCTGAATAGACCGCCTAATAACTCCTTAGAAAACGGGGGCACTGACCGTAAGGGTACAGCCATGCCCCAAAAAAGACTTAGACTAGCTTCGCAACCAGATCGTCATAAAACGAGCTGTCCATGAAGTTGTCGATGCTTAAATGCTGTGCATTCGGTAATTTACCTTGCGCTCGAGCGGTTAATTCCGCTTGCGTAATCACAATGTCTGCGTGGTCTAAATCATTGATGGCTAGGTTCGTCACTTCGATATTCAAGCCTTTTTCTTTGATTTTTTCACGCAACACGGTTGCACCCATGGCTGAAGAGCCCATGCCAGCATCACAGGCAACCACAATTCGGCTAACAGAAGCCGCCGTTACGCCTTGACCTAAACCTTTAGATTCAGCCTTCGCTGAACTCACTTGCGCTTGAGCAGACGCTAACGCACTTTCATCTACTTCTTCATCTTTGCGAATAAGTAACGCAGCCACGAAGAAAGAAACACCGGCCGCTATTGCAATTGACGTTAGGGTTAGTACAACACCGAAACCTTTAGTCGACATAATCGCTAATGCAAAAACAGAGCCTGGCGAAGGAGGTCCAACTAACATGTTTCCTGTAATCATGTTAAATGCAACGCCTGCCATACCACCGGCAATGACCGCAAAGATAAGCTTTGGCTTCATTAAAATGTAAGGGAAGTAAATTTCGTGAATGCCACCAAAGAAATGAATGATACTAGCGCCATACGCTGATTTTTGAGCGGCACCTTTGCCTACAAGCATGTATGCAAGCAATACACCTAAACCAGGGCCAGGGTTAGTTTCGATGAGGTAGAATATTGAACCACCGGCGGTCGCAGCTTGATCAGCGCCTAATGGCGTAAACACACCGTGGTTAATGGCATTGTTTAAGAATAAAATTTTAGCCGGTTCTACGATGATAGAAACCAACGGCAAAAGGTGGTGATCTACGATCCAACCGACACCATTGCCTAACGCCGTGGTGATGGCCGATACAACCGGACCGACCACAAGATAAGCAATAATGGCCGCTATCATGGCAATGATGCCAAGCGAAAAGTTATTAACCAGCATTTCAAAGCCGGGTTTGATTTTCCCGTGCACTTGTTCATCAAACTTTTTAATGAGATAGCCGCCCATTGGACCGGCAATCATCGCGCCAAGGAACATTGGAATATCTGTACCGACAATGACACCCATCGTCGTTACCGCTCCGGCTACGGCACCGCGCTCACCTGCAACTAATTTACCACCGGTGTAACCAATAAGCAGTGGCAGCATATTTAAGATCATCGGACCCACCAGGGCCGCTAGATTTTCATTAGGAATCCATCCGGTTGGAATGAATAGCGCAGTGATTAAACCCCATGCAATGAAGGCTCCGATATTTGGCATCACCATGCCACTTAAGAATCGCCCAAACGATTGGACGCCGACTTTCATATTGTTTACAGACATTACAATGCCCCCGATTAATTATTGTTTTTACTTATGATCCGCGAACGCGTTCTGCAGATCGGTCAGTATGGTTTGAGGCTGATCGGCATTAGCCCAACGTTCGAGAACGTCGGGTTGACTGATCAACTGTGCGACTGATGAAAAAACATAAGACTGACTTTTACGCAGCTGTTTTAGATCATCTGTTGCTGGCGCGCAAAGCAACAACACGAATAAAACTTCTTCATCATCACCGTCCCACGTGATCATTTGATCACCTAAACGAGCAAAACATAGCACCGGCTGATCAACATGATTGGATATGGCGTGTGGAATCGCTGTTTGGCAACCGGCAAAAGTGCTAACAATGTTTTCCCGCGCAATAATGTCATCGTAAAGTTCAGACGGATTAGACGTAAGTTTGTTCAGAAACATGTGGCCACATAATCGGTGAATCGCATCTTGCTTAGAATCACTTTCTAAATTAAGTAACACGGTTTCTGGTGTGATGAGTGTATTATTCATATTGTTTCCTCATTCGACGAAAATCAGTATAGAGCTAAGCTCGAAGAGGTCAAAAAAGCAGCAACCCTTAGTGAGCACCCAGATGACCACAAAATTGATCACAAATTTGCTTATGATCAAATAATCAAAACTAATCAACAGTAATCACCAATCAACCTAAAAAGTGACTATTTAAAGCGCTTAGGCTCAACTATAATCAAATTTCTGGTCTCATTTTTAAAGCGAGCTGCCCTTTGTCATCACGAAGTCGTCATAGAAAACTGGTTGAATATGTTCAGGAACATACCGTTGCCACGGTATCTGATTTAGTCGAAGAGCTGGAAACTTCACCGGCAACCGTTCGACGAGACATAACAGAGTTAGACCGCCAAGGGCTTATTAAAAAGATTCGAAATGGCGCAGAGAAAATTCTTTCACCAAGAGAATCAAAATCTTCTGGTATCAGTAAGCTATACCCGAACATATCTGATTATTCAGATTTCAGTGAAAGTGAGCGCATTGCTAAGGCCGCCGTTCATATTTGCCAAGACAAGGACAATATTTTTATAGGTGAAGGCCAAACCACCTTTTTAATGGGCAAATATTTGTTAAATGAAAACATTCACGTATACACCAACTATTTGCCGCTCATTACCTACCTGATTACCGAAGACTTTCCACACCTTGTCGTGCTTGGTGGACAATACATTAAAAGCCAAAACTTATTGGTGTCGGCTGAGAAAAACATGTCCTATCAAGGTCGCTACTTATTTGTATCTGGAGATGGACTAACCGATGGCGGCCTAACAAAGTCTGCGCTCTTAGCTTTTATGGAAGAAAAGAAAATGTTGGCTTACGCCGATAAAGTTATCGCCTTAGTCGATTCCGACAAGATCGGTGTTTTCGGCGGCATGTCATTGTTTGGACTCGATGAACTCGACATGGTGATCACCGGCCGAGGAGCCGACCCGACAATATTAGATTTGCTCAAACGTCACCATGTTGCGGTAATTTTAGTGTAGTACTTGCTATGTTATTGCCACTTTGAACATTTGAGAAATCATCGAACCTCTACTTTACTGTCATCAGGCATTGAAAAGGTATTCGTGCAATGGCTCATTACAGTAATGTTCAATATTTCACCCGCGGTTATTTGGCCACTCTTCTTGCAAACGTAGCTTTGGCATCGTTTGTTTTTTCAAAAGAGCCTCAAACGTTAACTTGTTACAGCACCACTTATGAACCCTACGTATTTGAGCGTGACGGGAAGGTTGTTGGTATCGACTCCGATGCCGTTCGCGAAATTGGTCGGCGACTGAATCTTGATATCTCCATCGAACTTAAACCTTGGGTACGCTTAGAACGTGATATAAAACAAGGTATTCACGATTGTGCGTTTGCCTATTTTCGAACCGATGAACGTTTAACTTATATGCATTTCACTAACGTTCCACTGCACATTACTAGTTACACTTTATTTGTGAATGCCGATCAACTTCGTCCTTTTGACTCCATGGAAGATATTAAAGGCTTTCAAGTGGCCGTGAACCAAGGCTTTCAAACCACACCTGAATTTGAAGCGGCTGTAAAAGAAGAGTTGATCAGCGAGTATCGTGTTCGTGAAGATTCCCAAGCCTTTAAAATGTTAAATGCTGAACGCGTAAATGCCGTGCTTACCAATCAAGTCGTGGGTGCTTACCAGGCAAAACAGCTGGGCTACAATGATATTGAGCCATTGAAGCCACCCATTCGATCTACAGCGGCGTTTCTTACCTTTGCAAAAAAAGACCATTTAAAGCCTTGGGTCGAGAAGTTTGA
The DNA here is from genome assembly GCF_030409715.1 of Reinekea marina. Lineage (NCBI taxonomy): Bacteria > Pseudomonadati > Pseudomonadota > Gammaproteobacteria > Oceanospirillales > Saccharospirillaceae > Reinekea > Reinekea marina. The sequence goes on from NZ_JAUFQI010000001.1 coordinate 310,513, forward strand.
TCACGCCTTCTTTGAGATTTTAGAAGACGGCAGTTATCAAGCAATCTTTGATAGCTACGTTTCACCAAAGTTGGCAGAATAGCTGTATTTGAGCTCTGTTAACATGCCCTCAAGTTTATTAGGTATTCGCTGCCCACTGTGCCGGCACAATACAACCTTTTATCATCAAGATAAAAAACGCCGCTACGTACAGTGTACTCTTTGCCATTTAGTTTTGGCCGATCCTGAGCAACGGCTCAGCCCTGAGCAAGAAAAGCAAGAATATGATTTGCATGAAAACAGCCTAGAAGACTCTGGTTATCATCGGTTTTTAAGCCGCATCGTGCCTCCCATTGTGAACCTCATCGGCACCGATAAATCGTTGTTAGATTTTGGTTGTGGCCCAGCACCGGCACTGGCCGAACAATTTAAAGAACGGGGTTATTCGGTATCGCTTTACGATGTGTTTTATCATCATTCGCCAGAAACACTGGAACAAACCTATGACGCAATTACTCTGACAGAAGTGATTGAACATTTACACAACCCCAAGCAAGTGATTGATCAACTATGGCGAATACTGAAGCCTGGCGGTGTGTTAGCCATCATGACTCAAAGAGTTATCAGCTTAGAGCGATTTAAACAATGGCAGTATAAGAACGACCCTACGCATGTGTGCTTTTTCCACGAAGAAAGCTTTACTTGGTTGGCAAGCTATTTAAGCGCTCAAGCACTAACATTCTATGATCGCGATATCGTTCTTATAACCAAGCCTGATTAAATAACCATCAAAAAAGCACAAAAGATCGTGGACTCTGAGTGTCTTTATCATTAGCATCTGCGCCTTTAGAATTCGGCTCGCTACTGAACACCCTTTTGACACTACGACATCTGGATACAATACCTTGCTAACCACTGCCAATATCACCATGCAATTCGGCGCAAAGCCGCTATTTGAAAACGTCTCTGTAAAATTTGGAGAAGGTAACCGCTACGGCCTAATCGGCGCAAACGGCTGCGGTAAATCGACTTTCATGAAAATTTTGGGCGGTGACCTTGAGCCTAGCTCGGGCAACGTTTCAAAAGAACCCAACGAGCGTTTAGGTAAGTTAAAGCAAGACCAGTTTGCTTTCGAAGAATACAGCGTAATCGATACCGTCATCATGGGCCATACAGAGCTTTGGGCGGTAAAATCTGAAAAAGACGCAATTTACGCAAAAGCCGAAATGACCGAAGCCGATGGTATTCGCGCCGGTGATCTTGAAGGCGAATTTGCTGAAATGGACGGGTATTCTGCCGAAGCACGCGCCGGCGAATTGTTATTAGGCGTCGGTATTCCTAGTGAGCAACATTATGGCCCGATGAGTGAAGTCGCACCGGGTTGGAAGCTCCGTGTATTACTGGCGCAAGCTCTGTTCTCTGATCCTGAAATATTGTTATTAGACGAACCAACCAACAACCTCGACATTAACACCATTCGTTGGTTAGAGGGCATCTTAAACGAACGTAATTGCACCATGATTATCATTTCGCATGACCGTCACTTCTTAAACAGTGTGTGTACACACATGGCCGACCTAGACTACGGTGAGCTGCGCCTTTACCCAGGCAACTACGACGAGTATATGACCGCATCGACACAAGCCCGTGAGCGTTTACTCAATGACAACGCAAAGAAGAAAAAAGAAATAGCTGATTTAAAATCCTTTGTTAGCCGCTTCTCTGCCAACGCATCTAAGTCTAAGCAAGCCACTTCACGTGCGAAGCGCATTGATAAAATTGAATTGGCCGAAGTGAAGCCTTCTAGCCGTCAAAACCCGTTTATACGTTTTGAGCAGGAACAAAAGCTGCATCGATTAGCGTTAGAAGTTGAAGGTTTAACCAAGAAGTACGAAGAAACCCTGTTCGAAAACTTAAACCTTAAAATTGAAGTCGGCGAGCGCATTGCCGTGATTGGCCCGAACGGCATTGGTAAATCCACTTTGATGAAGTGCCTAGTTCAAGACATCGAAAACGATGGCGGCACCATTAAATGGTCAGACAACGCCAACATAGCTTATTACGCGCAAGATCACGCCGATGATTTCAAAACAGACACCAACCTATATGATTGGATGTCTCGGTACGGAAAAGAGGGCGATGATGAGCAGGTTATTCGCGGTACCCTTGGTCGCTTACTATTTTCGAACAACGATATTTCGAAAAAAGCCTCGGTCATTTCAGGTGGTGAACAGGGTCGTATGATCTTTGGTCGCATGATGCTGCAACGCCCAAATATCATGGTAATGGATGAACCCACTAACCACTTAGATATGGAATCGATCGAGTCATTGAACCTAGCATTAGAAAACTACGCGGGTACCTTATTGTTTGTCAGCCACGACCGTGAGTTTGTTTCAAGCCTAGCCACTCGAATTATCGAGTTAACGTCCAACGGCATTGTAGACTTCCACGGCACATACGATGATTACCTAAAAAGCCAAGCAATAAGCTAATTCAATTTTTTTGGGAATCTATGGGCCGTTTTACAACGGCCTTTTTTTTGGGTGCCAATCTAGTCAAGGCCCTAACACGGCCAAGTTAAACAGATTACGACCGCTGACTAGGCTCGTCAGTGCGACTATTGAGGATTAGATCGCCTTGGTTTTTTGACTGGTTTAGCCGCGCCATTCGGTTGATGGCCGCGTCTGTTCTCACCTGAGCGCTGTCCATCGGCATGCTGTGTTTTTGGCTTTTTCGGTTTCTTAGGCTTTTTAGCCTTAGCCGGGCGTAACCGAGATTCTGGCAATGGGCTGGTTGTGTTATATCCCTTCACTTCAACACGATCTAGTATTTTACCAATGAAGCTTTCAACATCGACCAGCAGTGGAAACTCATCATTGGTCACAAAAGAAACCGCTTCACCTTCCGCACCTGCTCTGCCGGTACGACCAATGCGATGCACATAATCTTCAGAGACATTCGGAAGATCAAAGTTAACCACATAGGGCAGCTGATCAATATCGATCCCACGTGCGGCGATATCGGTCGCCACGAGCACCTGTACTTCACCTGACTTAAACTGAGCAAGGGCTTTTGTTCGTGCGCCTTGGCTTTTATTGCCATGAATCGCAGCAGCGGAAATCCCCTTAGCCAGTAACTTGGTGGCAATTCGGTTAGCGCCATGTTTTGTACGTGAAAACACCAATACCTGGTGCCAATCGCGCGTTTTTACTAAATCTATCAACAGGTTAGTTTTCTGTGCTTTTTCACACGGTACAACACTTTGCTTAACGGATTTAGCCGCGGCATTTTTAGGAGTTACCGAAATTTCGATCGGGTCATGCACAATGGTTTTTGCTAAACTTCGGATATCATCAGAAAATGTCGCCGAAAACATTAAATTTTGTCGCTTGGAAGGTAGTAGTTTTAAAATGCGACGAATGTCATGAATAAAGCCCATATCGAGCATCCGGTCGGCTTCATCTAACACCAATATTTCTAACTGATCAAACTTAACCGCTCGTTGTTGAAATAAGTCCATCAATCGCCCTGGAGTGGCAACCAAAATATCGACGCCCCCACGTAACTTCATCATTTGCGGATTAATTTTAACACCGCCAAACACAACGGTAGAGCGAATAGGTAAGTGCTTACCGTATTGATTCACACTTTCTTCAACTTGAGCGGCGAGCTCGCGCGTGGGCGTAAGTACTAAAGCACGTACTTGATTGCTCTTTAAATGTTGGCCACTGGCCAATGCCTTCTCTGAAAGCAACTGCAACATCGGCAGAGTAAAGCCAGCGGTTTTACCGGTACCCGTTTGGGCAGCGGCCAGTATGTCGCGGCCTTGCAATACAGCAGGAATGGCTTGCGCCTGAATGGGCGTAGGTGTGGTGTAGCCTTGCTCAGCCACAGCGGTTTCTATCTTCGGAGATAACTTTAATTCAGAAAAATTCATAAATAGGATCGGTTCAACTTTTGCAAATGCGCACAGAAGGGCGCGAGGTGAGAATTTACACAGTATAGCATTTACTCTGCACACTCGCTTGTGACATTTGTGCTATTTATGAGCGTATTTTATGACTTTTCACCGTTCACTTTTCCCAGTATCGGTTTAAACTGGCTGCCAAACGAATAAAAAGAACAAGGAAGGAGAAAGATATGAATGTTTTCCAAATGGTCTTTGGCATCGTGTTGGCGCTGGTTATCGGCGCAACCATGATCATGAAACAAGTGGTGAAAATGCGTGAACAGGAGCCATCAGACATAGAAAATGCCTTGAAGCAGAAGGTATCTGAGCTCGAAGACCGCATCCAAACCTTAGAACGTATTGCAACAGACACTAAAACCTCACTTAAAGATAAGATTGACGCACTGTAAGGAACCGATATGGATATTTTTGTTTTTATTCTTGCCATTGTTGCATTGGGCATCATTGGTGATGTCGTCAAAAAGCATTTAGAAACCAAAGACAACGATTCAACTTCTACCGAAGACACAGAGTCTCGCTTTAGAGAGTTGGAGCAACGCATTATTACGTTAGAGCGCATTGTGACCGATCAAAAGTCACAACTTAAAGAGAAGATCGATTCTCTGTAAGTTTTTTATACGCCATTAAAAGGGAATGACTGTGTTAATAAGTAATCTTGAGCTAGTACCTGGTAAGAAAATCGTTCAGCATTTAGGGTTGGTACAGGGCAGTACAGTGCGTGCGAAACATGTTGGGCGTGACATTATGGCTGGCTTTAAAAACGTCTTTGGTGGAGAGTTAAAAGGTTACACGGAGCTATTAGAAGACTCTCGAGAAGAAGCTCTACTGCGCATAAAACAGCAAGCCGAAGCGTTAGGCGCAAATGCCATTATTAATATTCGGTTCTCGACTTCTTCGGTCGCTCAAGGCGCGTCTGAAATATTTGTCTACGGGTCTGCCGTTATCGTGGAGTAAGAGGATGGACTTTTATTTTACTCTGGGCAGCTTTATCGTTTTTATGGTGCTGGGATATATCTTCGGGAGCCTTGCTGAACGGCGACATTATAAATCGATCCAAGAACGAGAAGAACGCTATCGAAACATTGTTGTTATCGCCCAACGTTTCCCTTTTGTGCCAAATGTTCGCCGCACGGTGCTGGTTACCGGCAGTGTTGTTATCTCCGTCGATTACTTTAAGCGTTTCGTAGCGACACTTAGAATGCTAGTCGGTGGGCGATTAACCAGCTACGAAAGCCTGTTAGACAGAGCCCGACGCGAAGCCATATTACGCTTACAAGCCCAGGCCGATTTTTATCATTCTACTCAAGTTTATAATATCAAATTTGAAACCAGCTCAATCTCAAAGGGTGCAAAAGACCGAATTGGCAGTATTGAAGTGTTAGCTTATGGAACGGCGTTAATAACAGAATGATGCCTAACGAGAACCCTCGCATTCCAGAAGGGATCAATGTCAGCAAGAGCCACCCCATCAAAGACCTGTTGATGTTATCGTTTGGTGTGGCGGTTATTTTCACTTTAGTCGCTCTAGCTCTATGGATGTCTCTTACGTTCTTAGTGCAATTTGTACCGCTGAGCTGGGAGAAACGTATTGCCGACCCCATAGTCGCTTCGATGGTAAAAGACTCTGATCAACAAGCTAATCTGCAAGTTCGTTTAGATAGAATACTAGCTGTTATGGGTTATCACGGCGAAGCAGGGATTCAAATCCACCTCATCGAGAGCCCAGAGGTGAACGCTTTTGCTACGCTAGGGGGCCACATTTTTATACTAACCGGCCTACTCGAGTCTATTGATTCAGATATTGGATTAGACATGGTGATTGCCCATGAAGCCGCTCATATATTGAATCGAGACCCCATTCAGGCGGCATCAGGCATGTTAGGGATCAGTTTAGCAACCGCAATCATCACCGGGAATGAAAACTTTGCGCAAGCCAATGGTTTGATTTCGGTTGGCAATCAAATGATTTTTTTAAACCACAGTCGAGCGCAAGAGAAAGCCGCCGATCAAGCCGCTTTAAATGCCCTTAAAGCCATTTACAGTGAAATTAACGGCGCTGAAGAATTGTTTGTGAAATTGTTAGAAAGCGATCACCAAGATGTTCCGGTTATATTTTCTAGCCACCCACACCCTCAAGCTCGAATAGACGCTATTCGCGCCATGACCACGGAAACACCAACTCAATGAGCGACCAAGAAAACACCCACGCGTTAGATGGCCCCATCAATCTAACCTTTTATCGGTACTTGCTGCCTTCAATCGTTGGTCTGCTGGCCATGACATCCGCTTCTCTGGTCGATGGCATCTTTATTGGTAACTTTATTGGTGTGCCTGCACTGGCTGCGGTGAATTTAATTATCCCAATTTTATCGCTGTTGTTCGGTGTTGGCCTCATGCTATCGATCGGAGGGTCTGTAAGAGCGGGGAAGTTTCTAGGTGAAAAGAACCCCGCGGCGGCCTCGGCGATTTTTAGTAAAACACTGATTGCCGTCCTTATTTACGCCACTGTGGTAATCGCCTTAGGGCTCATCTTTGAGCGCCAGTTGTTTCGACTTTTGGGTGCCGATGCCGACTTAATGAGGTTAATGAGCGAATACTATCGCGTTGTTATGCCGTTTTTCTTTGCTCAATTGGGTACCATTGTTTTGTATTTTTTTATACGACTCGACGGTTACCCTTCCTTGACGGCCGCGGCACTCGTCGTGGGCTCGGTCATCAATATTGCATTGGATTATTTGTTTATTGCGCACTTTCAATGGGGCATTTCAGGAGCCGCTTGGGCAACAGGCTTATCACAGATGTTCCCTTTATTGGTATTACTCGGCTACTTCTTTACTAAGCAACGAAAGCTGAGATTTTCAATAAAACAATCAAACTGGTACGAAGTGATTCAAGCAGCCTATAACGGAATTTCTGAGTTTATTAATGAGATCTCAGGCGGCATCATCGCATTTTTGTTTAACTTAATGCTGATTCATCGCGCCGGTGTTGATGGTGTGGCGGCCATGACCGTCATGAACTATTTAATGATGATGGGCTTTATGGTGTTTTTTGCCATTGGCGACACCAGCCAGGTGATGATGAGTCAAAACTTTGGGGCTAGAAACGGCAAGCGCATGAACGCCTTTTTCTATGTCGCCGCCGCGAATGTTTTGGCGATCAGTGCCATTTGTATCTCGTTGCTGTTGTTTTTTAATGAGCCACTTATTTTAATTTTCTTATCAGATCAAAACAGTGACTTAGCGCTAGGGCTGGCCAATGAATTTATTCATTATGTTTGGCCACTGTTCTTGTTTGCCGGCTTTAACATGCTGATTTCTGGCTATTTAACTTCAGTTCATTTGGCTTTCCAATCTGGCGTTGTAGCACTCAGTAGAAGCTTATTACTGCCTGCAACATTGCTTGTGACACTTTACTTCTTAATTGATGATTACCGGTTCATTTATGCCCTAGCCTTAGGAGAAGCGCTCACATTCGCGCTCGCGCTATTTTATTTAATGAGGCATCGCCCTTCGAAAGTCTTGCAACAAACGGCACCTAAGCTAAGCGATGGCATGGTTTAAGTAAAATCAAACAATCGATTTGAATTGGCGTAGCTGTATTGAAGAACCTGCTCAACAGTAAGCTCTTTAACTTCAGCAATTTTTTCTATGATGAACGGTAGGTATTTTGATTCGTTTTGCTTACCCCGATACGGAACCGGTGTTAAATAAGGGGCATCAGTTTCCACGACAAGCTGCTCTATTGGTGTTGCTCGTAGCACATCGCGCACGTTCTCGGCTTTATTAAAGGTTATGATGCCGTTAAAGCCAAGCATAAAACCTTGCTCTAAACAAAATTCAGCCAGTGGTAACCCCGAGGTAAAGCTGTGAATAACGCCCTTGCGTTTTAATTGAGGCGCGAAATTTTTCAAGATGGCTTGAGTATCGGCATCGGCTTCACGCGTGTGCACAACAATGGGCTGATTCAGCTCTACGGCTATAGCCAATTGCTCTTCGAACACCTTACGCTGCACAGCTCTGTCGGCATGATCATAAAAGTAATCTAACCCAATTTCACCAATCGCAACTATTTTATCGGCCTTGCCGTACTCTCGTATCTCTTGCGCCGTTTCGGGGGTAAACTTCTCAGCATCATGAGGGTGAACACCTTGGGTGCCAAAAATAATGTCATGCTGGGTTAAACTACGGACAGTGCTAAGGTTATCGGGTGACACCGCAATGGTCACAATTTTTTCAACGCCAATGGCCTGGGCATCACAAACCACCTCGTTTAACTCAGAATCTTTGAGATAATCAAGATGGCAATGGGTTTCGATAATAGGCTGGTTAAAAACTGGTATCTCGCGTTTCTTACTCATGGCTTGCTCAATGAAAAATGAAGCACGCTAGTGTAGGCGCAAGGCAATGCCGCATCAACCAAAGTACTGATTTTATGCATACCCCTCTGGCTGCCCCAACATACCCCGTGTGACCAAAACGATGCCTTTTTCAGACACTCTAAAGCCATTCTTTTTATCTTGCTCAGTGTCGAAACCGATCACGGTGTTATCTGGCACAGTGCATCCACGATCGATGATGGCATTTTTAATTTTACAATTCCTTCCGATATCGACTTTTGGCAGTATCACGGTGCTTTCTATAGAGCTAAACGAATGGACTCTTACTTCTGAAAACAACAAAGATCGCTCGATGTGCGCGCCAGAAATAATGCAGCCACCCGATACCATTGAGTCTACAGCCATACCTCGACGTTCCTCAGAATTAAACACAAACTTAGCCGGCGGCAGTTGGGTTTGTGCTGTCCAAATTGGCCAGTCCGGATCATACATATCTAAAGAAGGTGTTGTAGAGACCAGTTCCATATTAGCCTCCCAGAAAGAATCAAGCGTTCCTACGTCTCGCCAATAGGCACGCTCACCTGTTTCTAAATTTCTGAAAGGGAATGCCTGCACATGATGATGATCGACAACCTTAGGAATAATGTCGTTGCCAAAATCATGCGATGAACCTTCCGTTTGCGCATCTATTTGCAGTTGCTCAAACAAAAAGTCAGTGTTAAAAATATAATTTCCCATTGAGGCGAGCGTTAAATCGGGCTGGCCAGGAATGGGTGAGGGTTGTTCGGGCTTTTCTTCGAAACCCACAATTCGATTGGTTTCGTCGACCTTCATCACGCCAAATGCACCAGCGGCTTCTTCTATTGGAACTTCCAAACAAGATACTGTCATTTGAGCGCCACTTTCGACATGGGCGACCAACATGGCGCCGTAATCCATTTTGTAAATGTGATCACCGGATAAAACCAAAACGTACTTTGGTCGTTCTGCTCGAATAATGTCTAAGTTTTGATAGATTGCATCTGCCGTTCCTAAATACCAATCTTCAGAATAGCGCTGTGAAGCCGGTAAAATTTCAACAAACTCGCCCAGCTCTTTTTTAAAGTGAGTCCAACCATGAACTAAATGGCGAACCAATGAGTGCGCTTTATATTGCGTGAGCACGCCCACTCGGCGAATGCCTGAGTTAATGCAATTGGAAAGTGGAAAATCGATGATGCGATACTTACCGCCAAAATAGAGGGCAGGCTTGGCGCGCCAATTGGTCAATTCTTTTAGGCGAGATCCGCGCCCACCGGCTAGAACTAACGCAAATGTGTCTTTCGTTAGCCGACTCACATACCGAGAATTTTGATCGATCATCATGGACTCCTTCCGTAAAGCAATGCTCATTAAAACATTGTCTTCGTTAGTTTGTTGACCATTCAATCAGAATCAAATGGGGTTTTATACTTTTTTTTACGCCATCACTTAAAATATAGCGACTCTCAAAAATTTTAAAACCTATTCCTGACTTTAATTAACGTTGTTTACGGATTTAAAGAGTTTGAGCGTGGTCGTCAGCCTATCAACAAGGTAGAATGCGCGCAAAATTTATTCAGGATATTTCCCATGCGACGTGACCTAGCGTTCAATTTTTCTCGAGTAACTGAAGCCGCCGCTTTAGCCGGATACAACTGGTTAGGACGTGGCGATAAAAATAAAGCCGATGGCGCGGCGGTTGAAGTCATGCGCTCAATGCTCAATAAAGTTGAGTTCGACGGTGAGATTGTGATTGGTGAAGGTGAAATTGATGAAGCGCCCATGTTGTATATTGGTGAAAAAGTTGGCACGGGTCGAGGCGACGCTTGTGACATTGCTGTAGACCCAATTGAAGGGACACGAATGACTGCCATGGGGCAATCAAATGCTGTCGCTGTTATGGCCGTGGGAGAAAAGGGTGCTTTTTTAAAAGCTCCTGACATGTACATGGAAAAGTTAGTTGTTGGACCCGAAGCAAAGGGCTTCATCGATTTAACTTTGCCTCTTGAGCAAAACATAAAACTGGTTGCGAGAGCTTTAAACAAAAAACTCGAAGATCTAGTGGTCGTTACTCTGGCTAAACCAAGACACGATGACGCCATCGCAATGATTCAACAAATGGGCGCTCGAGTGTTTGCATTACCCGACGGTGATGTCGCTGCAAGTATTTTAACCTGCATGCCAGAGAGCGAAGTCGACATGATGTATTGTGTTGGTGGTGCGCCTGAGGGCGTGATTTCAGCAGCGGTCATTCGCGCATTGGGCGGTGACATGCAAGGTCGATTAGTGCTTCGGACCGAAGCGAAAGGCAATGATCCAGAAACTGTGGCCCTAGCGGAAGATGAAAAACGTCGCTGCCAAGAGATGGGGGTTGAGCCTAATGTTATCTTCAAATTAGAAGACATGGTTCGATCAGACAATATTGTTTTTTCGGCAACAGGCATTACCAAGGGTGACTTACTTGAAGGCATACTTCGAAAGGGTAACTTAGCCACAACCGAGACGTTGTTGATTCGCGGCAAAAGCCGAACGGTTCGAAAAATCCAATCTACGCACTTCTTGGACCGAAAAGATGACGACATCAAAGAAGTAATCTTAGCTAAAAATACCTAAGGCTGCTCAAACGGATAAATAGGGCCGTATTCTGAACGAATACGCTCTAACAATGTCGCTAAGCTCAGCGCATCTTGCCAGCTGTGCTTAGGCGATTCCAATAAGCCAGCCGCAATACAGCGGTTCACTTCGTCAAACTCATAACCCCAACCACGGTTTGTAAGAGCAAAGTATTGCGATTCTATGGGTTGGTCTGCCATGCACCAGTCAGCCCTGTTACTGGCAAACCAAGGCGCTTCTAATTCAACATAGCCCTTGGTGCCAGCAATGAAAGCCTTATTCGGCAAATAGGCATCCAGTCTATAACTGAGCTGCGCACTCACACCCTGTGGATAAGTTAGTATCAGATCCGACGCCAAATCTACTTGGCTCTCTGAAAACTCAACATTGGCCTTAATTTCGGTAGGTTGGCCTAGTAAAAACAACGGCAATAGCAGCGGGTATAGGCCAATATCAAGCAAGGCCCCGCCGGCTAACTGTGGGTTTAACAACCGTTGTTGATGATCCTCTAAATCGACTCTAAAGCCAAAATTCGCCGAAATATGCCTAATTTCGCCGATTTTACCAGAAGATATGTCACTTATTACGGATTCTAATGTAGGCGTAAAACGAGTCCATAACGCTTCAGCACAAAAGCGATTCGCCTTTTTTGCGGCGGCTATAATCTGTTGAGCTTGTGTGACATTAAGCGTCATCGGCTTTTCAATCAGAACATGCTTTTTAGCCTGCAACGCACGAATAGCTAGGTCGGCGTGCGTGGTATGCACCCCGGCAATGTAGATGACATCTAGATCGGGGTTTTCTACAAACGCATTATAATCATCGTAGGCATGGTCTAACTTATGCTGTTGAGCAAACGCTGTTGCGCGAGAAAGAGACCCTGAATACACCGCATTAAAATGACCAGAGGTGAGCTTTGAAGCATCATCTAAAAATAAGCTCGCCATTCCGCCTGTCCCTGCGACACCCCAAGTTGTCATAGACTCTCCATTTTATTGTGAAATTGATTTTTTAATTTTCGCGATCAACTGCTGAATGTCCATAGGATTGGGTGGCTGATTACTGTGATAGACCAGTCGTGAAGGCGATTTATGTCGAAGGTAGCGGACTTGCTCACACAGAGCTTGAAATTGCTCCGGTGTTGCGGCTTCTTGCCCACCGTAAGCAATGACGGCCGCTTCTGGCATTTGCGTTTCATTGCTTATTGGGTCTTGTGCACCCTCTTGCAAGGCTCGCTCAGCAATAAAGTGAGGGCTTACTAACGACCATTGACCACCAAAATCTTCTGCGTGTAATGAACTGGCCACTTGGTACTCTATATCAACAAATACCATTTGAGCATCAGACACTTCACCGTACATCAGATAGCCAATGCCATGAGCATCGAGCTGATGTAACAAATAGACCAATGCGGGCGGCACCGGCAAATTTGCAAACGGGTTGGGTTTCATACACGACCAATGAACTGAGTTTTTTACAGTTTAGCGCAATTCACTAGATTGGCGTGACTTTTTAAAGCCAATCTTTACCGGCCTTGCCAACGAATGCGATCTAAAAAGATTTTTGCCCGATCCACGCGTGTTTCCATCGAGGGTTTATACATCATTGAGATTTTCACCCATTGATCACCGTCTAAAAAAATACGGTGTTCTTGGGTACGGTTTTCCGCATCATACAGCGTGTAACTCGCGCTTTGCTCTGTGGTGGCTAGCGGTACTTTAATATCACCGGCGCCTACTTGTTGGTCTTGGACCATGAGATCACGAACGAATTCATCGAATGGCTTTGCTAAGGTATCGGTTTGCACCATAAACAGCATTCGCTTTCTATCGAGCACCCATGTTGTTGGCTGGTTGGCTACCTGATCCGGCTCATCTTCCCATTGAAGAGAAAGGTTAGGGCTGATCTGTTGGGTGACATAGGTGGGCTCTTCAACGGTTACGCCGCGAGTTGGCCACTGCATATAGAAAAAACCAGCCGTTAACACAATGAGAACCCATCCTGTGGGTTCTTTAAGAAGTCGCGGTAAGCGATCCAGTACCTGAGTCATATCACCTAATCTTGTATTTTGGAGAATTCTTTATCGAGTTCAAAGCGTCGCGAAGTCACATAGGATTCCATTCGGCTGGTACGCTCAACAATGGCATCCAGTCTTTCTTTTGCGAGCGATAACCGTTCGGTGGGGTTGCTCCTATAACGGAACATATTAATTGGACGGTCTTCGTGCAAGTGCTCGTCGTATCGGTAATGAGTGCTTATCGTGCCATGCTTTGGACGCTGAGCCATGGCTATCCAAGCGCCGATATAAGCGAAAAACATCAAGGTGTTAAAAAACAGAAAACCACCGAATGCCGCTAATCTCATCACCCACGGTTCCACATTAAAATGATCGGCGAGGCCGGCGCAAACTCCTGCGAGCTTTTTATTGTCCATGTTGCGATACATGTTCATGCCATAGCCGTCTTTACGGCGAGCCCACCAGGTTTGAACGGCCTCAGCAGGATCTTGATAAGTATTGCGCTGACGATTCATCGTTTATCCTCTCTTCTTGAAGATTCACGCCGCCACTGAGGACTGCGCGCATCGAGAATAGATTCTAATGTTTCCATGCGGTCGGTTAGTTTATCCAAAGTTCGCAATAAATCATCTAAAACCGCCTGATCGGATTCCGTTAAGCCACGGCTGTTTTTGCTCTTGTACCGATAATGCATTATCAGCCAAAGTGGCATCACAATGACCAAGAATAAGATGGTCGGTACAAAAATAAAGTCAAAAAATTGCATGGTTTAGTCCTGCTTCATATCCTTACGGAGCTTCTCAAGAGCCTCATTAACGGCATCGTCTTTGGCTAATGAATCGATTTCAGTTTTTAGATCTACTTTGGCATCCCGGCCTAAATCATCGGCTTCTATTTGGCTTTCCATTGTATCCATTCGACGCTCATAATGCTCGAACTTCTCAAATGCATCCGTCAGCTGCTCACGACTTAATTGGCCACGTGTGCGCATACGAGTAGAAACCGTCTTTTGTCGCATTAACAAGCCTTTCTGTTTGGCTTTCGCATCGTTCAATTTTTGTTGTAATTGAGCGATTTCTTCCGATAAATGGGCCAAATGATCGTCTAGTGAATCAAATTCCTTTTCGACCATGATGACTTCGTCATCGATCGATTGCTTTTCAGCAATTGCAGCGCGGGCAAGGTCTTCTCGGTTTTTATCTAAGGCTAATCGTGCTTTAGACTCCCAATCGAGCGCTTCTGATTTTAAGCGATTTAAGCGACGTTCGGCATCTTTTTTGTCAGCGATGACGCGTGCAGAGCTTGAGCGTACTTCAACTAAAGTTTCTTCCATTTCTTGAATTATCAAGCGAATCATTTTTTCAGGATCTTCCGCTCGATCTAATAACGAGTTGAGGTTGCTGTTTATGATATCGCTAAGTCTTGAAAATATTCCCATCTTTTTTCTCCTGATAAAACGTGTCGATAAAGGTTTATTTCTATCGATTAAAAATTCGATTAACGGCTTCCAAAATCAAGGCTGAAACTCCAAAACTTAATAAGCCAGCCCATAAAAACGTGACTGAGGCTAATGCGCTGCTCAGTGTAATAAGACCTAAATAAAGCGGTGTTCGCTCGGTTAATTCCATGTTGAGTCCTCCATTTTATTCTTATTTTGCATTATCACAATGCGTGCCAACTTTTAAGTTGTTGTTTTTAAAGGACTTTTCTAACATCTGACTTTTGGCTATTGCTTAAATTTGATCATTTAGGCTAAGTTATTTAGCGAAATCAGCCAAATGTAACTATAAAAATGGATCGTAACCAAACACAACGTATGATTGGTGAAAGCTCAGCATTATCGGATGTCTTTGACCAAGTATCACAGGTCGCGCCGCTAAATAGGCCCGTTCTGGTTGTCGGAGAGCGTGGTACCGGCAAAGAACTCATTGCCGAACGATTGCACTTTCTATCGACACGATGGGATGCGCCCATTTTAAAAGTAAACTGCGGCGCTATCAGCGAAACCTTATTGGATGCTGACTTATTTGGATACGAACCAGGGGCTTTTACCGGCGCCAATAAGATACACAAAGGGCGCTTTGAACGCGCAGACGAAGGCACATTATTTTTAGATGAGCTCGGTAATATGTCCGCTCAGTTACAAGAAAAACTTCTCAGGGTAATCGAGTATGGTGAGTTTGAGCGATTAGGCGGACAAAAGACGTTGAAAGTGAACGTACGCATAATTGCGGCCACCAATGAACACTTGCCCGAGCTTGCACGCAATGGGAAATTTCGTGAAGACTTGCTCGATCGATTAGCCTTTGATGTTATTACCATCCCGCCACTGCGTTCTCGCGAGAATGATATTTTACGGCTGGCGGAACATTTTGCGGTATCGATGAGTACCGAATTGGGCTGGGAAGTGTTTCCAGGGTTCTCGCTTGATGTTCAGGACGAACTCAGAGCCTTACCATTTTATGGCAACGTTCGAGAGCTTAAAAATATTGTCGAGCGAAGCGTTTACCGGTGGGGTAACCCACTTGAAGAAATCAACCATTTGGTTGTTGATCCATTTGAATCCCCATGGAAACCTAGCTCTAATCATCTACAATCGTCTACCAGTAAAACTGAATCACTAGACCCTACGTTGGGATTCAGTGAGCAAGTAGCCCGCTTAGAGGTTTCTTTATTAACTCAGGCGCTCGATAAAAATGACCAACATCAGGGCAAAGCTGCAGACGTATTGGGTCTCACTTACCACCAATTTCGCAGTCAGTTGAGAAAGCACGGCTTAATCGGAAAAGATAAAGCCGGTTGACACCAAAGTCGAATAGACATGACTCCCGTAAAAGCGCTTACTGAAAGAAAAAAGTGAGTGTTATGGCCAATCAACAATTATTTACGACCGTTATATTAACGTTAATCAGTCTTATCTTTGCTGGGATGCTACTGTCTTCGCCATATCAAGTTTGGATGGTGCTCGCCGCCATTGGTTTAATCACCGGGCTGCTATTCAAAGGTGGGCAACGCCATGTGATTACAGGGTTTGCGATAGGGATTGCACTGACACTTGTACGCGAATACATGAGTTACGGAGAGGTGGTTAGAGTAACGGCTCCGGTCTACTTAGCCGGCTATCTTTTTGCCATCGCAACCAGCTTATTCGTCAGAACCGTAAAACTAGCCGTGATGAAACGATTCGGTAATTCGCTTGCACCGGACGCAACTTAAATGATTCTTGTGACTCGCATGTGAACAGCCTTATTTAGCTAGATATAGCGCCAAATGTCGGCTATCGTCTTTTAAGTTGCCAAAAAAAGCCACGAACTAAACGTCGTGGCTTTTTTATTTGCCGCTTTAAAACACAAAACTGGTTTTATACGGCTTCAGAACCCGTTTCACCGGTTCGGATACGGATGACTTGCTCAAGGGGTGACACAAATATTTTGCCATCGCCTATTTTACCGGTGGCTGCTGCTCGTGAAATCGCGTCGATCACGGCTTCCACTTTTTCATCATCAATGGCGATTTCCAATTTGATTTTTGGCAAAAAATCTACCACGTACTCTGCACCACGGTACAGTTCGGTATGACCTTTTTGGCGCCCAAACCCTTTAACTTCTGTCACAGTGATGCCTTGGACACCCACTTCCGACAACGCTTCTCTTACGTCATCGAGCTTGAATGGTTTGATGATTGCAGTCACCAGCTTCATAGAGTATTCCTTTGTAATTGTTATCTGTTCAACCTCAACAGTTTACTGAGGCTGGCCTTGTAATATCAAGACCAGGTTAACGAGGTATAACCTCTAAAGCTCACGGCTGGATTTAATGACTTTACTCACAATACCGTATTCAATAGCTTCTTGTGTTGTCATCCAGTTATCACGCTCAATGTCTAAGCGTACGCGCTCAATGGGCTGCCCAGTGGTATCAGAGATGGTACGAGCTAACCGTTCACGCATTCTTATAATTTGCTCGGCCTGAATTGCGATATCACTCGCCTGACCACCGACTCCGCCAGAGGGTTGATGAATCAAAAATCGAGTGTTCGGTAAACAAAAGCGGTCTTCTTTATCGGCCGCTAAAAAGATATGCGTGCCCGCACTCGCCACATACCCTGTACCCACAACTTTAACTTTAGGCTCAATAAATTGAATCACATCGTGGATGGTATCACCGGCTTCAACATGACCACCTTGGCTGTTGATAAACAAAACGATGTCATCATTGGATTCTTCAGCCAGCGCCAACAATTGAGCGGTAACGCGCTTTGCCATTTTTTGGTTAATTTCTTCAACAATTAACACCTTGCGACCCGAGAATAGGCGTTCTCCTACAGGATCTAATGATTTTTCTTCGTCTTTCACAATACTCTCCTTTGAATCAATCACCACAGTATAGCGCGTGTTCGACCAATGATTTAGTTTAGCAACGGAATGAATCAACTTTCTTTTTCAATTTCGCGCTAAGTTATTGAATTACCTGTATTTCTGATTACTTTAACGGCATTCGATGCCAGCCACCAGCGGCTCTAGCTTAGCCACTTATGCACAGAGGTTATCCCAAGAGTTATCCACAGATACTGTGCATTAAAATATTAACTGGCTTGCGCTTGCTCAATTTGCTCTGACAGATCGAGCCATTCTAATTCTACCGCTTCAACTTCTGTCTTTAATTGGCCTTGCTCTTTTAAGAGAGGCTGTAGCTTAGATTTATTGTCGGCTTCATATAGGGTTGGGTCAGCCAATTGAGTTTCAACCTCCACCAACTTTTGTTGCGCTTTGTCTAAACGGGCTTCGGCTTTTTTGAATGCAGATAATAAAGGTTTTAATTTTTCACGTTCAGCGGCTCTTGCTTGGCGTTGCGCTTTTTTATCATTGACTAGGTCTGCACCTTGATCCGCGCTTGCCGGCACCGCGTTAGGCGCTTTCAGCAGAGCTTGAAAGTAGTCTTCTAAATCACCTTCGTATTGTTCTACTTGTCCATTGCGAACCCACCAGAACTCATCAGCGGTTGAATTAAGCATGTAACGATCGTGTGAAACCAATATAACCGCGCCATCGTATTCTTGTAACGCAATGTTCAGCGATTCTCGCATTTCTAAGTCAAGGTGGTTAGTCGGTTCATCCAGCAAGAGCAAATTAGGTTTTTGCCAAGCAATCATTGCTAAAGCGACGCGTGCTTTTTCGCCTCCTGAGAAATTCACGATGGCTTCATCCGCCCGTTCACCTGAGAACCCAAATCGTCCAACAAAATTTTTCAACACCTGATCTGAAGCATCGGCATCTAAACGTCTTAGATGTAAAAAAGGTGAGGCTTGTTCATCAAGCGATTCCAATTGATGCTGCGCAAAATAGCCTATACGTAAATTATGCCCTCGAATAACTTCCCCAGACTGCGGTATTAAATCGCCGACGATGGCTTTAATTAACGTCGATTTACCCGCACCGTTAACGCCCAATAGCCCCAAGCGTGAACCGGGTTGCAAAGAAACGTTCACGTTTTTCAAAATAGGTTGGTTTGTTGCATAGCCTAAATCTACGTTATCTAAACTGACAACAGGATCAGAAACACGTCCACCCGTAGGGATCGTAATATTGTATTGATAACTGATAGAGGCGGGCGCTGTGAGCGTTAGTTTTTCGAGCATCTTTACTCGGCTTTGCGCTTGTTTCGCCTTTGACGCTTTCGCTTTAAAGCGCCGTACAAACGATTCTAAATGTTCTTTTTGCTGTTGCTGCTTATCAAAGGCTTGTTGCTGCTGCGCTAAACGTTCACCTTTTTGACGTTCGTATTGGCTGTAGTTACCTCGATAACCGATTAACTTTTGCTGTTCGAAACTCACAACCTGCGTAGCGACACCATCCATAAAGTCTCGGTCATGGGATATCAGTAAAAGCGTTCCGGGATACTGTTTTAACCATTGCTCCAACCAATAGCAGGTATGCAAATCTAAATGGTTGGTTGGTTCATCTAATAATAATAAGTCGGAAGGACACATTAACGCGCGTGCAAGGTTTAGCCGAACTCGCCAACCACCAGAGAATTCACCAACCGGCTTTGCAAATTCATTCACGTTAAAGCCTAAACCCGCCAGTAACTGTTCGGCCTGGTTTTGCTTTTCGAAAGCATGATAGGTATCGAGCGCACCGAGCGCTTGTGCCATTGCATCATCATCATGTTTGTTTTCAGCTTCGGTCAGTGCGCGTTGCAATTGTCGTAACGGTTGGTCACCATCCAATACAAAATCAAGAGCACTGCGATCTACCTCTGCAATCTCTTGTTTCATGTGCGACAATCGCCAATGCTTAGGCACTTCTACCGTTCCGGCATCGACTTGCAGTTCATTTTGCAAAACCTTAAACAAGGTCGTTTTGCCCGTGCCATTTGCGCCAATTACCGCAATGCGCTCACCGGTATTGAACGTGACAGAGGTATCATCCAATAAGGATTTACCGCCAAGTTGTAAAGAAATATTAGAGAGTTTTATCATGGGGCAGAAGTTTACCAACGTGTCGTACGCTAAGCCATTGTGGAAGTACGCTAATAATGTTTATTCTGGAAATAAAGCGGCTTTTCTCAATTTCCAAAACACCGAACAATTGTGCGTGAATGATCTCATTGCCCTAGGGTTTTGTTTAAATCACCAATTGAAGTCAGATCATCCCTGGTGGCAGAACCCTGATTTACAGTCGTTAAGAGTGATTATTGGACAACTCCGAACACTTCGTGATCGACCAGAATATCGACCCTATAGAGATATCATTCTCGATATAGAATTAAGATGCGAACAACAAGATCTAGACATAATCGCAGAAAGCCTCGTATCTGACCATGACAACTCTCTCTTATTCGAACAATATTGTGCCCACTACACGGTGGCAAACGCATCGGCATTAAAGGCATTTATTGCAAGTCTAAACCCAAAAAAAGGAGCCTAAGCTCCTTTTTAGTAAAATCTATACCAATTTAGGCATCAGATTTAGGATCGAACAGGCTACGACCTTCAGATGGTGCTGTATTAACAACAGGTTCTGCAGGTTTAGCCGCTGGTGCTGGTGCACTGATAGGTGCCGCCGGAACACTAGGCTTTACAACAGGTGCCGGAGCAGCGGCAGGTTTCACTTGAACGCTCGGCTTTTCAACTTTCTTCACTGGTGCTTTTTTAGCGACAGGCTTTTTAGCTGGCGCCTTCTTTGCGGCCTTTTTAACGGCAGGCTTTTTAGTTGCTGTCGCTTTTTTAGCCGCAGGCTTCTTAGTTGCAGCCTTTTTAGGAGCGGCCTTCTTCGCAGCAGGCTTTTTAGCGACTGTTTTTTTAGCGGCAGCTTTCTTTACTGTGGCTTTTTTAGCCGTTGTCTTTTTAGACGTTGCCGTTTTTGCCGCGGCTTTTTTAGCAGCAGGTTTCTTAGCTTTTGCTTTTTTCGCTGCAGCAGCTGCTTTAGCTTTCGCCTTCTTTAAGGCTAACTTCTCTTTCTCTTTAGCTTTCTTCTCAGCGGCTTTGGCTTTCTTTTCAGCGGCAGCGGCGGCTTTTTTCTCTGCGGCGGCTTTCTTCTTCGCTTCTGCAGCGGCTTTTTTAGCAGCCGCTTTTTCTGCAACCTTACGTGCAGCTTCTTCAGCCTTTCTTAAAGCAGCTACGCCTTTTTGATACTGATCGGCAAGTTTTTGTTCAAATTTGTGTGCGGCTAAGGTTTCTTTAGCGGCTGATAATTCATCTTTTAGAGTTGCAACAGTGGCTTTCGCAGCTGCAACAGCTTCAGCTGCTTTCGCAGTCGCTGCTTTACCTGCTGGTGTTTTCTTAGCCGCTGCTTTTGCTTTCTTCGCAGTCGCCGCTTTTACTTTAGCGGTTGCCGCTGTCAGTTTTTTGGTGAGTTGGGCCACTTCTTTATCGGCTGCTTTTAATTCTTTTTCCTGCTCTTTCGCTATCTGAGCTTCAAGCTTTAGTAAGTCTTTGTTCAATTGATCGACAACTGAAACCGCTTTTTTCTGAGCGGGTGCTTTCTTAGCGACAGTTTTTTTAACAGCTTTTTTGGCTGTTGTTTTTTTCGCAGTTGCTTTTTTAGCAACCTTTTTTGGAGCAGGTTTTTTTACAGCTTTCTTTTTAGTGGCAGCCATGATCGAGTTCCTCTTTCAATGAAAAATTTCACGCACGTTTTTAGTACCGCCATACTATTGTTATCACCTGTAAAAATTCAAGCAATAAAGACGAATAAAGGCGGTTTTTTTGCTGTTTTAGCTGTTTTCGTCAATCCAATCGACTAATTTTTGCCAATCGCTTAAATCTTTCTTTTGTGCATTTTGTAAATCGTGAATGCCTAAGCCGTATTCTGAAGCACGAATATAGTATTGAGTGTCTCTAATAGTAGATACAAAAGGAATTTTTAAACTTTTCAAAAACAGTTCAAGCTTCGAATAAACAAGGGTGTTTTTACGAACACGGTTCGCAACCACGGCAATTTTCTTTTTATTTGAACGATATGCTGCACTGAGAAAGAGTTCTTTTATAAAAAAAGTGGTGGCGCGAATATCAATTGGGGAAGGCGTGACCGGTATAATGATAAAATCACACTCGCGTACGAGGTCGTTTAAAAGCATACCACTCAGGCCTGCTGGCGTATCAATCACAACTTTGGTGGTCTTTTCTGGCAAATTTCTTAAATACCAGGTCCGAGTCACATGGCCCGTTGCCTTTTTAAAGGCATTAACACCGTGTATTTTGGAACGGACATTTTGACGTAATTGCAGCCATTGAGCTGATGAACCTTGTGGGTCAAAATCTATTAATGCGCATTGTTCATCACGACTCGCATAGAAGCTAGACAAATTAGTTGCAACGGTTGTTTTGCCGCTACCACCTTTAGCGTTAGCCACTAATATTCTTGTTGGCGTGGGTGTATTGACAACACGGGCACGCGATTCAGATACTGACAGTGTATTTACCATCTTTACTCCTATCGATGTTCCATCATGCTAACAGATATTCCTTAAGGTCAAAACGTATATAGGTAACCGTTTGATCCAACGGCGATAAGCCGCCCTCCTTTATAGCCAACATCTAACACCGATGTACTTTTTAGTGCATGCTTAGCTTCTGTTCCAATACGCCAACGCGATAACTTTTTACCCGTCTTCGCATCAAATTCAAAAATATCACGGTAGGTTGTCCCGGTAAGTAGTCGAGAATCGCCCATAAAGGTTGCACTTGTAAGTCTGTATTTTGCAGTTTTCAGTTCAGCAATTTTTTTCCGCGTCGCTAAATTCCAAAGTTCCGCTTTTTCACTGGAAGGAACCATTAACGCAATAACGCCTGTTTCACTCAATTTTACTAACGATACCTGATTCGAATATTTAAACTCTCGAATCATGCTGGCATCTCTTGTATTCCAAAGTATAGCTGAGTTGTCTTCGGAGCCTGTTAATGCGATCCCAGCCTGGATATTAAGACTGACACTGATCACCGGGCCTCCGTGTTGAAACTCTCTTAAAACGCCACCGTTTTGAATGTCGAACAATACAGCTTGGCCGTTATCCATGCCCAGCAATGCAAATCGCCCATCGCCGGATAAATCGGCCGATTGAATTCTAGAGGGCGCTTCCCAAAATGCGACAGACTCACCAGTCGCGGTATTCCATAACACTAAATTATAGTAGTTAGCCGTTAATGCATACTTTCCATTCGAAGAGAAAGAAGAATAGAGTATTTCAGTCAAGAAACCTGCTCGGTGATTCCAATTATACAGGCGCGCGTATTTGGGAATATTCCAATAACTGCCACCATGCTGCAACGAACCAATCACTAGGTTTTGCCCTTGAGGATCGATCGATGCTGAATATGCACCTTGCATAGCAAGTTGTTGATGCTTTTCAGGGCCCGTTGGCCAACAGGCAACAAGTAGCGGTATGCAAATAAAAATTATAAGGTGTTGTATACGCACACAAACTCTCAATAAAAACCAGACTGATACTATAGAGTGTAGCATTGACACAGGGGAATGTGTTTTGGGGTTTGTCCGGTCTTGGTACTTACGCACATAAAAATAGTTAATGAGGAATGCACATGTTATTAGCACAATGCCATTGTGGTCAGATATCTGTCACCGCCACACATAAGCCCAGTACCGTGACGGAATGTAATTGTTCCATATGCGGCCGATTTGGTGCCCGTTGGGCTTATTACAAACAAATCGAGGTTACGGTTAAAACAACAGGTTCTGAAACCCACACGTATCGCTGGGGCGATGAGGACATTGACTTTCACCACTGCCCAAATTGTGGCTGTATGACCCATTATACCGGCACCGGTAAACAAAGTGAGCAGGATCGTGTCGCCATTAATACGAGAATGTGCAACCCGCAAGATATGATCGACATTACTGTTCGGCACTTTGATGGCGCTGACACATGGCAATATCTAGATTAACTTTATTTTTTTGCACTTATAAACGTTTCAAAATGGCAGACACTCATAATTAAACTACGCTATATAGGAAGTAGAGGAGCATCCTTTGTATCGTCAAAGTTTAATAGTGTGGGTCTGTTTTTTGTTCGTGATACCATTTTCTAGCGCTACTGAGTTTAAAATCAGTAGCGAAGATCTTGTATCCGGTCAAAAAATCGAATTAATTGGCGAATGGTGGTTTGAGTTTGGCGAGCACCTTTCGCCCGAAGCCCTTACTTCGGCAATTAATCAAAATACTTTGATTAAAGTACCCAGCCCCGCTAGTTGGCATGACTTTTTAGACCAAGACAAAGCTAACCCTAGCTTACATGGTATAGCAACCTACGCCGCCCGAATAAGTTTCGATAGCCTTACCGATGAACCTTACAGTGTGGCAGTGCCTTTTATTAATGATGCTTATCGAATTTTGTGGATGCCATTTGGGCAGCCAGAACAAGCGATGGTTATTGGTGAATCCGGCGATTGGCAAGTGGGTATGATCAACTCCCGCGAAGACTTGCTTTACCCTTTGCCGACGCTAAAAGACGCACTATTAGTGATATACGTTGCTAAAACGCAGTCTTTTCCAGGTGGCATTCGAGAACCTATCGCATTGCAAAACACGATCGATGCTCAAAATATGAGAGACTTAACCACCTTTGCACGCGCATTGATGATGGGCGCAATATTGATCATGAGTATTCACTATATGGTGCAATACTTTCACTGGCGAAAAAACATCAGCCTACTAATTCTATCGCTCATTTGTTTGGTTATGTTTGTTCGCTCATTGGGCGTTTCAGGTTATACCGATTTAATCTTGTCTTACTTTACGCCACATCATTTTGTTATTCGCCTTCGCCTTGAATATTTGTCTATTATTGTCGGTCCGCCCTTGTTTTGGCACTTTATTCAATCGCTGTTAAACGAATACCTATCAAAGCGATTTATTATTTCGATTTGGGTGTACACACTCACGTTCGCAACCCTAGCTATGTCTATTCCGTTTTATCTCATGACTAAGTACTTGCTGCTTATTCAGCTTCATTTAGGGATTATATCGGTGCTTGTGTTGTATAGCCTCCTTGTTCCCGTTCTGCGCGGTGAGCCCTTTGCTCGCTTAATGTTGGCTGGCACCGGCATCATTGTGGTGGGCGTACTTAATGACCTTTATGCGTCAGTATCAGACACTTACCATATTTATCTGATCGAATTTTTTGGCTTTCTATTCTTGATTTTCCAGGCGCAATTAGTGGGAATAAAACTGAATGAGACTGTTAACCTAGCGGCACGCCTTAAATCGGAAAAGCAAAAGCTCGAACATAAACACGACCGCGTCATTTTAGAAGGACAGTTGGATCACCTTACCGGTCTCTATAACCGCAAAGCATTTTCTGAGTTGTTTAGCCTAACTTGGCAAAGCGCAATGATCAGCCAAGAAACCGTCAGCATCATCATTATGGATTTAGATCACTTTAAGGAAATTAACGATACTCATGGTCATTTAATCGGTGATGAAGTTCTGGTTTATACAGCTTCTTTATTACGCAGTCAGAATCTACGCAAAGGAGATTTTATCAGTCGCTATGGCGGTGAAGAGTTTGTTGTTGTATTACCCGATACGCATTTAGAAGATGCCTACAATATTGCTCAAAACCTTCGCAAAGCAATTGCCTATGGTCCTGCCTATCAAGATGAGCAGATCTCCTTGACGATAACAGCCAGTTTAGGGGTATACGCCACCATTCCCAAAGAGGAAAACTATCAACACGCCCTCGCTAAAGCGGACGAAGCTTTATACAAAGCTAAGGATAACGGGCGCAACTGTGTGGTCAGCCTTATTAACTAACTCGTTTGGAATGGCGCTGAAGGTTTAAATGCAAAAAGTTTGGCTAAGAATACGTCCGGTAATTTCTCGATTTGATTGTTATACAGCATTACCGCATCGTTATAACCTTGGCGAATCAAGGCTAACTCGTCTTCTGCTTCGCTCATTTGTTGCATAATTAACTCGATAGGCTTATTGGCTTTTAAATCTGGGTATTGTTCTACCAACGCCAAAAGAGAGTGCTTGGCCGCGTTTTGAGTCTTCAACTGAGTTTCTGCTTCAACTACGGATTCTCCTACGGGAGTTACTTGAGATCTTGCATTAACCAATTGCTTCATTACGTCGGATTCGTGCGATAAGTAAGCACTGACAATTTCAGCCAAGCGTGGAAAAAGATCGGCTCTTTTTTGCAACAAGGTATTAATATCAGCCGCAGTTTTATGAATTCTTTGCCTTAAAAAAACCAAACTGTTGTAGTGCATTATCACAGTGATACCCAACAATATAGCGGGGACAACGAGGGAAACCTTCAGAAGATCGAGCGGACTAAAGTTACTTTGCAAAGTTAGCCACATGGTAGCGGCCACAATCCCAAACATCAGCGCAAAACCCGTCAGTAAAAAACCATTCACGCCATTGCCTAGAATCACTTGTTGCTCAGTTTTTGCAGAGATTAGAAACTTCATCTCTTTATTTGGGTCTTCTGCTAATATGAGCTGGCCTGCTGTTTCGGTATCGATTCGTGCAAAGCCTAAGCAATAGAGTTGTGCGCCAGTCGCCAACCATTTTTCGGTGTAGCGGCGAGATCCTTTTTGTTCAACTTTTTGATCGGAGTATTCAATATTAGCTCCATTAGGATTAACTCGAACGCGCCCAAGTTCGTCTTTTAGCGAAAATGACACACGTTCCGCACCAGATTCAATTTCAACCCACTTTTGGTTTTTGCCAGTGCCTTGTTTTTGTTCTATGCAGTATTCATAGGCAAAACATTCTTGCTGATTAAGTGGGCTAGTCAGAGCATGGGTGTGAGTCTTAGCTTGACCATTTAATTCGGCTAATCCATAGCTTAGGCCGGTTGTTTTGGAGGTTGGAATAAATTCAACTAAGCGCTTAAAACGTATGGCTTTTAGAGCAGAGCCAATAAACACCAAACAAATAATGGCACCGACTATAGCAAGTAGAGAGCCTAACCAAACCGGTTTTAAACGGCTGAAATCACGTATCAGTGCGGCTTCTTGGAGTTGTTGCTGCTCTTGCTGTGACCAAACATTTGGTTGAGTTTTAGTGTCAAAAAAACTAGAAAACAATGCACTGTCTGGCCAGCCTTGAGCGCTTTGTTCAATGCGTACAAAATATTGATACAAGTCTTGCTCAGCACTTTTGTTATTTGGTTGATGTAAGACCCCTTCGGATCTTAATGAATACAACCGCTCAGCTCTTTGCCAATCTATTTGCACCCAATGCAATCCAAGATAGGAAAATGCACCCATGAGTCCCAATGTCATAGTAACTACAAATACCCAAAAACGATGAACCGCAAAGCTCGACAGCAGCAATGCAAAGCCAATCGCCAATGCTCCAGCCGATGCGCTGAGTATTAAGCTAATGCCTAACAAAGACTGACCTGTAGATTCATTTAGCGCGTCGTTGGTAACGAATTTTGGGAGAGTCATATTTGATTGCAACTCGAGGGTTTGGTTTTCAGAACCGTAGGTGCCCGTCAACTGAATAGCATCACCCGAACGCAAGGTCTGTTCTGTATAAGTTAAGTCCCCTGTTTTATGTTGGTAGGTTTGCGGGGCAATAAAACGAATATCCGATAACCTAAAACCTGGGTCAACTTGGACCTGCGCTGTGTTGTCTTGAATAAAAAATGGAGTCGCACTTTTACCGCTTTCTAACGTTCTGGTTTGTTGATTCCCGTCCGAGTCCGTATAGGTTTCAGTAAGCTCATAGTGGTAATACACAACCGCATCATCAGAATAGGGCGCAATAATGCTAGTAGCCTTATTTGTGATAGTACCCGACACTAAATATTCGCCTTTGGTCAATGCTGACAAAGGCGATACCGGTAAACGATCGAGCTGACGGACATCAGCCAGTTTGGAAAAGCCCACTGTAAAACCCAAAAGGGCTAACCCCATTAAACACAAAGCGATGCAAAAATACGCAATTCGACGTACCACTAAAATCTCCTTTTAATGAGCCTGATCAATAGATTCACTGGCCTGTTGGTTAAATTTCCTTACACTACACGGCAACCATGAATCTGAATAGGATCCAGCATGACCGAATTAAGTGTGAATGTGAATAAAATAGCCTTGTTGCGAAATTCACGTGGCCACGACACGCCTAATGTTGTGGGCTTTGCTAAGAAATTTATTGAGCAAGGCGTAAAGGGCATCACCATTCACCCCCGACAAGATGAGCGGCACATTACACGACAAGATGCGCGTGACCTTGGTGATTACATTCGCCCTTTGAACGGGGTAGAACTCAATATAGAAGGGTATCCTAGTGAAGACTTCTTGCAACTGATCGAAGAAATCAAACCTGACCAAACCACCTTGGTTCCGGATGCACCAGACCAAATTACATCCGATCATGGTTTTGATTTTCATACCCAAGCTGAGTTTTTGGACCCAATTCTAGCGCGCTTAAAAGCCACGGGGACTCGTGCGTGTGTCTTTTTAGACCCTGATGTAGAGCAAGTACGGCTGGCCGCTCAATCAAAAACTGATCGCATAGAGTTATACACAGAAGAATACGCTCGAACTTACCATCAGCCAATTCACCAAGAGGTGCATGCTCGTTACAAACAAGCGGCGATTGAGGCTCAAAAATTAGGGCTTGGTGTCAATGCTGGGCACGATTTGAGTTTAGAAAATCTAGCTAAGTTTGTGACCATTCCAGGAATTCTGGAGGTGTCGATCGGCCACGCACTTATTGTTGAATGTTTAGAATTCGGCTTGCCATCCGTGGCTCGTCGATATTTGCACATTTGCAATGGCTAGCTAAAGTTAAGCTGATAGCGATAGGTCGTCTCTGTCAGCTTAAATTCCTCATGCACACTCGGTGTCCAAGAGTCATCACCACCAATACCCATGTGACGGTGATCTATATTAACCACCCATCCTGCTTCGGACTCTAATTCATGGGGATGTTGGGCGCTTGCTAAGCTAAGTTGACTGTAACGGCTTACGCTAAATTGAAATAGTCCACTAACCCGCAACGAACCAATTTTTGCTTCACGCACATCGCATCGTAATCCGTTTTCCGAAGGGTAAATGTAAGGTGTATATAGCGCCTCTTTAGTTTCACTGTAGCGGCCAATCAGCGCAGATTCACACCGATCGGGATAGTTTTCATGGGGTCCACGACCATACCAGCTCACCTTTTCAGAGTTGTCAGGCACTTGAAATGAAATACCCACCCGAGCCAATGACGGCAAATCAGGACTGACATTATTCGTAATTTCAATATGCCATTCACCGTTTGCAAAAAAACGATAACGCCAGGTCGATTCTATAATGGCATGACCGTTTCCAAAGTAACGTTGAACCACCAGCACTTCTAGAGCACCCTTTGACGACTTAAGGAGC
Organism: Reinekea marina; assembly: GCF_030409715.1. NCBI lineage: Bacteria > Pseudomonadati > Pseudomonadota > Gammaproteobacteria > Oceanospirillales > Saccharospirillaceae > Reinekea > Reinekea marina. Next base: position 339,307 of record NZ_JAUFQI010000001.1, read on the forward strand.
TCTACCGAATCACATTGTCTTTGCAATGCATCAATGCCGAATCGCTGCCACTGTACCATCGGTGCATTTGGGTCAAGTGCACTGGCTTCACTGACTCCGATATCGTTGTCTATGGGGGCTCGCCAGAAGTTGTCGACTGGCGGCGTCAATAGTTGCGATTCACCCGATTTATGCCAGCCGATTAATAAACCCTGGGTTGGATCGATCTCCCAACGACTGTCCGCAGCTGAAATAACCCAATGCTGGTGTTGTTCAATTTCAATGTTATTCGAATCGGTTTTGAATCGCTCAGGCATCGAAAGTTGGCTGGGTAAATTAAATTGTGCTTGGGCCGTAGTATGCCCAGCTTCACTCCATGGCGTTGCCTTTTTATGGCAAACATTCAAACTTAAAAAGTATTCTCGGCCGGGTTTAGGGTCTGGAAGCTTTTCCGCCAAAGCGATCTCGAGCGATTCACCAGGGCTCAGCTGTAAGTCGATGATACCTGACTGAATGGGCTCGCCGTTTTCCAAGATACGCCAATGCAGCTGCTCATTATCGGTACTCCTAAACAAATACTCGCTGTAGGCACAAACAATAAGTGGGTGAGCCGAAACCAAATTAAATTGAATATGTTGCTGACAATATTTTGCTTCAAAAGCACTCGGGTGCGGACTTCGATCAGGGAACATAAGACCATTTATACAAAATTGCCGATCATTGGGTTGATCACCAAAATCACCTCCGTAAGCATAATAATGGTGACCTTGCTCGTCTTGCTGACTTATCCCTTGATCTACCCAATCCCAAATAAAGCCGCCTTGCAGCCGAGGGTATTCTCGAAACGCTTGCCAGTATTTGTTAAATGAACCCAAGCTGTTGCCCATCGCGTGTGCATATTCACATAAAATAAGTGGGCGCGATTCGTTAGGTAGGCTAATCCATTTTTTAAGCGCCCATTTAGGGACTGCAGGATGCGGGACTTCGGAATCAACACGTGCATACATTGGGCAAATGATATCCGTGGCCGCTGTATCGGCACCGCCACCTTCGTACTGCACGGGTCTTGTGGGGTCTGTGGCTTTTACCCATTGATACATAGCGTGATGGTTTTTTCCGACCCCCGATTCATTACCTAACGACCACACAATGACGCAGGGATGATTTCGATCGCGCAGCACTAATCTAATGATTCGATCCATATAGCTGTTCAACCACAGAGGGTCTTCTGACAGTCGAGAAACAGGCGCCATGCCGTGAGTTTCAATATTAGCTTCATCTACCACCAGTAATCCATACTGATCACATAGATCATAAAAATCTGGATGGTTAGGGTAGTGTGCTGTACGCACCGCATTAAAGTTGAACTGCTTCATCAAGATAACATCGCGTTCCATACTGTCGTTACTCACAGCATGGCCCTGAATTGGGTCGTGTTCATGGCGATTAACGCCTCGAATGAGCACCGGCTTTCCATTTAAGCGCAACTGACCTTCTTTGATTTCAACACTCCGAAATCCAACCGAGGTAGCTTCGGTATCTAACACGTCTCCCTGTTCATTTTTTAATGACAAAACAAGCCGATATAAATAGGGGCTTTCATCGCTCCATTTTTTAGGTTCCGTAATTGCAATGCGCAGCTGACATATTTCACGGTAACCACCAGCTTCATCAACTATTTTTGAACCGAGTAACGATGTTTCAGAAGCCACGCAAAGTTTGTCGGCATCAAATAGCTCGGCACAAACGGTTAGGCCAGCTTGAAGAGCCCCTTGAATGCGAGTTTCGACGATTAAATCAGCATCGCGATAGCAGGCATCTAATTGTGTCTGTACCCAATAATCTTCGATACCGGTTGTTGGCTTGACCAACAATGATACATCTCGAAACAACCCGCTCAACCACCACATGTCTTGGTCTTCTAGATAAGAGCCGTCACTCCAGCGCACGACAATCACGGTCAAGTTATTGATGCCCTTATGTACACAAGCTGAAATATCGAACTCTGCGGGTAAACGACTGTCTTTACTCAGACCAACAAATCGCCCATTACAATAGACGTTTAATAAGGAGTTAGCCCCTTCAAAGACCAGCCTAATTTGCTTAAGCACATCATGTTCGGTTAATTCAAATTCGGTTCGATAAACGCCAGTCGGATTTTGGGCTGGCACCTTAGGGGGAATCACTTCAAATGGGTATTGAACGTTGGTATAAATTGGCCGGTCGAACCCTTCTAATTGCCAATTAGCCGGTACTTTGATCGTACTTTCAAAGTTATGGTCGGCGTCTAGGACTTTTTCTGGAATGTCCTCAGGGCGATCATAAAAGGCAAACTTCCATTGGCCATTCAGACTACGACGTTGAGATTGCTTATGTAAGGCTTGCTGTTGATTTTGAAAGCCATGCAGAGGTGCATGTGCCGTCAAAGTCTCGATTTGAGTAATGCTCGGATTTTCCCAAGGTCGAGAAGCAATAAAATCTCTAATCGTTATCATTATGGCCTCTAATTAGTCTTTTTTAAGGATGTAGCGTAATTTTGGTAACGTTTTCAAGACTATAGAGATTTTAGTTAAACAAGGCAAATTAAGCTGTATTGCTCCGGGTGAGGCTCTTTAATTAGGTTTCAATCGAGATGCTTTTGACAAAGCCATGAAGGCAATAATTGCCATCAGGGTACATGCCACAAATACACCCCGAATACCGATCATTTGCGCTAAAACACCGCCGCCTAAAGCACCTGCCAAACCGCCCATTCTTATGGCATTAGTGTATAGAGTTGAAGCCATGCCCATACGGCCTTTCATTAAGGCTTGGAAAACCGATATCCCCAACCCCGCCATAATGCCGATAAATGCACCATTGAAAAGCTGAGCCATAAACAATATCGATAAATTTTGGCTAAAAAATATCAGGCTATAAAAAACCACGCCCATTAAAGCAGCAAACTTAAGTGGAGAAAATAACGGCCAATGATTCGAGCGTGCCCCCGTGTATATCATCATGGGAATTTCTAGCCCAGCCGTAAAACCCATTAGTAAACCGGGAATAACCGCAACAAAATTTAGGTTTTCTTGGAGGTAAATTGGCATATATACGATGTACATATTGTTAGCAGCGAATACGGCAGCCATAGCTAGAACTAACCATTTTAGACGAGGATCCGTCAGTTTCACCTCAGTAGTTTTAACCTGCAATGGTGCGTCTTGAAAGCCTTTAAGTGAAACTAATGACAACAAAAAAATGCCCGCGCAAATAAATGAGAGGCCGCTAAAACCAATTAACGAAAACAAAATGTAAGCCAACGGCGGCCCAATAATCCAACTAAACGAAATAGAAGCACGCAATAGGCTTTGAAAGAGTGCAGCATCCTCTTCTTCGACTAAATCTCGAGCCATGGCAAATATTTGCGGCTGAATCGGAGATACGGCCGCAAACAAAGCCATGCCCGTAACCATCAAAACAATATAGTGAGTCGATACGCCCAAGCCGATCACGGAGAAAAAACTAATCCAAGCCCCTTTTTGAATAATGCCTAATCGGCTTAAGCCAGAATCAGAATGGTTCGCGATCCAATGGCTGACAACAATGCCTGATAATGTATTCGCCGCAAAAATAAAGCCGATCCACAAGGGTTCTATACCCATGTTTAGTGCAAGGTGCGTACTTAAAACCGGCATAATGGAGGCGCCGGCCATACCCATGCTTAAAGACAACAGCAAGAGCTTAAATCTCATCCGATCTTTAAATATTAACGTTAATTGCTCAAGCATGGAGATCTTCATTAACCCAGCGCCAACCAAAACGCGACACCAATCATGAGCGTGCCCGATATGCGGTTTAGCAATTGAACATTAGAGGATTTCGCTAATAATTTACTCAGCGTTTGACCACCGCTGGCATAAGATAACAGCGCTGAAAATTCGATAAGCAATATCATAAATACTAAAACACTGAGCTGCATTGGCATGGGAAGCGATTCATCGATGAAGGGTGGCAAAAGAACCATAAAGAAGGCCCAGCCCTTAGGATTTGCAATGGCCGTAACAAAGCCTTGAGTCATCAGTGCTTTTGCTGAGACATTCGGCTGAACATTGGCATCGGTCGGTATCGCCATTTTACCTTTGGATTGCCACATTTGAATGCCCAGCCACGCCAAGTAAGCGCCACCTAACCATTTAAAGGCCGTAAACACCATGGGTGCGCCAAGCATAATGGCGGCAACACCCACAACCGCGCAGATGGCAACTATGCCAACCCCGACTAATTCACCTAACATCATCCACAGCGCTCTTTTAACTCCAAGCGTAATGCCTAGTGTCATTGAAAGCGTCATACACATGCCCGGTGTAAACGAAACAAACAAAAACGTGGGTACAAATGCAACGAGGAGAGCCCAATTTAACATCTTCTTCCTTAATAAGTTTTGAGACCTGTTTAAGATTAGTGACACTTCGCGCTATGCTACACTGTGACCAAATTAGACTATTCACCGTGCCAATCGGTGTCATCAAGGAGATTCCACCATGGGACTAAATAAAAAACGTATCGCTTCGCTGGTAGTTTTATCCGCGGCCACTGGTTTTAGCATGGCTGATGTCGGTGTGCTCGATAAATACGACTGTCATAAACATCAACAGACGAAACAATATCATTGTCATGGGGATGCTAACAATGCCAAATTGGGAGGCTTGATCGTCAGTGCAGGTGCTCGTTCGCAAGTTTGGTCGGTCGGTAATAACAGTGTTTACCTTTTAGCCGGTGCCGGTGTTACCGGTGAATACACCCATATGTGGTACGCGGTAACGGCGTCCTATTATGGAAAATACCTATTAACCGCAGATTTAGAAGCCAATGAATCGGTACTTCAAACCGGTTGGGATGCGGGTATTAAAGTCGGTCCTGGTGTTGGTCGTATTGGCACCAAGCATTATGTTTTAGCCGGATGGAGTGGATCTACATTAACCAACAGCATTGACGACACAACCGCCGAGTTAGGCGGATATTATGTGGGCGTAGGTACTGGCTATAACTGGCCAGCGATGAGCCTGGATGCCAGTGTCGTATATAACGATCCAACCACCGCAAACGACTATGTGGAAAGCACGCAATCTGAGTCTGTGGCTTATGATATCGGCGCCCAGGTAAGTTTAGGGGCTCGCTTCTAAACGGATCGAATCAACGCAATATGAGCAAGGCCTGTCTTGCTCATTGTCTTCAAAAATTTCACTTCAATAACGTACAGTTGCTGAAAGTTAAAGAACGGTGACCTTAGATAAATGAGAAACCAACTAATGGCAACGCTGGGTTGTTTGATGGCTAGCGTTGTTTTGGCGAGCCCTGGCGCAATAGATCGATACGGGTGCCATAAAGACAGCTCGAATAATTACCATTGCCATGGTGACTTGACACAAGCTAAACGAATTCACACTTTAGTAGGCCTAAATTTGGGTTCTAGAATTTGGTTTTATGGCGATGGACCGGCTAATTTTTTTATAGGCCCAAGTTTAGAAACCGAAGTAGCCTTTGATGCACTTGCTGTTAGAGGCGGGTATACACTAAAACCTTTATGGTTTGGTTCAAGCGGTTATTCATTGTCGGGTTGGGATGTTGGCGTCAAGCTAGGAAAAGGTTTGTCACGCTTAGGAAAACATAGCTTTTTAGAAGTAGGTTATTTTAACACGCCATTTAAACGACCCAATAAGACTGATGTGGTAATATCGGGCTTACAATTTGGTGCCGGGTTTATTCTAAATACTGAGAACTGGTCGTTCGATGGTCGTATAACCTATCGCGATGTGTCTAAACTTGAAGAATATTGGAACTATCAAGAAAACATTCCAACAGAAGCAGCAGATTATACCTTTTCAGTTGGAATGTATCGTCGGTTCTAATGCAACGATTCGCCACCAGCATCGGCTTCAACAGCCATTCCTAAGCGGACATGTAAATCGGCCGCTTTAGGAAAATTAGCTAACACCTGGTCGGCTAATTGTTCGGGTCTTAGTTTTGATTTTTTCTGTTTTAAGAATGCTTTGGCATTGTCTGTACTGGCAAAAAAGCTCAGTGCAAATACTTGTGAAGTCAGTTCTTTTTGCAACTCATTCGGTATTTTTACCGACCATATCGACGAAATTCTGTCATAACCCGCACTAAAGCCTTGGCTAAAACTGTTTAATTCACTGCCCGGTTTCAACCCTTCAAGCGCATCGCCTGCATCGGGTAAATTATATTTTTGCGAAATCATCCGCTTTTTAAGGTGCATTTGGTATGAAATGAGCAGATTCACGGCTGTGGCTGCTTTTTCATCATCTGGCAGCTGAACTAACGGCAATAAATCCCCTAACCAATCGGTAGGTGATACGGTTGCTGGTGCACTGCTGATGGCAAATAAATAGCCATCTATCGTACTCATATTTGCATGAAGATCACTGATAATAACTCGATCAGTTTCGCTAAGTTGCTGTAAACGTCGGGAAAATTCGTCTAAACATTCACGATAAGTGTAACTACTGGCCCATTGGCTCATTGTGAGTCCTTCGGTTTATTTGCTTCAAAACTGGCTTGTTGCTGTGCATTGGCAGGTGTTTGATAATTTTTCTTCCACTCAGAATAAGGCATTCCGTAGATGTGTTCCCGTGCCGTATCTGAATCTATTTCAAAGCCTTTTTCCAGTGCGGCTGCGGCATACCATTTAGACAAACAGTTTCGGCAAAACCCAGCTAAATTCATTAAATCTATATTCTGGACATCTTTTCGGTCATCTAAATGCGCCAACAAACGTCTAAACGCTGCCGCTTCGATTTCGGTTTGAGTTTGCTTATCCATGTTTTCCTCTATTAACCGCCTGCTATTTTTACAGTGTAACCGCGCTGCTCCAGTTCTTCTTTTAGCAGATCTCGGAAATCACCTTGAATTTCAATAACACCTTCTTTGACTGTTCCGCCCGTTCCACATCGCGTTTTTAACTTTTTAGCGAGTGCTCTAAGCTCAGATGGTACTAATAACACTCCCGTAATAAGCGTGACACCCTTGCCTTTACGGCCTTTGGTTTCACGTTTTAATCGAACGATTCCATCACCTTCTGGCACAACATCATTAGAGCACAAACATTGATCAACGGCTTGATCACAGACGGGGCATATTCGACCTTGTTCAGTGCTATATACTCGTGAACCGCCTCCAAATAGGGCATCTAAATCAGACAATTGGGTCGCTTTTTTCTGCGCCATAGTAAGTGTACCTAGTTTCATTGTAGCCTAAGCCAAGTATTCTCAGCTTAGGCGTACAAACGAATTAAACGATATCGAGTAATTCTACTTCAAAGATTAACGCTTGGTATGGGCCAATCGCACCACCGGCACCTTGTGCGCCATAAGCTAGGTGATGAGGAATATAAAGCTTCCATTTATCACCAGGCACCATTAACTGGAGCGCTTCGGTCCAGCCGGCAATAACACCGTTTACGGCAAATTCAATTGGCTGGCCACGATCCACTGAGCTATCGAATACATCGCCCGATATTAATGTTCCGTGATAGTGAGTCTTCACTTTAGAATTAACCGCTGGCTTTGTAGCCGATTCGTCCCCGGATTTAATAACTTCATATTGCAATCCAGATTCCGTCACCGTTACTTCTTCGCGTTTAGCGTTTTCAGCTAAAAAGTTTTCGCCTTCTTTCGCGAGTTCCTTTTCTTGCTCAGCCTGAACTTTTGACATTTCTTCACGGATAACGTCATAGGCTTTTTGCATATCCATTGGGTTGATAGGATCGGCAACGCCAGTGAATGCTTCGACAACACCTGCAGCAACTGCGTCGATATCCAAACCTTCAAAAGGTTGTTCTAGAAGTTGGCCACCCATTTGACGACCAATACCATAACTGACTTGTAGCTGAGGCGTGTTGTATTTAGACATAGTAATTCCAATTGGTAAGTGTATTTAGGCTTAAAAACGAAGCCCATAAAACGGCGCGCAGTTTATCACATTTCTGCAGATATTTGAGTTAAGGCTTGTTTAAAAGCAGCAACAGGTTGGCCACCAGAAATGGCGTATTTGTCATTCACAATAAAGGTGGGTACTGACGTTATACCCAGCTGTTGCATTTTATTTTGTTCTTCTCGCACATCTTGGGCAAATTCGTCGCTGTTCAGTACATTTTCAGCGGCGTCTTTATCTAACCCTACAGATTCAACAACAGTTAAAAGCTGTACAGGATCACTCAAATCTAGATTTGTCGTAAAGTGTGCATCGAATAGCGCTAATTTTAACGGCGTTTGTTTATCAAAGCGTTTGGCCCACGTCAGTAGTCGATGGCAATCAAAGCTGTTAATCATGCGCATTTTCTCTGAAAAGTTAAATTCAAAGCCTGATTCTTTGCCACGGTCGATTATATTTTGTCGGTTTTGATCGCTTTGCGCTTCGGTAATACCGTATTTCTCCATCAAATGTTCTCGGAGATCTTGGCCTTCTTTCGGCATGGCGGGGTTAAGCTCAAACGCATGCCATTCTATATTCGCTTGTATCGAATCATTCAATTCATTTAATGCGGCGTCTAAGTTGTTATAACCCACTACACACCAAGGGCACATAACATCCGATACGATATCTATTTTTAGGTTTTTCAAATGAGGTCCTTAATTGCGATCATTCTTTAGATCGTAAATGATCACCAAAGTTTAATTTACTCGCTTTAATGCGTGCGTAGTTTGAAAATACAAGCCATAGATAACTTTAATGCGCTAAACTTGCCCATATATATTCATTTCTAGTCATTATTGAGAAAGCACATGTCTGTCACTATCCGTGCAAATGTACCAATCCCTCTTACCAACCAAGCCGTAGAAACTAAATTCATCAGTTTTTCAGGTTTTTCTGACAATAAAGAACACATCGCAGTGCTTTTTGGACAACCTACCGAACAAGACGCGCCATTAGTGCGAATACATTCAGAATGTTTAACAGGTGACGTCTTTGGTTCGCAGCGGTGTGATTGTGGAGAACAACTTGAAGAAGCGCAGCGCTTAATGAGTGTAGAAGGTGGCATTCTGCTCTACTTAAGACAAGAAGGCCGCGGTATTGGTCTCTATAACAAATTAGATGCCTACGCCCTGCAAGACAAAGGAATTGATACTTATAAAGCCAATGAGATGCTGGGCTTTGGGCACGATTTACGCGACTTTGGTCCAGCCATTGAAATGTTAGCCAGCCTCAACGTTAAGCGCGTTCGGTTATTATCCAATAATCCTCATAAGGCCGACGAACTAGAGCAAGCCGGTATTGAGGTAACAGAAAGAGTTGATACCGGCGTATATGTGAATAAATATAATGCCGGCTATCTAAAAGCTAAAGTGGAGCAGCAAGAACACCGCATAAACCTAGAAGATAACGACAGTTAGGTGGTTTTTAGCTTACTTTCCGCAAAACTATAATGTGGATAACTTTGTAGATAAACATTGAGTAACCAGTTGTATAACCTATGATTAAGCCGTGATAAGCTGGGAATAAATGGTAGAGGGCACCTCATTGCAGTATTTAGAAGAGTTTTTAAACGCTCCCGATGGACACGAAATTCCGGTCAGACTCTGGCGACCTGAGCCTTGCGAACAGCTGTTGGTCATTTCTCATGGTATGGCTGAATATTGCGAGCGTTATGCACCGCTAGCTGAGTTTTTAACTGAACAAAATATTGCTGTTCTTGCTATTAATCATCGCGGCCATGGAATGGATTGCCCCGACGATGATTTAGGCCACTACGCCGATGATCAAGGCTGGCAAAAAGTTATCGATGATTTACATCAAGCTATCGAATACGGCCGCAAAGAAATCCCTAATGTGAAGGTAAGTCTGCTCGGACACAGCATGGGCTCTTTTATTAGCCAAGCTTATATTCAACAATACGGCCAACGTTTAGAGCACCTGATTCTCAGTGCTACAAACCGAATTGATCGACCTAAGTTACATGCCTCAAACCTGTTAATCTCTGCCATCAAAGCCTTTAAAGGAAAAAGAAGCATTAGTACGTTTGTCACCCAAACGGCTTTTTCTCCTTTTAACGCAAAGTTTAAGCCTAATAGAACTGAGTTTGATTGGATATCTCGCGATGAGGCTGTAGTTGATGAGTATATAGCCGATCCATTTTGTGGGTTTGATTGCACGCTCGGCCTGTGGGCAGACTTTATTTCTGGCATGTTGGCGATTCAACCTAAATCTTGGCCTAATGACGTGAAGTTGCATCTTTTGTCTGGTACATCAGACCCTGTCGGAGATATGGGTAAAGGGGTTAAATTACTCGCGAAGCAATTGAAGCAGAGCGAAAAAAACCTTCAAAGCGTTAAACTTTATCCACAGGCTCGACATGAAATTATCAATGAGAGCAATAGGGAGGAGGTGTGGCAAGACATCTTAACTATTTTGAAAACAGGTAAAACGCTTTAATATTTTAGAGAATTGTCGCTAAACGATTCACGATAGGTATGTCTGCAGGTGCCCATTTTAAAGGCGTGCAGTCGGTCAGTGACAACCAGCGGTATTCATCATGATCAACCAACTGAAGCTCGCCCATGAAGGATGCTATCTGGTAAACATGTAAAACTACTTTTTTATCCCCATAATCATGGGTCGTTTTCATAAAAAACGACCCTATTTCTGTGGATAAATTAAGTTCTTCGGCTAACTCTCGTTCTAAACATTCAGACGCGGTTTCGTTGGCTTCAATTTTTCCACCTGGGAACTCCCAATAACCCGCTAAATGCCGTCCACTACTGCGTTTTGCTGCAAAGACTTTTCCATTGTGAATTAACAAAGCCGCCGTCACATGAATGACAGGGCGCTCTTTTAGGTTACTTCCCAATGCAAAAGCTTCCAAAAATTCGACCTAACAAATCATCTGAACTGAATTCACCGGTAATCTCATTCAATGCATTTTGTGCCACTCTCAGGTCTTCAGCTAACAACTCACCAGCCGCTGGTCCTAAAAGTTGCGCAAGCCCCTTATCAAGTGCATCTTGTGCAACGTTTAGGGCCTCCAAATGTCGTTTACGTGCGATAAAGCCAGACTCATGTTGGCCTTCAAAACCCATTATTTGCTTTAAATGATCTCGTAATACGTCTAAGCCGATTTCTTTATCAGCTGAAATTCTGACAACGGGATAACTATCCTCGCATTCCGTTATTCCAGCACTCTCAAGCGTCTTATCAATTTTATTGCGAACGACGGTTATGCGAGCATCTTCGGGTAATTTGTGCATAAAATCGGGCCAAATAGTCTCTGGGTTTGTTGCATCAGTATCACTTGCATCTACCATCAACAAAATACGATCCGCTCGTTCAATTTCTTGCCATGCTCGTTCAACACCTATTCGTTCAACCTCATCAGGTGCATCTCGCAGGCCTGCAGTATCGATGATATGCAAAGGCATCCCATCTAGGTGTATATGCTCTTTAAGGACGTCTCGTGTCGTACCAGCGATGTCTGTGACAATAGCCCGCTCTTGACCTGCTAAGGCGTTCATTAAACTGGATTTTCCCGCATTGGGTCTACCGGCAATAACCACAGACATGCCTTCTCGCATTAAACTGCCTTGATTGGCCGTTTTAAGCACTTGTCGCAATTGCGCCATAACGCTTGTTAAATCCGACTCGACCTTTCCATCAGACAAAAAGTCGATTTCCTCTTCTGGGAAATCTATGGCGGCTTCTACATAGATTCGCAACTGTATGAGTTGTTCGACCAATGAATGAACTTGTTTTGAAAAGTCGCCTTGCAAGGATCTGACCGCTGATCGAGCGGCTTCTTTTGAACTAGCATCAATTAAATCCGCAATGGCTTCGGCTTGGGTTAAATCTATTTTATCGTTTAAGAAGGCACGTTCTGAAAATTCACCAGGGCGAGCTAATCTGACGCCTAAGGAAACAACTCGCTCCAGTAAAAGCTCTAATATGACAGGTCCGCCGTGCCCTTGCAGTTCCAGAACGTCTTCACCTGTAAATGAGTTTGGACCCGGGAAATAAAGTGCAATACCTTGATCGATGGCACGGTCTTGCGCATCTAGGAAATCACCATAGTGGGCAAACCTTGGTTTAGGAAGTGTACCTAAAATGGCTTGTGCAATATTGGCGGCTTTTGCACCTGAAACACGGATAATACCGACACCACCTCTTCCAGGTGGTGTTGCGACGGCGGCAATGGTTTGCGCACTGAGCATTGTGTTATACCTTTATCGGACAATTTAAACGAAAAAAGGCAGAGTTTAATCTGCCTTTTAGAATACACGCTAGCCAGTTTAGTCGTTACTTGGCTTTTGCGTCTGCCTTTTGAACACTGCGGTTAACGTAGGCTTGCTGCGCAATGGTAATCAAGTTATTCACAAACCAGTATAATGTTAAGCCAGCTGGGAACCATAAGAACATGAAGGTAAACATGATCGGCATCAACTTCATGATTTTAGCTTGCATTGGGTCCATAGTCGGTTGTTGCTGCATTTGCATCTGGAAGAACATAGAAGCACCCATCAACAACGGTAGAACGAAATAAGGGTCCTTAACCGACATGTCGACAATCCAGAAGATAAACGGCGATTGGCGAAGTTCCACAGATTCCATCAACACCCAGTACAACGCAATAAACACAGGCATTTGCACCAACATAGGTAAACAACCACCCAAAGGATTCAGCTTTTCTTTCTGATAAAGCTTCATCATTTCTTGGCTCATCTTTTGACGATCATCGCCATACATGTCGCGCATTTCTTGAATTTTAGGTGCAAACTTCTTCATTTTCGCCATTGAACGATAAGAAGAGGCGGTTAATGGGTATAGCACCATTTTAATGGTTAAGGTCATTAGAACGATAGCCCAACCCCAGTTACCGACTAAACCATGGATTATTTGCAGTAATTTGAAGATTGGATTGGCGATCCACCACAACCAACCATAATCGACGGTTTTCTCTAGGTTAGGCGCTATTTTCTCTAAAGCGTCTTGGTCTTTAGGTCCAACATAAAGTTGAGTTGCAGTCGAAGCAGACTCGCCCGGACCCATAACCATGGTTGGCGCCTGGTAACCGGCATAGAAATGCCCATTTTTACCTTGCTGGCCATAGTAGTTATTTACATCGGTTTGTGCCGGAATGAAAGCCGATAAAAAGTAATGTTGTAAAATAGCGACCCAGCCACCTGTACTGGAATCGGTAAAGCGATCTTTCTCTAAATCTTTAAATTTAACCTTGTTATAGGCTTCATTTGAAGTCGAGAAGGTAGTACCTAGGTAAGAATTCATACCGATACCACCAGTTGCACTAGGATCTTCGCTCTTATCGCGGCGTAATTGAGCAAATAAATTCATTCGGACCGTTTGAGAAGACTTGTTTTCTACATCGTAGCGAATATCCATTAGATAAGAGCCGCTAGTAAAACGGTAAGTTTTCTTAACCACGATGCCATCTTCGCTGATATGGGTTAACACCACATCAAGGCTATCTCCGTTTAAAGTATATTCTGATTGTTCGGATGTATATTGCGCGCGATTTTGAGCGTCTACGCCATTTTCACCCACTAACCCAGATTGAGCGATATAAGTACGGTCAACATTTTCTAAAATCGCGAATGGGACATTTGGGGTATTTATATTGGCAGGGTATTTTGGAAGGCCTGTGTATAAGACATCCCCACCGTTAAGATCGATGGTTACAATCAATTCATCCGTTTTAACGGTCACTAATCGATTGTCAGAGGGCGCCGTCGCAGCGGTAGGTGTTTGATTAGTGGTGCTATTACCCTGTGGGATATCACTTGCCACGTTTTCACTGACTACGCCACTGCTATCAACAACGACTGCCTGTGCAACGTCTGAGGTGGTTGGCTCAACGCCAGAATAGTCTTTTGACCACTGTAATATCATTAAATAAGAAACTACGGCTAATGCAGCCATGATTGATATACGACGAACATCCATTATTTAAAGTTCCAAAGTTGGAAAATGCCCTTTATAGGCGTTTATACGATTAAAAAAGAGGCGAAATGGTACCTGTCGACGGCCTATATTGCCAGTCAGAATTTAGGGATTCAGGTTTTTATTAGCGCGCTTGGCTAATTTTTTAAATTGCTTTTCTATCAACTCATGTAATTCTTTATCTGAAAGCTCTGACAAGCCTTTTCGACCCATAAATATGATGTCTAAATTTGGCAATTTGGATTGATTTAGGCGGAAATAATCTCGGGCAAACCGTTTAACACGATTCCGATCAGTCGCATTTTTTACATTTTTTTTGGAGATGATAAAACCAAGGCGAGGCTTAGTTTCATTAAATTTTGCCAACAATAGGCAATTTGGGGAAGGGGCTTTGACATCTACTTGGTCAAAAACCGTTCGGAAATCTGCTGCCGTGAGAAGTCTTACACGACGTGGAAATCCGAACGTTTTTTCAGCCACTGAATTCTTTAACAAAATGTTAATGAATTAAGCGCTCAATACCGCACGTCCACGAGCACGACGACGAGCTAGGATTTTACGGCCGTTTTTTGTTGCCATACGTGCACGGAAACCGTGGCTACGCTTACGCTTGATGGTACTAGGTTGAAATGTACGTTTCATGTTCACGATCTCTTTTGGTTAGCCATCGTCAGTTTGATGGCTTTACAGTTCTGTGATCAACCTTAAATTTAAAAAGATCAATCGGCTAAAAATTGGATGGCGGATTCTAAAGGCTTTGAACCAGTAAATCAATGATGTTTTTTTGATCATGGACAAATAATCTTTTTTGATCTCAAAGAGGTTTAAATTATTAATATATATATGAATTATATGTTTTTAAGATTTATTGTTATTAGTATTTATTAGAGGAGCCTTTATCTGTGGAAAAGGTTCTGCAGGCCTTTAATTTATTAACGATCAGAGAATGATAAGGTTGTTTAAAAAGACAAGATAAACTGAGTATGGAGGGCGTGTAACCAGTGTATAAGTAGCCGTTTTATGCACAGAACTTTATACACATTTTAGAGCACAAGCTTAATAACAGGCTTATGCGCCTAGTTTTCCACAGCTTTTATCCACAAAAATAGCGATTAAGGGTAGCGATGCCTTGCTCTGTTAGCTAAAATGTTCGGCCGTTTTAATTGAATTGGAGTAAAGGTGCACGAGTCACTTTGGCAGCAATGCATAGAGCAACTACAAAATGAACTGCCTTCTCACCAATTTAATACTTGGCTGCGTCCTCTAATATTGTCTGAATCTGGTGTTTTTACACTATTGGCACCCAATAGATTTATTGCTAACTGGGTTCGAGATAAATATGTTCAGCGAATTCAAACTATTTTAGAAGAACTTGGTTATAACGATGCAATCGAAATAGAAATCGCTAATGGCCAGGGTAAAAAACCGGTCGTTGCCTCTTCTAGACAAGCCGGGGCTAAAAAACCAATTCAAATGGATCTTAAACCATCGGCCAGTGCACCTGTTTCAACAAGCAGTGCATCGCCTGTTGTGATTGAAGATCGTAAGCAGCCAAAAGAAATTGAAGTTCAAACAACAGGCGCTAAACGCGGTAAAGGAAAGGTTCAGAGCTACTTAAACCCTTCCTTTACGTTTAAGTCGTTTGTTGAGGGCAAATCAAACCAGCTCGCATTGGCCGCCAGCCAGCAAATTGCTGAAAATGTCGGTGGGGCTTACAACCCATTGTTTATATACGGTGGAGTGGGTTTAGGTAAAACTCACTTAATGCAGGCCATTGGTAATCACATTATTGATCAAAACCCCGCCGCTAAAGTGGTTTATTTGCACTCAGAACGCTTCGTAGCCGATATGGTCAAGGCATTGCAATTAAATGCGATGCCAGAATTTAAAAAGTTTTACCGTAGTTTAGATGCGCTGTTAATTGATGATATTCAATTTTTCGCAAAGAAAGATCGTTCACAAGAAGAATTTTTTCATACCTTTAATGCACTGCTTGAAGGTAACCAGCAAGTCATTCTTACCTGTGACCGGTTTCCGAAAGAAATTGAAGGTTTAGAAGATCGTTTGAAATCTCGGTTTGGATGGGGTTTAACCGTTGCGGTAGAGCCTCCTGATCTTGAGACGCGTGTTGCTATTTTGATGAAGAAAGCAGAAGAGCAAAAAGTTAAATTACCTGGTGAAGCTGCGTTCTTTATAGCGCAACGGATTCGATCAAACGTTCGTGAATTGGAAGGCGCTTTAAAACGAGTCAGTGCCAATGCTCGATTTACCGGCTCTGCTATTAATACAGCTTTTGTTAAGGAAGCGTTAAAAGACCTATTAGCCTTACAAGATAAGCAAGTCAGTATTGAAAACATTCAACGAACAGTAGCAGAATACTATAAAATAAAGATATCTGATCTTCACAGTAAAAGACGCAGTCGAAGCATTGCACGCCCTAGGCAGGTGGCTATGGCTTTGTCAAAAGAGCTGACTCAACACAGTTTGCCTGAAATAGGTGAGGCATTTGGTGGTCGAGACCATACAACGGTGTTGCATGCATGCCGAAAAGTAAAAGAATTGCGTGAAACTATTCAAGATATACGAGAAGATTACAGTAACTTACATCGAACTTTGACAACATAAAAGATGGAACGAACCTAATGATTCAATTTTCCCTCGCTAGAGAACAACTTATTAAGCCGCTGCAGCTGGTCAGTGGTGTAGTTGAGAAACGTCAAACATTGCCCGTACTTTCTAATGTGTTGTTGGAAGTCGAAGCAAATATGTTGTCGTTAACCGGAACCGATTTGGAAGTCGAGTTGGTCGGACGAGTAGAATTATCTGAGCCAGCAACGGAAGGTGCTATTACGGTACCGGCTAAGAAGTTCTTAGATATTGTACGATCCCTGCCCGACGACGCCATCATCAGTTTGCAGCAAAATGAAGAGCGTGTTCAGGTTGTTAGTGGTCGTAGTAAGTTTACCTTATCTTCTTTAGCCGCGACCGAATTCCCTAATATTGAAAACGACGCTGAAGCTGAGCAATATCAGTTGCCGCAAAATGTAGTCAGCAAACTCATTGAAGCCACAGCTTTTGCAATGGCCCAACAAGACGTTCGCTACTATTTAAATGGTATGTTGGTTGAGTTTCATAACAGCACGGTGAGAACTGTGTCGACAGATGGTCACCGATTAGCGATGAGTGCTAGGCATATCGAAGGGCTAAATGTTGTTGAGCGCAAGCAAGTTATTGTACCTCGTAAAGGCATATTAGAGCTTAATCGTTTGCTCGAAGATAGCGACAGTACGGTGCAGATTGATATCAGTTCGTCGCATTTAAGAGCAGTTACGCCGACTTTTAGTTTTACCACTAAACTCGTAGATGGGAAATTTCCAGATTATGAGCGCGTTATTCCACGTGGTGGCGATAAAGAAATGGTGGGTGATCGTCAGGTTCTTAAATCAATATTCAGCCGCGCGGCTATTTTATCTAACGAAAAGTATCGCGGTGTCAGAATGTCATTGAGTGATGGCAATTTGGTTGTTAAAGCGAATAACCCAGAACAAGAAGAAGCCGAAGTAGCGATCGAAGTGGATTATAACGGTCCAGATATCGAAGTAGGGTTTAATGTGAGTTACCTTCTCGATGTTTTAAACGTTATTAATGGCGAGCAAGTTCGATTTGTGATGGCCGATGCAAACTCGAGCTCGTTGGTTACCGACTTTGATGATGACGCATCTCAATATGTCGTTATGCCAATGCGCCTATAGCGTTTAATCGAGCTTAAAGTGTCAATTGACACATTGTCTGTACAGGGTGTTCGTAATCTCGCGAACACCCAGTTAAATCTGTCCCCGAATGTGAATATATTCTACGGCTTAAATGGGGCAGGTAAGACCTCCTTGCTTGAAAGTATACATTTGCTTTCTATGGCGAGATCTTTTCGCCAAGCCCGCACTAAAACCGTAGTTAGTCATGAGTTAGATGAGCTACTCATAACCGCAAAGGATTCTGATTTAGGCCTGCTAGCCGTCCGAAGGACAGCAAAAGGCCAGGTTCAAATTCGTCAAAACGGCCAGTCACTTGCAAGTCTTGCTGAGTTGGTGCAACAAAAGCCACTACAGCTGATCGATTCCAGTAGTTTTTCATTACTTGAAGGGTCACCCAGTGATCGACGCCAGTTTCTCGACTGGGGTGTTTTTCATCAATTTCCTAACTTTCATTCAGATTGGCAAAAGTTACAAAAAAGCCTTAAAAATCGGAACTCTTTGCTACGTTCTGGTAAACTATCTAAAGCTGAATTTGAAGTGTGGGAGCGTGAATACCTAAGTTGTTCTGAGCGTATTGATCAGGCTAGAAAAGGGTATTTAGAAGGGTTCGTCCCTTGCTTTCATGAGGTGTTATCGGCCTTAATCGAGTTGCCAGAGCTTCGTATTCATTATTATCGAGGTTGGGATAGATCTAAACCGTTGAATGAAGTGATAGAGCATCAAAGGGAGCGTGACCAAAAATTAGGTTACACCCAATCGGGGCCTCAAAGAGCCGATATGAGAATAAAGACGGGTAAGCTTAATGCAGCGGATGTTTTATCGCGGGGCCAACAAAAATTAGTGGTCTGTGCATTAAAGATTGCTCAAAGTGTGTATTTGCAGTCTCAGCAAAAGATGCCAACCACCTTTTTGTTGGATGATTTACCTGCTGAACTGGATCAAAATCATATTCAGAAGTTGGGGGCTTTAATGGAGCGTTTAGAAGGTCAAGTGTTTATGACCTGCGTTGATCCTAAGCCACTCAGTAATTTTTGGAATAAGCCTGAACAAGTAAAGATGTTTCACGTGGAACATGGCGCAGTCATAAACTCTGCGGTCAATGGAGAACAAGAATGAGTGATAATTACGATTCCTCGAGTATTAAAGTACTTAAAGGATTAGATGCAGTTAGAAAACGGCCGGGTATGTACATTGGTGATACCGATGACGGCACGGGTTTGCATCACATGGTATTCGAGGTAGTGGATAATTCTATCGATGAAGCCCTAGCGGGTTATTGCAGTGAGATATCCGTAACTATTCACCCGGATGAATCGATCAGCGTAGAAGATAATGGTCGTGGTATTCCGACAGAGCCTATGGAAGAAGAAGGTGGCAAATCGGCCGCTGAAGTTATCTTAACCGTGCTGCACGCGGGCGGTAAATTTGATGATAACTCTTATAAAGTTTCAGGCGGTTTACACGGTGTTGGTGTTTCAGTTGTAAACGCACTATCGGCTGAGCTAAAAATGACCATTCGCCGAGAAGGTAAAGTACACGAACAAGTCTATCGCCATGGTGTACCTATTGAGCCGTTAAAAGTAGTAGGCGATGCCTCTACAACAGGTACGAAGGTAACCTTTATGCCTTCCAGTGAAACCTTCGGTAATATTGAATATTCTTTCGATATATTAGCTAAACGCCTAAGAGAGCTTAGCTTCCTGAACTCAGGCGTTGCTATTCGTCTAAAAGATGAGCGAACTGGCAGTGAAGAGTTTTTCCACTATGAGGGTGGTCTAAAGGCTTTTGTGACTTACCTAAATCAAAATAAGACAACCATTAACGAAGTGTTTCACTTCAACTTTGAGCGTGAAGAAGATGGTATTGCCGTAGAAGTTGCGTTGCAGTGGAATGATAGCTACCAAGAAAATATCTTCTGTTACACCAATAATATCCCTCAACGTGATGGTGGTTCTCACCTTGCTGGTTTCCGCGCGGCCCTGACACGAACCCTTAATGGTTACATTACGCAAGAGAATGTACAAAAGAAGCAAAAGGTTGCCACAACGGGCGACGATGCTCGAGAAGGTTTGACTGCCATTATTTCGGTTAAAGTTCCAGATCCTAAGTTTAGCTCTCAAACAAAAGACAAGTTGGTTTCTTCTGAAGTAAAACCTGCCGTTGAACAAGAAATGGGTCGAGTATTCGCTGAATACCTATTAGAACACCCAAATGAAGCTAAGGTAATCGTTGGTAAAATGATTGACGCGGCTCGGGCGCGAGAAGCGGCTCGAAATGCACGTGATATGACTCGCCGAAAGGGAGCTCTCGATATTGCCGGTCTGCCTGGAAAGCTAGCAGATTGCCAAGAGAAAGACCCTGCATTATCAGAGATATACCTTGTGGAAGGGGACTCTGCTGGCGGTTCAGCCAAGCAGGGGCGCGATCGTAAGGCGCAGGCTATTTTGCCGTTGAAGGGTAAAATCCTTAACGTTGAAAAAGCGCGCTTCGACAAGATGTTGCAATCGCAAGAAGTTGGCACTCTAATTAAGGCGCTGGGCACCGGCATTGGGCGAGAAGAGTTTAATGTTGAAAAGCTGCGCTATCACAGCATCATTATTATGACCGATGCCGACGTTGATGGATCTCACATCCGTACTTTATTGTTAACCTTCTTTTTTAGGCAAATGCCTGAGTTGATTGAAAACGGGCATATATTTATTGCGCAGCCACCGTTATATAAAATCAAAAAAGGTAAGCAAGAGACTTACATTAAAGATGAAGCCGCTTTAGAGCAATTCTTGTTGTCACAAGCTCTTGAAGGCACCACTTTATACGTAAACGACTCTGCTCCAGGAATCGGTGAAGTTCAATTAGAAGCGCTTGTTACTCAATATAAGGCTGTTTTAGCCCGGATTGAGAAGATGAGTCGGGTATACCCTAAAGCGGTGCTTGAGCAATTGCTTTACATGCCTAAGCTAGCCGTTGACCAACTTGGAAACCAAGAAGCTGTTGCGAGCTGGTGTGATGATTTAAGCGAAGCTTTAGTTAATTTTAGATCTGGTTCCGCTGAATACCAGGTTCTGTTAGAAGAAGACAAAGAGCGTCATATTTTCTTACCGAAAATACAGGCTACCGCTCATGGCCTAAGTACAGATTACCCAATTTCACACAGTTTCTTTGAAAGTAATGACTACAGGTTGATTGTTGAGTTAGGGGATACCTTACAAGGTTTAATTGAAGAGGGTGCCTATATTGCTCGTGGAGAAAAGAAACACGAAGTAAGCTCATTTGAGGAAGTTATTGAATGGTTAATGGGCGAAGCAAAACGTGGTTATCAGATTCAACGCTATAAGGGTCTGGGCGAAATGAACCCAGAGCAATTATGGGAAACAACCATGGATCCTGAGGCAAGACGTATGTTAAAGGTTACGATCGAAGATGCCGTTGCGGCCGATCAAATCTTTACGACGCTGATGGGCGATGATGTTGAACCTAGACGTGAATTTATTGAGTCTAATGCTTTGATGGTGTCAAACTTAGACTACTAAGTACCATTGCCGTTAAATTTAAAAAGCCTACCTTCTGAAAAGAGGTAGGCTTTTTTGTTCCACGTGGAACACTTTACTTTCTTAGTTTCATTTCCATCCATAAAACATCATGGTATTGATCAAATTTTCGGCCTGCTTCATTCAATATACCCACCTCATAAAAGCCCATTTTCTTATGTAACCCTATAGACGCTGAATTAGGCAACGTAATCAATGCATGTGCACGGTGAACGTCTTCTTTTTCTAAGCGATCAAATAAAGCCTCGTACAAAACAGATCCTAACCCTTTGTGATTAACATTCGATGCTTTATAGATACTTACTTCAACCGAGGTGTCATAGGCGGCCTTTGGCCTTAGAGGTCCGGAATTAGCATAAGCGACTACTTTAGAGTCGACCTCTGCCACAAGGCATTGATGCCGACCAGAATGACCAAATTGATTAAACCAAGGGAGTCTAGTTTCAGTGGAATAGGGCAGGGTATCGAAAGTGACCGCAGTATCTTCAATAAACGGATTAAGGATTGAAACAACGGCTGAGAGATCTTTTTCTTCAATATGTCTAATGGTAACTTTTGGGTGCATGTATAGCCTTAAAAATGGATTACGGAGATTCGTTAGGCCAGTAATACTCAATAGGGAACTTTCCTCTTTCGTTAGGAATTAGGCCTTCTTTGGCTAACAGTTGGTGCTGTAATAACGAACCAGAGTGTTGAGTGATTTTTCGCTGACTGTTTATGATTCTAAACCAGGGTAAATGACTGCCTTCGGGAAGGGTTCTTAACCAAGCTTGTATTTGTCTTACATGCACGCCACAAAGTTGGGCAATCGCCCCGTAACTTGTGTAATAGCCCTCCGGAATGGAGGCTAAGGTTTGGAAAAATATGGTTTTGTCGTTCATCGCACTGTGCATTTACACTTGAATGACTAAGCATAAACTGAAAGACAAAAAAAAGCCCAACAAATAATAGTTGGGCTTTTTAGTTAATTGCAAAAAATTAAAGTGCGTTTAATACCGCTTCCACTGAAGAGTGCTCGAATCCACCTTCTTCAATGCCAATCCATTCAACGACACCATTATTAGCTATTAACGCGTAGCGTTCTGAACGAACACCCATGTTTGCATCGGTTAAATCTAAAACTAAATCCACGGCTTCAGTAAAATTAGCACTGCCGTCTGCAATCATACGTATATTTTCTGCGTTCTGAGATTCGCCCCAAGCACCCATCACCCAGGCATCATTGACACTGAGGCATACAATTTCATCTACGCCTTTAGCTTTCAACTCATCCGCTTTTACAACAAAGCCTGGAAGGTGAGCAGCGCTGCAAGTTGGCGTAAACGCGCCTGGAAGTGCGAAAAGCACGACCTTTTTGTTTGCAAAGATTTCATCACTGGAAACCTTCACAGGCCCTTCTTTTGATAGTTCAGATAGTTCAACACTGGGTAAAGTATCACCGACTTTAATAGGCATAATAAATCTCTTATTGTATGAAAAGTACTTAAACAATGGGGACAAGTTGCACGCTTTCAATGCTTACTTTTCACCATACTCACTATTTAGACGGCCATTCCCGATTAAATACTGCTAGACTAAAGAGATATCTTGTTATAATTGTGAGTTACTTCTATTTTGCTTAAGTTTAATTCCCATTTGATTCATAAGAAGCTTTTAGCATTCGGAATGTTTGTTCTTTTCGCACTTCAGCAAATGTCAGTCGCCGCTGAAACTACAACAACCGTTGAACTGAATAACCAGCCATCTCCTTTTCTGGGCTCGTTTGTTGAATTCCTCCCCGATAAAGATGATGCCCTTTCACCGTTCTCGATTGCTTTGCCTGAATGGTCCTCGCAATGGCAAAGCTATGATAAAGACATTATTAATTTAGGTTATGCCACAATTCCTTACTGGATTCGGTTTAGAGTAGACGCATCGGCGTCACTCTATAAACAGTGGGACCTAGTGATCAGTACGGCTGTATTAGATTACATAGATATCTACCAAATCTTTGAAGATACAGGGCCTAGGCTAATTTATCGTTCAGGTATGCAACGGTCTTTTGCGAATAGAATAGAAGATCATCGGTTTTCAATTGTGCCGCTTAAAATATACAACGAACCGGGCAAGCCTACAGAGTTTATGTTGCGCGTTAAAACAAAAGGTTCTTTTTACATGCCACTAAAGCTCTACCCGAGTGGCGATTTTTGGTCTCCTTTGCAAAAGCAAGATATTTTCAACTGGATGTTTTACGGCGTAATTCTAGCCATGGCGTTGTACAACCTATTTTTATACACCTCGGTTAAAGACTCTGCGTACCTATATTATGTGTTCTTTATTTCCTCGTTTGCGATGTTACACCTTTCACTCGACGGCTATATCTTTCAGCATTTCTGGCCATTTGACCAAGGCTATAGTTATGCACCAGATACTGTTTTTACACTAATGACGGCCATGTTCGGCTTCCTTTTTCTCAGCAAATTCATGGATTTAAAGCATCAGCTCCCAAACATTAACCGAGTTATTGTTTCACTGGCGCTGATCCAAATTCCAATTATCTCCTTATCAATTTACTACCATGATGTTGCGTTCGATCGTTGGACATTACTGCCGATATCTCTCATGTTGGTTTTAGCGGTTTGCGTTGGCTTTTATGCGACGGCTAAAGGTCTCGAAACAGCAAGGTACTTCTTAATTGCGTGGTTATTGTTTGCCTTAGGCAATACCTATTTGATGATTTCTTTATCAGGTGCAAACTTATTTGATTTTTCGCCTTTGCTGGTATCAAAAGCCTCTGCATTTGCTGAGGCGATGCTTTTGAGCTTTGCTTTAGCGCAAAGAATACGACGACTCAGTGATGATCGTGAAAAACAACGTATTAAAGCGGAAGCGCAAAGTTACTTTTTAGCCCAAGTAAGCCACGAAATTCGAACCCCGCTTAACGGCGTTTTAGGGACAGTAGAGCTATTAGATCAGACAGATTTAAACCAAGAGCAAAAAGGTTACATAAATATCATTAAAGGGTCTGGGCAGTCTTTGTTAACCCTTGTGGGTGATGTTCTTGATTATTCTAAAATTGAAGCCGGAAAAATGGACGTTAAATATGATCAGGTAGCAATACAGGATCTGGCCACCCAAGAATTTGAATTATTCAGGCCGAATGCGGCACAAAAGAATTTAGAGTTTACGCTCCATATTTCCAGCAATGTTCCAACATGGGTCTCAACAGATGCACACCGTTTGCGACAAATTTGGTCTAACCTAATTTCTAATGCGATTAAGTTTACGGATTACGGCTACGTCAGAGTCTTTTTAGGAGTCACAGTCGAAAACGATGTGAAACAGCTCAGTTTTTCAGTAAGCGACAGTGGCATGGGTATACCTATAAATGAGCAGCCATCACTATTTAACGCCTATAAACAAGTGAAAGTAGGTAAGCGAAGAGTTTATGGAGGAACCGGCTTAGGCTTGGCAATTTCTAAAGAATTAGTCGAGTTGCTGGGAGGTTCAATTTCGTTAGAAAGTGACTTAGGTAAAGGGTCTATCTTTAAAATACTATTACCGTTGAATGTAGTTGAGCTCCCAGAACTGCCCTCAGAAAAAGAGCTTAAAATAGAGCCAGGCCGAACAATGAAAATTTTGGTGGCTGAAGATAACTTAGTGAACCAAAAGGTAGTGGAAGGTTTATTAATTAAATTGGGCCATTCTGTCAGTGTGGTACACCACGGTAAAGACGCACTGGAAAGAAGACAGTCGGCTGATTTTGATTTCGACCTTATTTTGATGGATTGTGAGATGCCAAGTATGGATGGTTACGAAGCGACAGCAAGAATTAGAGCATTTGAAAAACAAGAACGCTTGCCTGAAATTCCAATTGTCGCGCTGACCGCACATGCCCTGGAGGAAGTACGTAATCGTTGCATTCAATCGGGTATGACTGACTTTTTAACTAAGCCAATAAATACCAATAAATTGATTCGAACTTTAAACAAATATTAATTAGGCGGCTGTAGAAACCTTATTGCGTCCCTCATTTTTTGAAGCATAGAGTGCGCCATCGGCTCTATTTATCCATTCTTCAGTGGCTTCGTTTTTTACCAATTGAGCCACACCGGCTGAAATGGTAATGGGGACCGGTTTGTTTTGAAAATGAAATGGTCGGGATTCTATTCGCTGTCGTATTTTATCAACCGCCGTAAACGCCTCTTCTAAGGAAGTTTGCGGTAATAGTAAAATAAATTCCTCGCCACCAAAGCGGGCTAAAAAGTCTGAAGCGCGGGATACTTTTTTCATTTCTTTTGACATCATTTTTAACACTTTATCACCGACAAGATGTCCAAACTGATCGTTAATGCGTTTAAAAAAATCAATATCCAAAACAGCAATGCTAATGGCTTGGTTAAAGCGCTGAGCGCGAGTGAGCTCTTCATTCAGCCTTTGCTCAAAACCAAGCCTGTTGGGTAATTGAGTGAGGGGGTCATGCATACTCAATTGCCGTTCTTTTTGTAGAGCCTTGATCAGTGAAACATTCTCACTTTCTAGCGCTTGAATGTGCTCATTCATTACAATTTTATTAGCATTAAGGTTAGACAGTTTTCCAGCGTAACTGCTTTGATAAGCTTCTAAACGATTTGTAATTGCGTCGAGAGATTCGAGTAAATCGTTTTTGAGTAAATTCAGTTCACTGTGTTGGTCAATTTTATCGCGAGCATCGCTCATTTGCTGACTGATACTGCTGTTAAAATCTAAATTTATTTGTTTGATTTCATCGAGCGTCCTTGAATCGTCGGCAACGATGTCATTGATGCGCTTGAGCTTTAAATTGAGTTCAGCTAGGTAGTCTTCAAATTGCTCTTTTTCTTTTGTAACTCGCTCTTGCAATAAAGTAATAATTTTCGATGCTAATTTATCTAAGGTTTCCCAATCAGGCGTGGGTGAGAGCGATTTTGATAACTCAACCAGCACTCCGTCTTGGTCCCCCAATTGCGCTAAGGCTTCGATTAAAGATAAAAATCGGGAACTTAATCGTTCTCTTACCTTATCTAAATCTTCGTTTACAGTACCCTCAGATACTGGGTGCAAAAGGACCTTATCTATTTCGGCAGATATGGGTTCGGCTATTTGGATGAGATCATTTATTAAAGCGTCCTTTTGTAATAACGGACCAACGAGTGATTCTCTTCTCTGTTCAGTGCTGCCATGCAAGAGTCTTCTAAAGGAATCACCAAAACGATTTATGTTGGCTTGCATATCAAGTTCTAGCTCATCATAGACCGCCTCAGCATCGCTTAATGCTGCCTTTAGGGCATCATCAGAAACATCATTCGATTTAAGAAGGCTACGGAACTCTTTTAACTTAACATCTAGCTTTGCATCTAAGCCCATTAACATAAGTGCTAAGCTGTTAGCACTTTGTTCACATGCATTAATATCTTGAGGCATCGATTAAAACCTACTTACGGGATAAATGATTAGTATAGCCTAAGTCTCAACACTGCCAGCTAAAATGGCTTTTCGATCTCGATTGCAACCGGGAGGTGGTCCGATAAGGCAAAATCGAGTACGGCCATACGTTCAACTTTTAAGTGTTGGCTAATGAGTATTTGGTCAAAACACTTTACCGGACGCCAGCTGGGGTAGGTCGCTCGCGCATGAGCCGACTTTAGGTTGCACTCACTAAGAGGGGAGTCATTAAGTATTCTTAAACTGTGCGTATTCATATCCCCCATGATAATGGCATGACGATATCGATTAACGAGGTTTTTAATATAGCGAAGTTGCTTGTTTTGAGCCTCGCGTGTTAACGCTAAATGAACGACCACAATTAATACGGGTTCGATATCGCCAATTTCGAATGCTATCGCACCACGACCCTTTAGTCCGGGAAGGGCATGGTTATCGATTCTAATTGGCTGTAAATCACTGATCACGCCATTACTGTGCTGACCCCATTTACCTAAATTACGGTTGCGTTGTTGATGCCAAAATTCTTTGTTGGCGGCTTTTGCAAGGTAATGAATTTGATTTATGAATTGCGTTCTGTAACTTCCACCATCGACCTCTTGAAGTGCTACTAGGTCAAAGTGCTGTATTAATTGAGCAATTTTATCAAGGTTTGTTAAACGGGATTTCGAAGGCAGTATGTGTTGCCATGCCCGAGTTAAGTAATCTCGGTAGTGGCGAGTTTGAATGCCTACTTGAATGTTATAGGACAATAACTTGAGCGTGTCTTTCTGATGATTCGCTTGATCGTGCAGGTAGCGTTGCCAAGGCTCCAGTACAACAGGGGTGCACATTTGTTTGTAGGACAAGTTGTTTAACATGCTGGCAACGCAATGAAGGTGTTTTTATAGACTAGCAGATTTTGAAATGAATTCTGTAGAAGTTACCGATAAAGAAGTCACCCGCACTCTTTTTAGTGCGGGTGTAACTTTTTATTGAGCAGCGTCACGCTCTACAAGCCATTTAGCAACTTCTAACGCGACATTATTGCCACCAACCGCGCCAGAGTCTATTAAGTATTTACCATTGGCCATAATTGATGGCGTGCCTTGGATTCCGCTCTTACCAGTTAACTGAATACTTTGATTCACTTTCCCAGCTACGCCAAATGAATTAGCCATCGCCATATATTGATCTTCTGACACGCCAAAACGAGTAAAGAACTTCGCGAAAGCTTTATCCGAACGCATGGGTTTACGTGCTACGTGAAACTCATTGTAGATTGCTTGGTGGGCATCGTCGTTGATCTTTAGTAGCACAGAGGCGTAGTAAGCCTTTACTTCGGCAGATTGACGCTCGTTAAACATGACAGGTACTGGTGAAAATCGAATGTTTTCCGGTAGGCTCTTTTTAAAAGCTTGAGCGGCGGGTTCTAGATTGAAACAATGAATACAGCCATAACTGAAGAACTCTGTAATCTCTCCAATTTCGTCACCACTGTAAGTTGTAGGTAGTGGGTTGGCTAGAGTTCGATAGTGAACACCTTCTACCCATTTATCTTCAGCGGCGGCGAAAAGTGACACCGCGAATAAGGCCGCTGTAATCATAAGTTTTTTAATCATGTTCGTGCTCCAAAAAAAGAATGTCTTGTCTGCTCTATAGTGCCTTGAGGGCTTAAACAAAAAAAGCGAGTAGAAGTCTCCTTCTGCTCGCTTTTCAGTATCTTTACTGCGCTTGAATATAAGCTGAACAATAAATCTTAATGTAGACCTTGGATATAACTTGCTAAGGCTTCAATTTCGAAATCTTTCAAATTGAAAGCAATACTACGCATAATTTTTGCTTCACCATCATTAATGCGGTTATCAGCCGCTGGCTCATCAAAACGATAGCCCTTTTGGAATTTCTTCAATTGCGCGATGGTGTAATCAGCGTGTTGGCCCGATAACGCAGGGAAACCGCCTAATGCAATACCTTCCCCTTTAGGAGAGTGGCAACCTGCACAGGCAGGAACACCCGTTTTAGCATTTCCGGCTTTGTACAATGCTTCGCCAAGTTTAACTAGTTCAGGGTCCGCTTGACCTACTTGAGTACTTTGAGCGGCGTAAAAAGCGCTGATATCTTCAAGTTGTTGATCAGTGTAGGGTGTTAATAGGCCGGTCATCTCAACAATGACACGATTGCCTTCTTTAATATCCTTTAACTGCTTAACCAAGTACTTTTCACCTTGGCCGGCCAATTTAGGAAAAGTAGCGACGGCGCTGTTACCATCGGCACCGTGGCACCCTGCACATACAGCAGTCAGTGCTTTACCATCTTCTGCATTACCAGCAGCATTGGCGCCAGCGGCCAAACCGGCAATGACTAAAAAGCTTACTAATAGTTTTTTCATATCGCATTCCAGGCTAAATTTTTGTCATTGTTCGCACCAGCACTATCGCTGAGCCATTAATAAAGTGCCGATAGTATATAGAGTAGATCAGAAAACCGCTACAATGCTAATTACATCATCAAACTTTTAAATGGTTCTATATGTCTTCAATTAAGTATGACTCCGCCGAATTTATGACCAGCGCAGCAAAATATTCGCAATGCCCAGCCGATATAGGCTCCGAAGTGGCCTTTGCAGGTCGATCTAATGCCGGTAAAAGTTCTGCTATGAATACAATCACCCGAAACTCAAAGCTCGCGAGAATTTCAAAAACACCGGGACGCACTCAATTACTGAACTTTTTTACCTTATCAGGTGGTGAATACCGGTTAGTCGATCTCCCAGGTTATGGCTTTGCCAAAGTAAATAAAAATATGAAAGCCGATTGGGAAGAAAATATCGGCGAATACATGGCAGAGCGACTCAGTTTAAAAGGTGTCGTTCTTTTGATGGATATTAGACACCCGTTGACTGAATTCGACCGAATGATGATCGACTGGGCTGTAACCGCTGAAATGCCATTGCGCGCCGTGCTTACTAAATCTGACAAATTAAAAAAAGGTCCGGCAAAGAGCACCTACTTAAAAGTACAAGCTGAGCTGCAATCTAAAGCGCCCTGGTTAAGTGCTCAAATGTTCAGTTCATTAAAGAAAGAAGGTGTGCCTGAATTAAATCAATGGATCACTGAACAGTTAACAGACGTAAACAACGAAGAAGAGCCGAACGAAGAATCAGTTTGAGCAAATGTATCGGCCTGATACCAATAAATTGCCTTCATCATCGATCAGTTCAAAGTGATCTAATGTGCACAGCAGAGTTGGCTTTGACGGTTGGGAAACAGGGCGAATAAAGTTGATATCGACACTGCGTATCGTGCATTTCCAGTGCTTTCCTAGAGTGGCCACAACGACGTTTAAGGTACATAAGCCTTGTATAAACGATTTTTTATGACCAAACAGGCGAGCGCCAATAGAGGAAATGTGCATTGGGTTCAAATCGCCCGATAACTTACCGTATTGCTGGCCCAGTGAGCGACCAATATCTATTTTTAAGCTGTCGGCCATTTTATTATTTAATAAGGTGGCCTTGGTGTTTCGGCGCTGAGTTTCTTCGCTGCTCAAATTAAGTTGTTTTACGAAATCCTCATCTAAGCCTGCAACGTAGAGTTCATCTTCCAGATGCATAATGTCTTGGCCGCGAACATTTTTTACAATTGATAAAAAACGAATCATAACGGCGCGCTTGCTGTGCGGTTTCACGCCCAAATAATGCACATAGGTAGAATAATGCTCGCCAACCTGAAAGCCGTCTTTACTCAACATTAGCAGCCGACTGCTTAAGTGCATTATGCGCCCAAAACTGATGCCAATTTCCTTGAGCACTTGCATCAAAGCCCAAACACCGGCCGGTGCACTAAACGTAAATGCCTGTGGATAGGGTAAATCATAGCCAGTAAGTTTGAGCCATGCCGCCATCTTTTTTTCTGTTAAAAACCAAGTGGTTTTCATAGGCGGCAGTTCAGAATTTAGAGAGAGGGTTTCATCTTGAGCGATGCTTTTAAAAACTTTGTAATAAAACTTTGTCGCATAGCCAAAGCCAGAAGAGGGCGTTTCAAACCATTTGGATTTTAATTTGGCCATAAAAAAGCATCTGATATGAAAGAAAGTGGGTTGCCTATTCAATGAATATAGCAGAAAACCACGATAGTAAGTTGTCATTACTAATAATTAAACTGCAAACCTGACTAAAAGGCCAATTAAATAATTAACCCTACCTCATGACGATTGGCTTACAGGCCGCTATACTAGCGGTCTTTGTCGAGTGCTTCCTTTATGAAAAAACGTTTTATCGCCGGTGTAGTGTGCCCAAAATGTGGTGCTGCCGATGCAATGCGTGCAGGTGAAAATGAAGACGGAACGGTCTTAGAGCGCGAATGTGTAGACTGTGGCTTCACCGACAAGCTCAGCACGGGGTTGAATGTGCCGAATGAGCTCACGACTCGGGTGAATGACCCATTAAAACCTTCAACAGAACATGAACCGGTACAAATCGTAAAATTTATTGAATAAGGAACGTCCTGCTGTGTCTAGTAATACCAATTCTCCGCTTGTAGGAATCATCATGGGGTCTCAATCTGATTGGGCGACCATGAGTCATGCCTCTGAAACACTCACATCCCTTGGCATCGTCCATGAATGTAAAGTGGTCTCTGCCCATAGAACGCCTGATTTATTATTTGAATATGCCACAGAAGCCGACACTCGAGGCCTTAAAGTTATCATTGCCGGAGCCGGCGGTGCAGCCCATTTGCCAGGAATGTGTGCAGCAAAAACACATTTACCCGTTTTAGGGGTGCCGGTGCAAAGCAGTATGCTCAGTGGCGTAGACTCTCTGTTGAGTATTGTGCAAATGCCTGCCGGCATTCCAACAGGCACCCTAGCTATTGGTAAAGCTGGGGCAATAAACTCAGCTCTAATGGCGGCCAGTATTCTGTCGTTGAATGACGAATCTATCAAAGCGGCATTACTATCTTATCGGACAAAGCAGACCGACACCGTGTTAGCAAACCCAATTCCAGGTGAGGTGAAATGAAATTAGCAATCGTAGGCGGAGGTCAGCTGGGTCGAATGATGGCTCAAGCTGCACTGCCATTGGGAATAAAGACGGTTCTACTTGATCCATCGGATCAAGCCTGTGGAGGTGATTGCGGCGATCTGATCATTGCCGATTACGCTGATGAAAAGGCTCTAGACCAACTGACGGATAAAACAGACGCCGTGACGTTTGAGTTTGAAAATGTCCCTGCCGCTGCATTTGCTAGACTTGAGCGAGCTTTGCCAGCATTTCCGCCAGCGAAAGCGCTCGATACGGCTCGTGATCGTTGGAATGAAAAATCGTTGTTTCAATCGTTAAACATTACAACTGCGCCGCTCGCGTTAGTCGATGATCAAGCAAGTTTAGAAGCGGGTTTAGAAAAAGTAGGGTTGCCTGCCGTGTTGAAAACACGCACCCTTGGCTATGATGGCAAAGGGCAAAAAGTTATTCGCGAGAACAAAGACATAGCCGGTACTTTTACAGAGCTGGGCTCGGTGCCAATGTTACTGGAAGGGTTTGTAGCATTTGATTACGAGGTGTCTTGTATCAGTGTTCGGTCGAAGCAGGGCGATTGTAAGTTTTACCCGTTAGTTGAAAATGAACACCGCCAAGGCATATTGCACAAGAGCCAACCATTGATAAACCATCCGTTGCAATCTAAAGCTGAACAGGCCGCACAATCCGTCATGAACGCTCTCGATTATGTCGGTGTAATGGCGTTTGAATTTTTTGTAAAAGGTGATGAGCTGATAGCTAATGAAATAGCCCCTAGGGTCCATAACTCAGGACACTGGAGCATAGAAGGCTCTGCTTGCAGCCAATTTGAAAATCACGTTCGTGCTGTTTTGGGTCTTCCATTAGGTTCTACAGAAACGTTACACCCAATAGCAATGCTTAATGTAATCGGTGCACGTCCAGATATCTCGAAACTTTTGTCGGTTCCTGGAGTGCATCTAAACGATTACGGTAAATCAGAACGGCCAGGACGGAAAATTGCACATATCAATATAAGTGCACCTTCTCAAGCCGAGTTAACGGTTCGTGTTAAAGCCGTTGAAGCATTGTTGGTTAATCAGCTTTAGTCGAATCGCAGTCATGCTTCTTGCGTGGTATTTAAGGTTAATAGACACGCCGGAAGAATACGGTCAATAACCAAAGTGACCGCACCATAAACATACAATGAAAGCTCAACCACAACCCTGTGTTGGACTCGATTAAAAACCAACTGATGCCAAAAAAGCTTAAAAAGCCAAAGACCACGCTGTTACGCATGGCTTTTGATTCTCGTGCACCAATGAATATACCGTCTAACCAAAATGCTAATCCACCCGTGATCGGTAGCCACGCAATGAGCCAGATGACTTGATTGGCTTCGATAAGCACATCTGGCTGGCTATTCAGCAATGCCACAAAATGGCTGCCGAACACACCAAAAAAAGCGCTCATGGTGAGCATAAATCCAACCGTTAATAAGAATGTGGTTTTAAACACTAACCTTTTGAGTGGCTTATTGTTACGACCAATAGCATGACCCGTTTGAGCCTCTGCGGCAGCGGCAGTGCCGTCTAAAAAATGCGAAATAAAGTAGAAAAACTGCAGCAGTAACCCATTGGCTGCAAGTGTAGACGCTCCTAAATCTGCACTAATTCGACTGAACCATAAAAAACTGGTCAGTAAAATAAAGGTACGAACAAAGATATGGGAACTGACTTCGAAGATTGGTTTAAAAGCCTGCCATTTAATGCTAAATGAACTAACTTTCGCGTTTTTTAAAGACGTTGACTGAAAAGTTCGCCACAATCGCCACAATATTAAACTTAGGCCAAGGTACTCACTGATGACTGTACCCCAAGCAATACCATCAATTGTCATGCCCAGCCCATAAACGAACCATAGGTTTAAGCCGATATTTGCCACTTGGCTTACGGCGACTGTTTGTAAGCCAATCTTTGTGTTTTGCATGCCAATAAAAAAGCCCAGCAATAAAGAATTTAACACTAATGCCGGGACGCCAAACATTCGGATACTTAAATACAGTTGGGCTTGTTCTGCGACGACCGCTGGCGGGTTTATAAACGTTAGCCCTACTTTGATGAAAAGCGGCGAAAACAAAATGAACGATACGATTAAGAAAAGCGCTAAAGCTAGGTAGCGATACAACGTCAGTTTTAACTCGGTGTAATTTTTCTGACCAAGGAGTTGCGATGTAAACCCCGATAAACCCATGGCCAGAAAATTAAAACCGCCAAATACATAAGCCATGAGTGCCAGGCCCGCAGTTACACCAGCTAAATAGAGGCTGTTGTCGAGGTGGCCGAGTATCGCCGCATCGGTTAACCCTAATAATGGCATAGACATATTCGCCAATATAACTGGCCACGCTAGCGACCAGCTTTTAAAAAGTGCTGTTTTTTCCTCTTTTGCAAAAATATTTGCGAAAAAATTAAATATTTTTAATGACATAGATCAACTTTAAGTGACTGATTTATATAGATTTTCTCACAAATATACATCGGCTGATGGTTTTTTGATCTAAAAACCCTCTTGGGTGTTTAAATTAACACTGTTTATACTAAGGGTGTAAGGATTTCATCGGTTTCTATAAGGATTCTAAGAAAACTTATTCAATTGAGTTAATTGAATCCTTTGATGACCAAAAATAACAATAAACAGGGGTGAATTATGCCGTTTAAGCTGCTTGTTAGAACAGTGGCACTACTGGTCTTTGCGTTGAGTTCTCTCGCGCATGCCGACTGGGAATTAAATATGCCACGAGGTGTCACAGACATAAGTGCGGATGTGTATGGTCTGCACATGCTGACGTTTTGGGTCTGCGTTGTCATTGGCATACTGGTGTTTGGTGTCATGTTCTACGCAATGTTCAAACACAGAAAATCAAAAGGGGCCGTTGCCTCTAATTTCCATGAAAGTACAAAAGTAGAATTACTTTGGACCATTATTCCAACCATCATCATTGTTGCCATTGGTGTTCGAGCCTTCTTTACATTGGAAAAAATGTACGATTTTGAAGACTCCTCTATGACGGTAGAAGTTGTTGGTTATCAATGGAAGTGGCGTTATACCTATTTGGATGAAAACCCAGATGAACAAGTGAGTTTCTTCTCAACGTTAACTACGCCTCAAGATCAGATTAATAACTTACAAGAGAAGTCAGAAAACTACTTACTTGAAGTTGATGAGCCATTGGTTTTACCTGTCGGCACGAAAGTTCGCTTTGTGTTGTCGTCGGCTGATGTAATTCACAGCTGGTGGGTACCGCAGTTAGCCGTTAAGAAAGATGCAATTCCAGGTATTGTGAATGAAAGCTGGACCATTATTAATGAGCCAGGCACTTACCGTGGCCAGTGCACTGAGCTGTGCGGTAAAGATCATGGCTTTATGCCAGTAGTAGTAATTGCAAAGCCTCAAGCTGAATTTGATGAGTGGTTAGCGGGCAAGAAAGAAGAAGCCCGTAAATTGGCTGAGTTAACACAAAAAGATTGGACCTTTGATGAACTCATGACCTTGGGTGAATCGGTTTACCAGAAGAACTGTGCCTCTTGTCACCAAGCCAATGGCGAAGGTGTACCGGGTGTATTCCCTGGCTTAAAAGGCAGCCCAATTGCCACCGGCGCGGTATTTGATCATTTAGATGTAGTGATTAATGGGTCTGCGAAGAACCCAGCCATGTCAGCCTTTGGCGCACAATTGAGCGAAGTAGATCTAGCTGCGGTTATTACCTACGAGCGAAATGCGTGGGGCAATGACATGGGCGATATGGTTACGCCAGTAGACGTTCTCAACTTTAATTCGGGTCAATAGGAGATTTGTTATGACAGCAGTTACCGATCATCACGATGATCATGAACATCATGGCCCGGCTAAAGGTATAGGCCGCTGGTTATATTCTACCAACCACAAAGACATCGGCACACTGTATCTATGGTTCAGTTTTGCTATGTTTATTTTAGGTGGTGCTTTTGCAATGGTCATCCGTGCTGAATTATTTCAGCCGGGTTTGCAATTAGTTCAACCTGAGTTTTTCAACCAAATGACTACCATGCATGGTTTGGTGATGGTATTTGGTGCAGTCATGCCAGCGTTTGTGGGTTTAGCTAACTGGATGATCCCACTCATGATTGGTGCGCCAGATATGGCGTTACCACGCATGAATAACTTGAGTTTTTGGATTCTTCCTTTTGCGTTTGCCATGTTGGCCAGCACGTTGTTTATGGAAGGCGGCGCACCTAACTTTGGTTGGACCTTTTACGCGCCATTATCGACAACGTATGCGCCTCCAAGTGTAACCTTCTTTATTTTTGCGGTTCATATTATGGGTGCGAGCTCAATTATGGGGGCAATTAACGTTGTTGCGACCATTTTGAATATGCGCGCTCCAGGTATGACTTGGATGAAGATGCCATTATTCGTGTGGACGTGGTTAATCACGGCGTTCTTGTTGATCGCGGTAATGCCAGTGTTGGCTGGCGTGGTTACGATGATGTTGATGGATATTCACTTCGGCACCTCTTTCTTTAATGCCGCTGGGGGTGGTTCACCTGTATTGTTCCAGCATTTATTCTGGTTCTTTGGTCACCCAGAAGTGTACATCATGATTTTACCGGCCTTTGGTGTGGTTTCCGCTATCATTCCAACCTTCTCGCGTAAGCCACTATTTGGCTATGCGTCTATGGTATACGCCACTGCGTCGATTGCTTTATTGAGTTTCATTGTTTGGGCTCACCACATGTTTACCGTTGGTATCCCATTTGCCGGTGAATTGTTCTTTATGGCCGCCACCATGTTGATCTCGATTCCGACAGGTGTGAAGGTATTTAACTGGGTCACCACTATGTTCCGTGGTTCGATCACATTTGAAACTCCGATGCTGTTCTCAATCGCCTTCGTGGTGTTGTTTACCATTGGTGGCTTCTCAGGGTTGATGCTTGCGGTGGCTCCTGCAGATTTCCAGTATCACGATACTTACTTTGTTGTTGCTCACTTCCACTATGTTCTTGTTCCGGGCGCTGTATTCTCAATTATGGCGGCTGCCTATTACTGGTTACCTAAGTGGTCAGGCAAAATGTACAACGAGACATTAGGTAAGGTTCACTTTTGGTTGAGTTTTGTGGGCGTTAACTTAACGTTCTTCCCACAACACTTTATTGGCTTGGCCGGTATGCCACGTCGAATTCCGGACTATGCCGTGCAGTTTGCCGATTTCAACATGGTGTCGAGTGTGGGTGCGTTCTTGTTTGGTGCGAGCCAGATCTTATTCCTGTACATCGTGATCAATACGATTATGGCAGGTAAGAAAGCGCCAGCGAAACCTTGGGAAGGTGCGGAAGGGCTTGAGTGGACTGTACCATCTCCAGCGCCGTTCCATACTTTTTCTACGCCACCTAAAGTAGATTAAGAAGACGTTATTGCTATGACTGAACATACACAGACAGATCAGCCAATATCTCATAAAAAGGTGGTCATCAGCTCAGTGCTGGTGGTTATCGGGATGGTTCTGTTTGTGTACTTCGTACTTCGACCGATGTATTACCTGATATGTGAATGGACTGGTATTACCGGCAGCACATTTGAGGAGGTCGAAGCACGATCGTTCGAGGTTGATTACGATCGCCCAATCAAAGTTCAGTTTTTAGCAATGAATAACGCCAGTATGCCCTGGAAGTTTAAGCCAGTAGAAACGGAAATAATTGCTTACCCTGGTGAGCAAACGTCTATTTTCTACTACGCTAAAAATACCAGTCAGCGAGATATGGTGGCTCAAGCGGTTCCGAGTTTATCGCCTTTTGATGCAACCAATTATTTTTTAAAAACTGAGTGCTTTTGTTTTAATTCTCAGCCATTGGCGGCTGGTGAAGAGGTCGATATGGGGTTGGTTTTTCAAATAGACCCCGATTTACCGGAGTGGGTAAAAACGATCAGCTTAACCTATTCACTCTTTGATATTACCGAAAGCGCACAACTTGCTGAACAAAAGACCATTAACAACAGTGATCAAGCAACCAACTAGGTTGTTCGATTAAGAGTACATCAAACACAATAAAAACAATTGGAGAGCAACATGACCTCATCCAGTCAACATACAGAACATGATCATTATTATGTTCCAACGCAATCACGATTGCCGGTATGGACCGCATTTGCAATGTTCCTTACCGTTTTTGGTGCGGGCAGTTTATTCAATGATATGTCAAAGGGCATTGAATCGAATGCCCAGTGGATACTATTAGCCGGATTTATTGCATTAGCCTTTGTGCTTTATCTTTGGTTTGCAGCCACGATAAAGGAAAACCAAGCCGGTTTAGTAAATAAGCAGCTTAAACACTCCTACGTTTGGGGAATGGGCTGGTTTATTTTCTCTGAAGTGATGTTTTTTGCTGCATTCTTCGGTGGGCTTTTTTACATTCGTAACTTTGTTGGTCCTTGGATTGGAGGCGAAGGCGCCAAGGGTGTTACAAATTACCTTTATGAAGGCTTTAGCTACAGCTGGCCTATGTTGAGTAACCCCGACAACAGTTTGTTTACGCCACCTACAGAAGTAATCAATGCTTGGCATTTACCTCTGTTGAACACGATTCTATTAATAACATCTAGTATTACCCTAACGTTTGCTCACCATGCATTGCGCGCACGTAAGCGTAAGCAATTAAACATTTGGATGGCCATAACCGTGGCATTGGGTTTAACCTTTTTATTCTTCCAAATTGAAGAATACATTGAGGCTTACACGCATCTAGGGCTAACACTGCAATCAGGAATATATGGGTCAACCTTCTTTATGTTGACCGGCTTCCACGGTGCCCACGTTACCATTGGTACTTTTATGCTGATTGTACAAATGATTCGTGGCTTTAAAGGTCACTTTGAACCGGACGATCATTTTGGCTTTGAAGCGACCGCATGGTATTGGCACTTTGTTGATGTTGTGTGGGTCATGTTATTTGTATTTGTTTATATCGTATAAATAAACACTCTGGACAGGCTTAGTATTTGCCTGTCCAGGGTGCTCCAATCGTCAACTCCCCAGTAAAAAAACCAATTGCCACAACGACGCCAATAGCCACAGCTAGAGTCACTCGAATGGTTAGCCAGTTGAGAGTCTTTGATTTTCCATGCGCTTGACCTTGCTCTTTAAAAAGAGCTTTTAGTGAAGCCGCAAGTGACACTAACATGGCAATGATTAAAATCACGAGAATAAATTTATACATGAAAGTACCTGTCATAGTTGTATTAAAGCGGTTTAAGCCCGGTAAGTTATTAACGGTGTTTTTTACGGTATTTTTTTGTTTATTCTTAACCTTGGGTTTTTGGCAGTTAAATAGAGCACACGAAAAATCGATCTTAGCTGAGCAGGTTAATTCATCGGCCAGCCAATTTGAAGCCTCGACCAACCCATCACCTTATCAATCCTTTAAAATAGCAGGGCAGTTTACCGAGCTGCCAACCTTTTATATGGATAACCGAACGCTGAATGGGCAGGCGGGTTACGAGGTTTGGTTGTTCTTTGAAACCAAGCAAGGACGCTGGTTGGTTTCTTCTGGGTGGGTCGCTGGGCTAAATACTCGCGAAAAAATGCCTAGCTTTGAGCTTTCGACAAAACCCCAAGCTATTGAAATTATTGTACGACCCGATTCAGAAAACCCGATGTACGGTGTCGATACAAATACGCCCTTAAACGACGGTAAAAGTGTTTGGTTGGTACAAAGCCTAAATCAACAATGGATTGAAAATTTATACCCTAAAAAGCCATTGCTCGGATTGGCTCAATTAAAAGATTCTGAGCTCTTTGGCGTAGGGCCTAGTGTTTGGCAACCATCAGTCATGACCGTAGAAAAACACCTTGGGTATTCATTGCAATGGTTTGGTATGTCGATAGCTTTGCTGGGCATGTTTTTGTATGCTGGCTTTTCTAGAAAGCAACAACAATAAAATATTAGAGGATGTAACCGTGTCACAGAATTCAGCCGTTTCTCCGGCGCAGAGTGCTCCATACAGTAAAATGCAGCTACTCATCATTCTTTTAACGCCTATTATAGTGATGGGCGCTTCTAGTTGGTTGTATTTTAGTGGGGTGTTAATGCCAGATGGTCACACCAACAAAGGCGTACTGTTGACGCCGGTATTGTCCGTGACCGACTTTGGTTTTCCTGAGCCCGTCATTAGCGAAGAGCGTCAGTGGATGATGATTCAACTTTCTACCGATTGTACCGAGCAATGTGAAGAACGTGTCTACGTTCAACGCCAAATTCACGTAGCACTGGGTAAGCTGGAATCGCGTATTGATCGGGTGTTGCTTACTGAAAATTCGAACAGTGACCAGTTAAAACAAAACTTCCCTCGATTAACGATAAAGCCAATCACTCAACAGGATTTAAGCGAACAATTGCGTGAGCGCGTTCCTGAAGAAGTGTTATTAAACAACCCCGTGTTTATTGCCGACCCTTTTGGAAACGTCATGCTCTACTTTACAGATGAACATGATTATAAAGCCCAAATCAGTGACATTAAGAAGTTACTGAAATTATCAACAATAGGGTGATGCCATGAGCTTTAGAAAAGTAAAACCCGGTTTTGGGTTGTCTCTATTAGCGACCATAGTGGTTTCCGTTGTCGTTGTTTTGGGTGCATTCACTCGTTTAGTCGACGCAGGGTTAGGCTGTCCAGACTGGCCAACTTGCTACGGTCATATTTGGGCACCAACGACAGAAGGTGAGATTGCTGCGGCGAACAGTGCCTACCCCGAGATTCCGGTTGATCTGAATAAAACTTGGCCAGAAATGGTTCATCGCTATTTTGCGTCGAGTTTAGGGTTGATCATCATCGCCATTGTCGCAGTATCGGTTCGGCATCGAAAATTGCCGGATCAGCCATTTAAACTGCCGTTGTTTTTATTGGCGTTTGTCATTATTCAAGGCATTTTCGGTGCTTGGACTGTGACCATGAAATTATTGCCTCAAGTGGTCACGGCTCACTTATTGGGTGGGTTTACAACCTTTACTTTATTAGTCATTTTAACCTTACGATTAAGTGGTCTTAATTTTCCAAAAATTTCTTTGTTAAACCGTGCGCTCAAGCCGAAACGATTGGCTGCGGTGACATTGCTCGCAGTCATTATACAAATCTTTTTAGGCGGCTGGACCAGCTCGAACTATGCCGCTATGGCCTGCCCAGACTTACCTACTTGTCAGTTACAATGGTGGCCAGAAGCAGATTTTAAAACCGGTTTTGATCTTATTCATCCAATAGGTCCTAACTATCAAGGTGGTTCTTTAGATTTGCCTGCACAAATAGCTATTCATTTGTCGCATCGTATTGGTGCGATGATTGTTACCTTGCTGAGCTTGATGTTAGTTGCCGTGTTATACATGCGAGGATTGAAGCCATGGGCGATGGGTTTGCTCACGCTATTAGCCATTCAAGTTAGCTTAGGGCTCAGTAACGTTTATTTTGGATTACCGCTGTCTGTTGCGGTACTGCACAATCTTTTTGGTGCACTTTTACTTATTTATCTCGCGGTTTTGAATGTAATGCTCAACCGTAAGGAGCCTGTTTATGTCTGATCACGCCATTGCACCCACGTCCGATTCTTGGCGAGAAATACTCGCCGACCTGTTTGAAATGACCAAGCCCAAAGTGGTGTTTGTTATGCTAATTACCGTTTGGGTTGGTATGGCACTGACCCCAATCGGCGCGATTCCATGGCTCGCGGTAATAGCAGGAAATATAGGGATTGCAGCATTAGCCGGTGCTGGTGCGGCCTTTAACCATATTCTTGATGAGCACATTGACCAGAAAATGGCTCGAACCCACAAACGCCCAGTTGCAACGGGTCGTATCAGCCGTAAAGCGGGTCTTATTTTTGCAACGAGCCTATCCGTCTTTGGTTTTGTTGTGCTCATGGCATTTACCAATGCGTTAACGGCTTGGCTTACCTTGTTTTCAATGGTTGGGTATGCGCTGGTGTATACGGCGTTTTTAAAGCGCGCAACGCCACAAAATATTGTCATTGGTGGTTTAGCCGGAGCAATGCCTCCTTTGCTGGGCTGGACAGCGATTACTGGACACATTATGGGGCTTCCACTGTTGCTGGTTTTAATTATCTTTGCATGGACACCGCCCCATTTTTGGGCGTTAGCCATTCACCGTAGAGATGATTATGCGCGCGCGGAAATTCCTATGATGCCAGTAACCCACGGTATTGCCTTTACTAAAATCCAAGTCTGGCTGTACAGCTGGTTGTTGTTGTCTATCTCGATGCTACCGGTTGCATTGGGCTCATTAGGATTAATATATGCCGTTTCAGCGCTTATTTTAGGTGCGCGATTCTTGCAGTGGAGTTTTTGGCTGTTGTATGACAAGAAACCAGATGCTGCGTGGGGTACGTTTAAATATTCAATTACCTATTTAATGGTGTTGTTTGTCATGATGCTGGTAGATCACTTTACCTGGCCGTGGCTAGCTACTTTCATAAATTAAACCACTTAAACGAATAACAGAGCGATATTACAGAATGAGCACACGCACTGCCGCACAAAAGAAATCCATTCGACTGACCGTAGGTATATTGATTTTTATTATTACCAGCATTGTTGCTGGTATTGTGCTTCAGGTATTAACAACAAAACCAGATGTAAAGTCGGCGTTGTCGGGTTATTCGGTCATTTGGTTTGAAAAGCCAAGATTAATTCCTGATGTTGCATTGGTCGATCATCAAGGTGCCACTTTTTCAATTGAGCAGTTTAAAGGTCAATGGGATTTAATTAACTTTGGTTACACACATTGCCCTGACATTTGCCCAACTAATATGGCCGATATGAACATTGTTCATCGATTAATGACTGAGACAGGAGAAGCAGACTCGATAAACTTTTGGATGGTAACGGTTGACCCAGCACGAGATACCGTTGAAAAACTCAGCCTTTATGTACCTTATTTTAATAAAGCCTTTACGGGCCTAACGGGCGACTTGGATAACATTCAAGCCATAGCAACGTCGATGAGTGCCGTTTTTTATCAAGAAGGTACTGGAGAAGGGTATACCGTTGCGCACAGTGACAACTATGCGGTAATTGACCCAAATGGCCATTTTGTCGCTCTACTAAGACCACCGCATAAACCGCAATCTATGTTTGAAGCGTTGTCGATTATGATGAACGCTTGGTCTGGAGCCTAGAGGCTGACTAAAAATTAACCTGTCGACAGCCGAACGGGTTCTATGTGACACTGTAGCGCTAAATGGAGGTTAGCCATGAAAGCCCTATTTCCTGAGATTAGACCTTATATGACGACCATGCTGCCAGTTTTAGATGGTCATCAGTTGTACGTTGAGTGCTCTGGCACTCAATCAGGAATTCCCGTTTTAGTGATACATGGTGGTCCTGGTGCGGGTTGCT
The DNA here is from genome assembly GCF_030409715.1 of Reinekea marina. Classification (NCBI taxonomy): domain Bacteria; kingdom Pseudomonadati; phylum Pseudomonadota; class Gammaproteobacteria; order Oceanospirillales; family Saccharospirillaceae; genus Reinekea; species Reinekea marina. The sequence goes on from NZ_JAUFQI010000001.1 coordinate 382,391, forward strand.
CAGATAAAATGCGGCGATTCTTTGACCCAGAGCGTTACAACATCATCGTATTCGACCAGCGCGGTGCCGGTCGGTCTACACCTCATGCCAGTATCGAACATAATACGCCCAGCCATATTCTGGACGACATTGAAGTGCTTAGGAAGCATCTAGGCATCTCTCGTTGGGTGTTGTTTGGGGGCAGTTTTGGCGCAACATTAGCCTTACTCTACGCCCAACAATTCTCAAAACATGTCTGCGGATTAATATTAAGAGGCGTTTTTCTAGGCAGACAACAAGATTTAGATTGGCTCTATAAAAATGGCGCAGGGCGCTTTTTTCCTGAAGAGTGGCAACTGTTCTTAGAGCCGTTGCAAAGTAACGATAAAGCTAACGTTATTGATCAATACTATCAAATATTACAAGGCGATAACGATTTAGCGAGAGTTGCCGCCGCTAAAGCGTGGGCTCGATGGGAGGCGGCGAACAGTTCATTTCGCCCAAATCAAAGCTCAAAAGACTACTTTACCGCAACCCATGTAGCCTTAGCGCTGTCGTGTATATCAAGCCATTATTTTAAAAATAAATGTTTCTTAGATGAGAACCAAATTCTCGACAATATAGCCAAGATCGCCGATATTCCTGGCCATATTGTGCACGGACGATACGATATGGTTTGCCCACCTGAGCAGGCTTATATACTTTCCGAACATTGGCCGTTGGCTAAGTTAAATATAGTACGTGAAGGTGGCCATTCAGCGTTTGATAACGCCATGCTAGATGCACTGATATGCGTAACGAACGATTTTGCGAAACAGTTAGGAGCGCCAGAAACAGAAGCATGAAAGCCTTAGTTCAAAGAGTTGTCGAAGCGAGAGTAGAAGTTGATGGCCAGGTGGTTGGAGCTATTTCACAGGGCATGTTGGTGCTCATTGGCATCGATGCACATGACAACCAAGACTCTGTAAAAAAGCTTTCAGATAAGCTGCTAAAGTATCGAATTTTTGCTGATGATAGCGGTAAAATGAATCTAAACGTTCAGCAAATAAATGGACAGCTCTTGCTCGTTTCGCAATTTACCTTATCTGCGGATACTCACAAAGGGTTAAGACCCGGCTTTTCAAGCGCGGCTACCCCAGAACAAGGTCGCGAGCTTTTTGACTACGCATGCCAGTATATAAAAAACCAACGACCTGATACACAAATGGGTGTATTTGGCGCTGATATGCAGGTTTTCCTGCAAAACGACGGTCCAGTGACGTTTTTATTAGAAAACTAATCAAAATCTAAATAAAGCTGACTGTTTAATCAAAAATGAGGTATAAGTACAATAAAGCAACAAATAAATGTAGTTTAATACAAGTCAGTCGTGATTTTTTAGACCTATTTCAAAGAAGAGCTCATTGAATGGAAGCCCAAGTTCAGATAGAACAATGGTTATCTGCTTGTTGGGATATAATGATTAGTGAGCCTGCTAAGGCCATTACATTAGCCAACCAAGTTATAGATAACTCAGAACCTCAGAGCGAATTTCGTTCTTCAGGTTTGTACTATCGTGGCTTAAGTTATATGTATCAAGGTGACTTTAACCGTGCTTTTGATGAACTCACCGACGCCCTACACCACGCCCATGAACACCACTTTGATTTAAATACTTCGCGTATAAACAATGCTTTGGGTATGGTGCACCAATCCAATGGTCGATACGGCCCAGCTTTAGATCACTTTGAACTCACTTCTGAATTTGCACGCGAATCGGGAAATACCCCGGCGCTAGTACCGCCTTTGTCTAATATGGCTCAAGTATTCTTTGATATGGGTGATTTGGAGTCGGCCAGCGATCAACTCAGAGAAATAGATGAGTTAAATACCAAAATATCTGATGACAATCTGGTGGAGATTGATCTGCTTCGGGCTAGAATTCAGTTAGGTTATCTAAATTTTCAAGAAGCAGAAGCCTACTTGGCTAAGGCGATAGCTTTAGCGCATTCGATAAATTACGCCTCATTTAAGTTACGCTGCCAAGAAGTGCTGGGGCGCTTACGACGTTTACAAGGGCGATTAGACGAAGCCGAATCGATTTTTAAAGCTTTAATAGAGGACAGTGATATTTATTCTGTCGGATCTGATGCTATTTATATTTATATCGAATTATCTAAGTTGCTGATAAGTAAAGGCCAAATCGATGATGCCATTGAGATAGTTGAAGACGGCATTACTTTTGTTAAACCTTTAAAGCGATCCCCGCAAAACATTAAAGCCTTAGGTCAATTGGCCTATGCCTATGAAATGGCTGAAGATACTCATAATCACGCAAAGGCGTTGTCTTTGCTGGTATCTGCTATGAAGCACAGTAGCAAGCGTCAAGGGCAAAGCTTTTTAGATGTGCGCCGCATTAAGCGTCAGCAAGTGAAAGATCAATTTCAAAAGAAGTTGCTCGATCAAGAAAACCAAGCTCTAAAGAGAGCTCAAAACCGATTAGAATTCTTAAATGATATTGCTCATCAGTTAGCTTCAACGTTAAATTTTGTAGAATTGGGACAGCGACTGTTCGATATCTTTAGCCGAAAAGTGGACACTCATTTCTTGTCCCTAGTGACAACAGATTACGAATTGCAAAGCTTAAAATTTCAGTTCGTGATAGACCAAAATGAATTGGTCGAGTCAGAGAATATCCCCTTTAATACGCCCGGAAGTAATATGGTTAAAGCCGCCCTTACACGCAAGGTAGTGGTTATTAATGACGCGCGTAAAGAAAAAGTAGTGAATTTAATTGGTAATCACGCCGTTTCACCTCGAACCATGTTGTTCTTTCCATTGGTTCAAGAAAATGAAGTCATCGGTGTGTTTTCAATTCAGTCGCCAATACCTTCAGCTTTTAGTGAAGAAGAGATTCATTTGTTAGAGGCGGTGACAACGTTTATTTCGATTGCGGTCAGTAATATTCAAAGTCATGAAACAGTGAAGCAGCTCAATAAAATTTTACATCAAGAAAAGCAAGAAATTGAAACGGCACAGCAACGTATCGAACACATGGCGTACCATGATTCTCTTACCAGCTTACCAAACAGAGAGTCGCTCGACATTTTCATTAATGGCCAAATAGAAAAAGCTCGTTTTGAACGGCGTAACTTCCATTTGGTCTATATCGACTTAGATGGATTCAAACCGGTTAATGATCAATTTGGTCATCGAGTTGGTGATCAAGTGTTAATTGTCATCAGTCGTCGAATTCAAAAAGCCTTAAGATCATTAGATTTTGCCGCACGAGTTGGGGGAGATGAGTTTGTATTGATCATCGATAGCTTCGATAAAAAGGGCGCGGTTAAGGGCTTTTTGGAACGCTTACTGGGTGTTATCCAAGAGCCTATATCGGTTGATCAACATAACTTAACTGTTTCTGCCAGTATTGGTGCCGCCCGTTTTCCTGAACAGGGCTCCGATTTAGATCGCCTGATGCACAGTGCCGATCAAGCAATGTACGCCATTAAGCGATTAGGAACCGGTGGGTTTCAATTCGTTGAAAACCATCAGTGAGTGATCATATAGCTGATTATTTTAAATAGAAACAAAAGCAAAAAACCACTAGCTAACAACCAAGCCCAATACATCAGAAGATTCCACAAGTTGGAAAACCAGCCAGACAATCCCGATTTTTTCTGTTGATGTTGAAAAGCTATGTCTATGATCGCACCACTGGAAAACAAGAATGCCGTCGTCGCAAGAGCCGTAAACCAATACAAAGTATCAAAGCTTGGAAAAATAACTGGCAATGCTAATGTCCCAATGAGTGAGCAAGCGGCAACCCAATATATAGGCTTTGCCAGAAAATGAACTTTTTGAAGCGCTTTAAACAGTGCGTTTTTCATGTGACATTATACCGCTACAAAAATGAGAGAAGTGCCGGCGACTACGATTGCCGCGGCAATAAAAGACATCATCGAAGGGCGTTCTTTGGTTGCATACCATACCAAGGGTAACAATATAATTGGAGTGGTTGCCGATAAAATTGACACGATCCCGAGCGGCGCTAGGTTAACCCCCCAAAGTAGCAAGCTCATGCCCACGCCCATGCCTAAAAAGCCGCTGATAAATACTTGGCCTAAAGATCGACGCGTTAATTGACGGTAAATGGCAACGCCCCCTAAAGACTTAACGGTAAACACCGCAAGGCCAAGGCAAATGACGGCAACCCAAACTCGGATCATGGTCGCAAAAATTGGATCTTGTCCGCCTTTCATGATGTCATACACCACAAGCGTGCCTATTGACTGGCACAGTGCTGCGCCAAAGCCTGCTACTAGCCCTAAACTGGCTTGCCCTAACGTTTGTTCCCATTGATGTGCGCCTGCTTTCCCACGGCTGGCAATAGCTAAAAAAACACCAAGCATGACTCCAAGTACACCGAGAATATTAAGCCAAACATAGTGTTCACCCAGCAACCAAGCTCCAAAAGCAAAACTCATGGGTGCATTACAGGCAAAAAGTAAACCGGCCATTCTTGGGCCCAGTATCTTTACCGCCGTAAACAGCAGCGTATCGCCTAAAAAGATACCGATGAAACCAGAGACAATGAGGATGCCAATATCTTCATTCGATGGTGGGTGCCATTGCCCTGAAAAGATTAAAAATAAAGTGAGGAATAGCGCCACCATGAACATTCGAATGGCATTAAATGGAATGGGCCCTAATTGGCGAACGGGGCCAACAGAAAGCATGCTGCTTACAGCCCAACAGGTAGCCGCGCCAAGTGCAGCAAGATAACCAATAAATTCCACGAAGATCCTTTTTAACGAAAAAGCGCGCTAAATAGCGCGCAAATTTGAGAAAAACGGTTAAGCCAACATATGCGTTAGCAAAACAAGCGTTCTATCATTCAGCCACAATGGCGTCGAGCGTAATTTCAACTCGGCGGTTTTGAGCGCGTCCTTGTTCCGTGCTGTTATCTGCGATGGGTTTTGATTCGCCGTGACCCATCGCTGCAATTCGCTCTACAACAATGCCTTGCTCTAATATAATATTGGCAACCGATGTAGCTCGTTGCTCTGAAAGTAATTGATTGTAAGATTCGCTGCCGGTGCTGTCAGTATGACCGGAAATCGTTACCAGCGTATCATCATATTCTGCGAGTACTTTAGCCACCGACTTTAAGGTTGGTAAAAAGCTACCAGCAACTTCGCTGCTGCTCACATCAAAAGTGATGTTACCCGGCATGATAAGTTCGATTTGCCCTTCTTCTGTACGTTTAACCTGAACACCTGAGCCGACTAACTCATCACGTAACTTTTCTTCCTGTTTATCCATGTAGAGGCCAACACCACCACCTGCAACACCACCGATACCGGCACCAATGATTGCACGTTTCATTCGATCTTCTTTAGGCGAAGTAGCTGCACCAATTACGGCGCCAATGAGTCCACCAGCAATGGCTCCTTTAGAAGCACCGCTAATTTGAGATTCACCAGAATAAGCTTCTAATGTTGTACAGCCACTTAAAATAGCTCCAGCAAACAGGGAAGACATGCCTAATTTTGTTAAAAGACGCATTTTACGTTGCTCCTATAGTAATGAAGTGCCATTTAAAAACATGGATGGCACATAATTTAACAAGGTAAACGACAGGAGGTGACTTACTCAGCCATTTCTTTTAAACGCTTAAGAGGACGAACTTTAACGGCAGTAGAAGCGGGCTTAGCTGCAATCATAATTTCTTCACCGGTGAATGGGTTAACACCTGGACGTGCTTTTCTAGCTGGTTTTTTAACGGTTTGAATTTTTAACAAACCTGGTAATACAAACTCACCACAAGAACGCTTACGAATATGACGTTCAATCACGTCGGCTAACTCATCTAAAACGGAAGCGACTTCTTTTTTGCTCAACTCAGTGTTTTCGGCAATTTCAGATAAAATTTGAGTTTTAGTGTAACGTTCTTTGACTGCTGTTGTTTTTTTAGCCATGTGATAGATCCTTACATGTAGGGTGTTTTTCAAGATAGTTCGCCGAGTATTGCAGAGGCTGTAAAAAAGACAATAGAGAATTTAGCAAAAAAGTAAAAAAACCCACTAATTTCCACTTCATCGGCCAAGCTTTACCCACAATTCTGTGGCGTATTACGACTGAGATTTGTTTGCTAAAAATAAATTAGGCTGTCGAATTGATTCGTATTCGGTATCATTCGCCACCCAGTCAAGGAAGCCAACGGCATGACATTGTCAAACATTCGATATTTCCCCCTGCAAATATGGGTTGTTTTAATTGGAACCTTTTTAACGCGCGCTGCTTTTTTTATGGTTTGGCCGTTTATGGCGGTGATATTAAATCAACGCTTTGAGATGAGTGAGGCTGTCATTGGTTTTATTTTAAGCCTCAGTGCGTTGGCTAGCGCTTTCTTTTCACTTTATGTTGGCTACTTATCCGATAAATTGGGTCGAAAAGGCTTGATGATGTTGGGGTGCGTAACCTATGTGGTGGCCTTCATCATTTTAGCTATATCTACGACGGCTGTTTGGTTTTCTGTGGGCGCTATGATGGTGGGTATGAGCCGGTCAATGCTAGAAACACCCGCTAGAGCAATGATATCTGATCTTTTGGAAGATAAAGAAATAAGAGATTTAGCCCATCAGGTGCGGTATTACATGGTCAATGTTGGCGCTTCAATGGGGCCTATCTTAGGTTTATATTTAGGCTTCACAGGAGCACAAACCACTTTTTGGTTTGTAGCTTTAACCTATGCGCTCTATGGATTCGGATTTATGTATGTATTCCATTTGGTTAAAAATGAGGTTGAGCCGCCAAAAAGTGAGTTGAATTTTCAACAGACTCTTACCGTATTGCGCCAAGACCGCTCATTCTTGTTATTGATACTGGCTAATATGTTTGTGATGTACAGTTATATGCATCAAGAAACTTCGCTCGTTCAGCATTTAAATCAGCTGGGTGACCGAGTAGTCGATGTGTATACCCCGATGATTTTGATTAACGGCGTGATTATTATTGTTTTTCAGTTTCCGTTGTTAAAGCTTATGTCGGCTTGGCCACTTACCCATCGCGCCTACTTTGGCTTATCGGGCTTTGCGTTGGCATTTTTAATGTATGCCTTTACACCACTCGATGCGCCTGTCTATTGGTGGTTTGCAGGCGCCGCCGTGTTGGCCATCGGTGAAGTGGTGTTGTTTCCTACCTTCAATTTATTTATAGACCGAGCCGCACCAGCGCATATGCGTGGCAGTTACTTTGGTGCTGGCAGCCTTGCCGCCATTGGTGTGAGTTTGTCGCCGTTAATTGGCGGAATAATACTGCAGTTTTTTGGCGGTACGGCACTGTTTGTTTCGACCGCTTTTGTGTGTGTTATCGCTGGTATTTTTTATCACCTATCTGATAAACAACGTAGGCTACAATCTCCAGTAGTTAACTAACATTCATCGGTGACCATATTAATCGTGCATTCTGGTAGGCCAAACGAGTCATAAAATACGTAGCAACCCGGGTTAAGGTTTGAATAATAATTAACATTCCTACTTGGGTTTTGGTCTAAATCGTAGCCAACGACGGTGTAACGGTTTCCATACCATAATTGAATTTGACCGTTTAACGTATTGATTTGTGGCGTGTTTGTACTTGTAATGTCACTGGTAATAGTGAGGGTGCTTTCTGTAAGGTTTAGAAAGTGATACATGTCTTTCGCATCCCCGCGCTCACCAGAGCTTTCAGGGCATAAATTGCGCCAATCAACTTCTACAGAAAAACCTTCCATTTGAATGAGATGGGAGTCTTGAGCTGAGTTTCCTGGATTACTGGGCAACACTGACAACCCGTTTGCTAAGGCATTCACTCTTGCTACCGCAATGGCAGAGCGCATTGAGCCTTGCATGCCTTGGAGCACCGCTACTCTTGAGTTCTGTTGTAAATTTGCAAATCGCGGTAAAGCAAAGGTCGCTAGGATGGCAACGATAACGATGACCGTGATGAGCTCGATGAGTGTAAAACCAGATTGGTGGTGACGTTTCAAAATATTACTTCCCTGTGACCTTGATCACATTTTAGTTGACCCATGGGTAAAAGGGCAAGCTTTAGACAAGTGAACATATAAATCACTAAACTTAGGGTAACCTAGAGTTACTCAACCTCACAAAATAGTGACTCGTCACATTTCTAATAATGCAGTAAAATCATAGAGTTAGAATAGTGTAGAGTAGTCTTAAGTTTTGTCATTGCTCAAATGATGGCGGAAATGTTTATCGTTACCTGATTAGGAAGTGTATGAGTCTCATCGAACAAAAAATTGCCAACGAATTAAATGTACATGAGCGCCAGGTGGCCGCAACCGTCGCTTTATTGGATGAAGGAGCCACGGTCCCGTTTATCTCACGATACCGTAAGGAAGTAACAGGGGGCCTTGATGACACCCAATTGCGTAATTTAGAAGAGCGATTACGATATCTGAGAGAACTGGATGATCGCAGAGGCACAATTCTCGCGAGCATTGAAGAACAGGGCAAACTAACGGATGCACTCAAAAAAGACATCTTAACGTGCGAAACCAAAACCGAGCTAGAAGACCTCTATCTACCGTATAAGAAAAAACGCCGTACCAAGGGTGAGATAGCTAAAGAAGCGGGGTTAGAGCCATTAGCCGATGCATTGCTCAACGACCCAATGCTTAACCCAGAATCGGAAGCCGCAAATTATTTAAATCCTGAAAAAGAAATTAATGAAACCAAAGCTGCGTTAGACGGAGCAAGATACATTTTAATGGAGCGTTTTGCTGAAGAAGCCAGCTTGTTGAAAACTTTACGAGACTACATGTGGCGTCACGGTGAAATGCAGTCTCGCGTGATTGCAGGGAAAGAGCGAGAAGCTGAGAAGTTTCGTGACTATTTTGAACACGATGAGTTGATTTCTAAAGTGCCCAGTCACCGAGCGTTGGCAATGTTCCGCGGCCGTAATGAAGGTTTTTTGCAAGTCAGCCTTGTTATGCCCGATGAAGATCCACGCGCTGCCGGCGTTGGTGCTTTGATGGTTGCAGAGCAATTTGGTATCGAAGATCAGCAGCGCCCTGGTGATAAATGGTTGTTGGATGTATGCCGGTGGACGTGGCGCATTAAATTGTTAACTCATATCGAGACGGACCTGTTTGGGCGTGTAAGAGAAGAGGCTGAGCAATCCGCGATTGATGTATTTGCTAAAAACCTTAAAGACTTACTGTTGGCAGCACCGGCCGGACCAAAAGCCACGATCGGTTTAGATCCTGGCTTGAGAACCGGTGTAAAAGTTGCGGTGGTAGATGCTACCGGCAAAGTACTTGATCATTGCGCTATTTACCCAACAGCACCACAAAATAAAACGGTTGAATCCGAACAAATATTAGCCGCACTGTGTGCAAAATATAATGTCGAGTTGATTGCCATTGGTAATGGCACCGCCAGCCGAGAAACTGAACGTTTTGTTAAAGATATGATCAAGAAGTACCCGCAAATCAAAGCGCAGCCGGTGGTTGTTAATGAGTCGGGCGCTTCTATTTACTCTGCATCAGAATACGCAGCCAAAGAATACCCTGATTTAGATGTAACCATTCGTGGCGCTGTCTCAATTGCCCACCGCTTGCAAGACCCGCTAGCCGAACTGGTGAAGATTGACCCTAAATCAATTGGCGTAGGTCAGTATCAGCACGACGTGTCGCAAGTGGCGTTAGCGCGTCAGCTAGACTCCGTTGTTGAAGATTGTGTAAACGGTGTGGGTGTGGATCTAAATACTGCATCGGCTCCTTTATTGGCGCGTGTTTCTGGCTTAAATCAGACCATCGCTTCGAATATTGTCGCGTTTCGCGATGCAAACGGTGCTTTTGTTGAGCGTAAACAGTTAAAAGACGTGCCGCGTTTGGGCCCGAAAGCTTTTGAGCAGGCCGCTGGCTTTTTAAGAATTATGAACGGCAAGAACCCGTTAGATCGATCCGGTGTTCACCCTGAAGCTTATTCAGTGGTTAAGCGTATTGTAGAAACGCACCAAAAGGCTGTCAGCGATGTGATTGGCGATACCGCATTTCTTAAAGCAGTGAATGCGGCAGATTTTACCGATGATACCTTCGGGTTACCGACTGTTACCGACATTATCAAAGAACTTGATAAACCTGGCCGCGATCCTCGCCCTGAATTTAAAACCGCCACTTTCCAAGATGGCGTTGAAAAAATCGGTGATTTACGTCCAAATATGACACTTGAAGGCGTGGTTACTAACGTCACTCACTTTGGGGCATTTGTTGATGTAGGCGTGCATCAAGATGGCTTAGTGCATATTTCAGCCTTGAGCCATACCTTTGTTGAAGACCCATCTAAAGTGGTTAAAGCCGGCGATATTGTCAAAGTTAAGGTGATGGATGTAGATCCAGAGCGGAAACGAATTGCTTTATCTATGCGCTTAGACGATGACGCCAGTGAGCATGAACAAGCCGGTGCTAATCGTAGCGGGCAACGGCAACAAAACAATGGCAGCAGGGCAAAAGCACGTTCAAATCAACAGCAACAAAAGCAAGCACCCGCAAACACGCTAGGGTCATTGTTTGATCAAGTATTGAAGAAGTAACCATTGCACCTAATCACAACGCTTTCTAAACAAAGAAAGCGTTGTGACTCTGAACTCCCTTCCGTAATTTTCTAGCGCCCTCACACAATATTGTTCGAAATTTAATCGTTCCCGTTGACTCCAACGAACCTAAGCTACAATATGAGTTTCTAAGAGCAATTTCCAATTGTAAAAAGGCAGGTTGAAGTTCGCCTATTGCCAAGGAGCTAGAAATAAGTTCGATGGTGAAGCTCCAAGTAGTGATGAACTACTAAAAAACCGTCAATTTAGGGCAAACAAACGGAGAAACCCTTTATGGCTAAAATGATCTTTGTAAACTTACCTGTCGTAAGTTTATCGGACTCAATAAATTTTTATGAAACCCTAGGTTTTAAAAATAACCCGACCTTTACAGACGAGACAGCGGCTTGCATGGTATGGAGTGAGACCATAAATGTCATGCTACTGACACATGAAAAATGGCGCACCTTTACCCAACGTGAGATACCCCCTTCAACGTCAAGTGAAGTCATGTTGGCGATTTCTCTCGATGATAAAAATACAGTCGATACACTCACTGAAGCAGCCATACAGTCTGGCGGGACGGGAGATATCAATCCCAAACAAGATTTAGGCTTTATGTATAATCGAAGTATTGCTGATTTAGATGGTCATGTTTGGGAGCTCATGTGGATGGATCCCTCAGCCATGGCCTAGTTCAGATACCTCAAGTCAATGCCCATAGCGCATGGCTTAAAATCCACCGCTTTTTAAAAAGGAACTTTGATGCAAATAGCCATTGAAACCACCGTTAATGCAACACTCAGCCAAGCCTGGAATGCGTGGGTCACACCAGATGATATTATCCAATGGAATTTTGCCAGTGCCGATTGGGCTTGCCCGAAAGCAGAAATTGACCTTCGCGTGGGTGGGCGTTTTTCATATCGCATGGAAGCAAAAGATGGGTCGATGGGGTTTGATTTTGAAGGCGAATTTGTCGCAATTGAGCCAAATAAATCAATACGTTATAAGCTCGAGGATAGTCGTCAGGTGCTTATTGAGTTTATTGAGGTTGAAGCTGGGGTGAAAATTATGGAGACCTTTGATGCTGAAAATGAAAACACTATTGAGTTGCAGCGTACGGGTTGGTTGGCTATTTTGAATAACTTTAAGCGCCATGTAGAAAATAGTCATCGCTGATGGACAACTTACTAGAATTTCACTGGTGGTATATCCTTATTGCGGTGATCATTTTTGCCATTGTTAAAAGAGGCAAAGGTGGCGTTGTAACTAAGCGCTATGAAGCAAAACTGGTGGCAGTTGAGCCAAGTTTTCAGGGCTGCAAGACAGAAGCAACTTATGCAGTATTTAAAGAAGGTCGCCCTGATCATATCAATATCGAAATTGATAATTTACCGATTGCAGCAGGAGAAGAGGTTGAATTGCTTATGGATGGTCAGCGGTTCGCGAGAGTTAAGGTAAACCGACGCTCGAGTATAGATTTTGACCACTGGAGTGATGAAACAACGTCCTTTCCGGTTGTTTCTGGAGGAGAAGACCTCTGTGTGCGTTTTCAAGGATCAGACCTATTTAAAGGCACATTTAGTTAAATCAGAGTGATATACAACTAACATTATTAAGGGACACACTATGCATTACTTTGATTGTTTTGTTGCTGCAGTACCCAAAGAAAATAAACAAAAATATTTAGAGCATGCTCGGATTTCCGCGGAAGTATTTAAAGACCACGGCGCGCTCAAAATAACAGAAGCTTGGGGTGATGACATACCTGAGGGTGAAACCACTTCGTTACCCTTGGCTGTTCAATGCAAGGAAGATGAGAACGTTGTATTTTCTACTGTCGTGTGGCCGTCGAAAGAAGCTCGAAACCAGGGCTGGGTCGCCATCATGGAAGACCCCAGAATGAGTGAAGAGGCAAACCCAATGCCTTTTGATGGTAAAAGACTAATTTACGGTGGCTTTGAAACATTACTTGAATCCTAGTCTGGGTATTGGCATGGAAAGCGCACTGCAATTTTATAAGCTCATATTAGACTCAACGTCTGAACACATTGTAGTCATCGATGAGCAGGGCGATATTCAATTTGTGAACAAGCAATGGTCTAATTTTGGCTTGCATAATGAATGTACGGTTGGTCAAAGTTGGAAGGGCGTTAACTACATTTCTGAATGTGATAAAGCCGCCGCCATGGGAGATGAATTTGGCGCTCAAGCCGCGATGGGGATTAGAGGGTTGATCAACCAAACGTTGCCCAGCTTCTATTTTGAATATCCTTGTCATAGCCCTTTAGAAAAGCGCTGGTTTATGATGCATGTGACTCAGTTTGAACTGGATGGAGACCGATTTTTTATTATATCCCATCAAAACATAACCGAGCGTAAGCAAGTTGAAGAAGCCATCGCGAACCTCGCCATGGCAGACGGATTGACGAACATTGCTAACCGTCGAATGTTCGATCAGTTTTTGAATCTAGAATGGCGACGGTGTAAGCGCTTAGAAAAGCCTATTTGCTTAGCCATCATTGATTTGGATTTTTTTAAAGAGCTCAACGACGAATACGGCCACCAAAAGGGTGATGAATGCTTAAAGCTCGTGGCGAATTTACTTAACGGGTTAGCGCATCGTCCTGGTGATCTTGCCGCTCGTTATGGAGGTGAAGAGTTTGCCTTAGTGTTAGGAGATACTCAGCTAGAAAATGCCTGCACTTTTGCTCAATCCTTCCTTGATCAGCTTGCCGAGTTAGACATTGAAAACATCAATGCGCCTACAGGAACTAAGCTTTCTGCGAGTATTGGCATAGCAGAACTCATGCCTATTGATTATGAATCAGAACAAGATTTAATCAAACGAGCCGATAAACTGTTGTATAAGGCAAAAACCAACGGTCGTAATAGAATAGAGCTTGACAGGGGTTAGCAGTGAACTTGGTAGTAGAGAAAGAGCCGGATTTGGGCAGCCAACCAATGATAGAAATAATTTGATCTTATTCGAATTGCCCCCATACTTTGAGTCACTCATTATTTAAGGATTTCCGGTTTGGCGAAACTTTCCAGGCTAAAGCGTCTACAAGCGCTCGATCATGCCGCATTTAAATTTCAACGAGGAATCGAGCGAGAAACCCTTCGAGTCGATACAACGGGTACCCTTAGCCAAACGCCTCATCCAGAGACCTTGGGCGCCGCGTTAACCCATGGCTCTATTACCACCGATTACTCCGAAGCCCTGTTAGAGTTTATTACGGGCGTTCATACCAACTCCGACGAGCTGATTGAAGAGCTAGACTCGTTGCATCGCTTTACTCATAGTCAGATGAAAGGCGAGCATTTTTGGGCTGGTAGCATGCCGTCTAAGTTACCAGAGCAAGAGCAAATACCTATTGCTCAATATGGCTCAAGCCACAGCGGTTTGATGAAAACCTATTATCGCCATGGCTTATGGCACCGCTACGGTCGTAAAATGCAAACCATAGCGGGTCTGCACTACAACTGGTCATTACCGGATGCATTTTGGACACAATGGGCGAAAAGCAACGGTGAAACCGATAACCTGCAAGATTTTAAAACCAAAGAGTATTTTGGATTAATTCGCTCGTTCCGTCGCCACTCCTGGTTGTTACTGTACTTATTCGGTGCTTCACCTGCCATGGACAAATCATTTTTAGACACTAAAAATGATAATTTGGCATCCTTGGGTGATGATACGCTTTTTGCTCCCTATGCCACGTCGTTACGGATGAGTGATTTAGGCTATTCCAATCGTGCGCAAAAAGAGCTCTTCGTCTGCTTTAATTCGCTAGAAAGCTATGCCGATACCCTGATTAAGGCAATCAAAACCCCTTATGCCGATTATGAAAAAATAGGTACAAAAACAGAAGCAGGGTATAACCAACTCAATACCAGTATTTTGCAGATAGAAAATGAGTATTACAGCGATATAAGACCCAAACGAGTTGTAGGCAGTGGTGAGACGCCAATCAATGGTTTGAGGGCGCGTGGTGTTGAGTATATTGAAGTACGTTGTTTAGATATCAACCCATTTGAGCCTCTGGGTATTAATAAATCTCAAATGAACTTTATCGATTTATTTTTACTTTGGTGTTTAGTTCAAGACAGTCCAATGATTGAGCCGAACGAGTGTTCGTTATTGAGAGATAACAGTGAACGCGTCGCTCTAAAAGGTCGCCAACCCGATTTAGGCATCTATTTTAATGGTGAAATTGAAGCGATTAAGCCACTTTCAGAACGTTTATTGGATCAAATTTATCAATTTGCGGAACTGATTGATGAACATGAAGGTTGCACTCGATACCGAGAAGCCTGTACTGAGCAGCTTGCAAAAGTTCGTGATGAGAACCTAACGCCTTCGAGTAAAATACTGTCGAGAATTAAGCAAAATGGATCGTTTGCGAGCACGCTTTTGGAGCATTCAAAAGCACTTAGCCGGTATTTCACTGCATTAAATTTACCCAAAGAAAAACAAGACGCCTTTACAAAAATGGCCGAACAAAGTTGGCAGGAAGCTCGAGATAAAGAAGCCGCCGATGTCGGTGATTTTGACTCGTTCTTAAAAAGTTATTTCGAACAATCTTAATTGATCTGATTTTGACTGTTTACTTATCGATCAGCGGCAATTTTTTGTCGCTGGGTCGGTAATTGCAAACCAATTCTCAAAATTCACGCTAAAAGTGTGATCAAACCAGCGTTTTCAGTACTAACATCCTATACAATGTCTGCTAAATTGAACGTAAGATTCAATATTACTGATTGAGGCCTTCTCTATCTCGATAAATAAAGGAATGAGCTAGCATGTCAGAAACAGAATGGACACTGGAGACACTGAACAAAGGTTACCAGCAGGGCTATATGACAGGCCTCGCCGGTAAAGAACGAAGTGAATGCCAGTTTGAAAATGATGTACTCATTGCTGCTTGGGAAGCCGGTTGGGATGATGGCGCCAGTCAATACCAGCGTTCTCTCGATGAAAGAAATCGCAGCAGTATGAAATCTGCCTAATTACGATTGCACAATAAAATCAGTAAATAGAACGCGGTCGATTAATGGTCGGCCCGTCTCCTTTATCATCAAATCTTGAAGCTCCCGCAACGCTTGATCCAATATATTATCACGACCCGCCGATGACTTGATTTGCTCGGGAGATTGTCGTGAAAACAGCATTATAATTTGATGCCGAATAGCATCGGAATGAGCCGTTACATCAAGCGCTGCAGAACTGTCTCTTACCCGAAGGGTTATTGAAGCTTGTATATAGCGTAAACGAGCAGAGGAACCATAATTTAGCGTAAACGAAGGTTCTAATTCTACATACGAAGGCCCTGTGGCGGCGGGTGGATCTTCGGCAAATACCGCTGAAACTAACCCAAAGCAGCAAATTAGGCTGCCAACGCCGCGTAAAGTGCATTTATAAAAGTGGCGAAGTAACATGAGAATCCTTCTTTACGGTTAATGAGTGGCTTAGGCAAGTATAGGTTAGCTTTATAAATCGGCCACTTAAATGGAAACTTGACCTAGAAAAGGTAAAAGATCAATCTGCGGTTGAATGCCTTGATGACAAAGCATATATTGAAGTTAATGGAAGGTATCAAAGCTTACATAAAGGGTTATTAATTATGTTGGAAAATTGTAAAACCGCACAGGAACGCTGGGGTGGCACACACGAGATGATTGATCGTTGGTTAGCCGACCGACGTGAAACTCTGGTCACATTTTTTGATATACAAGGCAAGGAAGGGGAAGAAGACGTCTCTTCATCGCTCAAAGCTTTCTGTGAACGTTTGATGGACTATTTATCAGAAGGGCATTTCGAAATTTATGAGCAGCTGTTTCGAGAGGCTAAAGAATTTGATGACGGCGGGCTGGCTTTAGCGAATGAGATTTATCCAAAAATCGACGCAACCACTCAAATCATGCTCGACTTTAACGATAAATACGACACTGATGCCCATATTCATGAGAACTTAACCGACCTTCATGAAGACCTATCTCGACTAGGTGAAAAGTTATCTGAACGCTTTGATTTTGAAGATCAACTTATCGAAAAACTGCATAATGTCCATAAGAACGCTGTAGCTTAAAAGCGAGCATTGGGCAAAAGACACATTAGCTAAGCTAGTGTGTCTTGTTTTCTTTGTGGCCAAAAATTGCTGGGCCTACGATCATTAAACCGGCACCAATCATGATGTAAACATCGGCGATGTTGAATATCCCTGTTCGTAGTCCACCAATGCCCATATTTAGGAAATCTACCACACCGCCATTGTTCATTGCTCTGTCTATGAAGTTGCTGTAGCCACCGGCCAGAACCAAAGCCAGTGAGATTAGGCTGATTTTATCCATATCTTTACTGACCAACACATAGATCAAAAGCGCTGTTAAAAAGACACCCACTAATGCGGTAAATATCCAAAATCGTAGATTAGGATCTAGGCTGGTACCTAACCCTAAAAATGCGCCATAGTTTTCAGCATAAAGAATGCGGATAGAATCAAATAGATAGCTGTATTGTGGGCCTGACTTTAAAAAAGAGACGGCCCAAAGCTTTGAAAGCTGGTCAACTATTATGGTCACCGCCATCAATGGAAGTAATACTTTTAAGCGGCTTTTAATTGTAAATGTCATAAAGGTCTGTCGATCTGATGATTTAACGTGAGTATAACTGAAATTACCGCATCAAATGTACTTCAACGGTAAAGCTTTATGGTTAATGATTTGGCGCAGCAAAAAGCTAGAATGAACACCGTCGACGCCTTCAATGGTAGTAATGTTTTTTAGTAGCACATTGTGGTATTCATCCATATCTGGCACGACCACTTTTAATTGATAATCGGCATCTTGCCCTGTGACAAGCAAGCACTCGATGACTTCGGGTAGCATGGCAACGCGCTGCTCGAAGTTTTCAAATCGTTCAGGGGTATGTTTATCCATGCGAATATTGAGAATTGCCGTTAAGTTTAAATTCACCGATTTAGGGTTCACTACGGTAATGCGGCGCTGAATATAGCCCCGATCTTCTAAGCTCTTAATTCGCCGTGAACAAGGCGAAGCAGACAGTCCAATTTGATCTGCTATATCTTGATTAGATAAACTAGCATCGGTCTGTATTATCTCTAGAATTTTGCGATCATATCGATCTAAGTGCGATTCACTTTCCATATAATCTTCCTTTGCGCAATATAATTGCGTTTTAATGAGTTTCTTGAGTGATTGGTTGTTCAAAAATAGCAAATAACTTTGAACTTGCACACACATTGCGCACCTTTAGTTCTATTATTTTTACCAACTAAGGCATGAATGCTTCAGCGCTGGATACCACTGACGCTTATTCGAAGATTTGTTACCCGCAATCAACGATGCATTTAATCCAATACCTACCCGGTAAGCACATGATGGTCTATCCTCATCATTACTATCTACGGTCGGATCAGCAGAGCCGACCAATATCTTTATTTCTTTGTAAATCTTGGTAATTTTTTTTGGGTGAATTATGAGTGATACTAAATCGATGAAAGCGAATACGTCTGTCGCGCAACAAATGGCCGCCGCTGGCTCGTTCGACCACCGTAAATATAAACAGTATCAACCCATGAGCCTGAAAGATCGAACCTGGCCGGATAAAACCTTAAACAAAGCGCCAATTTGGTGCAGTGTTGACTTACGAGATGGTAATCAAGCGCTCATACAGCCGATGTCGGTTGAGCAGAAAGTGACCATGTTCAATATGTTGGTTAAACTTGGCTTCAAACAAATAGAGATTGGCTTTCCATCGGCTGCGCAACCAGAGTTCGACTTTGCACGTCGATTAATCGAAGAAAATCTTATTCCCGATGATGTTACGATTCAGGTACTGGTACAGGCACGCGAGCATCTTATCGAACGCACCTTTGAGTCTTTAAGGGGTGTTAAGCGTGCAATTGTGCATGTGTACAATTCGACTTCAACGGTTCAACGCCAACAAACCTTTGCCATGAGTAAAGAGCAAATTGCAGCCATCGCCGTGCAGGGCGCAACGTGGGTGCAAGAATATGCTGCAAAACACCCTGAAACCGAGTGGACATTCCAGTATTCTCCAGAAAGTTTCACCGGCACAGAAATAGACTACGCCATTGATGTCTGTAACCAGGTGATCGAAACGTGGAATCCAAAAGATACTGGCAAGGTCATTATAAACTTACCTGCTACCGTCGAGATGTCTACGCCTAACGTATTTGCAGATCAAATAGAGTACATGTGTCGAGGGTTAAGTCAGCGCGACCATGTCATCGTCAGTTTGCATACACATAACGATCGCGGCTGTGGTGTGGCAGCGACTGAACTTGGCTTGATGGCCGGTGCAGACCGTGTTGAAGGTGCGTTGTTAGGCAATGGGGAGCGTACCGGGAATATGGACATCGTTACCCTAGCCATGAACCTCTATTCTCAAGGAATCGACCCTGAGTTAGATTTTAGCAACGTCCAAGAAATGATCGATATATGTACGGCATGTACGAATTTGCCTGTTCATCCTCGGCACCCTTGGGTAGGCGAGCTCGTTTACACGGCATTTTCCGGCAGCCATCAGGATGCCATTCGAAAGTCGTTGCAATACCACAGTGATGAAAACTTGCCTCATTGGCAGGTCGCTTATTTGCCGATCAACCCCGCAGATTTAGGGCGTGATTACGAGGCTGTGGTGCGTATCAACAGCCAATCTGGTAAAGGCGGTGTGGCGCATGTACTTGAACGTGATTACGGTATTGAATTACCAAAATGGATGCATGGTCATGTAAGCCAAGTGGTTCAAAAAGCCGCGGAAGTGTCGGGTGATGAAATCTCAAGTAAAGCTATTCATCAGTTGTTTGTGGATAATTTTATTGAAACGCCGACACAATGGGCTCTCAATGGGTATTCATTGAACAGTCAGGACAATTTAACGATCGCTAACTTTAAAATTGGTGATCGTAAATTTGAAGGAAAAGGGCAAGGCGCTCTAGAAGCACTTGCTCAAGCGATATCGAGTGAATTGGGCGTAGAACTTAAGGTCACTCAATTTGATGAGCATGCTTTAACGCAAGGCACCGATTCTAAAGCCATTTCCAGTGTGTGTATTGATGTAGACGGTAAACAAAGTGTGGCCTGTTTTATTCATGAAGACACCACCACCGCAAACCTACAGGCGTTGTTATCGGCCGTTGGCCGTTCTGGGTTGAATTTATTATCGCAACAAGCCGAATCAGCCTAACAGCGTTAAATTCGCTAGCGCTCATTATAAAAACCCATTACAGTTTGTCGTGGGTTTTTTAATGGGTAGAAAATACGATGACGATGTTTACCGATATCTTGCTGTTGTTAGAAAAAACAGAGCCTGTAGACCAAGTTAAATCCGAAGCCATCATTGCGATCATGACCTTACTGTATCAAGTAGACGGCAAGTTCCGCATTCAAGAGCAGGAAGCATTTGATCGTGTGATGGAAGACCTTCCATGGCACGACAAAGGTATTTCAAAAGAAGCATTCCATCGCAGTCAAATCACTAAGTCTTTAAATGCCCTTGAGCAAAATAGCATTGCTGACTATCTTCAGGAGTTTGTGCCTGCTTTGCGCTCAGATGGGAAAGTCTTAGCTTTATTCCGTAATTTGGCGAATGCGGATGGAGATTTGCACCCTAAGGAGGCTGAAATAATACGCCAAGTGGCTACAATGATGGTGTAGACAAATGAATGACCTCCAAGAAAAAGGTCTTTGGCAAAAGGTACGAGATACTGCGAAAAAAGCGACGCTTTCAGGGCATTTAATTCATTATAAGAGCATTTTGTACTGTATCGAAAGTGACGGCAATCAAGTTGTCGTGCGAATAGCCCCTGAATTATCTACTGCTAAGTATCCGAAATCGTCGACAAAACCCAACAACCCTTTTTTGCCGCCAGAACCTGAATTAACAGTTACTTCGTTGTGTAATTCACACAATCTTGTCCTCAATAAATACAGTGTCATACCCAATCATTGCCTTTTAACGACTCAAGAATTTGTTTCTCAAACGGACCAACTGCACTTGAGTGATTTCAAGGCTATTGAAGCTGTACTCCGAGAAGTTGATGGGCTGGTGTTTTATAATGGTGGCCGTGAGGCCGGAGCGTCGCAATCTCATCGCCATTTTCAGCTCGTCCAAAAAGACTTAGGAGGCGGTAATCTCCCAATTGAGAGGATCATCGAGCGCGTTCACCATTCGTCATCTTCGAAACTTTTTCCCTTTGAGCACCGATTTTATCGTCTACCTAACTTTGAAAACGGCACATTGCTCGATGCGTGGCAGAAAATTGAGTTTAGCTGGCAGCCTTATAACTTATTAATCACTCGTGACTGGATGTTAGTGATTCCTCGTCGTGCTGAAAAAAGTGAAGGGATGTCGGTCAATGCATTGGGGTTTGCTGGCGCACTCTTAGCGAAAAATGAAAAAGAGCTTCAGCGCATTCAAAAGGTAGGCTATTTGAAGTTACTTGGACACGTTTGTTTCAACCGTCAATTCTAGTGTTTTCGGTGTTGCAATATTTGTTTGGATACTCGGTATCCAACATAGGCTGCCACTCCAACCGGGCCTGCGACCCATCGTGCGGCAGACTTTAAGCCCCAGTCAATCGCAAGGTCTTTTGCGATCGCGCCAATGACTTGTTTGCGTGCTCTGCTAGACATGCCGCTTGGATGTTTTAAACCACTCACCCCTTTACTCGCGGCTTCAAGACCGGGGTGAATTGCCCCTAATGCGGTATTGAACCAATCTACTTGCTTAGAATTATGCTCGCCCATAATGGCCCAGGCGCAAAAGTGCTCACAATTGTTGTCGTGAACGTTGTATTGGTCTTCTCCTAAGCGTTGCAGCGCCCGCTCGACACTTTCTTCGCGGCTATAGAGTCGATTTCGATACTGGCGAACATGCACCGTTTTACCTTGGCTAAATCGATCTAAGGTTTCTAGGCACAACGGACCACTGCGAAAGCCATCTACCCAGCCAGCATAATGAATGACCATAGGGTGTTCTTCTTGGGTCAAACCCACAAATAACGCATGATGACTGTAGCCTTTTTTATGAATCCAAAGGTGATCACCGAGCCTGGGGAGCTGGTCTGGTTGAAGTATGTTTGAGGCCATAAAGTGCCCTTTAAAAATAGTCTCGCCTTACTGTAGCCCTTGTCGTTAGACTAGGCATAGGTCAAATGTCATATTTTGGATAAATTTATGGAAAACAGTCAGTTTTATTATGTTCATGACCCAATGTGCAGTTGGTGCTGGGCGCACCGACCTCAATGGGATCAATTTAAAAAAGCCCTTGAATCACGAAACATTCCGGTCGAGTACGTTGTTGGTGGATTAGCGCCCGACAGTGATAAACCGATGCCAGAAGAGCAAAAGGAAACGGTTTCTGGCTATTGGAGAAAGATTGAAGCTTTATTAGGAACGCCATTTAATCATGACTTTTGGAACTCTGCGACGCCAAGACGCAGTACCTACCCAGCATGCCGAGCGGTCATAGCGGCCAAAAGCCAGCAGGCGGAAGAAAAAATGATACATGCCCTACAAGAAGCCTATTATTTGCGTGCCTTGAACCCTTCGGATGTTTCAACTCATGAGCTTTTAGCGGCTGAACTCGGCTTAGACGTATCCAAATTCAGCAATGAATTAGCCTCTAACGAACTTGAGGCCGAGTTTAACCGGCAACTGCGGTTTGCACACAGTATGCCGATATCAGGCTTCCCCTCTATGGTGCTGAAGCATAATGATCAATGGCACAGTATCGTTTTAGATTACAAAGATTATAGCGGGGCTTTGGCTCAGGTTGAGGAGATTTTATCCTGAGCTAAATAAGCCCTGATGATTTAAATTGAGTTATAAGACTCCAAGCCAGTCTCTGTTCTGAAGTGTGTGAGTGAGTAGCTTTTCTTCAGCACTGCCTGGCTCCGGCTGGTGGTTATAACGCCACTGCACATTCGGTGGCAACGACATTAAAATCGATTCTGTACGGCCGCCCGATTGCAGTCCAAATATTGTGCCTCGGTCAAATACCAGGTTGAATTCAACGTAGCGGCCACGCCGAACTTCTTGCCAATCACGATGTTCGGGTAAGTAAGGAGTACTTTTACGCTTTTGTACAATGGGTAAATAGGCGTCTAGATAGGAGTTTCCGATAGACTGCATAAAGGCAAAGCTTTGTTCAAAGCCCCACTCGTTTAAATCATCGTAAAAAATACCGCCCACACCGCGTGGTTCGTCACGGTGTTTCAAGTAAAAGTATTCATCGCACCACTTTTTGAAGTCGTTATAAACATGGCTTCCAAAGGGATCACAGGCCGACTTTGCGGTTTGGTGCCAATGTACGCAATCTTCGTCAAAGCCATAATAGGGGGTAAGATCATAACCCCCGCCAAACCACCAAACCGGTTCCATGCCTTCGCGCTCGGCTACAAAAAAACGGACATTGGCGTGAGAGGTTGGTACAAAAGGGTTTTTAGGGTGCATTACCAAGGAAACACCCATGGCTTGCCAGCGAGCACCGGCTAATTCTGGACGTGCTTGTGATGCTGAAGGCGGTAACTGATCACCCATTACGTGACTAAAACCGACACCGCCTTTTTCGAATACGGCTCCATTTTCGATGATTCGAGATCGGCCACCGCCGCCGCCAGGGCGCTCCCAACTTTCTTCTTGAAAGTGTGCAGCGCCATCTTCTGCTTCGAGGTTCTTGCATATATTGTCTTGAAGAGACAATAAATACTGCTTAACTGCGTTGACATCAAATGCGCGCTCGGTCATTTAAAACACCCTTGTTAATTGGCTCGTAAAACGAGTCCTGTGGATAAATCGCGAATGGTACTGGCCTTACCAGCAGATTGCACCTGTCCGGTGACGATTGCATCGACTTCTTGGCCTAAACAAGTGGCCACTTGAGTTCGATTAGTAAAGGCTGGTTTACCTGATCGGTTGGCACTGGTGGAAACCAATGGTTGTTTTAAAGCGGCACACAAGGTTTTTACAATAGGATGGTCGCTCACACGAATAGCCACGCTTGGTCGACCACCGGTCACCCAATCTGGCAGTGTTCCATTGTGCTCTATTACCCAGGTATTTGGCCCTGGCCAGCTTTGTTGAAGCAAGTCACATTGAGCAACGGTTATTGGGGCCAAAAATGGCAAAACAGAGTCCATTGAATGTGCAACTAAAATTAACCCTTTAGCAACGTCTCGTTTTTTTATGTCTAAAATACGCTGCACGGCTTGCTGGTTCCGATAATCACAGCCTAAACCGAAAACACCTTCGGTAGGGTAAGCAATAACACCCCCAGCGTGAACAATATCGGTGAGTTTTCTTAAAGTATGGTGAGGAATTAACAACGGCAAACCATCGGATAGTTGAATTTGCCGTAAAGAGTAGCGATTTGGATTCGTCTAGGCAAACCCAGAATAAACATAACCACCCGGGTGCTGTTCTATCAAGCCTTCCAGCTCCAGTTCGAGCAAAGGCTCTAGAAGTTGGTGGGCAGCGATGGACAACTCATGGCTGAGCCCTTCTATCGGTAAGTGCGCTCTTTTTAGCTGCTCAATAATTCTTAGCTGAACGGGGTTTAAGTGACTAGGTAGCTCAGGTATTTCTACTTGATTTTGGTGACCAAACTCCAACATATCTTGAGCATCGGTTAACAGATAAGCACCATCTCGAATTAATTGATGACAGCCCGCACTGTTCGGGTTGAGCACATCGCCGGGCATTGCATAGACATCGCGCCCTTGTTCCAATGCGTGCTGTGCCGTTACAAGTGAACCACTTTTGAGCGCGGCTTCTACCACCACTATTGATTCCGATAGACCACTGATTATGCGATTTCTTCTCGGAAAGTGACCCGGTTTTGGTATGGTTCCTAATGGGTGCTCACTGACTAGTGCTCCGGATCGGGCTATTTCACCAAACAATGCACGATGGCTTTTAGGGTAAATCTGATCAATTCCACAGCCAAAAACAGCGATGGTATGGCCCTGTGCTTCTAAGGCTCCCTCATGACAGGCTTTATCAATACCGGAAGCACCACCGCTGGTTATAGTCTTTTGGTGGCGACATAACTTTTTGGCGAGTGACTTTGCATGATTACGAGCATTTGGGCTGGCACTGCGGCTGCCAACAATGCCAATCTGTTGGCTGCTGAGTAGAGTAGGTTGACCTTGTACCCATAACATTAAGGGAGCGTCATGAATCTCAGCCAATAAACTTGGGTAAGCATCATCGGGCAGCGCGATCAGGTGATGATTATCGTTTTCAGCCTGCCAAACCAGTTGATCCATTGCACGGCGATGCACCGGATGTTGTTCGCCTAAATGTGCCATCTGTTTGAGAACGGCTTTAATAGAATCCGGTAAAGGCCAGCGGTCAGGGTGTAAAAATAAACTGGAAGGTGAGTCAATGTGGGCTAATAGTTCGTGGGAGCGCTTTACGCCTAAACCAGGCACAAGCACCCAACGCAGCCACGCAAGCGTGTCTTTATTCATTCGAACAATCCTTGTTCTGTGTTAAGAAATGGGCTTATAAAGCCCAGTTCAGATTAAAGCGAATTGTCGAAAAATAAAACCGAAAGAATAAAGCTAAGAGACCTTTTTGTCATAAATGTGATCAAAGTAGCTATATTTTGAACCGAGAGATAGAGGCGTGTTGCTTTTCAACCAGTTCGTTTAGGGCTTCAAATGAATTTACGTTTTTGCCTGCGTTATTAAATACTGAGTCTGCAATACTCGCAATTTCTTGTATTTCAAGTTTTACATCATCAACCGTAGCTTGTTGTTCTGATGTTTGTGCATCGATGCTTTCACTCATGTGCGTAATTCGGACGAGAGATTCCATGATCAATGACATGGCTTTATTGGTCGCCTCAAAATTTTCAAGCAAATCGTTTATTTGCAGTAAATTATGACTCATCGTATTCGCGGCTGTGTTGGTTTGGTTCTGAAAGCCTTCAATGGTGTTGTAAATTTCTTCTGTCGCGGCTTGAGTCTTGCTGGCCAAACTTCTGACTTCATCGGCTACCACTGCGAAACCACGACCTTGCTCCCCGGCTCGCGCTGCTTCAATGGCTGCGTTCAAAGCCAGTAAGTTGGTTTGTTCGGCAATGGCTTGAATCGTGGTGACAATTTGGCTGATGTTATTACTTTCTTGCTTTAACTCGCCCATCACATCATTGGTTTTAGTAATATCAGAGACTAATTTTTTAATGAATTGGTAGCTGGTATCAACATTAGATTGACCCTGTGTGGCTACTTCGCTTACCTCTCGGACATCGGTGAGTGTGGCGGAAGAGTTGCTATTGATCCCTTCAGACGCGTCCGCCAATCGCCCAGTGGCCTGTACAATGCCTTCGGATTTGTCTTTTTGAACCTGCAGGCGTGTTAAGGAGCCTTTTGTTGTGTTAGTGACATTTGAAACAAGGTTTTCGATTTGAGTCGCGTTTTCGATTATTTCACCGATCACATTTCGTATGTTTGTGATTAGGGTATTCACCCCTTCAGAAATTTGACCAAATTCATCCTTACTGGCCACTTGAGCGGTAGAGGTTAAATCGCCATCACTGACTTTTCTTAGTGTGGAAATTATAGTTTTCAGTGGCTTTTTGATTGACCGTACTACGCTGTATACGACTAAAGCCCCTAATAAAAGAGATAATCCTGCTACGAAAAATTGCACCAATAAAGCATTCTGGCTGCTTTTCTGTACTCTAGCGGTGGTTAAATTGGTGTTTTCTGTAACTTGATCAATGAGTGCTTGCTGTTCAGTTAAGGTGGTATTAACCGAAGTTGCTAAGTCGGCTAATAAGGTGCTGTCGTTGTTTTTAGCCTGCTGTAATTTAATATACAGGCTAAACATGGACTCATCGCCATCGATGATTTTGTTCGATAAATCAACATATTTACCAAGCTTACGAAATAGAAAGCTTTGTTCAGTTTCGAGCTTCGCCATGCTGTCTTGAATCAGTTTCGCATTGCGAGTTAGGTTATTTAGGGTAATTTCTAGTGTATCGGTACTTTGCACACCAACGATAGCACCCGCAGAAGCTCGAGATAACGAGAGTTTTTCTGTGACTAAACGAGCCGCGGTTTCAATGGAGGTTGCGTTTGGATTTCCTTCACTCTTCATCCGACCAATGGTGAGATCTACTATCTTTAAATCGCCATTATAAGCCAGCCATTGGCTGTTTATTTCGTTGTATAGAGCATTGAAGTCAGCACTGAGCTTAAGTTTACGCTTATGGGAATCCATATGCTGCTTGCCCAGCGTGATACTCACCTGTGCAGATTCATCCGAGCGTTGCAGCGCGGTCATAAGTGGCTCATCAATTAAACGGTTGTTTTGAATTTGTTCAAGTACTTGGGCGTATTGGGCTGAGAATCGTTCGTATTGAGTGGTGAAAGCATCCAGTTGTTCTGCATCTTCTACCGCCGCGTGTTGGGTTACCGCCTTATTGATATTTTGAATGGTGGATTGAAGTTGATAAACCTGTTGTAACAGCGGTATCACTTCATTACTTAAGGACTCAAATTCGTTACTGGCCGTTCGCTGATTATTGATCGCCACTAGAGTAATTGCGATAACAAACGCCAAAACGAGCGCAAAGCCAAAGGTGACTTTACTAATGATAGTTTGCAATACACGCATAATTTGCCCTTAAGTATCTCAATGAAAGTCGTTCAATATTTATCGACCTATAGCTAAATTTCTTAACTGAAATTAAACCGTATTGTTAGAATAAATAGATGAAGTTAGCTTCAGTATAGTTAAAAACACAGGACTGCAAGTAAATATCATGCGAAAGAAGTAGGGCAGTGTTCAGGTGTAGAGCAAAAAAAAACAGCCATGAAGGCTGCTTTTTAACGTAGTCAAAAGTACCCTTGTTTAGAATCCAGGGTTGGTCACTCGGTCTCCAATCCGCATTGGAATATCAGATTCTAAGACGAGCGCGTAAGACATTTTATCAAACACTCGGAAGACCATAGCTAACCCAGCATCTTCGAGCGGTAATTGGATTTTTTGGTTGTTAATCGGGTCACGAACTTTATCCCCAAAGCGTGAAACTCGGAAAATGTTACCGGCTTCAACTCCTTCTCGAGCACCAAGGTTTAACAAAACAATGTCGTATTGCCCAATGAAACGAACACCTCTGGCAACATCAACGATAGCACCGACTAAATCTTTAGGAGGCTCACTCGGGTAGAAAAAGGTGTCTAACGTCGCTTCATCGGAAGGCAAGATGCGATCGGAAATTCCGATTTGCTGGTTTGAGCGTTCAATTAAAAACGTTGCAATGTCGCTCTCTAAATCTTTAATTCGAGCTTGGCCTAGCTCGATCGCTTCAAAACCTAAGCCTTCTTTCGTAAATGGATCTTTATAGCGCTTGCCCATTCGGTAGATTTGGTACACAGGTAATTCGGAATCAAACTCACCTCGTCCGAAAACAGTATCGCCAGCACCCATAATCACACGGCCTTCTGTACCGCTTATGATATATGGTGCTGAATTTAACTCTTGAGTGCTTAAAATACGGTTACCCGATAAAAAGCCTTCAATGTGCTCACGAGCAATGGCAGGGATCGCACCAAATATTGGTGTTATGCGCGCCGTAGGCCGTAATTTAACCACGCCATTTTCATCGGCTTGGTTGGTGTTAATTTTTAGCGTGTTGGCGTTGTCCCCATCAGTTAAACGAGTTAACCGAGTTTGGCCATCTACAGTGATCAGCCCTATAATATCGCCAGGGAAGATGAGATGTGGGTTTTCAACTTGCGGGTTGAGATACCAAATGTCTTGCCATTTCCAAGGGTCCTGCAGGTACATGGCAGCGATATCCCATAATGTATCGCCTTTAACGACGACATACCGCTCAGGTACATCATTATTGATGACTAATTCGTCGGCCCAAGACATCCCTGTTATGACAATGGATGTTAATAAAGCAGCGATGATTTTCCTCATGGCCAGATTCCCTATACAATTCGGTGTTGTAGGCACTAAGCTAATTTTAATTCTTGTAGCCAGTATAATACAGGCGACAGGGTACAAGAGTGAACACTTTTAGTTTAGCAGTCAATCGCTTAGCGAAACACCTTAAAGCCAAATCTATCTGTGAAAAGTGTGATTTTGTTAACTGCGTATCATTTTGCAGAAGGTTCGCTAAGATTATTTAGCTTAATAAACAGTTGGTGAATCAATAAGTTATGGCAATACTCGATATTTTAGAATTTCCCGATGATCGTTTGCGTACCGTTGCAACGAATATCGAAAAAGTGGATGCAAACATCCAAAAATTAGCCGAAGACATGCTCGAAACCATGTATGAAGCGCCTGGTATTGGTTTAGCGGCCAGTCAGGTAAACGTACATAAGCGTTTAATTGTCGTCGATGTATCAGAAGATCAGGATGAACCTCATGTCTTGATTAACCCAGAATACGTGAAGTTAGGCGATGATATTGAATACCAAGAAGGGTGTTTGTCTATTCCTGGGTTTTATGAAAAGGTGTCACGTTCCGATAAAATTGAAGTGACGGCGCTGAATAAAGAGGGCGAGTCGATCAAATTTATTGCTGAAGACCTATTTGCAATCTGTATTCAGCACGAAATAGACCATCTCGATGGCAAGCTGTTCGTAGACTACCTCTCTAACTTAAAGCGAACCCGCATTAAGAAGAAACTAGAGAAGCAGCATAAAATGGCGGCACGCGGTTAATGGCGTTGAATATTGTTTTTGCAGGCACGCCAGAATTTGCAGCACATCACTTACAAACGCTTATCGACAGTGACCATAATGTAATCGCTGTCTACAGTCAGCCAGACCGCCCAGCCGGTCGCGGCCGAAAACTGGTCGCGTCTCCGGTAAAAGCGTTGGCACTTGAGCATGACATTCCTGTTTATCAGCCGCTTAACTTTAAAAGTGATGAAGCCGTGCAAGAACTGGCCTCACTCAACGCCGATTTAATGGTGGTAGTGGCCTATGGCTTAATTTTGCCGCAAGTTGTGCTTGATACGCCGCGCTTAGGGTGTATCAATGTTCATGCATCTTTATTGCCACGTTGGCGAGGTGCCGCACCCATTCACCGCAGTTTGCTGGCGGGCGATGAAAAAACCGGTGTCACCATTATGCAAATGGACAAAGGCTTAGATACGGGCGATATGCTAGTAAAAGCAGAGTGTGACATTTTACCAACCGATACCAGCGAAATGCTACATGATCGACTCATTTCTATTGGTAGTCCTGCTCTGCTAGAAGCTTGCGCTCAACTTGAATCCGGGTCTGCCTATCCAACAAAGCAAGAAGATTCGCAAGCAACCTATGCGCATAAGTTAGAAAAATCCGAAGGCCTCATTGATTGGTCAGAATCGGCGGACGCTATTGACCGAAAAATAAGAGGTCTCACACCTTGGCCGGGCGCATATACGCAATGGCAAGGTGACAACATTCGCATCCACAAAGCCAAAGCACAGCTTTACAGCGGTGCATTACCACCGGGTTCATTAGCATCAATGTCTAAACAAGGTATTGAAGTGGCCACCGGCGAGGGCAGCTTACTGGTTACCACGCTGCAAATGCCGGGTAAAAAAGCCATGTCCGCGGCCGATGTCTTAAACGCACGTAAAGCCCAATTCGAAGCACATCCCGTTTTTGGTCAGACCCATAACACCGAAGGCGATCAATGAGTTTATCCACACGATTAGCGGCAGCAGACACCTTGTATCAAATGGTCGAGCACGGACGCAGTTTAAATGACCTGATTCCAGCTAACCTAGAAAAACTCGATATTGATCAACACCCGTTTTATCAACAGCTGGTCTATGGCGCTACCCGTTATTACTTCGCGCTTGATGAAATTGCCAGCCTGTTGCTCGAAAAGCCCATCAAAGAAAAAGAACGCTTGGTTCATATGTTGCTGCTGGTGGGTGTATACCAATTGTGGAAACTAGAAGTGGCTGATCACGCTGCCTTGAATGAAACCGTGCAAGCGGCGGTCGATAGCAAAAAGCAATGGGCCAAACCCTTGTTAAACGCCACATTAAGGCGTTTTCAGCGTGAAAAAGAGCAAATTACCGCCGATCTTCGTCGAAGAGACTCTTTTCCAGGTTGGTTGAATAAGCGTTTGCGCAAAGCCTACCCTGATCACTGGCAAGACATTTGTCAGCAATCTAACCAGCTCGGCCCAATGACGTTACGCGTTAATCAGCGTCACCACACTCGCGATGCTTGGCTAGCTTTAGCTGATGAACAAGGGCTTGAATGCCAAGCCACCGAATATTCACCGGTGGGTATTCACTTAGCTGCTCCAGCACCCGTGTTTGCTTTGCCAGGCTTTGAGCAAGGGCAAATTTCGGTTCAAGATGAAGCGGCGCAAATGTGTGCCACGCTGCTGAACGTGCAAGACGGTGAAAAAGTATTGGACGCTTGTGCCGCACCCGGTGGCAAAACCGGCCACTTGTTAGAATCGGCCAACATAGATTTGATTGCTTTAGATGTTGATGAGCGTCGTCTGACCCGAGTTGAAGAAAACTTATCAAGAATTGGCTTGGCAGCGACTCTGACGGCTTGCGATGCTGGCGATTTAGCGCAATGGTGGAATGGCGAAGCTTTTGATGCCGTTTTATTAGATGCGCCTTGTTCTGGCACCGGTGTTATTCGACGCCACCCTGATATTAAATTGCTTCGTAAATCAGCCGACATCACCGCGCTGGCCAAAGTGCAGAAAAATTTGCTTGAAAAACTCTGGTCTACAGTAAAGCCGGGCGGGCGTCTGCTCTACGCGACCTGTTCGATTCTGCCTGACGAAAACAGCGACCAAGTGGTTCAGTTTTTGGCCAATCATGCTGATGCCGAGCTTTTAGCGCTTAATTTAAAAACTGACGTTGCCTGTGAAGCGGGTGTGCAATGGTTACCGCGAAGCGAAGGGCACGATGGTTTCTATTTTGCGTTATTGCATAAAAAAGCCACCGAACAATAGTCGAAAGAATTGAAAACAGAGTACTATAGTTAGAGTGCAGTTCTTAAGCTGCGTAAACGTAAAAGTCATTAACGAATGGGTGTGCTGCGTTGAAGATTATTTTGTTAGGAGCGGGTCAAGTTGGTGGTAACTTAGCTGAGAACCTCGCTTCTGAAGAAAACGATATTACCGTAGTTGATACCGACGGTAAGCGATTGCGAGATTTACAAGATCGGCTCGATATTCGAACCGTCAATGGCTTGGCCTCGTTACCCGATGTATTAAAGCAAGCCGGTGCCGAAGACGCTGACATGCTGATCGCAGTTACGAACAGCGATGAAGTCAACATGATTGCATGTCAGGTGGCTTTCACCCTGTACCGGACGCCCATGAAGATCGCCCGTATTCGCAACCCGCAGTACATTCGTGAAGGCGACCGTCTGTTCAAGCAAGAGCATGTTCCGATCGATGTGCTTATCTCGCCAGAGCTGTTGGTGACCAACTACATTCAAAGGTTAATTGAAACACCCGGTGCATTGCAGGTGCTCGATTTTGCGCAAGGGCAGTTGCAGTTAGTGGCCGTTAAAGCCGTTCATGGTGGGCTATTGGTGGGTCAAGAGCTTCGGTTTTTAAAGCACCACATGCCGTCAATTGAAACGCGAGTTGCTGCTATTTTCCGAAAAGGCCGCGCCATTACTCCGCAAGGCTCAACCGTTATTGAAGCCGATGATGAAATTTTCTTCATTGCGGGAAAAGCCGATATTAACGCTGTCATGAGTGAGTTGCGTCGTAAAGAAAGCAACTATAAGCGCATCATGATTGCCGGTGGCGGCAATATTGGTTACAGCCTTGCTAAAACCCTAGAAAGCCGATACTCCGTTAAAATTATTGAACGCAATGAAGAGCGCGCCGACTGGTTAAGTAACCATTTAACGCAAGCCATCGTGCTGAACTCCGATGCGTCGGATCAAGATTTAATGCTCGATGAAAACATTGAAGACATCGATATTTTCTTATCGCTAACCGATGACGACGAAGTAAACATCATGGCCTCAATGCTGGCAAAACGTTTAGGCGCGCGCAAAGTGATGACGCTAATTAACAACACCGCTTATGTTGATCTTGTTCAAGGTGGTGATATTGATATTGCGATTTCACCTTCTCAAACCACCATTGGTAGTTTGCTGACGCACGTAAGACGCGGCGATATTGTGAATGTGTATTCATTGCGTCGTGGCGCGGCTGAAGCCATTGAAGCTGTCGCCCATGGCGATGAACGTTCTTCGAAAGTTGTTGGCCGCAGCATTGAAGACATCGACTTACCCGAAGGCTGCACCATTGGGGCGATCGTTCGAAAAGACCAAGTGATTATCGCGCATGATCATACGGTTATTGAATCGGGCGACCACGTAATTTTGTTCCTCATTGATAAACGCCGTACCGTTGATGTAGAGCGTTTGTTTCAGGTTGGCTTTACTTTCTTTTAACAGGACCCCTAATTTATGCAGTTTCGCTTGATCATACGAATACTGGGATTGCTGTTGATGGTATTTAGTTTATCGATGCTACCGTCGGCCGTAGTGTCGTTAATCTATGACGATGGCGCGCATAACGCTTTTGTACTGGGGTTTCTATTAGTCCTCTGTGCGGGCTTTATCATGTGGTATCCAGTACGAAACCGCCGCAAAGAACTGCGCACCCGAGATGGGTTTTTAATCACAGTTATGTTTTGGGTGGTACTCGGCGTGGCCGGTTCTGTACCACTTTCTTTAGCGCCTTCAGTTGATCTAACCTATACCGATGCCTTTTTTGAGTCATTCAGTGGGCTTACCACGACAGGCTCTACCGTTATAACTGGAATTGATTCCCTTCCAAAAAGTATCCAGTTTTATCGCCAGCAACTTCAGTGGTTGGGTGGCATGGGTATCGTCGTATTAGCGGTCGCAGTATTACCTATGCTAGGCATTGGCGGTATGCAGTTGTACCGCGCTGAAATTCCTGGGCCAATGAAAGACAGTAAGTTAACGCCGCGCATTGCAGAAACCGCTAAAGCTCTTTGGTATATCTATTTAACCCTAACTATAGTGTGTGCACTGGCCTATTGGGCGGCAGGGATGAGCTTTTTTGATGCAATAGCGCACAGCTTTTCGACGGTGGCCATTGGTGGGTTTTCGACCCACGATGCATCGATAGGCTATTTTGACAGCGCCACCATTGAAATGATCGCGATATTGTTCATGATTTTATCGTGCGCTAATTTTGGATTGCACTTCGCCGCATGGCACTCAAAATCTATAAGTCATTATTTAAAAGATCCTGAATATCGTTTCTTTCTATTCATTGCATTTGGACTCATGGCGTTGGCATCGTTGGTGTTGTGGGGGACTCATACTTACAATTTAAGTGATTCCGCGCGCTACGGAATGTTTGTCTCCGTTAGCCTGTTAACAACAACAGGGTACGGCACGGCTGATTTCTCAACCTGGCCATTATTCTTACCTTTTTTACTTTTCATGGCATCTTTTGTGGGTGGTTCCGCGGGCTCTACCGCCGGTGGCATGAAAGCCATACGCGTATTACTGATACTTAAGCAAGGCATGCGTGAGGTGAAAAGGCTAATACACCCTACCGGTGTGTTCCCAGTTAAAATTGGGAAGCGACCAGTGAGTAACCGAGTGGTCGAATCGGTCTGGGGCTTTTTTAGTGTTTACATTATGGCTTACGCATTGATATTTTTTGGCTTGCTAGCCACGGGTCTCGATTTTGAAACAACTTGGTCGGCAGTAGGCTCTTCGTTAAATAACTTAGGTCCTGGCTTAGGCGAAGTGGCATTAAACTACGGCTCAATCCCCGATACGGCAAAATGGTTGCTATGCTTTGCCATGTTGTTAGGGCGACTCGAAATATTCACCTTGTTGGTGATATTAACGCCCCAGTATTGGCGAAAATAATCGTTTCGTGCGTTTTTATTGAAATAAGCCTATTCTAAATTTTTAAGCAGTATGCGAGGTTGGTATGGCTAAATACACATTAAAAACACAACCCACAACGAAATCTATTGAAACCTATCTCAGCGCGATTGAAGACGAATCGCGCCAAGCTGACTGTCGTAAAATTGTTGAAATCATGCGCGAAGAAAGCGGTTGTGAGCCGGTTATGTGGGGCGCCATTGTTGGCTTTGGCAAATATCATTACAAATACAAAACCGGCCATGAAGGCGACTTTATGCGTGCGGGTTTTTCGAGTCGTAAGACCAATATTTCGTTATATATCATGGCAGGCTTCGATGCCTATCCCGATTTAATGTCCAAGCTGGGCAAGTTTAAAACGGGCAAGTCTTGTTTATACGTTAAGAAACTAGACGATGTTGATATTGATGTCTTACGTCGGTTAATTCGAGAGTCTTTAGATTTTATGGAAAAGACTTACGGGCCAGAAGAGAGTCATTAACTCGAAAGGTGTATGGCCCCAAACGCAGCTTAAGCGTTTAGGGCGGGTGAATCGTTGGTTATTCGCCGTAAATATCAAAATTGAAATATTTAGCGGCAATTTTATCGTATGTGCCGTTCGCTCGAATGGCTGCGATGGCCGCATTAAATTTATCCGCTAGTTCTTTGTCGCGTTTACGCAATGCTAAAGCCGTACCCTTCCCAATATAGGCTTCATCGGTGACAGGCTTGCCGACAAATTCAAACGGCTTACCGTCTTCGGTATTTAAAAAACTGAGCGCTAGCTGATCTGAATTAGCGAAAACCAAATCCAAGCGGCCGCTTACCAGCTCCATATAAACTTCACTTTGACCATCGTATCGTAAAATATTGACCGCTTTGCCGAAGGTGTCTGAAATATAGGCATCGTGAATGGTGCCACGTTGTACGCCAATATTTAGCCCTTTTAAACCTTCTGGGCTGATATCAAAGTTGCGGTCACTTCGGCCAGCAAATTGGGCGGGTGTTTTATAGTAGCGATCCGTAAAGAGTACTCTTTTTTCTCGCTCTTCTGTTATTCGCATAGACGCCATGATGACATCAATTTTACGAGACAATAAGCCTGGTATTAATCCGTCCCACCCCATCGAGACCCACTCGCAATCGAGCTTTGCTTCAGCGCATAAGGCGTCTGCGATTTCAATGTCAAAACCAACCGGTACCTGTTGCTCGTTTTTATAGTTAAAAGGAGGGTAGGTGAAATCGGACCCTAATTTAACAGTTTCTGCAAAAAGGCTTGCACTGATGCAAGTAGCGGCTAACCCTAAAACGGTTACTAATTTTTTCATACGGCATCTCTCACTTTGTTATTAAGGGCCAAAAGTATTTCGGCCATGCTTTTTTCTGAGCCAATGGTAATGCGCACGCAATCTTGCAGCGCAGGTTCGTGACTTTGATTGCGCGTGACAATGCCCTGCGCAATCAAAAGATCAAAAGGGTTTATGTTGGGTTTAAAGCGCACCAGTACGAAATTGGTCGCACTTGGGTATAGGGCTTCTATTAAACCGGTTTGTATGAGTTGTTCGCAAAAACTCACTTTTATCCGATTTAAATTTGCAACACCTTGGCGCATGATTTCTGTGTTTTTAGGCTTTAAAGCGGCAATGGCGATGTCAGCGCATGGATCCGGGATCGGGTAAGGCGCGATTAATTTGCGCAATGCATCAATAACCGTGCAATGTCCCAAAACAAAGCCAACGCGCGCGGCTGCTAAACCAAATGCTTTTGATAAAGTGCGAATGACAACCAAGTTTGGGTACTGATCTAATAAGGGCAATACAGAATCTTGTTCGCTGTATTCAATATAGGCTTCATCGACGACCACAATGTGCGATTGCCGAGTATGTTCAAGCAAAAACTGGATGTCGTCTAGGTTGATCAAATTACCGGTTGGGTTATTTGGGGAGCAAATAAAAATAAGTTTAGAGCTAGGTAACTGTTGGTCAATGGTGGCGAGGTCTAATTGAAAACTATCGGTGAGTGCCGCTTTATGAACGCCAACGTTGGTGGCGGTAGCGCAAATTTCATACATGCCATAGGTGGGTGGACAAACAATAATGTGATCATCACCTGGGGCGCAAAAAGTACGTACTAATAACTCTATCCCTTCATCGGCCCCACGTACGGCTATGCAATCAGCATCGGTACCGCTAAAAGCCTGATAGGCATCGGCCAGTTGCTGAGGTTTAAAATCTGGATATCGGTTAAGTGGCGCAAAGCTAGGTTCAGTGGCTAAAGGCTGCTCAAGTTCATTAGCATTTAAATATAAATGCCCTTTTGCACCAATGCGTCTTGCCGATTGGTAAGGTATGAGATTTTTTATTGCCTCAGGCAATAATTGTTCAACAAGGTTATTCATAGCGTACTCAAAACTATAGGGCAAATGCCGCTTAAATGATCAATATTCAGTTGACTATAGAGAGTCTTAGGTTGATAAAGAATCGAATTATTGTCATGCTTGCCATGCAATTTAATCATGGCTGAGCCAATGAAACGCTTACCCTCTAGCAAAGCTATGTTGGCTTTTGTTACCACGGCTCAATGCCTGAATATTACCCGCGCGGCAGAATCTCTAAACTTGACGCAAGGCGCGATTAGCCGCCAGTTATCTAGCTTTGAACAAGACCTTGGGGTTAAATTATTTAATCGTGAAGCAAGAGGGTTATCGTTAACGAGTGCAGGCCGGCAACTATTGCCCGAGATAAGCCAAGCGTTACAGAGAATTCAACAAGCTGTCGATCACCTGGCAATCAATCATCGCCGAATTCGCTTGAAAGCCCCAAGCTGTATTACCTATTGGCTGATGCCAAAGTTGGCCGACTTTCATGGCCGGCACCCAACCTTAGAAGTGGAGCTCACTTCGACAACCACCCACGATGTTAACTTTTTGACCGAGCAATTTGATGCCGCCATTTGTTACGGACACCGCTCAAATAGCCAAGGAGCCGATAGGCATTGGTTGCTGGAGGAAGTACTTACACCTATGTGCAGCCCTGAAATAGCTCAAACTCTGGATAACAATGATTTGCTTCACAGCTTTACTGAACAT
The DNA here is from genome assembly GCF_030409715.1 of Reinekea marina. Classification (NCBI taxonomy): domain Bacteria; kingdom Pseudomonadati; phylum Pseudomonadota; class Gammaproteobacteria; order Oceanospirillales; family Saccharospirillaceae; genus Reinekea; species Reinekea marina. The sequence goes on from NZ_JAUFQI010000001.1 coordinate 419,969, forward strand.
ACGTGGTTGCACGCGAATCAAGAACAAGCCGATTGGCGACTTTGGTTGAACGGAACGGGGCACGAAAGTATTCAAGCCGAACGAAACCAAATATTCGCCACCTTAGATATGGCCACCAGTGCAGCCGCCAGAGGCTTTGGTATTGTCATAGGGGATATCAATTTGGCCGTTCATGAATTGGAAAGCGGGCGGCTTATTACGCCGTCTCCCACACAGATAACCACCGATAATGGCTACTACTTGCAAATTCCGCAAGATAACCACACCCCAGCCGCAGAAACCCTATTGAAAGATCTATTGCGTTAACCAAACAGGAAGCCAAAGGTAGCTAATGCGTGCAACAGCCAACGATAACCAACAACAAGGTGACGCAACGCTAAGCGAAGAGCCGACTAAATTGTAAAAGGGAATCTGAGCCAAGGATGGCGAAGCATAGCGCGCACGGACGTGTTCACAGCGACCCTTTACAATTTAGTCGGCTCTTTGCGCCACACTCAAACGTCTCAAACTAAACAATAAAAAACCCGCATGACCACTGGCTTTGCCCTGTGTATAATGGCAGACCTTTTGAATTTTAAACTATCGGGCGAACGGACTTTATCGTGACGAAACTAAAATCGGATACACAGACATTTCAGGGTTTAATCCTGACACTGCAAAAATACTGGGCCGACCAAGGCTGCGTAGTTTTACAACCTCTCGATATGGAAGTGGGCGCGGGTACCAGCCACCCGGCTACCTTTTTACGTGCGCTCGGGCCAGAAACCTGGAACGCCGCCTATGTGCAACCTTCACGTAGACCGACCGATGGCCGTTACGGTGAAAACCCGAACCGCTTGCAGCACTACTATCAGTATCAGGTTGTGTTGAAGCCAAGCCCAGATAACATTCAAGAACTGTACTTAGGTTCGTTAGAAGCCATTGGCATTGACCCAACCGTGTATGACATTCGCTTTGTTGAAGACAACTGGGAAAACCCAACGTTGGGCGCCTGGGGCTTAGGTTGGGAAGTGTGGCTCAACGGTATGGAAGTCACTCAGTTTACCTACTTCCAACAAGTTGGTGGCATTGAATGTTACCCAGTTACCGGCGAGATCACCTACGGTTTAGAGCGACTCGCCATGTACGTTCAAGGTGTGGACAGTGTTTACGACCTTATTTGGACGGTTGGGCCCGATGGCACACCGGTTACTTACGGAGATGTATTCCACCAAAACGAAGTTGAGCAATCAACCTATAACTTCGAGCACGCCAACGTAAAAGAATTGTTTCACCAGTTCGATTACCACGCCGCTGAAGCGCAAATGCTCATTGGTAAAGATTTACCGTTACCCGCTTATGAGCAAATTTTAAAAGCCGGTCACACCTTTAACTTGTTAGACGCGCGTAAAGCTATTTCGGTAACCGAACGGCAGCGCTACATTTTGCAAATTCGTACCTTGTCTCGTTCGGTGGCGAAAGGCTACTACGATTCGCGCTTACGATTAGGGTTTCCACAAGCGCCTGCGGCGTTGCGTGATGAAGTGATTGCAAAAGAACAAGCTCAGGGAGATAAAAAATAATGTCACAGGCCAATTTTTTAATAGAACTGGGCACCGAAGAATTACCGCCAAAGGCACTTAAAACACTTCAAAATGCCTTTGCCGATGGCATATTAAAACGCCTGAAAGACGCTGGTCTCGCATTTGAGAGCAGCGAACGTTTTGCCGCACCGCGTCGGTTGGCGTTAAGTATTAGTGCATTACAGCTCACTCAGCCAGATGAAAAAATTGAACGTCGTGGCCCTGCCATTCAAGGTGCCTATGATGCCGATGGAAAGCCGACCAAAGCTTGTGAAGGTTTTGCACGTTCGTGTGGTGTGAGTGTCGATGAGCTAACGCAACTTGAAACCAATAAAGGCACTTATGTGGTTTATAACGGCACCAAAGCCGGACAAGCCACTAAAGATTTATTGCCTTCTATTGTGCAAGAAACACTCGATACGCTGCCCATTGCCAAACGCATGCGTTGGGGTGCCAGCCGAACTGAGTTTGTACGTCCAGTAAAATGGATGTTGATGCTATTAGATGATCAAGTTGTACCGGCCAGCATGTACGGTGTTGAAAGCGGCAATACAACGCGCGGCCATCGCTTCCACGCACCGCAAGAAATTACCATCACCGATCCACTGTCCTACGCCGATGTATTGAGAAGCCAAGGTAAAGTTATGGCGTCTTACTCTGAGCGTCAGCAATTAATCGAAACGCAAGTAAAGGCACTGGCCAAAGAAAAAGGCATTGTGGCGGTCATCGACCCAGCGTTACTTGAAGAAGTGACCTCGTTGAATGAATGGCCGGTGGCATTGGTTGGACAATTTGAAGAACGCTTCTTAGATGTGCCCGCAGAAGCGTTGATGTCTTCTATGGAAGAGCATCAAAAATATTTCCCAACGGTAAACAGCAAAGGCGACATACAGCCGTACTTTATTTTCATCGCTAACATCGAAAGTAAAGACCCCCAAATTGTCATCGAAGGTAACGAGAAAGTGATTCGCCCTCGATTAGCCGATGCCGCTTTCTTCTGGGAGACTGATAAAAAGACGCCATTAGCGAATCGAGTACCGCAATTAAAAACGGTCATGTTCCAAAAAGATTTGGGCAGTACCTTTGATAAAGTTGAACGCTTACAAAAAGTCGCGTCGTTTATTGCCGCTAAAATTGATGCCTCGGTCACCGAGTCTGAACGAGCGGCTTACTTATCAAAAGCTGATCTTGTTACCGACATGGTGTTTGAATTTACTGACTTGCAAGGTTTAGCCGGTAAGTACTATGCCTTGGCCGATGGCGAAGCCGAAGCCGTCGCCGAAGCATTGCACGAGCAATACAAGCCAGCCGGAGCAGGTGATGAACTGCCGCAAACGCGTGAAGGTATGGCACTGGCATTAGCCGACCGTCTCGATAATTTATCGGGTTTATTCGGTATTGGTCAGCCGCCCACGGGTACAAAAGATCCGTTTGCGCTGAGGCGTGCCGCGCTAGGTGTATTGCGAATTTCTGTTGAACGTAAACTCGACCTAGATTTAGTCGACATGGTGAGCTTTGCGGCACAGCAACACACAAGTCTGAGTAACAAAGAGGTGGTGTCTCAAGTGGTAGAATATGCACTCGATCGGTTTAGTGCCTTATACCAAGATGCCGGTATTCGTACCGAAGTGTTCCAATCGGTTAGAGCGTTAAAGCTCACCCACCCATACGATATTGATCGTCGTGTGCGTGCTGTGTCTCAGTTTAGTCAATTAGAACAAGCCAGTGCGCTAGCGGCCGCAAATAAACGTGTGTCGAACATATTGTCGAAAGTGAAAGGTGGGATCAGCGAGCAAGTGGATGAAAGCTTATTCATTGAGCAAGCCGAAACCGATTTACTGCGTGCGCTCGACTCCGTCAGTGCCGATGTCAATGCCGCCGTGGCCGAAGCTGACTACGCCGGTGCGCTGGCCTTATTAGCTGGATTGCGCGAGGTAGTTGATTCGTTCTTTGATAAAGTGATGGTGATGGCCGACGATGATGCCGTTAAGAACAACCGCTTAGCGCTACTCGCTAAGTTACGTGGGTTGTTTATCTTAGTGGCTGATATCTCAGTCTTATAAAAGCACAGCGCAGAACCTCTTTACGGGCTGCACGTTTCGTAAAGAGGTTACTTCTGCAACTCACGTAGATGAAGGGTTGTTATGCCAGAATTACCCGAAGTTGAAACTACCCGCCGTGGTATAGAGCCCCATGTTATAGGGCGCTCTATTTCACGAATTACGATTAGAGATAAACGGCTACGATGGCCGATTCCAGATAGCCTACCTGCTTGGGCAGAAGACCAAACCATTGTGCGTGTGGAACGCCGCTCGAAGTACCTTTTGTTGGTGCTTGAGCGCGGTACCGTGCTGGTGCATTTGGGCATGTCGGGCTCGTTACGCGTACTGCTAGACGACCCAACGCCTACCAAGCACGATCATGTGGATGTAGAACTCGATAACGGCATTCGGTTACGCTACAACGATCCACGTCGTTTCGGTGCTTGGCTATATACTGAGCAGCCTGTAAACGAGCACAGTTTAATTGAAAAGCTCGGTCCTGAACCACTCACCGATGCCTTTAATTTTGACTACTTCTACCCGCTAACTCGTAAGCGTAAAACCAAGATCAAGACCTTCATCATGGACGCCCATATTGTTGTCGGTGTTGGTAATATTTACGCCAATGAAGCACTGTTTTTATCGGGTATTAACCCGCACAAGTTGGCTGGTAAAATCACCAAAGCCGAAACAACTTTGCTGATTAGCAATATCAAAAAAGTATTGGCGCGCGCCATAGACCAAGGCGGCACCACTCTAAAAGACTTTGTCGGTGGCGATGGCAAGCCAGGTTATTTTGCACAATCGCTCAATGTTTATGGCCGCACCGGTTTACCTTGTTTTCAGTGTGAATCACTCATAAAGGAAATGCGTACCAACAATCGTGGCACCTTCTATTGTTCACATTGCCAGCCATCACGTTAAGGGAATTTCATGAAGTTAGAAGACATTCGCAGAGAATACACTCAAATGGGGTTGAATCGAGAAGACCTTCATTCAGACCCGATCGTTCAATTTGAAACTTGGTTAAACCAAGCCATCGAGGCCAAATTGTCGGCCGACCCAACGGCCATGTGTTTAGCCACCGTCGATGCCTCTGGGCAACCTAGCCAGCGCATTGTGTTGCTCAAACACTTGGATGAAAAAGGCTTTGTATTTTATACCAACTTAGAAAGCCATAAAGCCAAAGACATCGCGCAAAATAGTAAAGTAAGTCTTCACTTTCCTTGGACACCATTAGAACGTCAAGTGATCGTTTACGGTGAAGCTGAAAAATTGAGCCTTGCCGAAGCCACGAGCTATTTTGTATCGCGCCCATTCGATTCAAAAGTGGCGGCATGGAGCAGCCAGCAGAGCCGCGTTGTAGAGTCTCGCAAAGTATTAGAGCAAGCCTTTGATCAAATGAAAGCCAAATTCAAACAGGGCGATGTTCCGATTCCATCTTTTTGGGGCGGCTTTCGCGTCAAGCCTGTTAAAATTGAGTTTTGGCAAGGGCGAGGTGCACGGCTGCATGACCGCTTTATGTATGAGCGAGCTGAAGATGAGTGGCAAATTAATCGCTTGCAGCCATAAATTAAATAAAGTCAGAGATGTCGAGTTTTAATGATCGAGCATCAAGTGTATTGACTATTTCGAGGCTTACTTTGTTGTCAGCGAGATTAATGATTTCTTGTTCAATTTGATGGTTATGACGGGTGTTATAAAACACCTTAACTAATGGGTGCTTTGGGCTGCGGCGGTTGGCTTCTAGAACAACGCCCGCTCGGCCATTTGAAAGCTCGACTAACGTTCCCACTGGGTATACCGACAAACTACGAATGAAATCGTAAACCAACTCTTTGTCGAGATGGAAAATACTCCATTCTACCAGTTTTCGTAACGCATCGTTGGGCGGCATACCAGTGTGATAGACCCGATCGGCGGTAATAGCATCGTAGACATCGCAAATAGCAGACATGCGACCGTATTCAGAAATTTGCTCGGCTTTTAGATTACGTGGGTATCCACTGCCGTCTAAGCGTTCATGATGTTGGCTGCAAATAGAGCGTGTGATGTCAGAAAGCCCTGAAGTAACATCAAGAATTTGCTCACCATAAGTCACGTGGCGCTTCATTTCTTCCCATTCATGGCCTTCAAGCTTTCCGGGCTTATCTAAGATTTCGCTAGGGACCAGAATCTTTCCAATATCATGAAGGATGCCTCCAGAAACCACTTGGCGCATGATCTCTGGCTCTACTCGGCGAGCACGGCAAAAGATGCCGAGCAGAATGCCAACATTGACAGAGTGCTCTAGTAAGTATTCATCTTTTTCACGAATAAAAGATAAGCAAGCCAAGGCATTTTCGTTTTCATTTAAGGATAAAATTAAATCATCGGTGGTGTTGTCTACAGCTTGAGCGTCAATGCCTTTACCGTTCTTAATATCAGCAAGTATGTCGCCTACTAGCCCTTTTGCTTGCGCGTATGATTTCTCGGCTTTATCTCGGGCTTTCTCAACAGACAATCGCTTTGGCGTATGGTTAGCGTCACTTTGGGTTTTTAACGATTCAAACTGGCTAGCTTGCAGTTGCTTAATAGAATCGGCCGCCTCGCCAGCCTCACAGTCTAACCCTTTGCTGGTATCTATATAGATTTCTGTGACGCCGAGCGCCTTAATTTTATTGACTGTCGCTGTACTGCCAATTTTACCGCTGCGCGATGCATTGCCAGAGGGCACCCACTGATTATTCAGGTCCGATACGTACATGCCTGGAATGAGGTGCTCGATGTTTATTTTTTTGATCACAGTTGAATCTCGTTAATACATACAACAAGCATAGACCAGAATTCTGACGGGCTACTCAATTTTCCTAAAAAATTGGCTTATTTTTATGGGCTATCCATGAGGTCAGTCATAGTCTTGTTTAGAATGGTGATCGAGTACTTCTTACCCGAAATCAATTCATAGACTGAGGTGTTGAAACTCTATGCAAGGGTATGACCCATAATAGTATTGAGCGTGCCAAACTTGATTTGGCAAAGCGTTATCTAAAGAAAACGCTGGCACAGTTAAGGTGATGTCCGATTCATCTTCATACAACCAAATATCATTCAAGACTTGTATTCGGGTTTGTAGCACAAAGCGTTGTTGCACAGGGTTATATAGTTCAGGTATGTGAAATTGAGTCAGGGGCAGCCTAAGGCTGTTTTGGTTTGCAGCGTTGTTTAATTTACTAAACAGCGGGCATTGACACGACAGCGCCAGTAAAGGCTTAGACTTATTTTTGAAAACTAAGGTTTCTCTATCTTGAAGCGCTAACGAAACGAATATTTCTTCGGGTATAAAAATACCGGTTGGTTTTAACTGGTCAGCAAGTTGAGCGGTCACCATAAACTGGGGCTCTTGTTCCAAGGCTTTTTGCATGGTTTCTGCGACGATGATGTCAAAAGGATCGGGAGCCTGAAAGTGACAAGCATTATCGCAATGATAGTGAAGGCGAAGCTGGTCAAAGTTAAAAAACTGCATGAGTGTTTGCACACTGCTAAGCGATTCTTCGTGGATGTCTAAAAAATGAATGCTTATTTCTTTTTCGCAGTGCAGAGCCAGTAGTGGCAATAATAACGTTGCGAATGGGCCGCACCCTGCGTATAAAATTTTTAGGGTAGATCCTGGGTGTAAAGCGTGCTGTTGCGTGATGGCGTGATGCACAGCATTAACAAACTTAATAGTACGGATGTAGTCTTTCACGCACTGCGCGGCGGCTGCAGGGTTAATTGCGATTCCCTGAGTTAACTCGGTATCTCCAGAGAAGGCTGAAAAGCAAACATCGGGGGTTATCTCAACGGCACTCTGGCAAAGTACAATAAACTTTTCTAAGGCATCGATTTGGTGCTCAGTGCTTTGGTCTGTAGTGATAAACTGCGCTATTTCTCTAAGCGTATTCAACGCCTCGGCCGTTGCCTTAGTTGTCATAAATATAGATCGTTCTATTGGGTGAAAGCGTTGAATTATAAAGCGAATTGAATAATTTATCTTGCGAACACTAATCAAATTGACACCTAACGGATAAGCCGCCAAACTGACCCATTAATAGACTTCAAATAGAGTCACTAGTAATGCCTCAAGATAAAATATTAGTCAGCGCTTGCTTACTTGGCAATCCAGTTCGTTACAATGGTAAATCGCTCACACTGCAAAGCGATATTCTTCTTCACTGGCAGCAACAAGGTAGAGTGGTTTCAGTATGCCCAGAGGTGGGGGGTGGTATGAGCACTCCTCGTCAACCTGCCGAGATAAAGAACGGCAGCGGAGAAGACGTTTGGCAGGGAAAGGCGATCGTCGTAAATAACGATGGAGAAGAGGTGACCAGTGCTTTTACAACGGGAGCACAACTGGCCTTGAGGCTTTGCCAGCAGCATCAAATTAAAGTGGCGGTTTTAACAGAAGACAGCCCTTCTTGTGGTAGCCAAATGATCTATGATGGCACCTTTACCAGCCAAAAAACCGCTGGGAAAGGCGTTACAGCGGCCTTACTTGAGCAACACGGCGTCCTTGTTTTTAATCAATATAATTTAGAACAGGCTGAACAAGCGCTGACTTTAATGGAAACTGTGTGAACAACGATGAATAACCAAAAGCCTCTATTCAGTAAAAAAGAAATCCCTAATCCTGCAAAGCCGGTGCAAACGGCACAACATTTTTTTATGTTGGCATTAATGATGTCAATGGCGTTTGTATTTTTGACAAATAAATCGATCGATGCGCTCTATGTTTTTATCTTGCCATTTAGCGTTTACCACAGTTGGCAAGTTGCTAAAACAGGCTATGCTTTAACAAACAATGACGTTTATCATCGCGATCAAAACGCCATCGCTTATTGGGTGAACCTATTTTGTTCTGTGGCATTTACCGTTCTGCTTGCTTGGCTTGTGTTGGCTGAAAATTAAAAAGGTAAGGCCCTATGGATATTGAATATTATGATTTTAACGAACACATCGGTTCAATTGAGTGGATGCAAGAGTTACCGAAAGGGCTAATAAGCGACAAAATTGATATTCGCTACAATACCGTAACGATTTCAAAAATGGAGTTTGGATACGAGGTTTATATCGCGCCAAAAGATTTAGACAAAGGTGGTGATGGTTTACTGATTCATTTAGACGCTAATTTTAAACTCATTGATTATGAAATAGAACGAATAGAACCTAACCCGTTTTAAACAGTGGCGTTAGCCAAAGCGTAAGTTTAAATAAGCACCTCATGAGTAAACGCCAATAGGTATCAAACTATGTCGAGCGATTCAGAAGAACCAAATTTAATGCATTGTATTTATGCGAGTACGGCATCGATAGATTTCTCGGAAAAAGATATTGAATTACTGTTAGAGAAGTGCAGAAAGAATAACGCCATGCTCGGGGTATCGGGCATGTTACTGTTTGAAGGAAACTCATTTTTTCAAATTCTAGAGGGCGAGCAAAAAACATTAGAAGCACTTTACAAAAAAATCAGTTTAGACAAACGCCACTCTCATATTTCAAAAATAATCGTTGAACCGATAGATGACAGAGATTTTGCAGACTGGAGTATGGGGCTTGCGCCCTTAAAAATGAAACAGCTAGCCACGATAGAAGGGCTGAACGATTTTTTTCAATCCGGACAATGCTTCACAGACTTAGACGATAGTAGAGCTAAAAAACTACTCAATGCATTTAAAGAAGGGCAGTGGCGATCTTCCATTACCGAATAACAGGAGATTAAAATGGCATTATTTAAAGTGGCGGCGTTTTCGGACGGTCAACAAGGTGGCAACCCTGCCGGTGTATATATTAGTGATCAACACCCAGAAGAATCTGAAATGAGAGCAATAGCGGCAAAGCTAGGATATTCTGAAACAGCGTTTGCGGCCCCTATTGAAAAAGGCGGGAATGCCCGAAGTTGGCGAGTGCGCTACTTCTCACCTGAATCCGAAGTGCCTTTTTGCGGTCATGCTACTATTGCCTTAGGGGCTGTGTTGTCTAAGGAGTTTGGACCAGCCGTTTATAATTTGCAGCTAAATAACGCGAATATAACAGTAGAAGCTTCTAAGAACGAAAACCTTTATATCGCAGCGCTTCAATCGCCTGCTACCCACAGTCAAAAAGCGAGCGATGCAATAGTACAATCGGCTTTAGGTTTATTTAACTTAGATGCAAACGACTTAGACAGCCGATTGCCGCCTTACATTGCCCATGGTGGTGCCGACCACCTTATTTTATCAATGAAAAATCGTGAACTGTTGGCCGGAATGAGCTACGTGCAAAGCGCAGGTCGAGATTTTATGCTAGCAAACGGTTTAGTCACCGTTATGCTTGTCTATGCCCAAAGTAATACTGTTTTTCATTCACGAAACCCCTTTGCTTCTGGCGGTGTATATGAGGACCCAGCAACCGGTGCGGCGTCAGCGGCCTTCGCCGGATATCTACGAGATATAGATTGGCCGCATGAGAATAGTATTCAAATTATTCAAGGGGAAGATATGGGTGCACGGTCTTTGTTAAAGGTTGAACTGAGCAATGAGAAAGGTGCCTCAGTTCGCGTATCAGGTTCAGCTAGATTTATTGCAGATTGATTCAGTTATTTTCAAAAAATTTTTAAAGGACATATCAAATTTAATGATGAGTAGAAAATTGTTGGTAGCTTTAGTTGCCATGATCGGTATCAATGTGCACTCGGCGACTATAGTTACAGAAGCCTATAATGTCGCTGTTTCAGAGCAGTTCCCAGAATTAAATCTATGGGGATACCGAGTATTACCTGAACCGGGTGCTAAAGAGCTAAAGCCAAATACAGAACTGGGTGAAGTCGATAGTATTTTTATTGCCCCTAGACAAGAGCAGCGACCCGTCTTAGGTGAGTATACTTATACGGCTTGGGATTTTTCAGTCAATGGCAATATTGTCCATACACTGAGTGTTGGCCGAACATGGATACTGCAACGCCGAGATAACAAGATTGTAATAGATGAAGAGGTTGCACATCGAACGAGAGGCTTATTGGCCGCGCAAGTGTTAGGCGCTGATATCTACTATCGACATTTCGTTGATCGGTTTTCGATGAGTTATATGGATCCATTCGTATATTTTGGTGATCAAGAAAAAAAGAAGTACATGGATTTTTTCAATAATAAGAATATCCTTATTCAGTCACTTGCGAAGTCTAATACAGATTATTTGAATAATGTAAGTAAAAACATAGTAACCAAGAATAACTGGGTTTCTTATTCTAGACATAAAATTCCTAGCGATCAGTTAGCTTGGACTGTTGAAGACCCTGAATTAAAATCAAATTTAGTTTTTGTAAGGGCTCTTGGTGAAAGTACCGATAAATATCTTATACCTGGTGACAATTTAGCCCTACAAGAAAGAACCATCAGTCTTAAAATGGATGTTAAAATACACCGAAAGTCTATGCTAAGAAAAATCACGCTAAACGAACCGGTGTTATTTACCGATTTAGTAACGCTCTATATGGCCTGTAGCTATAAATCAGCTTCCGAAACTTTAGATTGGTTGTTCTCCAATCTCACTACAGCGTCTACCCAGCCGAACATAGACGGTGCTCATATTGTTTCAGTGAAAGAGTTCTTGAACGCGGTATTGCAATGCCAGGAAAAAAATCAAGAAAATATAGCACTTTAATTTTAATTCTGAATTAAGTTTATTTTCATTCCATCACTACACCGCTGAATTTGTCCAATTTTAACCGCGTCTGTTTTAGCGATAATTTCTTTTGCGGTGCTCGGGTCTGTCGATACCAATAAGCCACCGTTTGTTTGAGGGTCTATTAAACAGTTAACGAGCGCTTGCTGTGTATTGTTTAGAGCGCATTCATTGAGCAGCGGCAATAGTTGTGGCATAAGTGAAGAGGTGATGCCTTGATGACTCGCGTCGAGTGCTCCAGGTATGAGAGGTATGTCCTCTACGTTAAGGTTTGCTGCGAGCGATGTGTGTTTTAACATTTCCAAAAGATGGCCTATTAGCCCAAAACCGGTGACATCGGTTGCCGCATGTATTTTTTCATTCTTTATCGCTAAAAAGAAATCTCGATTTGACTGTTGTAGCACATGCCAGAGGGCTTCTTTTGATGGAGCAGGTGCCTTACCTTGAGCATCGGCGGCTAACAGTATGCCGGATCCAAGCGGTTTGTTTAGCAGTAGCCAATCGCCTTCTTCCACGGCGTTCTTTGGCCAAACCGAATGCCCTAAACTGTTCACCACCAACGCGACATGGGTTTCTGCGCCTTCGGTACTGTGCCCACCCACTAAGGTTGTTTCGTGGTGCAATAGTGTTTCGGTAATGCCCGTCATCAAGCGTTTAAAATCGCGTTGGATTAATCGAGGGTGATTAAACGCTAGGTTAACCCATACCTGTGCGCTTGTAGGGGTATTACCCATGGCGTATAAATCATTGATGGCATGGTGAGTTGCTACGACGCCTAGCCGGTACATATCGTCTGTGAAGGCTCGGAATCCGTCGATACTTTGCAGCATAGTAACGTCTTGATGCACAGCGGCCACCGCTGCATCTTCAGCAAGTGTTAGGTCTGGCTTTAAAGTTGAATTCGGAAATAAGGGCAGTTCTTTTAGCGTGTTGCTTAACAGCTCTGGTCCAATCTTGCTTCCGCATCCAGCACAGTGCATAGGTTCATTCCCCATGCTATCCATCGCAGACAGTGGCGCATTGAATTTAGACATAAACGCTTGATCAATACGGTTTTTCCATTGCCAAACCCAGTTTCCTGAAAAACTAACGCCGAATCGTTGCCCTACTGCGCGTGTATCACCTAAAGATATAAGCGATAAAAAGTCAGCCTGTAAATTTAAAGGTGTCATGGCGTTACCCGACATGACAGCACGAAAGTTTTTAACAAGAAAGGGAGCGGATCTAACGGCAAATACGCCAGACTTAGGTCTTGGTGATTTTAACATAGCGGCCACATCTCCGCAGGCAAACACATCGCCATGAGAAGTGCTTTGCAAAAATTCATTGACGGCGATAAAACCATTTTCGTCCGTTGCTAAACCAGACTCGCTTGGCCAAGCAGGGGCCGTTGCGGGTGTACACCAAATGGATTGGTCTACATCTAATTTTTGCTCTTGAGTCGACACAATCGAAGATTGATGTACTTCAGCCACACGAAAATGACTAACAACCGAAACGTGAGCGTTAGCCAGTGCTTTTTCAGCTATTTTCCGAGTGCTGGATTTGACGTGCGGCAAGATGCACTCGCCCGCATGCACTAATGAAAGTTGAATAGATTTGTTGGACAGTTTAAATCGATGGGCAATGGCCAGTGTCATTTCAATACCCGCAGCACCCGCGCCAACAATAGCCCAATGCGGTGTTTTCTGAGCGTTGCTTTTATCGAGAAGTGTTTGCCACGTTTGCGTTAATTGACTCACAGGCTTAACACCTAGAGCAAACTCAGCGGCACCCGGTACACCAAGATTAGGAGTTGATCCGGTGTTAATAGAAACTTTATCGTAGCGAATATTGGCTTGACCAATAATTTTGATTTCTTTTTTATTGATATCTAACCCACAAACTCGACCATGAATTAATCGAACATTAGCGCGTTGGCAGAGCAGGTTTAAGTCAATATGGATGTCGTCGAGTGAATAGTGTCCAGCGATGTAACCGGGCAGCATTCCTGAATAGGGCGTTTGGAGTGTGTCTGTAATTAAAGTGAGCCTAGCATTCTGCAAGGGCTTCATTGCAAGCATGCGAATTGCTAGCGCGTGGCAATGACCGCCACCAATAAACACAATGTCACGTTCATGCATAATTAGCTGATCTATTAAATAAGTTGAAAGTGGCTTTATACCCCAGCCACAGCGTGGCCATTGGAATAATGATGCTTTTAAATAACATGCCGACAATGAGCGTCACCACAGAACTTGAAATTTTTGCGCCCAAATCTTCATCGGCAATCACCGGTGCATCTGAACCAAAAATAAGCTCACTCAAATTTATTTGTGAGATACTCTCCTTTAATCGCTCAACGACGGCAATAGTGGCTTCTAAAACAGACAGGGCTTGTTCACCCGTAGCCTCAAAATAAAGCGTATCAAATAGCCAAACTAAGAAGATTTGCACAACTAGTATAAACCGAATAAAAACCGCAACCAAAATCCAACGAAGTATGGTTTGGGATGTACTGGGCTTTGCCCAAATTAGAATCGTCGCTATCAAGCACACAGCGGTAAAGACGGTTTTTAAAGTAACCGAAATAGTTAACAGTAACAGCACTTGAGAAATACCCAAAGCGGTTAGGGTTATCAACAACAAACCAGAAAACCGCTCAACCAAATCGTTGACGGGGTCTAATATTTCACCAATAGAAACACTGGCAACCCCAATGCCGATATCGGCCGACTGAATAACCGATATAACACCATTCAGTGTGCGGACAACACCAAACACAATGGCGTTGCTGTTGATGCTGTCAGATAAAAATTGCTGCGCCATTGCGTCAATCTGAGGTAGCCAGTTCATAACGACCATAAAAAGAAGTGCAACGCTAATGGCCATTTTTTGTGTGTGGTTGAATAACATAAAGTTACCTAGTGGCTAACCATTCTAGGATGTCAGAATGAGACCCTTTGAATATGGTTTTATGAGCCTTTTGTTGGTATTGATATTGATACATAGGGTCATAGTAATCGTTTAATAACACTTCGATTAACGCATCGAACCCTGTCCAATCGTTTTGGTTTTTTAACGAAACTATCGCTGAATCTAGCATGTCATTGAGCAGATTAAAGCGAACACCGCCCAATCGTTTTTTTATTCTCGACACTGCGTTTCTGATAAAATCATCGAGCAATTGGTAGGCATGATCAGATGCTGCCTTTTGAAAGTGGTCAAAAGCGTCCATAAAATAGTCTTGCCTTATGCGTCTGACTCGCTCTTCAAAAGGGGCTTCCAGTAATACATTATTGGCGTCTTTTGCGGCATCTAGGTATTCAGGTAACACGGCAATTCGGCCAATGAGGCGGGACTCATCTTCAATCAACACAGGTGCACTGCTCAATTGCTTGCGCTTTAACCAGGCCACTGACCATGCATTTTCAAAATCTATTTGTGAGGGTTGCGGCTGCGTTGTTTTTCCAAAAGCACTGCCTCGATGTTTTGCTAAGCCTTCTAGGTCGATCGAGTGTGGCCAATCGTGTATGACCTCTGTCTTTCCTGAGCCCGTCGCGCCGGATAACACCATGAATGCGCCTGACTCGACCCGTTCGTGTAATTGTTGCAATAAAAAGCCCCGCATGGCTTTATAGCCACCTTGAATAAAGGGACGGTTTATACCGGCTTCCGCTAACCATTGCTGTGTAATACGAGACCGCAAACCGCCGCGAAAGCAATACAAAACACCTTTAGGGTATTGTTCTGCGAAGTCAATCCAGGCGTTGATGCGTTGTTGTTTTACGTCGCCACAAACAAGGCGGTGACCTAAGTCTTGTGCTGCTTGAGCACCTTGGTCTTTATAGCAAGTGCCGACTAGCTCACGTTCTTGGTCGTTCATTAAAGGGGCATTAATACTGGTTGGAAACGCCCCCTTGGAAAACTCGATCGGTGCTCGAACATCCAGTAATGGGGTATCAGATAAAAACAGTTGCGCGTAGTCGGTTATGGCCTGCAAGGTAATAGCTCTTAAGATATGAGATGCCATTATGGCGTGGTTCAGTGCATTAACTCAAATAAGATTGAACTTCATCTGAAATAACCTGTCAAAGAAAGGCAGCCAGCCCCCTGGTAATTGAACACAGCCCTTTCACAGGAGGGGTTGTGTTCTGCTACAATAGCCGCACTCGCGTGTTTCTTCGTTGAACGGCGGTTGCTTTTGCACTGCTCCGTACGTCCCCTTCGTTAGCTCGCATTCATACATTAAAACTAACCGAGGTCACGTTCTACCATGATCGAAGATAAAAAAGTTATCACTCTAGAATACCAAGTTACTGATGAAAAAGGCGACGTTATCGACACGTCTGAAGGCCAAGATCCATTGGTGTATTTACACGGTGCTCAAAACATCATTCCAGGCCTAGAAAACGCATTAACGGGTAAAAACCTTAACGACACTTTTGAAGTAACCGTAGAGCCAAAAGACGCTTACGGTGAGTACAACGAAGAAATGGTTCAAGTTGTGCCGCGCAGCGCATTTGAAGGCGTAGAAAGCGTTGAGCCGGGTATGGCATTTACCGCACAAACTCAAGGTGGTCCTGTGCAGTTAGTTGTTACGGGTGTAGAGGGTGACGACATCACCGTTGACCCAAACCACCCATTGTCTGGTAAAACGCTAGGCTTTACCGGAAAGATCATCGATATTCGTGAAGCGACGGCTGAAGAAATTGAACACGGTCATGTTCATGGCGCCGGTGGTCATCAGCACTAAGCGTTGGCGTAACCAACCCAAATTTGTCACAAAAAAGGGCGCTGATACATGCGCCCTTTTTATTACATTTTAAATTCTCAGACTTTTTACAACTTTATCCAAGTGGCCTTTATTTCACTGTATTTATCAAAAGCATGCAACGATTTATCTCGCCCATTACCGCTTTGTTTAAACCCGCCAAAAGGCGCGGTCATATCACCACCATCATATTGATTTACCCAAACCGATCCGGCCTGCAGTTTGCTTGAGAAACGATGCGCGCGGCTGAGGTTGCTTGTCCATACACCTGCGGCTAAACCATAAATAGAATCATTAGCAATGCTCAAGGCTTGCTCTTCTGTTTTAAATGGGATGACCGATAAGACCGGACCAAAAATTTCTTCGCTGGCAATGGCCATATCGTTGCTGACATTCTCGAAAATGGCGGGTTCTATAAAGCAGCCATTTTCAACAGGCGCTTGTAGGTTGCCACCTTGTGTTAAGGTCGCCCCTTCGAGCTTACCTTTGTCGACATAGCTCAAAACGCGTTGCATTTGGCTGCTGTCGACTATAGCGCCCATTTTAGTTGTAGGGTCTAATGGGTGTCCAGGTGTCCATTTTTTCATGGCTTGGCGAACTTTGGCTGTGAATGCTTCAGCAATGCTTTCTTCGACAAGAAGCCTTGAGCCTGCCGTACAAACCTCGCCCGCATTAAAGCAAATAGCGCCCGCCGCCGCTTCAGCGGCTTCGTCTAAATTCGGGGCATCGGCAAATACAACATTTGCAGATTTTCCGCCGGCTTCTGTCCAGACACGTTTCATGTTGGATTCGCCAGAATAAATCATCAGCTGTTTAGCAACGCCAGTTGAGCCGGTGAATACGAGCGTATCAACATCCATGTGTCGTGCGAGTGCTTTTCCTACGGTATGCCCAAAGCCGGGCAGTACATTAAAAACACCCTTTGGTATGCCCGCTTCTAGAGCAAGTTGCGCCATGCGAATGGCTGATAAAGGTGACTTTTCAGAGGGCTTAAGTATGAATGAATTCCCCATCGCTAATGCCGGTGCAAATTTCCACGCCGCCATAATCATTGGGAAATTCCATGGCACTATGGCCGCAACCACACCAACGGCTTGGCGCGTAACCAGGCCAAGCTCATTACTCGCGGTAGGTGCAACCTCATCGTAGATTTTATCAATCGCTTCGGCTGTCCATTCAATTGCGCGGGCGGTACCGTTAATGTCTACCGTTCGTGAATCGCCAATCGGCTTACCCATATCTAAGGTATCTAACAAAGCAAGCTCATCGCCGTGTTCACGAATGAGGCCGGCAAATTTCAAGAGAATTTTTTTGCGCACAGCCGGTGGTCGTTCAGACCAAACGCCAGCATTAAAAGAGTCACGGGCGGCTTTTACAGCTAAGTTGGCATCGGCTTGATCGCAAGAGGCTACTTTGGCTAGGAGTCGCTGGTCTATCGGTGAAGTTTTTTCAAAGGTTCCACCATCGACAGCGTCAACATAAACGCCATTTATAAAGGCGCGAGATTCGATCGAGAGAGATGCCGCTTTTGCTTGCCAAAAGCTTAGATCATGTAAGTTAGCCATAGTGTCTCCGCAGGCAAACATTTATAAAGAATGGAGAACATACTCACTTTAGTGCTTTGTATCAATATATCGAACACAAATATTCGCATTTATTTTGTTAAGTTAGCCCTCTAGCCCAATACACATAGACTTGCGGAAGAATTTTGATGTTTTAAATAACTTTTTATTGATGTTTTATTTAATTGACATAAACTCGGCCTTGCTTGTTCAATATAAAAAACACTAAGGTGCGATTTATGACTCAATCTACCCCCGCAAATCTAGACGCGTTTTGGATGCCATTTACGGCTAATCGTCAATTTAAAGCGCAACCTCGCATGCTTGTGTCAGCACAGGGAATGTACTATCAAAGTGACGATGGGCGATCCATTATCGACGGTACAGCGGGTTTGTGGTGCACTAACGCAGGGCATGGCCGAACAGAAATTACCCAAGCGGTGAGCAAGCAAATTCAAGAGCTCGATTTTGCACCGACCTTTCAAATGGGGCACCCTTTAGCCTTTGAATTGGCAAATCGTTTGATTAAGCACACACCTGAAGGCATCAATAAGGTGTTTTTTACCAATTCAGGCTCTGAATCGGTAGATACCGCGCTGAAGATTGCCTTGGCATACCACAAAGCTCGCGGAGAATCGTCGCGTACTCGTTTAATTGGACGAGAAAAAGGCTACCACGGCACAGGCTTTGGTGGCATTTCTGTTGGGGGCTTGGGCAATAATCGAAAAGGCTTTGGTCCATTATTAAGCGGTGTAGATCACCTTAAACATGCATGGACCCCTGGTACTGAGTTTACCAAAGGACTGCCCAAGGAAGGCGCCCATTTAGCGGATGAACTTGAATCAATGGTTGCGTTGCACGGTGCCGAAACAATAGCCGCTGTCATTGTTGAGCCTATTGCTGGGTCGGGCGGCGTTTGGATGCCGCCTCAAGGTTACCTTAAACGCTTATGTGAGATTACAAAGAAATACGGCATTTTACTGATATTAGACGAAGTTATTACCGGCTATGGTCGAATAGGGGATGCCTTCGCCGCAACACACTTTAACGTAACACCCGATATTATAACTACAGCAAAAGGGTTAACGAATGGTGCTGTGCCTATGGGGGCGGTTTTTATCAGTGACAATATTCACCAAGCATTTATGAGCGGACCAGAAGAGGTGATTGAGCTTTTCCATGGCTACACTTATTCAGGACACCCTGTGTCTGCGGCGGCAGCCATTGCGGCGCTCGATACCTATGAGCAAGAAGGCTTGTTTAACAAAGCCAAGCAACTCGGTGGCTACTTTGAAGAACAACTGCACAATTTACGAGAATTCGATGTTGTTAAAGATATCCGCAATTATGGTTTGGTCGGCGCTATTGAATTTAAGTCGACCGATAAATTTGGCGAGCGTGGTTACAAAGTTTTTGAGCATTGCTTTTGGCACGGTAATGCCCTGGTGCGATGTACGGCCGATACCATTGCGCTGTCTCCACCATTAATTTTAGAAAAAGAACACATCAATGAACTAATGAATGCTCTTCATTGTGCCATTCGATCATTGAATTAAAATAGATAACAATAAAAGGCGAGTTATGAACCAGATTACACACTTTGTTAGCGGAGCAAAGACCGCGGCCAGTATACGCACTGCGTCGGTTTTTAATCCCGCGCTCGGCTTACCCATAGCTGAAGTTTCTTTGGCTTCTAAAACTGAAGTTGAACAAGCCATCGCCTCTGCAAAGGAAGCTTTCCCTGTTTGGTCAGCAATGAGTCCGTTGAGTCGATCACGTATTCTGTTCAAGTTTAAAATGTTACTAGATGAGCGCATCGATGAATTGGCACACGCCATTACAACCGAGCACGGTAAGGTATTCGAAGATGCCAAAGGCGAAATTGTCCGTGGAATAGAAGTAGTCGAGTTTGCGTGTGGCATTCCGCAAATGTTGAAAGGCGAGATGACAGAACAAGTAGGCTCTGGTGTTGATGCTTGGACACTGAATCAAGCGCTAGGCGTGGTGGCTGGAATAACGCCATTTAACTTTCCCGCCATGGTGCCCATGTGGATGTGGCCAGTGGCCATTGCGTGCGGAAACACCTTTGTATTAAAACCGTCTGAGAAAAACCCTACGGCATCAATGCTCATAGGCGAATGGCTAAAAGAATGTGGGTTACCAGACGGTGTATTTAATGTGATCAATGGCGATAAAGAAGCTGTTGATGTACTACTGACCCATAAAGACATCCAAGCCGTCAGCTTTGTTGGCTCAACGCCCATTGCAGAATACATTTATGGCACCGCGAGCGCGCACGGTAAACGAGTGCAAGCTTTAGGTGGAGCAAAAAATCACATGGTGGTAATGCCTGATGCCGATATCGATGCCGCTGTGAATGCCTTAACGGGCGCTGCCTATGGTTCAGCGGGCGAACGTTGCATGGCTATTTCTGTGGCCGTAGCTGTCGGTGATATCGCCGATGAATTGGTTGCTAAGCTGAAAGAAAAAGCCACTCACTTAAAAATTGGCAATGGCAAAAACCTTGGTTTAGATATGGGTCCTTTGATCAGCAAAGAGCATCATGTAAAAGTAAAAAACTATATTGATGCCGGCGAGGCTGAAGGGGCTACATTAGTGGTCGATGGTCGCAACATTGTTGTACCTGGTGCTGAAGAAGGCTACTTTTTAGGCGGTACTTTATTCGACCATGTTACGCCAAACATAAGTATTTACACCGATGAAATATTTGGGCCGGTATTATGTGTCGTTCGGGTAAGCGACTACGCTGCCGCCGCTAAGCTTATTAACGAGCATGAATACGGTAACGGCACCTCAATCTTTACCCGCAGCGGTGCCGTGGCTCGTAAGTTCAGTCATGATATTCAAGTAGGCATGGTGGGCATTAATATTCCAATCCCAGTTCCCATGGCGTTTCATAGTTTTGGCGGTTGGAAGCGAAGTTTATTTGGAGCCAACCACATGCACGGCCCTGAAGGTGTTCGTTTTTATACCAAACGAAAAGCGATTACCGCGCGTTGGCCAGAAGGCGATGTCAGCAACGCTGAATTTGTTATGCCGACGATGAAATAAGGGAGCAGTAAATGACAAACCGAACACCCCATACGGGTTCATATTATGCGGCAACACGCCAAGACACCAATGATAGACCGATACTGAAAGAATCGATTGAAGCCGATGTGTGCATTGTCGGTGGTGGCTTTACCGGTATGTCCAGTGCATTGCATTTGGCCGAAGCGGGTTTTAGCGTTGTTGTTTTGGAAGCGGCGCGGATAGGCTTTGGTGCCAGCGGTCGAAATGGCGGCCAACTGGTGAATAGCTACAGCCGAGACATAGACACCATTGAAAAAAACTACGGTAAAGATCTTGGTAAAACACTGGGGGATATGGCGTTCGAAGGCGGAAACATTATTCGCGAACGCATTAAAAAATATAATATTAACTGCGACTACAAACCTGGTGGAATTTTTGCTGCTTTTAACAAAAAGCAAATGCATGCGCTCACCGAACAAAAAGCGCTTTGGGAGCGCTATGGCCATACAGGGTTGGAGCTACTCGATAAACAAGCCATAGCAGAGCAGATTCAATCGGATGTCTATATAGGTGGCATGCTTGATCACACTGGTGGGCATATTCATCCGTTAAATTTACTGCTCGGCGAAGCGAAAGCGTTTGAAAGCTTGGGCGGTGTTATTTATGAAGATTCAAAAGTTGTCCACGTTGAACGCAGTGAAAAGCCGGTGGTTAAAACAGAGCACGGTCAGGTCATTGCAAACTATGTATTAATGGCAGGCAACGCCTATATGGCCGGATTAATTCCAGAACTCGCGGCCAAGTCAATGCCTTGTGGGACGCAAATTGTAACCACGGAAGTGCTTGATGAATCACTGGCTAAGTCACTCATTCCGAATCAATACTGCGTTGAAGATTGTAATTACAAGCTCGATTACTATCGCGTGACTGCAGATAATCGATTACTTTATGGTGGAGGCGTGACCTATGGCGGCGGAGATCCGGCTTCTATTCAAGCATTTCTTCGTGGCCGAATGGAGAAGACGTTCCCACAACTTAAAGGCATTAAATTTGATTACGCATGGGGCGGTGACTTCTTGTTAACGATGAGTCGGCTACCTCAGTTTGGGCGACTAACGCCTAACATTTATTATGCGCAAGGCTACAGTGGGCATGGTGTGACTACTACGCATTTAGCCGGAAGGCTCATCGCGGAAGCAATGAAAGGGCATGCAGAGCGGTTCGATGCGTTTGGCCAATTAAAGCACTTCCCGTTTCCAGGGGGGCGCTTGTTTCGAGTGCCTTATACCGCAATTGGTGCAACCTATTATGGTTTACGAGATAAGCTAGGTCTTTAAACAAAAAAACCTGTCTAAGACAGGTTTTTCATTCAATTTATTAAACGTACGGCAGTAATAAATCGTATTCCATCTGCGTTATTTGCTGCTCAAACATTCGAAGTTCAGACCATTTACAGGCACTGTAAAGCTCAACAAAGTCTTTGCCAAACCAATCACTCACTCTAGGGTCGGCTTCCATTTTGCGCAGTGCATCGCGTTGATTGTCGGCAACTTGCTCGTGCTCTTGATCGTAAGCATTCCCGACGACAGGATCGGGCGCTTCAAGTTTATTTTGTATCCCTTCTGTGACACCGGCTAACAGTACGGCCGTTGCTAGATAAGGGTTGGCATCGGCACCAGACATACGATGCTCTATACGTGTAGCTGATTGGCCGCCAGAAGGAATTCTTAGCGCAACGGTTCTATTGTCATAAGCCCAAGTCTTGCTGGTGGGCGCAAAATTTTCCGGGGCTAAGCGACGAAAGCTGTTCACAGTCGGGGCTAAAAATGCTTGTGTGCTGTCTGCCATACTTAATAACCCCGCGATGGCTTGTCGAAGCAGTGGATTTTGCGTTGGGTCTTCTGCAGCAAAAACATTTTCACCGTCTTTTAATAAACTTAAATGAAGATGCAAACCACTACCCGATTGATCAATATAGGGTTTTGCCATAAAGCTGGCATCCATATTGTATTTGTTAGCGACGCTGCGGATAACGCGCTTTAACAATACCGCTTGGTCTACAGCTTTTAAAATGTCAGTGCCATAATCCAGATTGACTTCAAACTGGCCCGGTGCGTATTCTGCTATGACGGTATCGGCCGGTATGTTTTGTTGGCGAGCCGTTTCGATCACATCGCGAATGAAGAAATCGTATTGATCTAAATCATCGATAGAATAAACCTGTGACGACATCATTCGGCGTTCGCTGCCTAAAGCTATCGGTGGCTGGATATTGCCTTTTTCATCGCGCTGTTTATCTATTAAATAAAATTCAAGTTCAACGGCGAAACCTACGTCATACCCGAGTTGGGAAAAACGGTCGATTGCATTCACCAAAACCTGACGAGGGTCGGCAAAAAAACCAGTGGAGCGGTCTTTATACATGGTACATAGCGCCTGCGCTCTGTCGCCTCCTTCATGCCAAGGAACAATACTTAGCGTGCCTGGAATGGGTTTGCATAACCGGTCTCGATCGCCCACATCCATGCCTAATCCAGATTCTTCTACGGTCGTGCCGGCAGAATCCAAAGCCATTACAGAACCGGGTAAATAAAACCCTTTGGTAAAAACCTTCTCTAACAGATCGCGTTCAATACGTTTACCGCGCACCACGCCATTTAAGTCACTGAGCAAGAGCTCAATGGTGGTGATGTCTGGGTGTTGGCTTAAAAAATCTTTAACTTCGCTTTTACTCATATTGCTGTCGCCTTTTTAACAACCTAACGGTTGGTAAACGTCTATATTAGTTGAGTTGTTGATGGGTGTTATTCTCCCAACGGACAACAAAAGTCTTAGGGTGCGTTCTGGTGTTATCTAAACTGCGTATATTTGCTTTTTTATGCGTTTAAACATCAAAGAGTGATTTATATATTGAACACTAATGTAACTATTATAGGTACGCGAAACAATAAAATTTATTGCATTTATCGATAAATTTCGAAATTATACCGCTACCGATGCCCAGCTATAGCGCACTATAGAGCGGGATTGCACTTTTTTGAACCAATTGTAAATAATGTTGGTCGAGGTGTTTAAAATAATTTATGGTGTGTGTACACTGTAGTTGTTCAATTTTTGAGTGAAGACATGAGCACAGCACAAAAACAAAAACATTTAAAACCGTTGGTTGGGGTGGTGTGTGATGTTCAGCATATTGCACCGCACGACTTTCATGCCGCTGGAGATAAGTATCTGAGAGCGCTCAGCCGCAGTGCCGATGTGATCCCTGTTTTAATTCCGGCATTGTTAGAAGATCAAGACGTAGATCAATGGTTAGCAAGACTGGATGGTTTGTTTCTAACGGGCGCTTATTCAATGGTAGACCCAGCGCACTACAATGAAATCAAAGTCGATAAGCAATACGACTATGATGCGCAACGTGATGCCACAGCATTTGCTTTTGTGCATAAAGCGATTGCCAATAATTTGCCTTTGTTAGGGGTATGTCGAGGCTTGCAAGATATCAACGTCGCTCTAGGCGGGTCGTTACATCAGGTTGTGCAAGAGCACCCAGAATTGAATGATCATAGAGAAGACAAGAATGCTACATTAGATGAGCAATACGCACCAGCTCATACAGTGACGTTGAGCGAGAATGGTATGCTTCAAAATATCTTTAAAGCAAAAAAAATAGACGTTAATTCACTTCACTCTCAAGCGATTAACCGAGTGGGCTCGGGGTTAGAGATAGAAGCCAAAGCCGATGACGGGTTAGTGGAAGCTATCCGGGTAGAAGGGGTGTCATTTGGTTTAGCCGTGCAATGGCACCCAGAATGGAAAGTGACAGAAAACAAAACCCAAACACTATTATTTGAGGCCTTTGGCGACGCGTGCAGAGCGCGACAGCTAGCAGGAATACCATGAAAAAATTAACGAAGTGGCTTGAAGAAAATAAAATAACCGAAATTGAATGCATTACGCCAGATCAAACGGGTATTGCACGCGGTAAAATAATGCCAACCGACAAATTCATCGATGAGAAAGGAATACGCTTACCAGAAAGCGTCTTGCTGCAAACCACCACGGGCGACTACCCAGACGATGAAACTTACTACAGTTTATTAGACCCTCAAGACATCGATATGGTCTTGCGACCAGATGATTCTGCGGTCTTTACCGTTCCGTGGGCGGCCGAACCTTCTGCGCAAATCATCCACGATTGTTATGACTCGATGGGCAATTTAATGGAGCTTTCTTCGCGTGCTGTTTTAAAGAAAGTACTGGCCTTGTATGAAGCTAAAGGTTGGAAGCCCATCGTTGCGCCTGAAGTCGAGTTCTATTTAACCAAACGTTGTACCGACCCAGATTTACCCTTGGTACCGCCCATTGGCCGTTCCGGTCGCCAAGAAAGCGGGCGGCAAAGTTTCAGTATTGATGCTGCAAATGAATTCGACCCAATCATTGAAGACATTTACGATTGGTGCGAAGAAATGCACCTCGATATTGATACATTAATTCATGAAGAAGGCGCGGCACAGTTAGAATTCAACTTTCGCCACGGGGAAGCCTTAAAGTTAGCCGATCAAGTTTTTATTTTTAAGCGCGCAGTGCGTGAAGCGGCTTTGAAGCACAAAATAGGGGCTACGTTTATGGCCAAACCTATCTCAGGTGAGCCAGGCAGTTCGATGCATGTGCACCAATCTTTGACCGATGCTAAAACCGGAAAAAATATTTTCTCCAATGAAGATGGGTCGGCTTCAGAACTTTTCCACAGTTATATCGGTGGGTTACAACACTATATACCGCAAATGATGCCGATTTTCGCCCCAAACGTGAACAGTTATAGACGCTATTTGCCAGGCGCGGACGGGAACGCACCGGTAAACATTGAATGGGGCAATGAAAACCGCACGGTAGGGTTAAGGGTACCGCAAGCGGCTCCATCGGCGCGCCGTGTTGAAAACCGATTACCGGGTTCAGATACCAATCCATACCTATCGCTGGCAGGTAATTTAATCTGTGGCTATTTAGGGATGGTTAATCATTTGAAACCACGCATGCCAATTCAAGGCAGGGCCAGTGAAGAAGCCGATGAAACGGTTCCTTGGAATTTAGAAGCGGCACTCGAAGCCATGTCTAATTCGGAGGATATTAGGAACGCACTTGGCGCCAATTTTGTAGATGGCTTTGTAGCCACACGTCGTGCGGAGTATGAAGGATTTCGACGAGTGATAAGTTCTTGGGAGCGACAGTATCTGTTGTCTACCGTCTAATTATTTAAAGAAGCAATTGAATTTTTTAAGAGTCAAAATATGAGTAACACCCTAAATAATCGCAAATAACAATAAACCGAGAAGGTGAATGCGCTATGAAACTGATGACTAAAACACTGTTGGGAGCCGCTATTGTCGTAACGACAGCCACAGCCACCCTAGCCGATGATCAAATTGTTCGTGTCTATAACTGGTCAGATTATATTGCCGAAGATACGCTCGAAAAATTTGAAGCTAAAACAAGTATTAAAGTGACATACGATGTATTTGATTCTAACGAAGTCTTAGAAGCAAAAGTACTGTCGGGGCAATCTGGCTACGATATTGTGGTGCCAACAAGCGATTATTTAGCTCGCCATATTAAGGCCGGTGCTTATCAAAAACTAGATAAGTCAAAGATTCCGAATTGGGGCAATCTTGATAAAGAGTTGTTAGCGTCACTTGAAAACTACGATCCTAATAATGAATACGGAGTGCCGTGGCAGTGGGGTACAACGGGTATTGGCTACAACGTTGCTAAAATTGAAGAAATTCTGGGTGACGATGCACCGACCGACAGTTGGGATCTTATCTTTGATCCAAAGTATGCCTCTAAACTAGAGCAGTGTGGAATCTCAATTTTAGACTCCTCCGGTGAAGTTTTACCTTTGGTGTTAAATTATTTAGGTTTGGATCCGAATAGCCTGTCGACTAAAGATTACCAAACAGCTGCAGATAAATTGCTTGAAATCAGACCCTACATTACCTACTTCCACAGTTCTCGCTACATCTCAGATTTAGCGAATGGCGATATCTGCTTATCGGTCGGCTGGAGCGGCGATGTATTCCAAGCCATGGCTCGAGCGGAAGAAGCGGACAATGGCGTTGAGATCAGCTATTACATTCCAAAAGAAGGGACGGCTATGTGGGCTGACATGATGGCGATTCCAAAAGACGCTAAGAATGTAGAAGAAGCGCATGAATTCATCAACTTCGTATTAGACGCCCAAATTGGAGCTGATATTACTAACTATGTTTGGTACGGAAGCCCTAACGAAGCTGCAAAAGAATTCATTGATGAAGAAATTCTTAATGACCCCGGCGTGTTTCCTCCTCAAGGTACCAATCTGTTTACCTTTGCAGTGTTGCCGAATAAAGTCACACGTGTGATGACGCGCATTTGGACTTCTATCAAGTCTGGACAATAACAATAAGACCTGCCCGAGCGTAGTATTGCTCGGGCTATAAATCTAAGTTCTCTTTTTTAAGAAGTGTATGTTATGACCTCTACGGATATTGCGCGTAAGTCCACTCGTGCCCAAGAAGAAATTTTAATCAGCATTAAGAATATCACTAAATACTATGATGATGCTTTAGCGGTAGATGATGTCAGTTTAGACATTCGTAAAGGTGAGATTTTTGCATTGCTTGGTGCATCTGGTTCAGGCAAGTCAACCTTGTTACGAATACTAGCGGGGTTTGAAAAGCCGACATCAGGCAAGCTTTGTCTTGGTGAGGATGACATCACCGTGTTGTCTCCAAATGAACGTCCCTTCAATATGATGTTTCAATCTTACGCGTTGTTTCCTCATATGACCGTAGAGAAAAATATTGCTTTTGGACTGAAGCAAGACAAGATGCCGAAGGCTGACATTGATGCTCGGGTGTCTGAAATGCTAAAACTCGTGCATATGGAGAAATACGCTAAGCGTAAACCTCATCAACTATCAGGGGGCCAGCGTCAACGTGTGGCCTTGGCTCGATCGTTAGCAAAGCACCCTAAGCTGTTGCTTCTAGACGAACCCATGGGAGCATTAGATAAAAAGCTTCGTACAGAAATGCAACTCGAAGTTGTCGATATTATTGAACGAGTGGGTGTTACCTGTGTCATGGTCACGCACGATCAAGAAGAAGCGATGACCATGGCCGATCGCATCGCGATCATGGACGATGGTTATATTCAGCAAGTAGGTTCACCCGTCGATGTATACGAAAGCCCTATGAATCGGATGGTGGCCGAGTTTATTGGTTCGGTAAATATTTTCGAATCTGAAATTATCGATGACCAAGAAAATTTCATGGTGTTAAGAAGCCCAAGCTTAGATCATGATATTTTCGTAGGACGCGGTGTGTCATCGGGTATCGACGACCGAAATATGTTGTTTGCATTGCGACCAGAAAAAACATTTTTGTCTGTTGAGCTGCCCGATCAACAATATAACTTTGCATCGGGAATCGTAGAAGACATTGCCTACTTAGGAGGCCATACCGTTTATTACGTTAAACTGAAAGATGGCAAAATTATTCAATGTTTTTTAGCTAATACAGAGCGCCGTGTTGAACGCCCAGAATGGGAAGAAGCGGTGTATGTATACTGGGCGGAAGATGCCGGCATGGTCATGCGTTCATGAGGGCGGTGAATATGAAAATGTGGTTACCAAAGGGTCGACACTACATCATCAGTGTGCCTTTTATTTGGCTGTTTGTTTTTTTCTTATTGCCGTTTATTTTTGTTGCAAAAATAGCCGTATCCGAAGCTGAGTTAGCAATTCCTCCTTATACTCCCATGTTTCATTGGTTAGAAGGCGTGCTAAGCATTCGAATTAGCTTCAGCAATTTTTCGTGGTTAATGGATGACCCTTTGTACGCGTTAGCCTATTGGAATTCGATCAAGATGGCGTTTTGGTCAACGGTTTTCTGTTTGCTTCTTGGTTATCCTATGGCGTACGCCATTGCAAATGCGCCAAAAGATAAACAGGCCATCTGGTTATTGCTGGTGTTGTTGCCAAGCTGGACTTCATTTTTAATCCGAGTTTACGCTTGGATGGGCTTATTGAAAAATACAGGTCTCATAAACGGATTTTTAATTTGGACCGGCTTGATCAACGAGCCGATTCAAATGATTAATACCAACTTCGCTGTATACATTGGAATCGTCTATTCCTACTTACCTTTTATGGTGCTACCACTCTACGCCAATCTGGTAAAACACGATAACGCCTTGCTAGAAGCGGCGTCAGATTTGGGCGCAAATAAGCTGACGCAATTTTTTAGAATAACACTACCGCTGTCGGTTAACGGAATAGTTGCCGGTTCGATGTTGGTTTTTATTCCTGCGGTGGGTGAGTACGTAATACCTGAGCTTTTAGGCGGTACGGAAACCATAATGATCGGTAAAGTGCTCTGGCAAGAATTCTTTAATAATCGAGATTGGCCTGTGGCTTCAGCCTTGGCATTGATTATGGTCACGATTTTAATTGTGCCGATCATGCTCTTCCATCGATTCCAAAACAAGGAGGCGAACACATGAAGCTGTCAAATTTCAGGTTTTCCAACTTTATGTTTTGGCTCGGAATTGTATTTTTATACGCCCCGATGGTGGTGCTGGTTGTATATTCATTTAATGAAAGTAGGTTAGTAACCGTTTGGGCGGGCTTTTCAACGAAATGGTATGGTGAGTTATTCCGAGATCAACAAATGATGACCGCCGTAGGGCGATCGCTTGAGATTGCGTTCTATTCAGCCACAGCGGCGGTTTTTTTCGGTATATTTGCATCGGTTGTGATGGTTCGGATTAAAAAATTTAAAGGGCGCACCACGTTTTCAGGCATGATTACCGCGCCGTTGGTCATGCCAGATGTCATCATTGGTTTATCAATGCTGTTGTTGTTTGTGGCAATGAGCCAGTTCTTAGGCTGGCCAGAAACGCGTGGCATGTTAACCATTTGGATTGCACACACCACCTTTGGTTTGGCGTATTCGACCGTTGTCATTTCTTCACGATTAAGAGAAATGGATCATTCATTGGAAGAAGCGGCGTTAGATTTAGGCGCGAGCCCATTAAAATCATTTTTGTTAATCACCTTGCCAATAATATCCCCAGCCGTCGTGTCGGCTTGGCTGCTTTCTTTTACGTTGTCATTGGATGATGTGGTGATTGCAAGCTTCGTCACCGGTCCTGGTGCCACAACGCTACCTATCGAAGTTTTCAGCTCAGTTCGCTTAGGGGTGACGCCTAAAATTAATGCACTAGCAACTTTGATCATCGGGACGGTCACATTGGTGGCCATTTTTGCTTGGTTTATGACGCGGCGGCTTAATCGACGTGTCAGTGCTTCAATGCAAAACGCCTAATAAGTAGAGTACATAATGAAAGACGATTTTAATCAGTATAACAGTGGCGACTTAGCCTTTACTCGGCAAAACCCGTATGGGACTGAAATTGAAGCGATGTATTCGGGCGCGACCAGTTTTATGCGCCGACGTTACAGCCGAGATTTGACCAATGTTGATGTCGCTGTCATTGGTGTCCCGTTTGATCTAGCTACCTCGAATCGCCCGGGTGCACGCTTTGGTCCCCGAAGTGTTCGTGCGGCCTCAACTCAATTGAGTTGGGCGCGCCCTTGGCCATGGTTAGAAGATCCGTTCGAGACCTTGAATGTTGTTGATTACGGTGATTGTGTGTTTGACCCTGGCCAACCGGAGACCATCGCACCAACAATAGAGCGCTGGTATGACCATATACTTAGCCAAGGCGTAAAACCTTTGTCGATTGGCGGCGATCATTTTGTCAGCTATCCGATCATCAAAGCGTTGGCTAAAAAACACGGCCCCATTTCTTTAATTCACTTCGATGCACATTGTGATACCTGGCCCGATAAAGAAGGTCGCGTTGATCATGGCACTATGTTTTATCATGCCGCAAAGCAAGGTATCGTTGATGCGACTGCGTCGGTTCAAGTGGGTATGCGAACCGTGAATGACCTTGATTTAGGCTATAAAGTATTAGACGCCCTGTGGTTGCATGAGCAGGGGGTCGATGTGGCGCTGAGGGTGATCAAAGAAACCGTGGGTAATAAACCGACATACATAACGTTCGATATCGACTTCTTAGACCCATCTTGTGCTCCGGGTACGGGCACGCCTGTCTGTGGAGGGTTCGATACCATCACGGCTATTAAGCTTTTGCATGGGTTACAAGGTGTGAACTTGATAGGTGCCGATGTTGTAGAAGTTGCGCCAGCTTATGACCATGCTGAAATTACCGCGTTGGCAGGTGCCACGATAGCCACGAACTTAGTGTGTTTGATGGCTGAAACTATGAAGCGCAAAGCACAAAGTTAGGCGTTTAATTCTAAAGCGTAAGATTGTTTAAAACTGTTGGAAAAGAAAGGGTAGATATGCAAGTCTAGTGTCTACCTTTAACAGCACAGAGGGATCAATATGAGCTATCCAATAGAGGGTGCTTGCCAGTGTGGCCAAGTGAGCTACAAACTATTAGAAGCGCCAAAAAATGTCATTGCTTGCCATTGCACGGAATGCCAAAAACTCGCCACCAGTCCATTTAGTGTGACGGCCATGGTCAATTCCGACACGATAGAGTTTAAAGGCGATATGAGTGAGTGGTGTCGTTTAGCTGATAGTGGCAACACCAGTTGCGCTAAGTTTTGCCCTACCTGTGGTACGCGTATTTATCACTACAACCCAGATGACCCTACCAATATAAAGCTGAAGCTAAAATCTAAAGGCGAAGATGACGCTGTTTTTGCCCCTAAAGCGCACATTTGGGTGAGCAGTAAACTCAGTTGGTATGACATTCCAGAAGGCGCGAAAACTTTTGATAAACAGCCTTAAATAGCCGCTTAAAAAAGATCCTTTAGGCGATGAAAGATCATCCCTGCGGCTAACATCGGCGACCTAAATCGACGACCACCAGGGAAGCGCATGTGATGTATTTTTTCAAATATTTCCATGCGCCTCGTTTCTCCTGAAATATGCTCAGCAATTACTTTCGCACATAGATGCGTCGCGTTTACGCCATGACCTGAATAGGCCTGGGCATAGTAAACATTCGGATGAAGCCTACCAACTTGAGGCATGCGGTTAGCTCCGATACCGATCATGCCGCCCCATTGGTATTCTATTTTTACGTCTTTTAAATAGGGGAATACATCGTCCATATGCGGTTTTAATGTTCCAACGATAGATTTAGGGTCGCGACCTGAATAATTGCACAACCCCCCAAAAAGCAATCTCTTGTCGGCACTTAACCGATAATAATCTAGGGCGACCCGCAAATCACAAACCGCCATATCTTTCGGCAGGACGCGCCGCCAAACACTTTCTGGTAATGGTTCCGTTGCAATTACGTAGCTTCCCGCGGGGAGGACTCGTGCTTCCAGCTCATCATTTATTCCGGCGACATAAGCGTTACCGCATATGACGAGTTTATCGGCCGTCACTTGGCCGTTTTCCGTTTTGACAACGGGGCGCTCGCGGTATTCGATGTTGACCACCTTGGATTGTTCATAAATTTCAACACCTTGCGCCTGGGCCGCATTTGCTTCACCTAACGTGAGGTTCAGTGGATGAACATGGCCACTGCCCATATCAATAAGGCCGCCAATATAATTCGAGGAGCCGACCACCTCGTGCATTTCATGCTGTTTAAGCAGCCGCGTCTCATGGCTATAGTTTACGCTGTCTAACCATTCTTTTTCGGTTTCTAGTTCACGCATATGGCGTGGCTTGTGAGCTAAATCGGAATAGCCCATCTTTAGGTCGCATTGAATATTGTATTTCTTAACACGATCACGAACGATATCCACAGCCTCTAAACCCATATGATCGAGGGCATTCACACCATCAACACCGATGCTATTAGCAAATTGAGCCGTGCCATGCCCGATTCCTCGAATGAGTTGCCCTCCATTTCGACCAGAGGCACCCCAGCCAATTTTGAAAGCCTCGAGTAAAACGACTTTGTATCCTCGCTCGCTCAACTCCAACGCCGTATTAACACCACTGAGGCCTCCTCCTATTACACAAACCTGCGTGTCCTTTGCTTCGCTAAGTTTCGGGTAATCACAAGAGTATTCGCGTGTGGCGGCGTAGTACGAGTCGGGGTAATCAGCAGAGTGGGTTTTAGGGTTAAGCATGGATCGGCCTGTTTGATATATTTTATGTTGATGTTTTCAATATCGCACATTAGATACGCCACATCAATGCGTTAGCGCTCATTTGTTGCAAATAGTAGACAGGTGTTCAACTATTTCAATCACCTAGCGTAGGACGTATACTGTATTTAAATAAGTAAGACCAACACAAAGGGAAAAACGAGTGGATGATATTGGCAAACGCCTAAAGACCGTACGTAAACAGGTCGGTATATCTCAACGTGAACTCGCCAAACGAGCTGGCGTAACTAACTCTACCATTTCAATGATTGAAAAGAACAGTGTGAGTCCAAGTATCAGCTCATTGAAAAAGGTATTGTCGGGTATCCCCATGTCATTGCTTGAATTTTTCAATACAGAAGAATTCGAATCGGCTGAGACGCCGGTGGTTTATCGTAAAGAAGATATTCGTGAAGCTGCGGGCGATGGTGAAGGTATTAAGTGGGGGTTAATTGGTAAGTTTTTCCCAGATAGAAAAATAACCTTTTTAGTCGAACATTATGAATCCGGTGCCGATACCGGTGATGAAGCCTATAGCCATGAAGGTGAAGAAGTTGGTTACGTGGTGTCTGGGCAAATTGAAGTCATTGTCGATGATCAAAAATATACCTTAGGCCCAGGTGAGGCTTATTACTTTGATTCAAAACGACCGCATCGATTTCGAAACCCCTTTGACGAATCTTGCCAAGTAGTTTCCGCAACAACCGCCACCAACCTATAATGAACTAACCCAAACGATTGGGTTAGTTTGGCGTTTAGCGCAGCTTTTCTAATAATAAGTAATACCACATACCTAACGCTAAAAATTGATTCCCTAACCATTCGGAACCTGGTACCCGAATGTGAGGGCATTGAGCAAAAACGTCGAATTGAGATAATTGGCCCGTTATAGCATTCGCCATAATTTCAGCGACAATATGCGAAGTAGCCACGCCATGGCCTGAATAACCTTGCGCATAAAAGACATTCTTCGAAAGTTTGCCCAACTGCGGGATACGGTTAATAACCACGCCCATCATGCCGCTCCATTGATAGTCAATTTTTATGCCCTTAAGGCGCGGAAAGGTGCGCTCTAAGGCGGGTCTTAGCTCCGCTTCTATATCACGACTCGGCTTTCCGCTGTAATGCGCACCGCCACCAAATAACAGCCGTTTATCGGCCGTGAGCCGATAATAATCAAGTACGAAACGACAGTCATAAACGGCTACATCTTTTTGGTTAATGGCGTTGGCGGTTTCATCTCCCAACGGTTGAGTGGTAATGATACCCCCAGCCGCGGGAAAAATTTTGCCCCTCATTTTTTTGCGTTCGAGTCGATGATAAGCGTTTCCGGCAATCAAGATGGCATTTGCAGTGACAGATCCTTGTGAGGTCATAACTTTGGGAGTATCGCCATGAATAATGTCGATGGCTTTTGATTGCTCAAAAATAAGAGCGCCTAAATCGGATGCCGCCTTAGCTTCACCAAGGCAAAGGTTTAACGGGTGCAAGTGCATGTTCTTCTTATTATACAAAGCACCTTGATACAAATTGGTTTCTAAGAAGCTTTGTACTTCCCGTTTATCTAAAAGTGATACTTGGTCGGCCATGCCATGAGCTATGGCTTCATTAAAGTTTTTATGAAGCTCCTTCATATGGCTAGGCTTCATGGCTGTATGCAAATGCCCATGCTTTAAGTCACATTGAATATTATATTGGGCCACTTTCTTTTTAATGATGTCATGTCCGCGCCAGCGAAGGTTCCAAACAAAATCATCGGCCTCATTGCCTAGGTGATTACGCATGGCTTTGCGCATAGCGTTGTCTCCAGAAAGGCTGCCAGTCACTTGGCCGCCGTTACGGCCACTGGCTCCCCACGCGATTTTATTTGCCTCGAGCAACGCTACTTTTACACCTCGTTCCGCTAGCTCAAGGGCGGTGTTGATACCCGTGAAGCCGCCACCAATAATGGCTACATCAACCCGAATATCCTCCGATAAAACAGGAAAATCCAGTTGAGTGTTCATGGTTGCCGTGTAGTACGCATTGCAACGAGGTTCTAGCATTCTTGTGCCTATGTTTGTTATATTTTACAATCGTTCGATATTACATTAAATATTGAACGAACCATAGGCCAAAACACACTTTCCAAACAAGACGGTTAGAACCCGTCTTGAGCTTCTTCAATGATCGAAATTAATAGCTTGGCAATTTCACTGCTGAAGGGTGCGGCAGGGTCTGGTTTGCGAATCGAAAGGTAGGTAAGTTCAGGTTGTTGAAATATTGTGTAGATACTAATGGAGTAGGGGCACAATGGAAGGTGATGAGGGTTATCGGCAACCATGGCATGCGATAAGTCTGATTTACAAAACAACAGTATTTGAGCGTCGCCATATACTTGATTTTCTGTGCCCACGGCACTTGCGGTTCGATTCAGCATTTCACTGGCATGTGCCGTATATGAAATAACTAGGCCTCTAGATTCAATTGCAAATACTAAGTTTTCTAAGGCGGATTCAAAGTTATTTTCCGTGCTAAATACCCAGCTGGCGTCTATTTCTTTGTAATTACTGGCTTGGCTAGCAAAAGGAAGCAGCAACGCTAAAAGAATAATAATTCTCACGACATTAGGTTCCTTGTAATTGTTGGCGGGCTTGCTCAATACTTTTATCTAAATAAACCCAATAAAAATCAGCCCCACGATAACCTTCAATTCGCTTTGCAATTTCTTCGCCTTTTTCATTCAAAAACAACAACGTAGGGGTTGCTCTTACTTTATACATCGTCACGATGTCATCGGGGGGCGTGGGTAAGTTATCAATCCAATTTACAGGAGCGAAGCTGTCCCAAACCAGTTTCTGCACGATGACGGTGTCTGTGTACGCCTTGCTGTTTAGTACGGCCGGCATTATTTCTTTATCGAGCTGTTTGCAAAACGGGCAGGTAGAGTGGGCGACGTATAAAATCAAAGGCTTTTGTTGGTCAACAATGTGTAGCGCAGCCTTTGGCAAATCGACGGGCGCAAAATTCAAGGGCTCAGAAAAAGCCGCAACACTGATTAAGAAACCAAATAATAAGAGGCAAAAGTGCTTAGTTATTGAGGTCATTCAAGACCTCCTCGATGATTTCATCCGCGTAAAAATCTCGGAAAAAGTGATCGGCTCCTTCAATCCACTTTATAATGACATGGCTGTTTTGATCGAATTCAGAGTGGTATTTATTAAATTCATGAGAAAGATTATCCTCTGACCCTAAAAAGACGGTGGTTGGAATATCTATCGATTTCAGTAAAAACGGCGTGTGTTTTTCTTGAGAAGGTGAGTAGTATGATAAAAAGGACTTTGCGCTGACTTTGGCAAAAATGCAGTACAAAATTGAAGTCTCAGTTAAGGGCGACTCTTGATCTTCGAGTTGCTTAAAGTAGGCTAACTGGTCGTACAAACTAGTGGAGTATCTATTTTCATAGCTCTTAGCAACGTTTTCTTGGTTGTACGTAGCCGGCGCTAGTAAAATCAACCGCTCTAAGCCGGGGTAGCGAAAGGTAGTATAAAAAAGACTCGATTGCGCTCCGCCACGAGAATGACCGAGTAATATAAAGCGCTCGTGTCCTTGCTCCGATAACCAATCAAACCAAATTTTTAATTCGTCAACAGCCTGCTCGTGTGTATCCGTAATGGTGGGCGTGGTTTCGCAATCAACAAATTGTTGTCGATCATCTACTCCCAAACTTAAGCTAATATTTAGACTGCTATAGCCTTCGTAATCAATAAGCTCTTGAAGATAAACGGGCAGATCGTTCGTCTGATGCATCCAAGTGCCATGCAGCATGACGAATATAGGTTTATCGGTGCCGTGGTTAATATAGTCGGCATTAATGCTGAGCCCCTGATAGTTTAGCTGCACAGGTTTCGCTACAGCAAAGCTAGCGCAAAATGAAATTAAGAGAGTGGTGAAAACTTTTAACATTGCTCTACTCCTATTACGC
Organism: Reinekea marina; assembly: GCF_030409715.1. Classification (NCBI taxonomy): domain Bacteria; kingdom Pseudomonadati; phylum Pseudomonadota; class Gammaproteobacteria; order Oceanospirillales; family Saccharospirillaceae; genus Reinekea; species Reinekea marina. The sequence continues at coordinate 456,749 of NZ_JAUFQI010000001.1, forward strand.
AAGCCCTGGGTTGCTGCCTACATTTTTAAGTGCAGGACTGTTTACTTTTTCTAAATTGACTTGCTTTTGGTCTCTTAAATAAGTTGCTACGGTGTCCCAAATAGGTTCACCTTCAGATTGTGAACCAACGGTAGCCCAGCCAGAGACCTTATAGTTTTTATTCAGATCTATTGATTGGCCATTATCGAGTTGCATTGAGTCGATTCGTTTACCAAAGCCCGCTTTGGGATCAATGCGATAATCTAAACCGCCAACCCGAACCATATCGCCCCCTTGTTGATAATAAGGATCGCTGTTGAACAGGTTATCCGCCACATCTTCTAAAATGAGCTTTAAGTCTGCGCCAGACATTTCACGCGTGTAGGTTTCTGGATAAGTAATGCAGGTTTGATCAAGGACATTTTCCATGGTGATAGATTGCCCCGGTAAAATGGTGGTGCCCCATCTAAAACCAGGCGACAATGAAATTTGCGAATCGTTCACTGAGCGCAGAGCATCACAAATGACTTGATCGAACGTGCCATTAAAATTACCACGTCTGTAAAGTAGACTGCTGGCCGTAGCTAGCGGTTCGGTCAACGTATCGAGATAAGGCGCTCGAATGTTGGTAATTAATTGATCCATTTCAGGGTCGGCTCTTAATCGATCAGAAAATACTGGCAGCAGTCGGTACTGATAACTCTCTATGCCGTTTTGACCAAATTTTAAATCGAGTACGCCCAAGAATTTGCCGTTAGAGCCAGCATTTGTAACCAGCGTTTTACCCTTAGCGTTCGTAACTTCTATAGGCTGAGGAACTCCGTCGTGGGTGTGTCCGCCAAGAATGGCATCAATCCCTGAAACATCGGCCGCTAATTTTAGATCAACGTCCATGCCGTTATGAGATAACAATACGACGGCATCGACCGATTCGGTCTCTCTAATGCTGTCGACGAGTTCTTGTAAATCTTGTGGGTTAATGCCAAAAGTCCAGTCGGGAATAAAGCGTTGTGGGTTTGCAATTGGGGTATAGGGGAACGCTTGCCCGACTACCGCAACTCTTCGACCATTAAGCGTTTTAACCACGTAGGGTTTAAAGGCATGGCCCGTGAATTCATCGAATGCTTCCGCTCCGTCGAACAACGCATCTTCTTTTACTTTTATATTCTGGGCTACAAATTCACCATTGAACGCTTCAATGTTGGCTCGCACTTCTTCACTGTGGTAAGTAAATTCCCAGTGGCCGGTCATAATGTCGACGCCAAGTAAGTTACACGCATCTACCATGTCTCGCCCGCGCGTCCAAAGCGCGGTACCTGATCCTTGCCAAGTATCTCCGCCATCGAGAAGCATTGTTTTATCGGGACCAAACTCACCGCGCATTAAATCGACCAGCGTTTTTAAATGCGCAAATCCACCGACACGACCGTAAAGTTGTGCCGCGTCGGTAAAATTGAGTGCCGTGTAAGCGTGCGCATAAGGGGTGTCTGGTTGAATACCGAAATAATTTAACAGTGCATCATTGACCAAGTGTGGTGGGCGGCCAAAAGCATCGCCAAATCCTAGGTTCACAGTGGGTTCTCGAAAGTACACAGGCATCAGTTGCGCGTGAGTGTCGGTGATGTGTAACAATCGAACATCGCCGACATTAGCGACCTGATATAAATCTTCGTTTTGTTTTCCAAGACTGATACAGCCAGGCAAGATACCCGCAGCACCAGCTAAACCTAGAAGTCGTGAAAATTCTCTGCGTGAAAGTTGCATAAGTGAAGGAACCCATTGTTATTGTTAAAATATAAGAGCACCTTGCGGTGCTCCTGTTCGTTGTCGTCAGGCCGTTACCTAGGAATATAGGCCTGCCAATTTTCTTTCATATAATCACCTTGCTGCTTGGCTAATACAGCTTGTTCATAAGCCGATTGTGCCAAATCGAACGCTTCAGCTTCTTTACCATCGGCTAAGGCTGTCTTAGCTTGTGCGATCATTTTTGCTGTATCGCGCCATTCAAAACCGACTTCCGCGGCCAAAGCATTCGCTTGTTCCGCTTCTATAATCATCTCTTGTGCGCTCATCGAATTTTCGGAAAAAGTCAAAGAGGCCATCAAGATAAAACTAACCAGTGCAATGTATTTTAATAAATGCATGACCTTCTCCTATTTTCGTGAACCAGGACCATTAAATTCCAGGCTATTGGACATCACTGTTTGGAAATATTCCAAATTGCGATATTCCGGTGATTGAGGGGCAAACGCTTTCGCGCGTATGTTCTCATTGCAACCAGCATAGCGGCGATGGAGTGTTCCTAGTTGTCCCCACTTGGAGCGGTGTACTGGGAAATGAGTCACTTGACCAATAGCGGGTGATGGAATATCGGCACGTAGGTTGTACCCTGTTGCTCTCATATGGCAATCGGCGCAGCTGATATTAAATTGCCCACGTTTACTGTAGAAAAATTCCTTTCCTTCCATGTAAGCGTCATAGGCACCGGCCGAATTTACGTCTATCGCAACTTTTTGCCCACGGCTTTGATAGGCAATGTAGGCTGAAACATTCGCTATGTTGCCTTTCTTATAGCTGTAAGGTTTCTCTCCGTTGCTTTCGAGACACTCATTGATTGCCAACTCTAAAGTCACCACCATTTCGCGTTTTTCATCAAAGTGCGGATACTGGTCGCGAACGCGTCCGTCACCGAAGCAATCAGCAAAAGATTTGCCATTTGCAAACGGAGTTTCATACAGAATTTGTCCTTCCTCTATTTCAAACTCATAGGGCGGAAATTCTTCTAAATCGAGCCACTGAAATCGTGCGTTTTCATCAATGGCATAAACACCGTCTTTATAGTCTTCAAGCGCTACATCTGGAAATCGCTTCTTAAAAAAACTTTGAAACGTTGCAATATCTTGATCCACCAAGGCTTGATAATCAGCGTCGCTTTTTTTTGCATTTGGCATGCAAGATACAGCCAAACTGACAGCGGTTATCAAACTGAGGGTTAGTTGAGTTTTTGTTTTTAACATAACCTCTCTCCATTTATTTTAGCGAATAGCAAACTCTGAAGATTCAGATTCACCTTTATTATCAACCCAAGATACAGTGAACATATCTCCAGAATTTGCACCACTGAACGAGAACGACAAGTACGGGTCTTTTGAAACGGCCGGTCCAAGTTCGCCATGAAAAACGATGTCATCGTTGTGCGTAGCTTTCACTTCCGTTATGTAATGCCCAGGAATGAGTTCACCGTTCTTATCTTTACGGCGACCGGTTTCCATTGGATGTTTCATCAGCATTTTTACCAACACCATGCCGTCTCTAACGCTTGCTTTTACTTTCATGATCTTCCCCTAATTCGTTGTTAACCGCCGCAACCGCCAATGGTTACTTTCACTTCTTGAGTGGTGCGGTACAGTTGACCGTCTGCTTGCGCCAGAACGATGATCTTTGAAGTTTCGCCCATACGAATTCGCGCCGAGACATCAGCGGCCATGCGTGATTGAATGTTAAATTTACAGGCTAATGGCGATGGATTTTTCTCAACGTAAATGCTGATGCTTTCGACAGGTAGGTTTGTTTTAACAGAAATGGGCACTACAGCTCCGTTTTCAGCAATACTGGGCGCCTTTAATGCGATTGCGTCAGAATCACTGATGGGCATGTCGCCATAGGTTTCGGAAATGGCCAGATTAATATCTTCAGCTGAAAATGCACTGGCATTCCAACTGGCCCAAACCACTCTAGGGAAATTAATAACGGCAACGAGCAGCCCAGTTGCTTTGGCTAAGCGCCCTAAAAATTGGCGTCGTGAATTTTGCATAGTAAACCTCTTCTATAGCGTATATAGGTATTCAACTAACCAATGAATTTCTTCTTCGGTTAGCATTTTGTGTGCTCCAAAAGGAGGCATAATGGTTTGCGCATTTTTAGTACGCGCATCGTAAATTTGCTGATATAAATCATCTGGATTCGGATAGCGCGCTTTCATCTGGAGCAACGGTGGCCCATAGTTGCCGGGTAAATTTCCTCCGGGCATCATGTGGCACGAAATACAATTGCCCTTAGTGCGCGTATACACCACGTCTTTACCTTTTTCGACCTCTTCTGGTCCTGCCCAGCTGGGCATCGATAAAAACAGGCACAGCAGGGTAGAACCCGCGATCTTTATTTTCATCATCTCCACCTTCTCTTATTGTTGTTATTTTGAAAGCGACGTATTACTCGCTGCTTTCGACCATATAGTGCACGGCATCGGTAACCGCTTGATCTGACAACTGCGTTTGCCCTCCTTTAGCCGGCATCACACCTTGCTCACCTTTAAACCCAAATAACGCATTATTGACTAACGTATCGAAACCTTTGGTAGAGCGAAGTGTCCACTGCTCGACATCGCCTAATTTCGGCGCGCCAGCAATGCCAGAGTCGTGGCAAGCGCGACAAGCAAGCTGATAAGTTTCTAGACCAGCCAGAGCTTGGGCTGAAAGTTCGCTTGATTCTTTTACGGCAACTTCTTCTTCAGCGTAAGCTACGCCGTCGTTGCCATCTTCTTTAAAGTGATCCGTAGGCGTTACGCCTCGTAAACTGTGTACGACTGTAATTGTGCTGACATCTTTGCAATTGCTCATGCAGCGCTCATTGTTCACATCGGGTCGGTCATCGCGATAGAAACTGTCGACATTGGGCATGGTTATGTCGGCTAGGTTTTGTTGCGTTAAAACGAAGTCGTCTTCAACCAGCTCGTTTAAATACAGTACATAGGCCGTTATGGCATAAACTTCGTCATCGCTAAGCGATTGTGGCGCTGTAAACGGCATGGCTCTGTGAATGTAATCCCACAAGGTAGATGCGTAAGGCCAATAGCTGCCCACTGTTTTATCTGGACGATCATTGGTGAGTGTGCCTTGGCCGCCAGCCAATTTGGGCCATCGTTTTTCACCTTCGCCAAACACCCCATGGCAACTGGCGCATTTTTCATCGTATAAAAACTCACCTTCTTCAACGCTGCCTTGGCCCGGAGGTAAACCTAACCCATCTGGTCGAATATCAATATCCCAGCCTTTGATTTCGGCATCTGTTGGCGTGGACCCAATGCTATAAACTTCGGCAAACGCCAGCCCGCTGCTAATTACGACCGTGCAAAGTGCTGTAGTGACGAGTTTTTTTGCTGTGTTATGAGAGTTGAACATTAAATACGCTCCCATCTTCTTTAACTTGCCAAGTGTGAATCGAGTTTTTGTGGTAAATAGAATTGCCGCCGCGTTCAGCGCGCAGTTGTTTCAAAGTGGGCTGTACATAACCGGTTTCATCCATGGCACGAGATTGTATTAACAATGGCTGGCCGTCCCACTTAAACATAAATGAGAATCGCGTCAGTGCTTTAGATAAAACTAAGCCTTTCAATGGCGCGTTTTGCCAGGTTGCACCGCCATCAAGAGACACGTCTACGGCTTTAATTTTTCCGTGACCTGACCAAGCAAAACCTTCAATTTCATGCCAGCCTTTTTCCATCCACGGGTTTTCCGGGCAGGGAGAGGTTACGACTGAGTTACACTCTTGAACCCAAGTGAATTCGCGACTGCGACCGTCGGGCATTAAGTCTGTGTATTTTGAGGTTTCTTCTCTGTGGTACCAGGGTTTATCGCCGATCTCTAAGCGCCTTAACCATTTAATGCTGGTGTTGCCTTCCCAACCAGGGTTTAGCAGTCGAATCGGGTAGCCTTGTTCAGGTCTTAAGGCTTCGCCGTTTTGGGCGTAAACAATGAGGGTATCATCAAGGGCTTTTTCCATAGGAATGCTTCGAGACATTGCAGCGCCATCGGCACCTTCGGCTAAAACCCACTTTCCTTCAGGCTTTACTCCTACTTCTTCCAGCAAAGTTGAGAGTTTGACGCCGGTCCATTCACAGCAAGACACCATTCCATGAGTAAACTGCAAGCCTTCCATTTGCGGGCCGCGCCATTCCATTCCACCATTGGCAGGGCACTCCAAAAATTTAATTTCTGAAACACTGGGAAAGCGTCGCAGTTGATCCATCGTGAAAATAAGCGGGCGCTCAACCAAACCATGAATGATCAGTCGGTGTTCATCGGGATTAATGGTGGGTACACCGGCATGGTAGCGCTCAAACACTAACCCATTTGGCGTAATAATGCCTTTAAGCTTATGTAAGGGTGAAAAACTGATCGATGAAATAGGGTCTGCGGTGAGCCAAGGCACGGTTCGACGAATCGTATCGGCTTCGTATTTAGATGGCATGCCATACGGGTTTGAAACAACCCCTTCACCTAAGCTAGACGTCCAACTGGGCACATTCGGAGGCAAATTGGCATTACCCAAAGCCATAGGGGAAAGAGCCGCAACTGATGCACCGCCTAGAGTTCCAATCGCTTGTTTTAAAAATAACCTTCTATCCAACCCTTTAAGCTGATCACCATCTTTTATGAGTCGAGACAAAAGGCGGTTTTCTTCTGCTCGTTTAAAACCGGGCATGCAACCTCCAGCATAATGTTGTTTTTGTTATATTTAAAAGTTATATGCTAATAACTAAAAACTCACACTACCCTATCAAAGAATCGACTAGCGCGTTAAATTGATTACTTATATCGGAAAGGCTTTTTAGCTTGAAAAGTAATATGTATTAGAAGTTTCTGATGTAGAAACCTCTAAAGTTAAGTGCAAAATATTTAGATTATCGTTGTGACGAAAGTAACAAAATCAGGTAGTTTGAGAAAAAATAGTTTTATAGAACGATTATTGAGCGTATCTTGGGTGTTATCAGCGAAGGAGCCAGTATGGAAGAACTAGAGCAAACCGTATTGAATAACTTAGTACGCTTTCGAAAAAAAGCCGGGTTATCGCAAAAGCAGGTTGAGCAACAGTTGGCGTTACGCACAAATACGTTGTACGACATAGAAAAGAATCGCCAAAAACTGCCTTTTGTTTTAGCCGTTCAACTCTCGGCGCTTTATCACATCGATATTGGTGAGTTGGTGCGCGGTGCCAGCGAAATGAAAGATACCGAAACCGCGCCAAACAACGTAGCGCCGCTGGAGTCTCTTGGTGTGTTGAGTGGCGCGTTTCACCCTTTAACGGAGTACATAGCACAAGACCCGGTCATAGTTGCAGAGATAGGCGTGGGTGAAATGGGTGCGCAGCCCATAATGGATTTGCTGTTGGCAAAGCTGACAGACGTTCAAAAGCAATACTTCGTTTTAGATCTTTATCGTTACATAAACTCTGTGATCAGCAGTGATGGGGAAATAAAAAACTCAGAGCTGAGTTTGCGTGACACCATTTTAGCTCAAGCAAAGATTGAGCTGACCGACAGCGAAAAACAAAGTATCAGTCGGGCGTTCCGAAAACTATTTTTTGGTAAATCTATGTCGAAAAGTTTGCCACGTGATGCCTATAAGCATTTTCTTATTTGGACTCTACATCTCGTGTCTAGAATCGATGGTCAACCGCACTTTAAAACACTCGATTATATTCAGCAGGTAGCTCAGCATATTCAGCTGCCGGTCAGTGCTTGGCGGTTTATTGAAGATAAGGTAGCACAAGCCTACCAAGATGAAATTTAAGGAGAGATTATGGAAACCTTACCTCTGATTTGGGTCATTATTGGCGCTGTTCTTATCGTCATTGAATTTTTAGTGCCTGGTGCTGTTTTTGGTTTTATTGGTGCTGCGGCCATGCTTACAGGTGTATTGATACACTTTGGTCACATAGAAGGCTTTGTGAATATCATGATGACATTTTTCATTGCGTCATTTGTATTCATTCTCTTCCTTCGATCGGCCTTGCTAAAACTATTTCCTGATAATTCAGTTGTTCAAAATACTGACGAGTTACAGGATGCTATTGGCCGAATTGTAGAAGTCACCGAAGACATCAGTCCTTATAAGCGAGGAAGAATTAAATATTTAGAGACCAGTTGGGAAGCGCAAGCCGAAACTGATTTTGTAGTAGGAGAACAGGCCGTTATCGCTGGTCAAGACGGTAATTGCTGGATCGTTAAATCAATAGAAGGAAATTAAGATGACGTTAATAACATTATTGGTGCTAGCCACCTTTGTTGTACTAAAAGTTTTACTGGTGGTGGTGCCCATGCGGGAATCATTTGTGATCGAGCGATTAGGGAAGTTTCGAACGGTTTTTCAGCCGGGGCTTCACTTTATGATCCCGTTCATTGATAACGTAGCGTATCGGCATGAGATACGTGAGCAGGTGTACGACATACCCGCTCAGCACTGTATTACCAAAGACAATATTCAAGTTGAAATTGATGGTTTAGTGTACTTAAAAGTCATGGACCCACAGTTGGCCAGTTATGGTATTGGCGATTACCGAAACGCTGCCATCAACTTGGCTCAAACAACCATGAGATCAGAAGTGGGTAAGTTGTCGCTGGGTGAAATCTTTGCAGAACGTGAAACGTTGAACGAAACCATTGTAAGAGAGATTGATAAAGCTTCTCAAAGCTGGGGGATTAAAGTCTACCGCTATGAAGTTGCCAACATCAGCCCTTCTGATCATGTTGTTTCAACACTTGAAAAGCAAATGGTTGCTGAGCGAGATCGTCGAGCGGATATCACCTTAGCCACGGCCGAAAAAGAAGCCAAGATTAATATGTCTGAAGGTGAGCGCCAAGAAGCAATTAACCACTCGGTGGGTGAGCGCCAACGTCGTATCAACATTGCCGAAGGTCGTGCGCAAGAAATTTCATTATTGGCTGAAGCCCAGGCCACTGGTATTGCGATGGTCGCTGAAGCCATTAACATGCCTGGTGGAAATAAAGCCATAAAAATGCGTTTAGTTGAACAATTTGTTGGTGAACTTGGCACCATTTTAGAAGGGGCTGATATTTCGGTATTGCCTAGTGAAATGGCGCGAGTGAAAGGCATCTTTGAAGGTGTTGACCAAGTAACTAAACAGTTTAAGAGCTAAGGAGAATTATCATGGACATAAATTCAATCAGTGATATTTTTAACGTCGGTGTTTGGTCAATTGCATTCTTGATTCTAATATTACAATTATTGCGATCGCTCTTTTTTGTACCGACAAAAAATGCCTACATCGTTGAGCGATTTGGTAAGTACTTACGAACGCTAGAGCCTGGTTTTCATGCAATAATTCCTTTTATCGACAAGGTTGTAGATAAAGTTAATTTAAAAGAAATGACCATAGATGTGCCGCCGCAGTATTGTTTTTCGAAAGATGAAATTAACTTGCAGGTCGATGGTGTAATTTATATGTCGGTAGAAGACCCAAGTAAGGCTTCCTACGGTATTGTCGATTACCACGATGCTGCCGTGCAACTGGCCAGAACCACAACACGTTCTGTTATTGGTACCTTAGATTTAGAACGTACTTTTGAAGAACGTGATTTAGTCAGCTCGAAAGTTGTGGAAGTACTAAACAGCGCTGGGCAATCTTGGGGTATTCGCGTACACCGTTTCGAGATTAAGAATATTTTGCCACCAATCAGTGTCAACGAAGCGATGGAGCGCCAGGTTACCGCGGAGCGTAATCGCCGAGCCATTTTGGCGAAGAGCTTAGGGGATAAACAAGCGCGCATTAACATTTCTGAAGGTGTGATGACCGAAACCATTAATGTTTCAGAAGGTGATAAGCAGCAACTTATTAATGAAGCCGAAGGTAAAGCGCAAGAGATATTAACCATTGCTAAGGCAACCGCTGAATCCATTCAAAAAATTGGTAAAGCCATTAATGAAGAAGGTGGTGAGGAATCAATCCGTTTGCAATTAGCTGAGAAACTGTTCTCAAAAGTGGGGACCTTAGGCGATGCAAAAACACGTGTTGTGTTGCCAGCAAACGTAGCGGATTTCCAAGGTTGGTTAAAGATGACCGATTTAGAAATGCTGCCTGACAATAAATAGAAAATAATAGTAAGTAAGAGGGTGCCATAGGGCACCCTTCGTTTTTATAGTACACCACTAAAATGGAATATTATGAATATAGAGTTTTCGCTATCACCGGCTGAAGATGATATTGAACTATTGCTCGATGGACTTCGTTCGTTCAATGCCCCCATTTTTCCCAATAGGAAAACCGACAGCTTTGGCCTATTTGTTCGAAATGATGAAGGTAAAGTCGTGGGCGGTTTGTCGGGTGAAATTACCTTTACTTCGATCTTTATTAAATACTTATGGCTTTCGGAGTCGCTACGAGGCTGCGGTATCGGGGAAAGGCTGATAAAACAACTGGAGCAAGAAGCCGTTAAGCTAGGTGTCGCTAACCTGTGTGTAGACACCTATACTTTTCAGGCACCCAAGTTTTATGAAAAAAATGGATTTAAACAGGTAGGTTGCTTTAAAGATTTCCCGCTGGAAGGGGTTGATCGACTGTTCTATCAAAAGAAACTAACGGTTAGTTAATAATAACCAAAGATAATTTTCTTTTAATCATTAACGTTGTGTTTAGTTTTACAGAGTTCTGCTAAGTCTTTAGCCGTCATAGGCTTACCAAAGCCCCAACCTTGACCAAATTCTACGCCGAGCTCTCGCAGTTCATTTTCTTGCATCACGTTTTCGATGCCTTCTGCAACAACTTTCAAATTAAGATCATTGGCAATTTTTATGATGTGAGGAATTAAGGAGGATTTAATACTGCCTTCCTCCATATCCATCACAAAACTACGATCAATTTTTAAAACATTACAGTGCATGCTTTTAACTTGATTGAGGCTGGAATAGCCGGTGCCAAAATCGTCTACTGCAATGGTAAAGCCTTGGTCCTTTAACCAAGCAAGCTGGCTGATGGCTTCTGATTCTTCAAGCTTCTCATCTTCAGTTATTTCAAATTCAATATTAAATCGAGAGTTTTTAACTTCGTGAATGTCTATCACTTTTTGAATTCGCCCGGACGATATGTCACTTGGAAACAAATTAAAATTGATTTTGAAGTTGGCTGGTAGCTCAGATTGCGCCCCTAAATCTAGAAGCGCTTTTTTGATGATTTGTTCAGTAAAGAGCCAAGAAAGTTCTAATTCTCGTACTACGGGTATGAATTGATCGGGGTAAATCGCCATACGTCTATCTTTAAAGCGCGCCAATGCCTCGCACCCAATAATCTCGCCCGAATTTAAATCGACAATAGGTTGATAAAGGCTAAAAAATTGATCTTTTCGTATGGCTCGAGTAACAATGGCGCGAGTCGAATAAAACTTTTTATACGCCAATAATACGAAGGTATGAACGCGAAACGAAACAATCAGTATTAGAAAAAAACTGATCAGCATTAACTTAGAATAAATGGAGAAAAAAGTCTGATAATTCGATGTTAAAGCAACGCAATAGTTAGAAGATTGCGGTATACAGTGCTCTGAATACTGGGTGATTAAAGAAAAGTCAAAACCTTTCAAACCATGTTTATTTTGATAAAGTCCCTCTTCACCGGCCAAATGATTGGGCCGATTATTACCATGATAAATTAGCTGCCAACGAAAGTCTTTAGGTGCAATGGCTGCAAGAACGGCTAAATCATAAACCGCGTTAAAGTCACCCTTCTTAGCAATAAGTGCATTGTATTTTTTATCGAACATTACTAAGGGTTGATCAACCCAAATCTCGAACCCCTTCTCAGTGACAAAGCTTGGTAACGAGGAAGGATAAGGATTATCAAGTACACCAATACCTGTAGTACATACTAATTCGAAATTCTTTAAGTAGCCTATATCTTTGATTGAGGCAGCAACGAATAAGGCCTGGCGCATGGCTAATAAAGTTTTAGGCGAGCAATCATTAAAACCATTCGAGTTCAAATTGTTTAAGGTAATTTCTATTTCAATGGCTGTTGCCGCGATCTCTTTAAAAATTTCGGCCGCATATTCAGTGTGAGTGCGTTTAAAATCCCAAAGCATGCCCCCAAAAGCTAATAAGGTGCCTAAGAGTAGTACGCTGATCGTGGCTAAATTGGCGCTTGAACGCATCCAATTTGAATAGTTAAAACTCATCTTTTATCAGAAGTAGGCACTTTAATGGAGGTCTATTTACTAAAGCTTATAAACCACTGTTTTGTCAACAAATGGTCTGATTTTAAACGGCTTTAGTTGTAGGGCGTTACTCATGTGTGTCTTAGTTGTTAAGTAGTGCTCTTAAATCGGATAAGGTTTGAGCGTTTTGCTCCTTATTAGCCGTTTGGCCGCCTTCTTCTTTGCCACCCACCCAAGTTACGTCCTCTTCAGGAAGCTCGTCTAAAAATCGGCTGGGAGTGCAATCAACCAGCTCGCCAAATTGTTTGCGCTTTGCCGCAAAGGTTAGGGTTAAGTTTTTCTTGGCTCGAGTAATGCCGACGTACATGAGTCGACGCTCTTCTTCAATGTCATCGCTTTCTATCGAGTTTCTGTGTGGCAGCAGCTCCTCTTCTAAACCGAGAATATAGACATAAGGGAACTCCAGCCCTTTAGAGGCGTGAAGGGTCATTAACTGAACCGCGTCTTCAACTTCATCTTCTTCTTGGCGATCCATTAAATCTCGCAACACTAACTTGCCGATGGCTTCTTCGATGGCAAGGTCTGAGTCATCCTCATCATTGCCGCGTTCTAACATGGATTGTAAGCCGTCTATCAATATATGGACATTGGCTAAGCGTTTTTCAGCTTGGCGATCCGTTTGACTGTCTTGACGCAACCATGCCTCGTAATTGATGTCTGTAATCAGTTCACGGATCACCATGACTGGGTTTTCATCGGTGTGCAGTTTTTTGATGGTGCGACTTAACCAACTTGAGAAACGCTCTAAACGTTCACCCGCTTTCGGTGTTAAATGTTGGCGCAGGCCAAGTTCTTCAGAAGCCGCAGCTAAGCTTACGCCTCGCACCGTAGCGTAATCGTTTAGCTTTTCTAACGTAGCTGCACCGATCTCCCGTCGCGGCGTATTGATGATGCGCAAAAAAGCGGCGTCATCATCAGGGTTAATCAGAAGGCGCAGATAGCTCATGACGTCTTTAATTTCTGCCTTAGCAAAAAATGAAGTACCACCATTTATTTTATAAGGAATGCGATTTTGTTGAAGCTTTAGTTCCATAATGCGAGCTTGATGGTTGCCGCGATAGAGTACGGCAAAGTCACTGTAACTGCCTTTAGTGACTAAGCGTTTATGGAGAATCTCATTGGCCACTCGTTCAGCTTCGGCCTCATCAGAAGGGCAGCGAACAATACGAATTGGGTCGCCAAAGCCCATCTCGCTCCATAAAGTCTTCTTAAATACGTGTGGGTTGTTGTCGATTACCGTGTTAGCGGCCTTTAAGATAAGCCCTGTTGAACGATAATTTTGCTCCAGCTTTACCAGCTTTAAATTGGGGAAGTCATCTTGCAGTTTGACTAGGTTTTCAGGGCGAGCACCACGCCAACTGTAAATAGATTGGTCGTCATCGCCAACTACGGTGAAACGAGGCTGGTCGCCAACAATGAGCTTGACTAACAAGTACTGAGAGATATTGGTGTCTTGATACTCATCCACTAACAAATATCGAATTCGGCGTTGCCATTTACCCAATACTTCTGGGTGGTTTAAAAATAATAGCGTGGGCAAACGAATTAAATCGTCAAAATCAACAGCGTTATAGGCCGTCAGCATGCGGTTATATTCTTCATACACAGAGATAGCCAACACTTCGCGGGCATCGTCTACTTTGCCGACCAATTCATTCGCTTCTATTAAATCGTTTTTCCAGAGGCTGATGGTGTTTCGAAAATAATCTACTTCATCAACCGCATTTGGTGCCGTTCGCAAGACAATATCTTTAATTAGGGCTTTTGAATCGTGGTCATCAAAAAGCGTAAAGGAGCTTTTTAAGCCAAGGTGCTCGGCTTCTTTACGTAAAATATTTAAACCAAGGTTGTGAAAAGTAGACACAATTAGACCGTGAGCCTTTTTACCGCTGACCAGCTTCATCACGCGGGCTTTCATTTCGCGTGCGGCTTTATTGGTGAATGTCACTGCAGCGATATTTCGGCCCAAATAGCCGCATTCTTCAATCAAATAGGCGATTTTAGTGGTAATAACCGACGTTTTACCCGAGCCAGCACCGGCCAACACCAATAATGGACCACTGATGTAGTCTACGGATTCTTTTTGACGCGGGTTTAAGCGGTTTGCCATGAATTTGGATGTCTTTAACGGTGGGCGGGCGATTTTAGCAGCACAGGTTCAATAGCCCAAGTGTTCATATGTAAATTACCGAGGTTACAAAAATACACTCAATTAGACCGCTACCAGGGCGTTAATCGACTACTTTGATAGGTGTAAACAGAGAAGGAGTTCAATTATGTTACCTAAGCCAGTCTATGAGGTGTTACCTATTGCCTATGTAGTTGGGTCTATCATCGCACTTGCCGTGGCAGATCATTTTATCGTTGTATTGCCAGTTGCCTTGTTGTTATCAACGGCAGCTTACATTATTTACTTACGGTACCATTTTCGACATTTAACGGCTCGAGAGCGAGCGGCGATGATGTCGGAGCGATTTAAATCACACACCAAACCGAAATATGTGCGTAAGCGCCATCACTCTTTTTAGTACCTACCGCAAATAGGGCTCACCAGTGAGCCCATATGCGTATTTACGGCAGTAAAATTCGGTCTGGCTCTATGATGATTTGCTTCTGTTTATATAAGCGGCCAATGGCTTTTTTGAAATTGCCTTTGCTGACTTGAAAGTGGGCATAAATATCATCGGGCGAGCTTTTATCGGACAGTAATAAGCAACCATCATGCTCTGCTAAGCGCTGTAAAATACGATCGCCAATATCAACACGTGCTTCATGGCCTTGCAGTTGCATTTGCACATCGAGTTTATTATCACTGCGCACATTCTTAATGTAACCCATTAACTTTTGGCCAGGTTTGAGTGGCTTTAAAACATCATCATTAAAGATTACACCCAAATAAAGTTGATCAATAATGACCTTGTAGCCGATGTTTGTGCGATTAACGACCATTAAACTGACGCGATCGTTCTTTTGATAATTGGTGGTTTCTTCACGCAAGAAGTTACTGAGTTTTGCCGTAGCGGCAACTCGATCAGTAAAATCATCTAAGTACAAATACACCACATGGCGTTCACCTACTTCCATGGGTTTACGCATTTGGTTGCTCGGTACCAGTAAGTCTTTATCTAAGCCCCAGTCTAAAAATGCCCCAAATTTGGTGACATCCTTAACTTCTAAGCAGGCGCATTCATTGACTTGGGCTTTTGCTTTAGCGGTTGTTGCAATGAGTCGATCTTCAGAATCGTGATAGATAAAAACGCTAATTTCATCGCCCACTTCGCAGCCTTCGGGTACTTGTCGCTTTGGCAATAACACGGTGTCTAGCGGACCCGCATCTAAATAAACGCCAAAATCAGCTTTGCTTACCACCGGAAGAGTATTGTATTTACCTATTTGCGCCATGAACAACCTAAATCTAAAACAAGAATTTGAATGCTCCATTGTAGTACGGAATGAACAGCGACGTAACAGAAAATCATTTGGCTAGGAGTTTTTGCTTTTCGAGCACTGTGTTAGTCTGGATTTATTCAATTGGAGAGCTGTTATGAATTGGTCGGAAGATTCAAACTACAACCAAATAGAACGACAAATAGAGCGGTTAACAGATCAGCATAAAGACTTAATGGGTTGGGCTATTAACGCTAAAGCCACACAATCGGTTCAAAGCCTAATGATGGCAAAAAAGCGTAATGAAATGCGGGTTTACCAATCCCGTGATGTTGACGATACCAGCTACAAAGTTACGCTTTATGTCACCGGAGAAGAGGGGGCAAAAACGGGTGCGTCCACGGCAACGATTCAACCGGCCGATGCGGTTGAGTCACAGCTTTTGCAAATTCTGGCGAATGCTCGTTTAGCGATGAACGCAGCCTACCCATTGGCCGAAAAACCAGACCAAGAATACCCCAATGTAGAGTCTTCTTGTCCGGAAATCAGTGCTAACATTGTCGAATCTCACCAGTCTATGGTGAAGCGAATTGAAGCGCACGTTGCAAGCTTGACTAATGTTCAGGTCAACAGTGCTGAGCTTTATTCTAACGTTCACTATCATGGCTTAAAAACCTCGACAGGTATCGAAGCGCAAAAAACCACCACCGATGTTTATTTTGAAGTGGCCATGGAACGAGTGCCGGGTCCAAACCTTCAAGAAGTTTTAAAGTATTGGCACTTTGTGGGCGTGGGAGATGCTAACCTAGAAGAGCGACTAGACGCCGTTGCTGAAGAAACCCAATTAACGACCGGGGCGTTGATGCCGCCCGCCCGTACCAGTGCGACAATACTAGTAGACAGCTACGCCATCAGTAAATTTGTTAGCGCAATCGCCACCCAATTGAGTGGAGAGGCCGAGTATGCTCAAGGTCCTCACTTAAAGCCGAACGATCAATTAACGATTTCCGATCGTGATGAACAGTCTGATACGTTGACGATAACCATCGACCCTACCTTAGCGCAGATGGCCAAATCTACGGCTTATACTGAAGAAGGCTTAGTTGCTCAGAAAGCGGATGTCATTGTTAATAACGAAGTAAAGCATCAACTACTCAATACCCGCTTTGCCCATATACTGGGAAAAGAACCGAATGGAATATATGGCAACCTAGTTGTGCCTGCGGGTTCAGCCACTCGTGAGTCGCTCTTGGAGAGTAAGGAGGAAGTTATAGAGGTATTGGACTTCTCTTCCTTATTGGTTAATCCGACTTCTTTAACGTGGAGCAGCGAAATAAAGCTAGGGCGGTTGTATCAACAGGGCAAGCCCGTAAAAACGTTAAAAGGTGGCATAGTTTCGGGCAATATACGTGAGTCTTTGGCAGGGTTTAAGTTCAGCCGTGACCTCACTCGACGTAACACCGCAGGGGGGTATTTCGAACCCGCGGGAGGTTATTTAGGGCCAGAGCATATGTTAATGTGGAAAGGCATCAGTATTGCGGGTGAATCCGAACAGGAGGCAGTATGAACAGCATAGCAACCGTGGCCGCATATCGGCCAGCCTTGCCAGAGCAAGCAAGCCAGTTAATCGAAAGCCTACAAAAAGCCGTTGCATTGATCGAAGGGTCGCCACAACCTGGCGTATATGCATTTGCCTGGTATGAGCATAAACAAACTAAAATGGTTGAAGCCAGACGAAACATAAGCACCTCGGTTGATGGCGATAGCGGCATTGTGCTCAGAGCTTATGTTGGCGGCGTTCATATTGAAAAGGCCACTAATACTATTAATCCAGAAACTATTCTTCGATCGGCGCAACAGTTGAGAGCACAAATTGATGCTTTAGCCGTGCAAACTCGTTCAGAAGAATATGAGCCAACAACATGGTCGCAAGAAATCGCCCATGGTTTACCTCAGGACATTCAGCAACAACTACCCGAAAACCTAGACGCGACTACGCCGGTGCATTTTGCGCCTCAGTGTCGCCAGCGGTTTGAAGACATTAATCTCGATTCCCTTGTTGAAATGGCCACTACATTTCGGCAAAAAATACTCAGCTTATCAACTCGTGCCGTCGAAGAAGAAAGTGTTTATAAACCCTTAGCCGACGCCATGGTGATGTTGCGTTTTAAAACCACGACACACATTTTTGTCGATCGAGAAAAAACACTGTCACAGGTATTACCTGTATCTATGTTGAATGCGATGGGTATGACCGCCAGTGGTCAAATGGCGAGGATATCCGATGGTGGTATGGGCACTTTTGAACTGATCCAGTTCGATGAAGATAAGTTACATGAACTGGCGATTACACCTTTGGAGTTATCTCAAGCTCCCAAGTTACCCGCCGGCCGCTATCAAGTAATTACGGGTCCGGGTATATCGGGAGTGATCGCTCACGAAGCCTTTGGTCACACCCAAGAAGGCGATACGTGGATGAAAGGCCGTAGTATTGCTACTCGATTGCGAGAAGAAGGCGTTCGAGTGGGAAATGACCAAGCCACCATTATGAATAATCCCGCCTTATATCAAATGGATGGAATGGCCGCGGGTTCAAATGGCAGCTATTACTTTGACCATGAAGGCCAGTTAGCTCGTCCACAAGCCATTTTAGATAAAGGCTATTTATCGACGCCGATGACAGATCTAACTTCAGCTAATGAGTTAGAGGTGGCTCGAACAGCCAATGGCAAGCGCGAGAGTTGGCGTCGTCCGTTGATGTCACGCCAAACCAATACCTATTTCACCCCCGGTGATAAATCGCTAGGTGAATTGATCAGTATGGTGCAAGATGGCTTTTTGGCGGTGCACCCGTTCGGTGGAATGGAAGATCCAAAAGGTGGTAGCTTAACAGTAGGGGCGGCCTATTTTGAAGAAATCAAAGACGGTGTCTTAACGGGTCAAAAATACCTCGGTCCGGCCGGTGGACATATTGAAATTACCGACTCCGTTTTTGATATTTTAGACCGCATCGTCGCAAAAACAAAAGTAGATGCGGACCATCAAATACCAAAGACGCAATTAGGTGGCTGTGGTAAATATCACAAAGAGTTAGTCGATGCAGGTGTCGGCGGTCCATATATACTTTGGGAAAGTGTCGCCTGTGGGTAGGTATAAGGCGAGCTGAAGCAAACAGTAGCAGAGTAGGTGAAGGTGTTGAGCATAGAGTTCCTTTTAAATTTTTATAACAGCAGCATGGCAGCGAACAGTGAACTTGTTCAATTGTTAATGGTGCTGTCATTGTGGCCAATTGCATGGTTGATGGCCATTTTTTCATCACGGCTCATCAACAAGCTGAAACAATCCAAATCGGGGTTTGTGTCGCAAATTTATGATTTTTTAGGCCACTCTTCAATTTTATTTTCTTGGTTTTTCTTAATCATCTTTCTGATCTATGGGCTAGAAGCTTACAAGCAGCCAACAAAAATTGTGCAGCTTTGTCAGTCGCTCATTCTGTTACTCATAGTGGTTAAATACAGCTTTACGTTTATCAAAACTAAGGCGTTTGCTCGGGTATTGTTGTACACCATCGCACCTCTGATTCTATTAGATGCCTTTAATGCATTAACACCCTTAACAACAGCGCTCGATGCCTATGATTTGAATCTTGGCAATTTCCATATATCCCTTTTTGATATCATTCGAGTGATCTATTTCGGGGGATTACTTTTTTGGTTGGGTAAAGAATCTAGCCGAATAGGTAAACAGGTTATTCGCAACCAATCGGGTGTCGATTCCAGCACACGTGAAGTCATTGCTAAGTTATTTGAAGTAGCCTTGTACGTGTTTATGTTCTTAATACTGCTTAACGTATTGGGCATTAACCTAACCACCTTAGCCGTTTTTGGTGGCGCAATAGGTGTAGGTATTGGCTTTGGCCTACAGTCGATCGCGTCAAACTTCATTTCAGGTTTAATTATTTTATTGGATCGATCGTTATCGATAGGCGATTACATTGAATTTGAAGACGGCCGTTCAGGCACCATTCGTGAGCTCAACTTACGCGCCATCACGCTTGAGACTTTTGATGGGAAAGACATCGTGGTTCCAAATGATGTGTTCTCGACAGAAACCTTCATTAATTGGACTCATAAAAACGATCGTCAACGCTACTCCATAGATTACAGTGTGGCCTACCATACAGATCTCGATCAGCTGTTTCCTTTAATTAAAGACATGTTGTGCGCTCACCCAAAAGTATTGTCGGGAAGTGACTATAGTTTCGAGGAACAACCCGATGTTGAAATCTCAGGGTTTGGTGATAACGGCATAGATTTGCATATTGAGTTTTGGATGGAAGCCATCGACGATGGTGAGCATCGAGTAGGGGGAGATTTACTGTACGAACTTTGGAAATTAATGAACAAGCACGGGTTCGAATTTCCATTCCCGCAACGCGAAGTGCGGTTGCTCAAAGATAAACCTAATGATTCAGCCGCCTCCTCGTTTAGAGAGCCTTCAAACTAGAAAACTACCCTTTTCGAGGTAGTCGCTGTGATTTATATTATTATTTTCTAAATTAAGTGCTTAAACTGTTTGAATTTTAAATAGGATTCTGGAACAGTAACGGTTCAACTTTTATTTCTTTTAGGATGGCCAATGAAAAAATTATTGTTATTAGCAGCCGCGAGCTTATTTGCAGCCACCACTTTTGCCGCTGATATCGAAGCGGGAAAAGCCAAAGCCGCGGTATGTGCAGGTTGTCATGGTGCTAACGGCATTTCTGCTATTCCTACTTATCCAAACCTTGCTGGGCAAAAAGCAGCCTACTTAGTGTCTTCTATGAAAGCTTACAAAGCGCAAGAACGCACCGGCGGCCAGGCACCTGTTATGTACGGCATGGTTGCAGCCTTGTCTGATGCAGACATTGAAAACTTAGCCGCTTATTTTGAAAGCCTAGGTAATTAACCTCACTGTTCAAGAGAAATAGCCTTTCAAAACCCTAGCTAATGCTGGGGTTTTTTCTGCGTCTTAAATGTTCGTTTTTTGATTAACGAACATAAAGCGAAAATATATTGCTAATATCGAACATCTCCGTAAGCTCTGCTAAAAACAATTAGGGAGTGAACATGTCGGCAAAAGCACCATATCAGCCTTGGTCTCGGGCTGAGCAATTGGCTCAAATCGCCAACAATGAGTTCGATGTATTAATCATTGGTGCTGGAGCCAGTGGTGCTGGCGTATTTTTAGATGCGCTCAGTCGTGGTCTCAGTGCGGCTATCATAGATAAGCAAGACTTTATGGCGGGTACCTCAAGCCGTTCAACTAAGTTGGTGCATGGTGGCGTTCGTTACTTAGAGCAAGCGGTAAAAGAACTGAACATCGGTAAATATCAGTTAGTTAAAGAGGCCTTAAGTGAGCGTAAGCGGATGCTGAATATGGCGCCGCATTTAGCGTGGCCATTAAACTTAGTAACGCCGGTTAAAGGTTTCATTGCGTTGCCATATTTCCGAATTGGCTTAGGGGTATACGACTTTTTATCGGGCAGCGAAAAGATCGGGCCGTCAAAAATAGAAAGCAAAGCCACGTTAAGCCAAATTTGTCCCGATTTAGATACCCAATCTTTATCTGGCGGGGTGAGTTACTTCGATGGTCAATTCGACGATGCGCGTTTTGGTGTTTCTATGATAAGAACTGGCATCGAAATGGGCGGAAATGCCGCAAACTATATTGATGTGCTCGAGTTGAAAAAGACCGATGGACGAGTTTCAGGCGCCCGTTGTAAAAACCTAAAGAGCCAAGAACAATTTGAGGTCAACGCAAAGGTTGTTATTAACACTACAGGCCCTTGGACAGATAAGCTAAGAGCTATGGCAGACCCCGACTATAAAAAATTGATGACAGTGTCCAGTGGCGTGCATGTTCTTGTTGATCGTGAATTATTACCGCAAGGCCGGGGTATCTTAGTCCCTGAAACGCCCGATGGACGAGTGCTGTTTATATTGCCATGGCTTGGTAAAACTCTTATTGGCACCACCGATGACCCTGCAACCTTATCCGAAGAACCCGGGGTAAGTGACGTTGAAATAGACTATGTGTTAGAAACGGCAAACGCATGGCTGAGTAAGCCCATCGTGCGCAGTGAAATTACCTCGGTTTGGTCAGGCTTGCGGCCGTTAGTATCAGACCCAGATGCACAATCCACGGCATCGATCAGTCGAGACCATGTCGTGTTAGACGATAACGGTCTGATCAGTTTAACGGGCGGCAAGTGGACAACTTGGCGGCGCATGGCAGAAGATTGTATGGACCATGTCGTAAAAAATAACTTAATCAGTGCGCGGCCTTGCGCAACTTATCAACTTAAGCTGGTCGGCGCACAAGACAACGCCGATGCCGCAAAACGTGCGTTGGCTCACTTGCCAAATGACATACAGCAACACCTTTGGCAGGCCTACGGGGATCGAGCCCCGCAAGTTATCTTTCGCGGTGGCGAAGAGCGCTTAGTTGAAGGCCAGCCTTACATCAAAGCCGAAATTGATTGGGCTTTGCAGTATGAAGGCGCGGTTACCGCAGATGATGTGCTTAATCGGCGATTAAGAGTTGCCATGCTAGATACCAAAGTGGCCGAGCAAATTCGATCACAGATTGAGAGTTTGCTAGCGGCCTAATCGTAAGTTTGAAAGATTTCTGTGGTAAGGTAGCGCGCATTATTATTTGATTAAGGAAAATCCGATGCGCTCTATCTTTACCGCTTTTCTATTGGTACTTACTACGGCCCATGCCGCTTCTATTTGGCATGTAACAGGAGACCAAGAGTACTATCTGTTTGGCACCATTCATGTCATGAAACCAGAATCTTACCCACTCCCCAAGGTATATGAGGAAGCCTTCTCTCAATGCGATCAGCTGTGGTTAGAAATCGACCAAAAGGAAATGGAAGACACCGCGTTGCTTTTAGAAGCGCAAAAAATGATGCTATTGCCCGCCGGTGAAATATTAGACCAACAGGTGTCTGAAAACAGTCTTAACCAAATGAAAGAGTTAGCCGAAATAGCGGGCATAAACTTAGGGCTTTTTCAAGGGTTGAAGCCTTGGGCTGCGGTCAATGTTTTAACGCTTACGGTCATGCAGATGCAAGGGTTTGATGTCGAACGAGGGTTAGACGAACACCTAGCAGGCTGGGCAGAACGTGATGGCATACCGACGCAAGGGTTTGAATCATTGTTGTGGCAAATGCGTATGCTTGATAATCTTGGTACGACATACACCGAAGAGTTCATAGAATTTTCAACCAATGAAATGGACAACGTTGAACAATTAGTCGAGCAACTTGTTTCCTATTGGCAGCAGGGCGATGTCGAAAGCTTATACCAGCAAGCCGCGTTCGAAAACTACCGTGAGATCGAACAAGCCATGCTTACCGATCGTAATAATAATTGGATGGGCATACTGACAAACTCACCACAACAAAACAGTACGGTTTGCGTTGCCGTAGGTGCCTTACACATGGCGGGTGAGTTTGGCTTGATCGAACAATTTAAACAAAAAGGCTTCCAGGTTAAACGGCTTAATTGATATAAAAACAAATAAAAAACAGCAGTAAGGGTTAGATTATGGAGTGGCAATTAGAGTTACTGACATGGATTCAAAGCTTTAAAACCCCGATTTTGGATGCATTTTTTTTGGTTGTCACCGCCTCGGCTGAAGAGTTCTTTTTTATTGCAGCAGCGGCTTGGTTTATGTGGTGCCAAAATAAACAGCTTGCACAGCGTGTAGGGTTTGCTTTTTTAACGAGCACCGTATTTAACCCCACGTTAAAAGAATTGTTTGCTGTAGAGCGTCCAATTGGTGCTTACGGTATTGAATCTATGCGAGTAGAAACGGCGCCGGGATATTCATTCCCAAGTGGTCATACACAAAGTGCGACCTCATTTTGGTTTGCAGCGGCGTTAGGCATCAAAGCAAATTGGATCAGAATATTAGCGGTCGTCATGATCTCACTGGTTGCTTTTTCTCGTCTGTATTTGGGAGTGCACTGGTTTACCGATGTTATTGCTGGGGTTTTCTTTGGGTTGTTGTGGGTGTTTGCCATTGATCGGTTTTATAGCTACTGCGTAAAGAACAATAAGCTGAGCTTACTTTGGTTGGTCCTCTTGCCTTTTACCATCGCTTACCTGCTTTATCCAGAGAATAAACCGCTTATAGTTTCGTTTGGCGCGTCTATTGGTTTTTTAGCGGGTATACAGCTAGAACATAGGTTTATTCAATTTAATGTGCAAGGCGCACTTTGGAAAAAATTAGTTCGGTTTGCAATTGGTTTATTGATTCTATTGCTCATCAAATCAGGCTTAAAACCTATCTTACCGTTCAATGAAGCCCTCAATGATTTAATTCGATATACCTGTATCGGACTATGGATAACAGCAGGGGCTCCTTGGTTGTTTCAACACATCAAGCCGTTAAATGATTAACTCGTTATTTAACTGTAAAAAAAGGGGCGTTTAAAACGCCCCTTTTTTTGCGCCACTAAAACGCCAGTTGTTCACCAGCAGATTGTTGGTTTTTATCCGTTGCGAGCATGGCGATGGTTTGCCCTGGTGATACAAAGTAATGTTGAGTGTGACTAAAAACGTAACCGTCGCAGGGTGCGAGCACGTCTATTTCGGTTGGTTTTTCTTGGTCTAACACAACTATTTTTGCAATTAACTGATTGCCTTTCACGAAATCACCTAACTCACAGTTGTAAGTAATGATTCCTGTGCCAGGCGCGGTCACCATTTTAACCTGCTCAACACCAATGGTTTTAGTGGGTTCGGGTGCAATTTTTTCTGCCGCTTGTTGAATAAGCCCCTTATGTTTAAAGAAATTTATCAGGCCAGAGGCATCTTGATTTGCTAGCGCAAGATTTACGTCGGTATGGCCGCGTAACTCTACAGTTGCGGCGAAGCAAGGCTGGCTAAACAGTGTTTTGTTGCTTTGCTTTTGAGCTAACACCCATGGTTGAGTATGCGTGCCATCAAATGCAACCGTACCTGTGACATCTTCTTCAAGCGCCACATTGGCAGCCATACACCTCGTTAAAAGCTGGCCATCGTCTGGTTGATGCTTGCCATAGAAAATATGAGGCAAGGCGACATCATCGCAATGGAGGTCAAGCATGCAGTGAGCATCTATCGATAAGCTTAGTAATAATTTGTGCAGTGCAGAAATTTCAAACTCGGCGGATCTAGTGTCTATTTGTTCTTTAAGCCAACGTCTAAATATCTCGTCATTTTCTCTCGGGTCATGGCAAAGTGTGTTTAATACTTCATCGTTTATTGCGGAAGGATCAATAGACATGCCTCGGTTGAAGTTTTGCCCGGTGCCTAGGTCGCAGCGCCCATTTACATGACCGAAAATACGTTGCTTTAAGCCGATAGGATTTGCAAAAGGCACAATGATGAATTGCCCCAGTAGCTGGTCTTGATCTTCCAAATACTGAAGTTGTTCGATGAGCTTCTGCGCCACCAATAAACCAGGGTGTTCATCGGCGTGAAGACCCGCTTGAATGTATACCTTTTGGCCGGTACTTGGGCCAAAACGATGAACCGCCACGGTGGTTTGCTGGCCAGGAATTTGTGAAGGGAGTGCTATACGCTCAAAAGCCATTCTTGAATCCTATGGGTTAACTCATTTTCTCAGTGTACACAAACATTAGACGCATTTTTTAGCGTAGACTTTTATAAAAATTGCGTTAAAGAATCGCAGTATATTAGCCATTTTGATAAATATAAATACCCGGGTCGCATTTGCGGAACACAGGGTGCAATGCTAAGGTGAAGGTTAATAACAAAGAGGAAAACCATTGGGGCTATAGCAGTGAAGTAAAGCCTCACACTTTATCAGTCGTGTTTACGTCGAAAGGCTGCTCATTAGCCTATTCTTGCCTATATTGCATTGCACCATTGGCTAACATCATTTTGAGTCAATGGAGCCGATGTTATCAAGCGTTGTTAAGCCTGTTAACAACGATGTCACCATTCAACCTACAACTTTTACTTAACCTTGTTTGTCTAGGGTTAATGCTGTTGACCCATCTAAAAAGAACTAATAAACAGATATTGGAGATCTCATGAAAAAAACAACACTTAAACTTGCTGCAACTACAGCAATGGCACTCGGTGGTTCATTGGCTTTTGCGGCCGATGAATGTGGCGATGTAAGCATTGCTGATATGAACTGGAGCTCAGCTACACTTTTAGCCTATGTCGATGCGTTCATTTTAGAAGAAGGCTACGGCTGTAATGTAGAAATTGTACCCGGCGATACTATGCCAACGGGTACCTCGATGATTGAAAAGGGTGAGCCTGATATTGCACCTGAGTTCTGGATTGGTAACTTCCGTGAAGCTTTAGACAAAGGTGTTGCAGACAAGCGCTTACGATACGCAGGTCGCTCTTTGACTGACGGGGGCGATGAAGGTTGGTGGGTACCTAAGTACTTAGTAGATAAAGATCCAGCACTTGCGACAATTGAAGGCATTAAAGCCAATGTCGCACTCTTTGAGCATCCTGAAGACCCAGATAAATCTATGTTTATGGGTTGCCCTGCGGGCTGGGGTTGCCAAATCAATAACGAAAACTTATTCAGAGCGCTAGAAATGGAAGACGCGGGCTTTGAGCTAGTTGATCCAGGCTCAAGTGCGGGTTTAGCTGGTGCGATAGCAAAATCCTATGAGCGCGGTGAAGCATGGTTGGGGTATTACTGGGCGCCTTCCGCTATTTTGGGTAAATACGAAATGGTTAAAGTAGACTTTGGTTCAGGCATTGATGAAGAGCATTTCTATGGCTGTATTACACAAGCCGATTGCTTAGAACCAAAGCCAACAATGTATCCACCATCAGAAATTTTCAGCATTACGACTGAGTCTTTCGCGTCGAAATCACCAACCGCTTACAACTACATTACGCAGCGTTCTGTTAAAAATAATGTGATGAATAAAGTGTTAGCGTGGATGGAAGAAAACCAAGCCGATGGCGAGTACGCGGCGGTGTATTTCTTAGAAAATCATGAAGAGCTATGGTCAACCTGGGTGTCTAAAGAAGCCGCCCAAAAGATAAAGTCTGCGCTTTAATTGTTAAGCAGATAAGCACAATGAGCCAGCCAAAGGTTGGCTCATTTACATAGGTGTTAGATATCACCTGATTTTAGATAAAATCACTGATTTTGACGTTTCTATAATTTATCAGAAGAGATCTTATGTCTTGGATTAAAGAATTTCCTCAACTGAGCCGGTCCCAGCTTTTAGAAATCAGAAAAACACTCGATGGTGCGTATCGTGAATTTTCGCGTGAATATGGCGAAGTCATCGAATCGTTTTTCGACCCGCTCTTGGCGTTTCTTATTTGGTTTGAAAAATTACTCCTAGCCACCCCTTGGTGGTTAATGATTGCAATATTACTGACCATTACCCATGTTGCAGCACGCTCTATTAAATTGACCGTCGGTGTTGGCGTAGCGCTTTTCTTAATTGGTTACTTTGGTATGTGGGAAGACACCATGCGTACTTTAAGTATCATCACGATTTGTACCTTATTAGCCGTAGGTATGGGTGTTCCTATTGGTATTGTGATGGCACGTTCTAATCGAGTTCAGTCTGTAATCACCCCCATTCTCGATATTATGCAAACCATGCCTGCGTTTGTTTATTTAATTCCAGTCGTGATGTTGCTCGGTATTGGTAAAATACCTGGCCTTATCGCGGTGATTATTTATGCGATTCCTCCAGTGATTCGACTCACCAATTTAGGTATTCGCTTGGTCGATAGAGAAGTACTCGAAGCCTCTGATGCCTTTGGCGCTTCTTCGTGGCTGAAGCTATGGCGAGTGCAGCTACCGTTGGCCATGCCCAATATTATGGCGGGTATTAACCAAACTATTATGATGGCGTTGGCGATGGTGGTTATTGCTTCCATGATTGGTGTAAAAGGTTTAGGTCAGCCGGTTCTAAAATCTATTACCAACCAGTACTTCACCTTAGGGCTGCTCAATGGTTTAGCCATTGTGGTGCTCGCTATTATTTTTGATCGCGTTTCACAAGCCTATGCGCAGCGTTCACAGCAGCATTTGGGAGGTCGGCATGACTGATTCGTTGATTACAATTAAAGGCCTATACAAGCTGTTTGGCGATAAAGCCGAAAAGCACATGCCACTGGTAAAAAGTGGCGCTACCAAATCTGATGTACTGGCTCAAACAGGTCATACATTGGGGCTTAAAGCGATTGATTTAGATATTAAACGCGGTGAGATTTTTGTCATCATGGGGTTATCGGGTTCGGGTAAGTCGACACTCATTCGTCACTTTAACCGCCTTATCGACCCTACAGAGGGCGAGATTATTGTTGAAGGCCAAAATATAATGGACCTCGACAAAAATGAATTGCGCTTATTTCGGCAACAAAAAATGTCGATGGTTTTCCAGCGCTTTGGTTTGCTGCCGCATTATACCGTGCTCGATAACGTCGCTTTCGGCCTGCAAGCACAAGGCATTGATAAAAAAACACGTCAAGAAAAAGCTTCAGTCTGGTTAAAAGATGTTGGCTTAGACGGATACGAAAATCAGTACCCGTCTCAGCTTTCTGGTGGCCAGCAGCAACGCGTTGGTTTAGCACGAGCCTTGTGTACCGATGCAGAGATCTTGTTAATGGATGAAGCGTTTTCAGCACTGGACCCACTAATACGTTCTGAAATGCAAGATCAGTTAATTAGCCTGCAGGATAAACTGCATAAAACCATCGTCTTCATTACCCACGATCTCGATGAAGCCTTGCGCATCGGTGACAGAATTGCGGTGCTTAAAGATGGCGAACTTATTCAAGTGGGTAAGCCGGCCGATATTTTATTGCACCCCGTAGATGATTATGTCGAGAAGTTTGTTCGCGATGTAAACCGCGCCCGCGCATTAACCGTTGATACGGTTATGCAACCCGCCGCGTACCGCATATCGGCCGAAACCGTAGGTGAAGCCTTAAAACAAATGCGTACCTCCAGGCAAGAATACGCCTACCACGTTGATGAAGACGGCTTTCAAGGCGCTGTTGTATTGCAGCAGTTAGAAGAAGTGGATCAATCACAGCACGGTGAAAAGCTTTCAACCGAATACTACGACACCGAACAATCTTTATCGCCCGATGCTCAGCTAGAAGACGTAATTCCAGAAACGTTGGACAACGATTATCCGCTGCCAGTCGTCGATGAGGAAGGGGAATTGCAAGGTGAATTAAGCCGTGAAAATTTAGCGGAAGTATTAAGTTCTAGTAGTAATCAGGTAGACAAACCGAAAGACTAGTTTTAATAACTCTAGATAACAAAATTATAAAAAGGCTCGGAGCTATTTAGCTTCGAGCCTTTTTTGCTTTAGAAGGTCAAATTAGTTGAATTGAGCTTAACCCTTGAAAGCTAGTATGGAGCTTAAGCACGCTTTAGCCCAAGCTAAACGCCAACTTTCCAGCCAAGGCCAGCAATATGACCCCAAAGATGCGATCGAGCAGCGTGGCTTTTTGTTGTAGTTTTTCTAGCCAGCGCTCGTTTGAAAACATCCATGCAACGATCAAATACCAACCCATGTCGATCAGCATGGCGGTTGTGGCGTAAACAGCTTTGCCAAGCAGACTGGTTTCAGGTCCTATAACTTGGCTAAACAAGGCGATAAAAAATACAGCAATTTTGGGGTTAAAGAATACGATGAAAAACCCATCTTTGGCCGCTTGGGTTGCGGTGACGTCGGCCAACTTTTGGTTAGGGTTCGACTTGCTGGTTAGTCCTTTGATGCCCATCCACGCCAAATAAGCCGCGCCCGCCCACTGCAACAGAGTAAAAGCCCATTCAGATGCGATCAGTACAAAAGCTAGGCCAGAAATACAGGCAATGGCGTATAAGCCCACGCCAATACCGTGAGTGACGGCGGCGATGTAGCCTTGTTTTTTACCACCATTGAGCGTGTGTTTTAACACCACGGCTAGAGAAGGGCCGGGTGACATAGCCCCTAATGCACAAATACCTACAATAGATAACCACGCAGCAAGAGTCATAATCTTCCTCTAAAACCTATTCATTAAGGCGCATAACCCTAATGATTAGCGTCTGTTAAATCCAGTGCTAAATCGCATTAAGTGGCTTATAAATAAGTTTTTTGGGGTTACTGTACGCGATCCGATTGCCGCTCCCTAAAGTGTGGTTTGTGGCAACGCGGGCAATCTCTTAAGGAACGCTGAGTTTTTGTCATATAAGCAAATTGTTTACGTAATGTATGGCTCACGCTTTAATCTCATTTCTGACGGACCTACTTCATTATAGGTCGATAGACAACCATCCGCATTGACTTGAGTATGAGAATCCCTCAGCTTGCTCCAAACCCTAAGGCGGTGATAGCCTTAAATCTGAATTTTCAGGGTAAATGTTATGACACCAATTTTTCATTTAGCATGCCATATAACCAACATTAACGAAGCCAAAGCGTTTTACGGAACGCTACTGGGGTGCGAACAAGGCCGAGAAACTGAAACCTGGGTTGATTTTAATTTTTTCGGGCATCAGCTTTCGTTGCATTTGGGTGAACCGTTCCAAGTTGAAAACTCAGGGCAAGTCGCGGAAGTAAAAGTACCGATGCCTCACTTCGGGGCTATATTACCCATGCAACAATGGCAAGCGTTAGCCGACCGTTTGACGAAAGCGGGCATCTCATTTGAATATGGCCCAACCATTCGATACCAAGGCGAACCGGGAGAACAAGGCACCATGTTTTTTAGAGACCCATCTGGGAATCCTATCGAGTTAAAAGGTTTTGAATCGTTCGAAGGTGTTTTCGAAAAATGAACAACCCAATTGCGCTAGTCGGAGAGTTGAATGAACAGCAAACTAATCACTGGTTAAATTTGCTTAATAACGCAATGCCAGGCGAGAACATTATTGCTTTTGAACAATTAACGGAGCAGCAAAAGCAGGAATGTGAAATAGCCATTGTCGCAAATCCAGAGCCAAAAGATATAGCCCAACTCCCAAATTTAGTTTGGCTGCACAGTCTTTGGGCCGGAGTTGAAAAACTAGTGGCCGCCTTTAAAAATAGCTCATTAAATATTGTCCGGTTAATTGACCCAAACTTAACCAATGCAATGAGTGAAGCCGTATTAACTTGGACACTATACTTGCACAGAGACATGCCTCACTACATAGCCGCGCAGAAAAAATGCAGTTGGCAGAGCAAACCCTATACCTTACCCAACGAACGGACCGTGGGTGTGTTGGGGTTGGGAGAGTTAGGTAAAACGGCCGCCGAGCGCCTAGCAAATAATAACTTCAATGTCTTAGGTTGGAGTCGAAGCCAAAAAAACGCGAAAGGGGTAACAACCTTCCACGGTGAAGACGGCTTAAATCAAGTATTAGCCGCGAGTGATATTCTCGTGATATTGGTGCCGCTGACTGAGAACACTCACAATCTGATCAATAGCAAACGAATAGCGCTCATGAAACCAAGTTCGAGCATTATTAATTTTGCACGCGGTGCTATTATTGAAACAGATTCTCTGCTAGATGCTTTAAATAAAAATAAATTAAACCATGCCGTTTTAGATGTATTCGAACAAGAGCCATTACCCGAGCAAAGCTCACTGTGGCAACACGAAAAAATAACGGTGCTCCCACACATATCGGCTCAAACAAATCCGAAATCTGCCAGCGAAATCGTCGCGAAAAATATTAGAACCTATCGAGAAACCAACACAGTTCCACCAACGGTAAATTTAAAAGTTGGCTATTAAATGACAATAAAATTAACCAAAAACTAAAAACTAAAAACCGCTTCCATCACCAGACTAAGCACCGTACCCCCTCTTGTGATGCTCGGAAATCTGAGCCATGGATGGCGAAGTTTAGCGTGCATGGATGCACTCGCAGCCACCGAGAATCACAAGAGGGGGTGCGGTGCGATCCAGCCACAAAGCTAAATCCCTTATTATCCTTTAGTCTAGTATCGACCAAAGTCGAACAGCCACCAAACGTTTCAATTGATAGCTTTAGAGTGCTTATCTCCATCACAAAAACAATATCGGAGGGGACGCGATGAGCTTTGAATCAAAAGAACACGCCAAACAGTATTGGCGAGAAAACGTAAAACTGATGCTGACTTTACTCGTAGTATGGTTTGCAGTCTCATACGGCGCTGGCATTTTGCTGGTAGACGTACTGAACGAAATCCGCTTCTTTGGCTTCAAACTGGGTTTCTGGTTTGCACAGCAAGGGTCAATTTATACATTTATCGTATTAATCTTCGTCTATGTGAAAAAGATGAATGCGCTTGATCGTAAATATAACGTTCAAGAAGACGAGGAGTAATAGAATGGATGTACAAACACTCACTTACTTATTAGTTGGCGCATCTTTCGCGTTGTATATCGGTATTGCCATTTGGGCACGTGCCGGATCAACATCCGACTTCTACGTTGCCGGTGGAGGCATTCCGCCCGTCGCTAATGGCATGGCGACAGCGGCCGATTGGATGTCAGCCGCGTCTTGGATATCTATGGCCGGTATCATTTCATTTGCCGGTTACGATGGCTCGGTTTATCTCATGGGTTGGACAGGTGGCTACGTGTTACTCGCGTTATGCTTAGCGCCTTACTTGCGCAAATTTGGCAAGTTTACCGTCCCAGATTTTATCGGCGATCGTTACTATAGCCAAACGGCAAGAACCATTGCTGTTGTCTGTGCCATCTTCATATCATTCACATACGTTGCCGGTCAGATGCGCGGCGTAGGGGTGGTATTTTCTCGCTTCTTAGAAGTACCAGTGAATACCGGTGTTGTCATTGGTATGATCATCGTATTTTTCTACGCTGTATTAGGTGGCATGAAAGGCATTACCTACACCCAGGTTGCGCAGTACTGCGTACTTATTTTTGCTTTCATGGTACCCGCCATATTCATCTCGTTGTTGATGACGGGCAATCCAATTCCACAGTTTGGGTTTGGTGGTGAAGTCGCAGAAGGTGGCGTTTATTTGTTGGATAAACTCGATGGTTTATCAACTGAGCTAGGGTTTGCAGAATACACAGAAGGCACCAAGCCGATGATAGATGTGTTCTTCATCACGGCCGCACTAATGGTGGGTACGGCAGGCTTACCACACGTTATTGTTCGCTTCTTTACGGTACCTTCGGTAGCAGGTGCTCGTCGTTCAGCGGGTTGGGCATTGATCTTCATCGCGATTTTATACACAACGGCACCTGCGGTCGCTGTATTCGCTCGAGTGAATATGATTAATACCATCAACGGTGCCGACGGAGCGGGAGCGCTTTATTCGGAAGCGCCAAGCTGGATCAACAGTTGGGAAACCACAGGCTTAATCAGCTGGGAAGACAAAAACAATGATGGTCGCATGTTTTATGCCGCAGATGAGCGGAATGAAATGAAAATTGACCGCGACATCATGGTACTGGCTAACCCTGAAATTGCTGAATTGCCAAATTGGGTGATCGCCCTAGTTGCAGCCGGTGGCTTAGCTGCTGCGTTATCAACAGCGGCTGGCTTGTTACTGGTGATATCAACCTCGATCTCCCATGATTTACTGAAACGGAACTTGATGCCAAACATAACCGAAAAGCAGGAACTGCTCTTTGCCAGGTTGAGCGCAGCCGCCGCGGTGATGGTAGCGGGTTACCTAGGCATCAACCCACCAGGTTTTGTTGCACAGGTAGTCGCCTTTGCCTTCGGCCTAGCCGCATCCAGTTTCTTCCCGGCCATAATCTTAGGTATTTTCCACAAGACCATGAACAAAGAAGGTGCGCTCAGCGGAATGATCGTCGGTATCACATTCACTGCGGCTTATATCATCTACTTTAAGTTCGTAAACCCAGCGGCCAACATTGCTGATAACTGGTGGTTCGGAATTTCACCAGAAGGCATTGGTACCCTAGGCATGATCCTAAACTTCATCGTTGCATTCACGGTTCATAAAGTAACTGGCAATGCACCAGAAGAAGTTCAAGACGTGGTAGAGAGTATTCGTTATCCAAAAGGCTCGGGCAGTGCGACGGCGCATTAACCCTCACGCTAACTAAAAACAAAAGCGCGCAGTTTAATAGCTTCGCGCTTTTTTTGTTTTAGTTCTAACATAATTCATCTAGATTAAACCACCATCTTCTATGGCAAAGATTTAAAGGTGTTTCGATGACCGCTAACGCAGACGACTTAAAAGACATTACCGATTTTCTTGCTCAGACTCTGCCAATATCGGCTTTAACTGAAGCATCACAGCTAGCTTTAGCCAAGCAATTAACCATCGCTTACTTTCCTAAAAGAAATACCAAACCTATTCCTATAGAAAATAATGTTTACTTAGTGCGTTCCGGTGCATTTGAAATTGTAGATGAACATAAGAAGCTGGTAGACCGATTAGGGGAGGGAGAATTCTTTGGCGTATCCTCTTTTTTAAATGACAATAACCCAAATCATCAGGTCTACGCCATTGAAGATTCCCTCGTTTATCAAATATCCCACGAATCTTTCGAAGCGTTGTTAAAGCGTGAAAAAAAGGTTGCCTACTTTTTTAAAAAATTAGCGAGCTACCGGTCAAATTTTGGATTGCATGAGTATTATGAGTCCCCTGTTAATTTGCAAGTGACACAAACGGTTGAGTCGTTGATCGAACAAGCCTTGGTGGCTTGCAAAAGCCGCGATTCCATTCAACAAGCGGCCCGATTAATGCGCGACAAAAAGGTCAGTTGTATCGTGATCGTCGATAACAACTCCTTAACCGGCATTGTGACCGATCGTGATATCCGCAACCGAGTTGTCGCCAATGGTTTAGATATCGAATTGCCAGTCAGTACCGTAGCAACAACCGCACCCGTGACAATAAATTACGATGCCGCCACCCTTGAAGCACAATTGATGATGAGCCAAATGGGCGTTCATCATTTACCGGTCATAAAAAATAGCCAATTGATTGGTGTAATTACAGCTACCGATATTGTGCGCTCCCACAGTGTGAGCATGGTGCACTTAGTAGACCGTATACAAAGATCGGTGGGTTTAGAACAGGCCGAACAATTGCAATCAAAGGTGATTGGACTGTTGAGTCATTGGATCCAAATTAATGTCTCCCCTCATGAAATAGGTGAAGCATTAGCGGTGATAGGCGATGCAGTTGTACGTAAAGCTATTTCTATAGCGCAATCAGAGCTGGGCGATCCACCCATGGAGTTTGCTTGGTTGGCATTTGGTTCGCAAGCCCGTAAAGAGCAATCTTTTACCTCAGATCAAGATAATGGCCTTATACTCGAGCGTGAACCAAACGAAGCCGAATCCGAATACTTCTCTGTATTTTGCGAACGGGTATGCCAGATATTGGCGCAATTTGGTTACCCGTTATGCCCTGGTAATATTATGGCATCAAATCCGCGTTGGCGAAAAACCAAAGAGCAGTGGATTCATAATTTCAACCAATGGATCGAAACACCCAGCCCTGATGCTTTGCTCAATGCCAGTATCTTTTTTGATATGCGGGTGATTCATGGGCAAAGGCAATGGCTTATGGATATTCATGCGGTTTTAAATCCTCGGTTAGTCAAAGCCGATTTATTTTTAATGCATCTGACCAAAAATGCGTTGCGCACCAGACCCCCGTTAGGCTTTTTTAGATCATTTATTGTTAAAGACAGTGGCGAGCATGAGCATGAGTTAGATATAAAACATCAAGGCATTGCACTGATCAATGATATTGCGCGTATCGTTGCTTTGTCTGAGCAATGTACCGAAGCAGGAACCATAGAAAGATTAAATACCCTAGGCCATGCTGTGTTGTCGAGTTCAATTAAATCGAGCTTAATAGAGGCTTGGCTGTTGCTGAATGATCTCAAGCTAGAAAGCCAAGTAGAAAAAATCACCCGTGGCGAACAAGGCTCTAATTTTATAAACCCACAAGATTTAACCCCGTTACGAAAAGCGCATTTGAAAAACGCATTTAAAGCGATTGAAGGCGCGCAAAAATCATTAGCACTAACCTACTTAAGAGCGGGTGGGCTCTAACGTGTTTTTCAAAAAACAAGTGCCGTTTCTAACTTCAACCTATTTAGTCTGCGATTTAGAACTTACCGGGCTAAACCCAGAAGAAGACAGTATTATCAGTGCAGGTACGGTTTTGGTGCGTAATGGTCAAATTGAAGTTGCCAGTGCGGAGCATTACTACTTTTTGCCCACCACCTTGCTGGCCGATGACGTGACAAATTCAGCCCACATACACATGATTACCGATGAACAACGAGAACAAAATGGCATTGAAATTTCGGCTTGGTTGTCTGATCTCAGTACTCGACTGTTGGCCGACGCTTGGGTATTTCATCATGCACCCATTGATCTAAAATTTCTAACTATGGCCAGCCAAAGACTCAATATTTCACTGCCAAAGGTGCCCATTGTCGATACGCTCATTCAAGAGCAAAAGCGCCATAAAGCACAACTATTAGAAAGCCAATCTCAGCTGAGCTTGAACGCCTGCCGCGCACGATACGGTCTTCCCGTTTATCGGCAGCACCATGCCCTCAGCGATGCCTTAGCCACAGCCGAGTTATGGTTGGCTCAAAACAGCGTTCAATGAAATAGAACAGCGTTACTTTTGAAATTAAATGTAACCTCCCCTTTGCAGCTGGTTTCACCGACTATAATGCTCTGCTATCGCATCATGAAAAAGGAGCAGGTTATGGCCAACCTCGTGCAAATCAACCCCGATAATCAGAAGGAGCAAATGAGACTTGATGCTGTACATGCTCTAAAACTTGGAAACCTAGAAGTTCAGGAAAGGCTGGATAGAATCACGCGAATCGCCAAAAGAATGTTTGCCGTTAAAATGGCCGATTTTTCTTTAATTAGGCAGCGTGATCAACAAATGGTTTCAGTCTCTGGTGGGTTTCATTCTACCATTCCAAAGGAGCATTCTTTCGCAGCCTATGCACTGCATAAACATGAAATATTTTATGTCCCTGATACGCTAAAAGATGATCGCTTTTCAGGAAACCCGCAGGTTGTCAGCCAGCCTAAAATTCGGTTTTTTGCTACCTGTCCAATTCAAACCAGTACAGGTCAGCGCGTTGGTGCATTAACACTTTCCGATACCGAGCCGCGAACCCTCAATGCACACGAACAATCGATACTGAAAGACTTAGCTGAAATGTTTGAAAATGAATTGTCGTTTTCAAGTCTTGCAACGCTCGATCGATCCACCAACATGGTTATGAACCAAGGCTTTTATTCGATAGCGGAACAAAGTTTAAAAGGATGCCATCGTAATCATAACCCAGCAGTGATGATTGTTTTTAAATTACACGATGCCGTGGCGAACATATCTGAACCAAGATCCGTAAATACAGAAAAAAATGTTAAAACATTTGCAGAACACTTAAAGCGAATGTTTCGTCAGTCGGATGTAGTCGGACGTCTAGATCAAGATGAATTTGCGGCATTACTCATTAACGCTCGGTGCGAGCAAGTGCTGTTTATGATTAAAAAATTACAAGCACGCCTAGATGCTTATAACAAAGATGCCAAATTAAAGATTCCCCTTGAATTTTCATATTCAATGGCCGAATTCGATCCAGAGCACCCTGTAAAAACAGAATTGTTGATGGCTAACGCCCATGGTAAATCAGCAGCAGCGGTCGGCTTTTAAAGTCTCAAGGAAATAAGCCTTACTCTTGAGCAAAAGTTAACAGTACTTGGCAAAAGCACTGAGGGTGATTAGAGTTGCTGTACTTTAATCATCAGCAGAACTTTATGACCACACTTGATTCATTATTGCAGCAAGCCAAACATGGCCAAACTATGTCTGTACCGGCTTCTTGGGGCCAAGGCCGTACGGTTTTTGGCGGGCTCAGTGCAGCATTATTAAACAGTGCAATGGCACACGAGTTGGCCGATTCTCGGCATTTAAGAGCACAAACGACCCAGTTTATTGGTCCATTAAATTTAGACGAGCCCTTTTTGGTTGAAGTTGAGCACTTACGCGATGGTAAAAACGTGACTCAAATGCAGGCTCGGTTGCTGCAACGCGATAGAGTCGCAGTGCAGGCTATGGCTGCATTTGGAACCGATCGTGAATCTAAAGCGAAGTTTCAACCCGAAGTTGCAGTGCTTTCTGAGCCGCCGTTAAAACCAAACTGGATCCCTCAGATTCCGAAAGTTACGCCGAAGTTTCAGCGTTATATCGATTTAAAGATAGACGAAGGCGGTTACCCCTTCACAGGCAAATCTAACCCTTACTATCGAGGATGGATGCGACTGAGTACAGCGCCCTCTGTGCTCACTGATGCGCATATCATCGCGCTGTTAGACGTTTGGCCGCCGACTGTATTGCAAATGTTAAAGTGGCCCGCTCCGGCAAGCACATTAAGCTGGAATGTAGAGTTCACCCACCCTCACCCAGAAATTGCAAATGACGACTGGCTTGCTTACGAGTGTAAAACTCGCCAAGCAGGCGAAGGGTATGCGCATACCGAAGCCACCATTTGTGCCCCAAATGGACAAATGATTGCTCTGAGCCGTCAAACCGTTACCGTTTTTGATTAAAAGGCACTCTTATGAGTTTTGAAAGTACCGAAAAATATATCGCCTCATCTGAACTTAGTGCAGCTGTTAACGCTGCTGTAGCATTGGAGCGTCCGCTTCTTATTAAGGGAGAGCCAGGAACGGGTAAAACCCTATTAGCAGAAGAAGTGGCGAAATCCTTAGGTCTTGAATTAATTCAATGGCACGTAAAATCGACAACCAAAGCGCAGCAGGGCTTGTACGAATACGATGCTGTGACACGACTACGAGACAGTCAGCTCGGTGTCGAAGGGGTAGATGATGTTAGAAATTACATTCGCAAAGGTAAAATCTGGCAAGCATTTGCCAGTGAAAAGCGGACGGTGTTGTTAATTGATGAAGTAGACAAGGCCGACATTGAATTCCCAAATGATTTGTTAGTTGAATTAGATCGTATGGAGTTCCATGTTTATGAAACCGGCGAGACAATAAAAGCCATTCATCGACCGATTATCATTATTACATCCAACAATGAAAAAGAGCTGCCCGATGCTTTCTTGCGCCGCTGCTTTTTTCACTACATTAATTTCCCAGACGCCCAAACCCTAAAAAGCATTGTTGATGTGCATTACCCGCATGCTCAAGGCATGCTAGTTAAACGGGCGTTGGAGATATTTTTTGATATTCGCAATGTGCCAGGTTTAAAAAAGCGTCCATCAACGTCAGAATTAATCGACTGGTTAAAGTTATTGATTAGCGATGAGCTGAGCGCTGAAGAAATTAAAACAGGCACTTTTTCTTCAGCATTGCCACCCTTGTTTGGCGCTTTGCTTAAAAATGAACAAGATGTGCAACTTTTAGAGCGGTTAGCCTTTATGTCTCGTCGGGAAAGTTAAGCATGTTGGTTCAGTTTTTACTGCACATGAAACACAGCGGACTAAAGGTAACAACGACTGAGTGGCTTGATCTTATTGCCGCACTGCAAGTGTGTGAAAAGATCAATACGGTCGACGGCTTTTATCAGTTAGCGCGCACCTGTTTGGTGAAAGATGAGAGTCTATACGATAAATTTGACCAAGCCTTTGGTCGATTCTTTGAAGGGGTTAGGGCGTTGCCAGACCCCTTTGATTTTGACTTACCTGAAGATTGGCTCAATAACCCAACGTTAAACCACTTCAGTGAAGAGGAAAAAGCCGCAATAGAAGCGATGGGCGGTCTCGAAAAACTCATTGAAGTGCTCAACGAACGCTTAAAGGAACAAAAAGAGCGTCATGAGGGCGGTTCTAAATGGATCGGCACCGGCGGAACCAGTCCTTTCGGGCATTCCGGCTATAACCCTGAAGGCGTTCGAATTGGCGGGCCGTCTAAGCATAAAAGGGCGGTTAAGGTTTGGGAGCAACGGCAATATAAAAACTTAGACAGTGACATAGAGTTGGGCACCCGAAATATTAAAGTAGCCCTAAGGGCGTTGCGAAACTTTGCTCGAACAGGCAGCTCAGTAGAGCTCGACTTAGACGATACTATCCGTTCGACCGCCAAAAATGCCGGCCTCCTCGACGTAAAAATGAGACCAGAGCGGCACAATGCGGTCAAAGTTTTACTGTTATTGGATGTTGGCGGCTCTATGGATTTCCACGTCAAAGAAAGTGAAGAATTATTTTCAGCGTGCCAAAGTGAGTTTAAGCACCTTAAACATTATTACTTCCATAATTTTATCTACGACCATTTGTGGCAAGACAACAAGTTGCATCGCCAACACCTAACGTCTTTAGTTGATGTTTTACGTACCTACGGAAAAGACTATAAGCTTATCATTGTCGGTGATGCAGCAATGTCACCCTATGAAATTGTCTCGCCGTTTGGCAGTATCGATTTCATGAATGAACGTCCAGGTAGCTACTATTTTAAGCAGTTATTTGAGCATTTTGACAAAGCCATTTGGTTAAACCCGACACCGGAATCTCAATGGAATTACGTACAAAGCATTGGTATTGTCGATAAGCTTATGGATAAGAAAATGTATCCCCTAACTGTCGAGGGCATCACTCAAGGCATTAGGTCGCTCACTTAAATATCCAACAAGCAACCTTCGTGTTTTAACAACCAAAGCTTGCGCTCTAACCCGCCAGCATAACCAGTCAGTGTACCGTTTGAGCCTATCACTCGGTGGCATGGAACGATAATGGAGATTGGATTTTTACCGTTTGCCGCCCCAACCGCTCGAACCGCCTTTGGGTTTTGGATCAGGGTGGCGAGTTCGGCATAGCTTGCGGACCGACCGAAAGGGATTTCAGTGAGCGCATGCCAAACCGATTGTTGAAAGGCTGTGCCATTAGCCGCCAACGGTAAATTAAACTGAGTAAGAGTGCCGTTAAAATAGCCTTCAAGTTGAGCAACGGTTTCCGACAACACTGGGTGAGTGGAACTGAATTCACCCAACGAATTCGCTTTCGTGGTGTGTGTTTCAAACCAGGCTCCCGCTAAACCCTGGTCATTGGCAAGCAGTGTAATTTCACCCAAAGGTGAGTTCATAAAACAATGAAAAAGTTGCATCTTATAATTACCTATTAATCACTTTGTTGTTGCCATAATTGGAATGTTGCATAACTGCCCCAGGGTGAGAGTTGCTTCGCTGTGGGTATGCATTCAAGTTTTGCGATTGAGTTTTTTATAACCAAATCGGTCTCTAGAAAACAATCTGGGTTGTTAATGCCTCGCAGTTTTACGTAACCGACAGTCCAAGGACCAATACCCTTAATCGATAACCAATCGTCAATCTGATCAACACCGTGTTCGGCCACATATTCGCTGAATCTTAGTAACGTTGCTTTTCGGCTTTCAGGCATTTTTAGAAACGAGAAGTCTGCTTGAGCCAAGACATCGGGTGTTGGAAATAAGTAAGGCGTTTGAGCAAAATTGGGGTGCACCATGTTCAGTTTAATACGGTACTTCTCGGTTACGGCATTTAAATTTGAAATGGCGGCTTTGACAGAGACTTGTTGCCCAAGAATTGCTCTCACGCCCGCTTCAAACGGGTTGCCGATACCCGGTATTCTGATGCCTTTTTGGATAGGCAGACCAAATTGTTGTAAATGCTGTTCGATGGCGTCAGTATCGGCATCAAGATCAAATTGGCGTCGAACATGACTGATCAGTTTTTGCAGCCCCGCAAAGTGATCAATGCTTACTTCAAACTTTATCAATCTTGGATGGGTGTCGTGCTGCGATAAACGGTACACGCCACTGGCACCTTGAATATTAAAGCTTCGTTGATAGCTCGTTTCATCAACAAACTCAATGCCAGCCATGTCACGGCGCTTATAAAAAGCCAGTAAGTGAGAAAAATTTAGACTTCCTCTAACCGGCAGGTCTAGACAAATAATATTGTTGCCGGTTTTTTTTCTTCGAATGTCACTAGGCGTGAGCTGAAGGTGTTGTTTAAAAGCATCGTTAAATCGCCGAACGCTACTAAAGCCGCTGCTAAAAGCAATGTCTTGAATACTCAGTTGGCTGCCATGCAACAACTGTTTGGCTAGCATGAGTTGTTGATATTGACTGTAAGCTTTAGGAGATAAGCCTAAATATTGTTGAAATAATTTACGTAAGTATCGGTCGCTGATGCCTAAACGTTCGGCAAGTGCCACCAAGCTTCCTTCGCTAAGCGCACCCTCTTCAATGAGCTGTAAAGCACGCTGAAAGGTTGTTTCTACACCTTTCCAAGCCCAAGAGCCCGGCGCACTTTCTGGGCGGCATCGTAAACAAGGGCGATACCGAGCCTGAAGCGCTTGGCTGCTGTGCTGGAAATACTCTACATTTTCTTCTTTAGGTAAATTGGCTGGGCATATTGGCCGACAAAAGATGCCCGTAGACTTTACCGCCACAACGAAGGAGCCATCGTAACGTACATCCCTTGATTTTCTGGCCGCTTCGCACTGGTTTGGCGTTAACATAATGAGTACTCTGTTTTAATCAGACCCTCAGTGTAGTGTTAACTCGTATTGAAACCTAGCCAAAAACGGAACTCGATAGTGGCATCAAGCGAACCATAAATAGGACTAGATCACAAAGTTAGAACAATTTTAACTTTTATATCCGAAAAAAACCTGAAACATGAGAATATAACGCTGTTAGAACCTTTCTTTTTGACAAGTCAGGTCTACGCTTAGTTTGAATACTCTCTGTGGGTTTGTAGATGTCTGCTTGTTACAAAACTATCCTAATTGTTGTGATGGCCTGTTTGTTTTTTGTCGCCTGCGATTCGAACAAATCTGAAGCTATCCCTATCCGCATAGCGGTGTCTAAAACGCCGTTATCAAGCCCGGTGTATATTGCCCATGAACAAGGGATCTTTGAGCAATGTGGCCTAGACGTTTCCATTATAGAATACGCAGGCGGCCTGCGCAGCTTCAATGCCTTAGTTAATGATAAAGCAGACTTTGCAACCTCTTCAGATACGCTGGTGGCTTTCAAGGCTATGGAGCACAAAGATATTTCCCTTATTGCCAGTTTTTCTTCATCGGATCACGATACAAAAGTTCTAGAAAATACCTCAGCCAATTTAGGGGCAACGTATCGAATAGGTTATTACCCCGATACCGCGTCAGAGTATTTAATGCGCATGTATTTAGCGTTGTCGCCACCCATTTCCAATATTGAGCTAGTGCCTCTTACGCCAGAAGAGATGATGAACCAGTGGCAACAAGGCTTGCTGAATAAGGCCGTTATTTGGGAGCCATATGTCTATAAAATTGTAGCGAATAACCCCGCTAATACCAAAGTAGTTGATACAAAAGGTTTGTATAAGCTGAGCTTTCAAATGGTGTCTCGATCATCCATATTGGACGCGAAACCCAACTCAGATGAGCGAATGATACATGCGATTAATATAGCAACTCACTTCATTGCTCAAAATCCAGAGACCGCCAAAAGAATGATCATGAATCAGCTTTTCTTAGACGATGAATTCATGGCGTGGGATTGGCCAAACAATCAATTTAAATTAAATATTGGTCGGCAGTTACTGTTGAATGCTCAAGAAAACGCTCGTTGGCTGAAAAAAGTTTCGGCGGCTCGCCATAGCCTATCAGTCGATGCCTCTCAAATTAGTCGTAAAACCATGAGTATGGACCCGCCAACAATTGAGGACTCATTGGCGTATTGTGAGAACCTATGAAGTTAGCGGTTAGACTTAAAATTCTTAGCGTTTTATCTCTCGTTTCTTTGCTACTCGTGTTGGGGTACTTGGTCGCGAGTAATTATTTATTTTTATCACTAAAGCAAAAACAAAAAACCATGCATCAGGTTAACGTGTTGTTAAGTGAATTAACGGTGAATGCAGACCTTTACCTAGAAATACGCGATGAAGAATTGCTTAATACACAACGGCTACTCAGTGAGCGAGCAAAAAAAGCGCTATCGGATTTAAGCAGCCACTCTTCAGGGGTACGTCTGCATATCGACAGCATATGTCGGATAATCGAGAGCAATGAAGCCCTGCTGAATCAGATCAGTTCGAGCTTTAAGTCGATACCAAATATGAATGGCAGTGCCGCTGTCGTTAGCCATTTAAAAGCAAGGTTATC
Source organism: Reinekea marina (assembly GCF_030409715.1). NCBI lineage: Bacteria > Pseudomonadati > Pseudomonadota > Gammaproteobacteria > Oceanospirillales > Saccharospirillaceae > Reinekea > Reinekea marina. The sequence continues at coordinate 500,234 of NZ_JAUFQI010000001.1, forward strand.
TAACGCCTATATATCGGCACAAAATGATGCCACTACGCTCAGCGATGAGCTGTGGGTAGAGCAATTGGGCATCATTCAGCTTTGGGGCATGACCTTGGCATTGCTCATTGTGGTGTCGATTGCCTTTGTCATTTATAGCCACATTAACTTTGCTAATCGGTTTAAACGAGCGGTGGCAAAAGTATTAGATGGGTTAGCCAACATTCGCGATGGTGATTTAAAAACGGCCATTAATTTAGAACAAAATGATGAGCTAACCGATATCGCTCGGCAAATAAATAGCATGGCCAAAAATTTAAACGAGTTAACAGTATCCAAAACCGAACTCGAAGCTCAAATTATGGCACGCACCATAGAGTTACAAGTTGAAACCCGGACAGACACACTGACGGGTGTTCATAATCGGCGCTCATTAGAGCGGGTCGGCGAGCGTGAACTCAACATGGCATTACGTTATGGTCAGACCCTCAGTATGTTAATGATCGATCTCGATGGCTTTAAACCTGTAAACGACACTTACGGCCACAGCTTTGGCGACATTGTGCTTATTCAAGCGGCGCAAACCATTGCTACTGAACTAAGAGACTCAGACTTTTTAGCCCGATACGGTGGTGAAGAGTTTACGGTGATTCTGCCACATACCGACTTTAGGTCCGCCTATGAAACCGCCGAGCGCATTCGAAAAGCCTTCGAATGCAAGTTGTTCGGTGATTCAGAACATCGCATACAACAAACCATCAGTGTTGGCATTGCAGAAATGAGCGAAAGAGAAGCGACCTTGCAAGAGTTGATAGAACTCGCCGATAAACGGCTTTATCAGGCCAAAAATAAGGGTAGGAATAGAAGCTACCCGACGCAACAAGAAAACTAATCGACTATTTTTATTAAAAAATAATTGGTATGGTTAAATTAAGCCTTCCTATAATTCTTAGCAAACTTGGTGTAAAAATGAAAACGACCTCCATCATAGTGGATGTACAAAATGTGTATTACACCACGCGGCAAGCGTTTCAGAAAAACTTTAACTACAACGCTTTTTGGGCTGAGGCTTTAGAAAATCGTACTTTGGTGAATGCCAGCGCTTTTGCCATAGACCGAGGTGATGAAAAGCAAAAGCAGTTTCAAAATATACTCCGAGCCATTGGATTTGATGTTCGTCTAAAACCATATATTCAACGAGCCGATGGATCATCTAAAGGGGATTGGGATGTGGGTATTGCAGTAGAAGCCTTAGAGCAAGCCCCTCATTGCGATGAAATTATTCTGGTTTCTGGTGACGGAGATTTCGACATTCTGGCAAAAACTATTCGTGAAAAGCACGGATGTGAAGTAGTGGTGTATGGTGTGAAAGCACTCACGGCTAATGCCCTAATTAAAGAGGCCAGCCGTTACAGAGAGATAGATGCCAGTTTACTGATGTAATGCATGTAAACCTTAATTACAGCAAAAACATTTCTTTGTCGCCGGGTGGGTAGGGCTCGAATTCATAATCGGCCGTTTTCAATCCAAGCGTGTTTAAGCAGTGAGCCACAATGTGACGGTGAAAACGGCTACTGGTTTCATCATTAATGAAGGTCTCCGGGTTTACCCAGCAAGCAAAATCGATCTCATCGGTGTCTTGAACATTTATCTCGAAAGTAGAGGGCTTTAAACGACACACAATAAAAAAATTGCCTTTTTCATACTGGTGTGGGTACTTTGTTACGAACCCGACAATATCAGTAAAGGTGGCTTGTATTCCGGTTTCCTCAAATACTTCGCGTTCGGCTGCGTGTAAAACTTGCTCACCCATATCAATATAACCGCCCGGCAATTTTAAGCCCACGCCATTCATAATACGCTCTCTCACTAAAAGAACATCGCCATTTTCACGCTGCACTAGTGTCCCAACGCCAGCCGTATGAGTGGGTGAAAAAGGAGCGTAAGCATTGGGTTGTAATCGGCAAATTAAGGTCAGCGCTTGTTCGGTGCATAGATGAAAAACAAAACCGGCTCGCGTTAATAACGGTACTAGATGCGCATGCGCTATGGGCAGTGTTACCCAAACCAGTGCTTTGTTTTGGCGGCGTAAATCATCGAGCAGAGTTTCAATGTCGCTCAAGCCAATACTGAGTTGTTCAATGGTCACTTCTGCGCCATTAAAGGGGTTAAAGTGAATGGTAAAGCGGTCCAACATTACAAGGCTCCTTTTTGTGCGGTTATTGTGCCACGAAGCGCGCGGAAACAACATGCACAGCATTAAGCCCCTTTAAAACGAGTAGCTGACTAATGAAAAAACGTTGACATGAAGTTCCTTCAAACCATCCACTTGAGTTTGTTGTGAACGATCGGCCTTTCTAAATGTTACTGAGTTAATGAAGGTTAAATTGTCGCTGACTGGGCTAATGGCGAAGAAGTTAACATCTATATCGGTATAAATACCCTCGGTTAAGGGCGTGTTGAGTTTTAAACGGTCGCTTTTAAAGGCGGCACTGCTGTTGCGTACACTTATTTTACCGATCACGGCTAACGGAATTTTATCACCAAGGAACACAGGTGCGCCCAATGCCACAACATTCATATAGGCATCGGAACTTGAAGAAAAGCCTTTATGGTGTTCCAAGCTAAGTGGACCCACGGTTGCGCCTACATTAGCACGAGTGCCGTTGGTAAATTCTGCGCCTGCGTAAACCCCATATCGAAACCAACCTTGTTGGCCGCTGACACTCAAACTGCTTTGTGGAAAGCCTAGTTGAACTCGCGTCATAATTGGCGCATCAGATTTAGATTGCCAGCTAAGACCCGATGTTCCTAATGCCCATTGAGACCACTGGTATTTGAGATCGGGAATAACCATCGCTGTCTTTGAACCGATACTTGCCGCGGGGAAGAAGCCAGAAGATTGAGCCTGATCTGGGTAGTTGTCTGAAGTTACCAGCCCCAACCCAACAGACCACCCTTCGTTGGCTTGGGCTTGCAAGCCTAGAATCAGTGCTAAAAAAGCCACTGAGAGAGATTTAAATTTCATATCTTCCCTAATAGAGTGCTAATGTGTTGTGAATGGTTTTACGTTCGAAAGCCAAGATTGGATGACCAAAGTGTACCTTGGAGCTTAAGTATGAAGAAACTAAAGAATGAAAAGGAGCTCGTAAAAAAAGCCATCGCCGAAGGCGTGAAATACGGTGAAAGCCGTGGGGTGGTGGAGTTTGAACCGACGGATTCAGCGGCCGACAAAATTGAGTATATTTATAGGTTACTCGTGCACGATAAAGTTATTCTACCGTTGCCGAATGACCAAATTTCGCAGCAATCCATGCGCCACCGATTGGCGATTTGGGCGTCTAAGATGGATTAGCTGAAATCTGCTATTCAACTGTTTTCGCTTATTAAAAAATCAATAAAAAGGTTAGCGTTGCATTGGCATTGCTAACCTGTGGGAGAAGAGCTTTAGTTATCTGTTAAAACCTTAACTTCGCCGTAGGTTTTATGACGCCACCAATTTGAAGCTCCGTTCACAATGGCGCTGGTACCTTCCATATCGTCCAAAGATATCCAAGAAAACTTTTTAATATCGGCATAATCATACCCATCGGAAAAAAGAATGGATTCCTTAGCAACAACATAAGTCTCTGTTGTGCCGACATTATCACTCAATGCCGTAGTCTTATCTTCTGGAATCCACGCTATGGCCTTGTCTTCAGTGTTAAAAAAGAATAATTGATAAACGCGAGTGCGTTCGTCTTGTGGTGTATATTCAATACTTATTGCAGTACTTGATTTTGTGTTTTTGTCGTCTGTTAAAGTGGGCGTCACTAATGTACTGACACCATTTGCCTTGTCGGAACCGTCATACCGCGAAGAATACAAAAATGTTTCATTCACATCAGGCGTTTCTAAGTTTGGTAGAACAAAATCAAAAGACTTAGTGGCGACATTGCCAGCACTGTCGGTCACAGTCATGGTCCAGCCTTTAAGCTCAATTCTATGCAAATTGGTTTCGGAAACAGCATTACTAGTTTCATAGCGCTGGGTGCTTTCTTGAATGTAGTTAATGTTGTCCTCGGATTTCAAGATATAGACATCACCTAACGTGTTAGTGAAGCGAATATCGACGATATCATCATGACCTTCAGGGTCATCCACATCTAACGTTACCATTCGGCTTATGGAGTAATTTTGGGTTTCACCAACGGCCAGCAAATAGGAAGGGTGGTATTCTATGGCATCAGCCAATATCCAATTAATGACCGGTGCACCATTGCCTGCACTCCCTCCAGGCTTGCTGCACGAAAACAGCACCAAAGCAGCCAAGATGGGAACCCAAAATTTAAGATTTTTCATGCAGAGTCTTCCTTTTAAACGGCAAAATTATAATTTTATTAATGAGAAAACGTTGCTGGATAGATGTAGAGAAGTAGTCAGAAGGTTAATTCAACATCACCAAAACGATCGATTTAGTGCGCTAGATTAATATATAGCTCAAAATTCTGCCAACAAAACGTCTATTTATCGTCCAAAAATAGGGTGAGTATGCTTTATACGCCGCTATTCGCAGAAAGTTGACGCTTTAAGCATCCCAATGGGGTGTTGTTTGGAAGTGTTGTGCTAAAAAGTCGATTAAGGCACGGGCTCTAAGTGGCAGAAACTTGTTCTTTGGGTACACGCAATAAGCATTAACACTGGGAATAGTGAATTCGGGTAGCAATTTAACTAATTTACCCTGCTCTACGGCTTGCCACGCCATAAAATTGGGCAGCGCGACAATACCATGCCCTGCAATGGCTAACTGCATTAAGAAATCGCCATTATTGGCTGACAGTTTGGAATGTAAATTTAAGCGATGTTGCTGTGTGGCGGAATCGAGCAGTGTTACGTGCGCTGTATTCCCCGTACCATAATGAATAAAATCATGCTGGTGCAAATCATCTGGTTGCGCAGGCTTACCACGAGATTCAATATAACTCGGGCTGGCTAACAGAGCATGATTTGATTGAAACAGCTTACGTGCTTGTGTGCTCGAGTCTTTTAAATTGGCAATGCGTAAGGCTAAATCGAACCCTTCTTCGATGATGTCTACCTGACGGTCTGAAAAATCGATATGAATTTTAAGATCAGGGTGCTGCGCCATAAATTGTTCAATAGCTGGGCTAAGGTGCATGATTCCAAAGGTAAGCGGCGCCGCTAGGCGTAAGGTACCGTTTAAATTTGTTGCATCGTTGGTGGAGCTGGCATTCATCTCATTGACTTGATCAAGCAACTTAAGTGCTTGTCTATAATAGTCTGAACCCGCCTCTGTTAGGCTAGAAGTACGTGTAGTACGGTTAATCAACCTTCGGCTGAGTCGATCTTCTAAGGCATTTAAACGTCGGCTAACGGCCGATTTAGCAATGCCGAGCTGCTCAGCGGCGCGGCCAATGCCTCCGGCTTCTACCACTCTCACAAAAGTCTGAATGTCTTCTAATTGCCCCATGGTTCAACCCTTTTACGAACAACTTTTTATTGTTCTTATTTAGAGAATTATAATTTGCAATTATTGCTGTTTTTCTGGCTAGTGGCAAACGGTAGCATGGGGGAATTGAAACAAACACTACGAATCGTAAGGAGGTTGCCATGTCGCAATCACAACACACTCCGCCAACCTATCGGAACATTCGAACCCTCAGCCGAGGCTTGCCCGCTACCGATGGTGACGGTGTCAAACTCACGCGCATAATCGGTACGCCAACCTTAGATATGTTGGACCCGTTTTTATTGCTCGATGTGTTTGAATCCGATCAGCCGCAAGATTACATCGGCGGGTTTCCTACACACCCACACCGCGGCTTTGAAACGGTAACTTATTTGTTAGCAGGTAACATGCGCCACAAAGACAGTGCCGGCAATGAAGGCGTTATTACTCCCGGAGGTGTGCAGTGGATGACCGCCGGGCGAGGAATAGAGCACTCTGAAATGCCCGAGCAAGTAGAAGGGTTGATGAAGGGCTTTCAGCTTTGGGTCAATTTACCAAGCCACGCCAAAATGGTGTCGCCCAGTTACCAAGAGTTTCCGCCCGAGCAAGTAGCCGTAGAGCAACACGAAAGTGGCTCGAGTATCCGAGTGATTTCAGGCACTACGAACAATGGCACCACTGGCCCAGTGATCAATGAATTTGTACGACCCAATTATATGGATGTGCAGCTGGTGGCAGGTGATGTTTTTGAGCAAAGGTTGCAGCACACCGATAACGCTTTCATTTATATGGTGGCAGGACAAGGCCAGTTAGAAGGCTCAGAACAGATGATCGAAGAAGGCATGCTGGCGGTTTTAAGTGCCGGAGATACCGTACGAATTAAAGCGCAAAGTAACAGCCGGTTTCTATTTATTTCAGGCGCACCTTTGAATGAACCCGTAGCTCGTGGTGGGCCTTTTGTAATGAATACTAAAGCCGAAGTGTTGCAAGCATTTGCCGATTACCAAAACGGCCAGTTTTTATAATTAGGAGAATGGAATGGGTTTATTAGTAGAAGGCCAATGGCACACAGACTGGTACGATACCAAAGCCACCAACGGCCGATTTAAACGCAAAGACTCAAGCTTTCGTCACTGGGTGACCAAAGATGGTTCGGCAGGGCCAACCGGTGACGCTGGTTTTAAAGCCGAGAAAGATCGATATCACCTTTATGTTTCGTTGGCTTGCCCTTGGGCGCATCGAACCTTAATTATTAGATCGTTAAAGGGGCTAGAAGATTTCATTTCGGTATCGGTGGTCAATGCTTATATGGCCGATGAAGGGTGGACCTTTAATGCTGGCAATGAGGTGGTGGCAGATTTTATAAACCACAAGCAGCGCTTACATGAAATTTATACCTTAGCGAAGCCAGATTACACCGGCCGTGTAACTGTACCGGTGTTATGGGATAAAAAACACAACACCATCGTCAGCAATGAGTCGTCAGAAATTATTCGCATGTTTAACAGTGCCTTTGATGATTTAGGAGCCAAAGAGGGTGACTTTTACCCCAAAGCACTGCGCTCAAACATTGATGCGGTTAACGAATTTGTGTACCCCAATATTAACAATGGCGTGTATCGCGCTGGCTTTGCGACAACACCAGAAGCCTATGAAGAAGCCGTAACGGAACTGTTTGAAGCGCTCGATTCTGTGGAAAACATACTGAGTAAGCAGCGGTATTTAACCGGGCCGAGCATTACTGAAGCCGATTGGCGCTTGTTTACCACCTTAGTACGCTTTGATGCCGTTTACGTTGGGCATTTTAAGTGCAATATTCGCCGCATTGTCGATTACCCAAATATTTGGGGTTACTTGAAAGAGTTGTACCAAGTGGAAGGCGTGGCCGCAACGGTAAGTATTCCCAATATCAAAGAACATTACTACGCGAGCCACGATATGATAAACCCAACTCGTATCATCCCTGTTGGGCCAATGTTAGATTTCACCGAACCGCATGGTCGGGATGCATTGTAACTTAGAGTGAAGACGCCTGAGCCGTTGCAAAGGCGTCTAAAAATAGGTTAACTTTTTGATCCGTGCGGCCTGTATTTCGTGTCACCAGTACATGGTCAACGCTGTAAAAGCGGCGTTCGGGTTGTAGTAGGCGTATATCACCGCGGTCTATAAAAGTTTGAATAAAGCTCAATGGGAAAAAGCCCAAATACTTTCCCGATAAAATGAGTGGGGTGCGGGTTTCAAACTGATAAGCGCGCGCGGCCAAATTCATTTTTTCAAACTGCTTTAAACCGCTCAGGTTAACATCAACACCAGGGTGAACAGTTTGGCAGTTGTAAACCTCATCGTCGCTGATGTGTTGATCTTCTTTTTCAAACAAAGGGTGCTGTTTGCCAATGCACAAATAATAGGGTTCGGTGTAGCATTGTTGATAACTTAAACCGTCTATATGGCGGTATTCTGGAATAATACCGATATCTGCTTCGGCGTTTAAAATGGCTTGTTCAATATTGGGAATGGTGTCGGCATTTATTGCCGGTTGTACATTGGGCGCACGTTCTTGCATTTGAGCGATCACGTCGGCTAATCGTAATTGGTTCGATAGTGCAACTTGATCGGAACATAAAATTGAAATTTCGCCGTTTAGCTCGTTGTCTAAGTTTTGCACTTGCAAAGCAAAATCGTTTAACGCCCTAAACATCACTAAAGAGGCTTCGTAAACGGCTTTGCCTTCCTCGGTTAACGAAAACCCACCGCGACCACGGCTGGCCAATTTAACATTCATCCGAGTTTCTAAATTAGACATGTGCACACTGATGGTTGAACGCGTTATATTAAGAACCGGTTCGGCTGCAGCGAAACCACCGCAATCAACAACAACTTTAAAAATACGCAGCAGCCTTAAATCGTATTCAGAGACAGGGCGCGGAATGAGCGCGTGTTTGGAAGCCATAGGTCTGTCGACATAATGTTTTAATTACATCAAACAATAGTTTGAATGTTTTATATTTACCAGAAGTATTTTTTACTTTTCAATAGGTGCAGCAATCTGCACATATCCGAAAGAGGAGCTTTACTGTGACGATTAACTCGAATTTACTGGGATTAGGTTCATTTGTAGATGGCCAATGGGTTCAAGCCGGTCCTAAATTCAGTGTGACCAACCCCGCTACGGGCGAAGAAATTGCAAAAGTGTCCGACGCAGATGCTCAACTTGCCGAGCAAGCCATCGCCGCCGCTAAAAAAGCATTGCCGGCTTGGCGTGCAAAATCGGCCGGAGAGCGTGCCTCAATTTTGCGTAAGTGGTTTAACCTCATGATGGAACACCAGCACGATCTGGGTGTCATCATGACGTTAGAGCAAGGCAAACCTTTAGCCGAAGCCAAAGGCGAAGTGGCCTATGGTGCTTCCTTTGTAGAGTGGTTTGCCGAAGAAGGAAAGCGCATTTACGGAGAAACCATTCCAGCGCCTTCTGGTGATAAACGTTTAATGGTTATCAAACAACCGGTTGGTGTCGTTGCATCCATTACGCCATGGAATTTTCCAAGCTCAATGATAACCCGTAAGGCCGCTCCGGCCTTAGCCGCTGGGTGTACATTTATCATTCGCCCCTCTGAATTAACGCCGCTGTCGGCTACGGCGCTGGCAAAATTGGCTGAGCAAGCTGGCATTCCTGCGGGCGTGTTCAATGTGATCGTAGGTACCGATGCCAAAGGCATTGGCGAAGTGTTTACGCAACACCCCGATGTAGCAAAATTCTCTTTTACCGGCTCTACCGCTGTAGGCAAGCAACTCATCGCGCAATCGGCCAGTACGGTTAAAAAAGTGTCAATGGAGCTGGGGGGTAACGCGCCCTTTATTGTTTTTGATGATGCCGACTTAGATGCCGCCGTTAAAGGTGCAATGGCATCAAAATACAGAAATGCCGGTCAAACCTGCGTTTGCGCAAATAGAATTTTAGTGCAGGAAAGCATTCACGATGCATTTGTTGAGAAATTTCAAGCCGCGGTGGCCGAATTAAAAGTAGGGCATGGCTTGGAAGATGGCACCACCATTGGGCCCTTAATTCACGAAAAGGCACTACAAAATATTCATAAGCGCATCGAAGAGTCGGTAGCACAGGGTGCAAAGGTACGCGTTGGCGGCCAGCCGCATGAGCGTGGCGGTTCATTTTATACACCAACCATTTTAACCGATGTCTCTAATGATATGCCTATTGCGTCTCAGGAAATATTCGGTCCTGTTGCGCCGATCATTAAATTCAAAACCGAAGCAGAAGCCATTGCCATTGCTAACGATACGGATTTTGGGTTGGCGGCGTATTTTTACGCGCGTGATATTGGCCGAGTATGGCGAGTGTCTGAAGGTTTGGAATACGGCATGGTGGGTATTAACGAAGGTATTTTATCGAATGTCGCGGCACCTTTCGGAGGCATGAAGTCTTCGGGCTTAGGCCGAGAAGGGTCGCGTCATGGCATCGAAGAGTATATTGAAATGAAGTACTTATGTTTAGGCGGTATAGACGCATAATATCGAGGATACAAGAGTGAGTAACAACCAAAAACTGCAAGAACGCAAAAGCAACGCTATTGCGCGAGGTATGGGTAACCTTTATTCATCGTTTGTCACACACGCAAAAAATGCAGAACTGTGGGATGCCGATGGAAACCGATACATCGACTTCGCCACAGGCATAGCGGTGTGTAACACCGGTCACAGTCACCCTAAGGTTGTCGAAGCCGTGCAAAAGCAAGTGGCTAATTTTTCACATACTTGTTTAATGGTAAACCCTTACGAGCAGGCCGTAGAATTGGCTGAAAAGCTCAACACTCTTGTACCGGGTGATACACCTAAAAAGTCTATTTTTGTAAGTACAGGTGCAGAAGCGGTCGAAAACGCCGTGAAAATTGCACGCGCTTACACCGGGCGGCGTGGAACCATTGCATTTGCCGGTGGTTTCCATGGCCGTACGAACCTCAGTATGGCGTTAACAGGGAAAACCGTCCCGTATAAACATTTATTCGGGCCGTTCCCTGGCGATATTTACCACGCACCTTACCCTATGGCGATGCATGGCATTACAGTAGAAGATTCGATTCGTGGCATTGAAACCCTGTTTAAAACCAGCATCGAAGCCCGCGATGTGGCGGCCATTATTATTGAACCTGTTCAAGGTGAAGGCGGCTTTTACGCCGCACCGGTTTCGCTGTTAACCTATTTGCGAAAGCTGTGTGATGAAGAAGGCATCGTCCTAATTATTGATGAAGTGCAATCGGGCTTTGGCCGCACGGGCACCTTCTTTAACTTGGAACGCGCCGGAATTGAAGCCGACATTATGACCATGGCCAAGGGGATAGCCGGTGGTTATCCCATTTCAGCCGTGTGTGGTAAAGCCGCCATTATGGACGCGCCGTTACCGGGTGGTTTAGGCGGCACCTATGGTGGTTCTCCTGTTGGTTGTGCGGCCGCGTTAGCCGTTTTAGATATCATCGAGGAAGAAGGATTGGTGCAAAGAGCCAATGAAATAGGCGCACAATTTGAAAAACGCATTCAAGCAGTATCCAAAAAATACCCAGACCTGGTTGGTGATATTCGCATTAACGGTGCCATGATCGCCATGGAGCTTGTGACTAACGGAGAGGCGAAGCAACCGAACACCGAGGTCACCCAACAAATTATTGCGCACGCGCAAGAAGCGGGACTCGTCTTATTATCTTGTGGTTACTACGGCAATGTCATTCGTTTCTTGCCAGCATTAACCATAACCGATGAATTGATCGCCGAAGGCTTTGATAAATTTGATGCGCTGCTAGCGAAGGTACTTACATAGGGCATTTTATGATGTCCGTAGAACCAGCCTACATACCTCGATAGGTTCATTGCAAATTGATGATGCGGTCGTTACGTTAACCAATAATGATCAGGGTGTTATTTCGTTAAAGCTCGGCCAATCAACGCAACTTAAAGGCTGTACCTTAACTTACTTATGGCGCAACGAGCCTTACCCAGTTAAAAAGGGTGTAAGTAACGAAAACCCAAAAGCGCACGTTCAGCTGCTTTATGATTGCCTTTAGGTTATCCAATGCTGATGTAGGTCCTATTGTTCAAAAATTCTGAACAGTTTGAACAATAGGGTGAACACTTCTTAGCTTTTAAAGCAGGTACCGGATCATAATTAAACGGTTTGGTTTTTAGCAAAGCCCCATGAACTATGGGGTTGCTCTAATCGAGTATTAACAGTTCGACGATTGAAAGTTTGGCCTAATTGTTGCAATTTTAACGCACTCTTTGGCAACTGGGCTTTAAGCATGACAAAAGTAAACAATAACCTTGCTTGGTTGCTCGTATTGCCAGCGTTGCTGCTGTTGGCCTTAGTTGTGTTAATACCACTTACAATGGTATTTAACTTTTCCTTTCACGATATCTTCACGCAAGATTTTAAAACTTGGGTCGGCGCTCAATGGTATCGTGATATTTTAGGTTCAAGCCACTTCTACGCAAGCTTGGGTCGCAGTCTGCTGTATTCATTGTTGGTCTTGATCATTGAAATACCATTAGGCATTTTATTAGCGTTATCACTGCCAAGGCGAAACGCTTTTGTTGCTTTATTTTTGGTCATTTTGTCGTTACCACTATTGGTGCCCTGGAATATTATTCCCATGCTCTGGCACGTGCTGATTAGTTCCGATTCGTTTGTTGCCGTGTTCGCGGCGTTTGGGGTTGATCTAGATTGGAAGTTCAATCCAATTCATACTTGGATTGTGTTGATTCTAATGGACGTTTGGCATTGGACCAGTTTAGTCTTGTTGCTGTGCTATGCCGGTTTATCGACCATTCCTAAAGAGTATTATCAGGCCGCTGCCATCGATAAGGCGTCACGTTGGACCGTTTTCAAAGTGGTTGAATTTCCGAGAATAATCGGCGTGTTACTTATGGCATTGCTATTGAGATTTATGGACAGTTTTATGAGCTACACCGAAGCCTTTAGCTTAAATGCAGGCGGACCTAAAAACGCAACCATGTTTTTAGCGATGGATTTAGCCGAATCTATCAAGGCGTTTGATTACGGCCCAGCTTCGGCAAGGTCTATGATTTACTTCATTATAATATTAACCGTCGTTTGGTTTTTCAAAGTGGCTCAGAAAAAATATGAACATTAATTCAAAAAACCAACGGGCTCTTTGGTCTGTATTAAAACGCATGCCGGTCGTTGCGTTTAGTTTTTTTGTCATTTGGCCGCTGGTGCCTATCTTTTATTTAAGCTTTCAATCGACGCTTGAGCATCCAAGTATTGAGGCAGGCCAATGGACACTCCTTAATTTCCAGCATCTATTTAAAAACGAAGCCTTAGTAAACTCTATAGTTAATTCCCTCACCTACGTAGCACTAAACATTGCAATAACCTTACCGGTTGCGTTGCCGGCCGCCTATGGTTTTGCAAGATACCGTTTTATAGGCGATAAACACGTGTTTTTGTGGTTGTTAGCCTGTCGAATGACACCGCCGGTGGTGATGGTTTTCCCGGTATTTCAGTTGTTCTCGGCTTTAGGGTTAGTCAACTCACCTCTGGCTATTGCGCTCGCACATTGCCTGTTTACGGTACCCATCACCATTTGGATTCTAGAAAGTTTTATTTCTGCGATTCCAAAAGAATTTGATGAAACGGCTTTTATCGATGGCTACTCATTTTTGGGATTCTTCTTTAAGTTACTGGTGCCAACGCTAAAGCCAGGCATTGCCGTTGCAGCCTTCTTTTGCTTTATGTTTTCTTGGGTAGAGGTCGTATTTGCACGCATTCTGACGGTAACCAACGGCAAGCCAATTAGCATGGCGATATCGTCATTATTTAGTTTTCAAACTGATATGGGGTTGGTCATGGCCATGTCGTTGTTGTCTATTGTACCCGGGGCCATTCTAATGTTTCTTATGCGCCACCATTTATCAGCCGGGTTCATGGTGGGTGGCGCACGTTAGCCTATTACTTGATGCCCAGTTCTCGTAAACGTTTATATAAGGTGTTTCGGCTAATATTAAGCGCCTTGGCGGTCTTTGATATATTGCCCTGATTCGCATTATAAACGGCCACAACATCGTTTCGATCCGTCGCATTGGTTTCCGCAGGCTGAGGCGCGCTTGCAGGCTCTGGCTTAAACTCGCCTTGCAATGGCCGGCTGGTCGATACGGTCGTTGAACCAATATCTTCAAAGAAATCGCTGGGTAAATCGGTTGGCTGAATGGGTTGGTTTTCGGCCATCGCCAGTGCAATTTGCAACACACTCACCAACTGGCGAATGTTGCCTGGCCAAGGGTGCTTTTGAAACAATTCAATAATGTTTTCAGGCAGGTGTTCAGGTTGTTCATTGGTGCGATACAAATTGTAAATTTCTTTAAACAATTCAACCTGATCTGTTCGTTCTCTCAGTGCGGGCAGCTCTATATTTAAGCCGCTGACTCGATAATATAAATCTTGTCGAAACAATCCCTTTTCAACATCTTCCCGCAACGATCGGTTAGTGGCGGAAATGAGTTTAATATCAACAGGGTAAGACTCCGTAGAGCCAAGCGGGTATACCTTTCGTTCTTGAAGCACTCTTAATAAACGCGCCTGTACTTTTAATGGCATTTCGCCGATTTCATCTAAAAATAAAGTGCCTTTGTGCGCCTTACGAATAAGGCCGGTTGCCCCTTTGTTGCTCGCACCGGTAAAGGCTCCTTTTTCGTAACCAAATAATTCGGATTCTACTAACTCCGCCGGAATGGCCGCGCAATTGACCGCTACCAAAGGATAGGTTTTACGAGAACTGTATTCATGCAAGGCGTTTACGAACACCTCTTTACCAACGCCGGTTTCACCAAATATGAGCAGAGGGATATCTTTTTCGATGATCTTTTTAGCTTGTTTGATGCAATGTTCAATACGAGGATCGCCAAAGCTGTAACGGTCTAAGGTAATCTGTGTGTCTTCCTTTTTACGCTTTTTGATTAACCGCTGGCGAAAATCGATGGCTTGTATTGCCTTTTCAGTGGGTCGCTTTAATACACCGTGCATCTGAAAGCGCCCTAAAGCAGGCAGTTTAATGGGCATAGATTCTGGGTGGTTTTTAAGTTCAAGAAGTGGGAAGTCGAATATATCGCTGATATTTGTTAAGGCTAAATCGTAGCCTAACAGCAGTTCTGCGCGTCGATTTGCAGAGATAATGGTGCCATCTTCGTTAAAAACGATCAAACCTGCCCATTGGCTATCGATGTTGTCGATATTCGTGTTAAAACTGAGCAAATAGTTCTCAGCCGAAAACATTTTAACAATGAGCCGGTTTTCAACGGCTTGAGACATCAGCTTAACCATGCCCAAAGTATGAGAATGCGGCAAATAGGTATCACTCGATACGTCAATAACGCCCAATAAATCATGGTTTACATTAAAAATTGGGGCGGCCGAACCCACCATAAAGCGATTCGATTTTAAAAAGTGCTCATCTTTCTGAACCTGAACGGCATGCCCCAACTCCATAGCGGTGCCAATGGCATTGGTGCCGTTCACGTTTTCGCCCCAGTAGGTCCCGGGTTCAAAAAATGCTTTTTGTTGCTTATTTAGAAACCGTCGATCGCCCCAGCTGTTTAACATTTGGCCACGACTATCCGTCAACATGATCATGCATTGGCTGTTCGACAGTATATTTTCATAATAGGGCAGCACTTCGTTGTTGGTGGTTTCTACCAAAAAGTGATGCTCTTCTTTAAGGCTGCTGACATCACCGGTGCCTAATCGTTCAATCACTGGTTCAGAAGAGGGGTCTAGCCCGTAATTTCTGCATCGCTCCCAAGAAGCTTCGATGATCGTTTGATGATCAAGAGGTGCCTCATTCGTGGGCGAGCTTTTAGCCGAAAAACGGCTTTTTCCTAAGGTATCGATAATCGAACTGCTCATAGGGAACTCAATTTTTGTTGTTTTAATTAGGCAAATCTAGAGTGGCCTTGTGTTCACATAGTAGTGTTCAGCGCTGAACAAAGTCAACAATCGTCTGAACAGACTGAACATAACAACACTAGTTTTCTCTCAGTGAACAGTGTGTTCATTTTATAGATATCCCTTTAAAAACAATAGCTTATAATTTCTTATGCACACCTTTTTTAGGTTGGCACAGTTATCGCTATCCTTCAAAGACAAAAATAAAAAGTGTTCAGTGTTCAACACTGTGCAAAAACATTAAAAATCACAGGACGGTATTATGTCCCTCAAATTAGAAAATGTCAGTCTCGTGGTAGAAGGGTGCGATTACTTAAGTGACGTCAACCTTAATCTAGAGCCTGGCTCATTTAACGTGTTACTGGGCCGGACCGGCGCAGGCAAAACGTCATTGATGCGTGTCATCGCGGGTTTAGATAAACCGACGCGCGGACGACTAATCATGAACGGTGCCGATGTAACCGGTATGGCTGTTCAAAAACGCAACGTATCAATGGTTTATCAGCAGTTTATTAACTACTCCAACTTAACCGTGCGAGAAAACATTGCTTCGCCACTGCGGCTGGCCAAAATATCCGAAGCAGAAATCACCAAGCGAGTGGGTGAAACAGCCGACATGTTGCAAATCTCGCAATTCCTAGATCGCTACCCGTTAGAGTTATCAGGAGGGCAACAACAACGTACCGCTATGGCAAGAGCTCTAGTGAAAGATGCCAGTATCTTGTTATTTGATGAACCGTTGGTGAATTTAGATTACAAGCTCCGTGAAGAGTTGCGCGTAGAATTACGTGAATTGTTCAAGGCACGAAATGCCATTGCCGTGTATGCCACTACCGAGCCAAATGAAGCCTTGGCGTTGGGAGGCACCACCTCTTTATTGCACGAAGGCAAGTTAATTCAAAGCGGACCATCGGCCGAAGTTTATCGTGAGCCTGTCGATGTTGATGCCGCCGACCTGTTCAGTGAGCCGCCCATTAACTTGATTGCAGGGGAAGTGACCGAAAACGAAGTCACCTTCGATGAAACGGCGCATTTCCCACTGAACCAAGATTTAAGAGGTTTAACTCCGGGCGGTTATAAATTTGGTATCCGCCCTAGCCACATTGGCTTAGTACCGCACAACGATGATGATCTTGAATTATCAATGAAAGTGGAGCTCGCCGAAATCAGTGGTTCTGAAACCTTCATCCATGCCAAGAACAACCACTTTGAAATAGTGATGCAGCTTTCTGGCGTTCATGCGTATAAAACAGATTCCACGATTAACGTGTATCTACCAACCCACAAGCTTTTTGTCTTTGATCTTAACGGCAAGATGATTCAATCCCCTTCTCGGTTAGTAAGAGGTCAAACCAATGGCTGAAATACATTTGAAATCATTAGCGCACAGTTATGCTAAAAACCCGCAGGGTGAAGACGATTATGCGTTAAGGGAAATGAACCATGTTTGGGAGCAAGGTGGTGCGTTTGCTCTACTAGGGCCTTCAGGCTGTGGCAAAAGTACACTGCTCAATATTATTTCCGGGCTTTTAACGCCTTCTGATGGCGAAGTGTTGTTTGATGGCAAACCTGTAAATCATTTACCGCCACAAGAGCGCAACATTGCGCAGGTGTTTCAGTTTCCTGTTATCTACGATTCGATGACGGTATTCGATAACCTAGCGTTTCCGCTGCGTAACATGAAAGTTTCCGAAGCAAAGGTGATTAGCAAGGTTCATGAGATTGCCGAAATTTTAGATTTACACCCAGTGCTGAAGAAAAAGGCGAAGAATTTATCAGCTGATGAAAAGCAAAAGGTGTCAATGGGTCGTGGCTTGGTACGTGATGATGTCTCGGCGATTTTAT
This sequence comes from Reinekea marina, assembly GCF_030409715.1. Lineage (NCBI taxonomy): Bacteria > Pseudomonadati > Pseudomonadota > Gammaproteobacteria > Oceanospirillales > Saccharospirillaceae > Reinekea > Reinekea marina. The sequence continues at coordinate 517,471 of NZ_JAUFQI010000001.1, forward strand.
TTGATGAGCCGCTCACGGTGATCGACCCTCAATTAAAATGGAAGTTGCGACGTAAGCTAAAGCAGATTCATGAACAATTTAGCATCACCATGATTTACGTAACACACGATCAGCTAGAGGCGTCTACCTTTGCCGACAAAATTGCTGTGATGTATGGCGGCCAAATCGTTCAATTTGGTACGCCAAGAGAGCTATTTGAAAACCCAAATCATACCTTTGTTGGTTTCTTCATTGGCAGCCCAGGTATGAACTTTTTTAACGTGACGCCAAATAAAACAGGCGTGGAGTTCGAAGGGTTTAATATTCCGTTAGAAGAAAATGTTAAAAAAATAGTCGATCAAAGTACCAGTGAAAACATCAAAGTTGGTATACGCCCAGAGTTTGTTCACGTTTGGAACAAGCCAACGGAAGATGCCTTCGCATGCGATGTGAAGCATGTTGAAGACTTAGGCACCTATAAAATTCTTACCTTAGCCTTAGGCAGCTATGTCATCAAAGCTCGCTTAGACGAAGACGATTTTATTCCAGAGCGAAAAGCTTACGTCAGCTTCCCTGAGCAGTGGTTAAAAGTGTACATCGATGAGTATTTGGTTGGGGGGTTAGAAGAATGAGAAAAGTAGAAAACAATAAAGCATGGTGGTTAGTACTGCCGGTATTTATTTTGGTTGCTTTTTCAGCTGTGATCCCGCTGATGACGGTGGTGAACTATTCCGTTCAAGATATCTTTGACCAAAACAACGCTTACTTTGTGGGCGTGGAATGGTACAGAGAAGTATTGCTGGACACGCGTTTACAAGAATCACTGATTCGCCAATTTATATTTTCGTTCACAGTCCTTGCCATCGAAATTCCATTGGGAATCGCCATTGCCCTAATGATGCCAACGAAAGGCCGCATGGCATCGGTGAGCTTAATCATTGTGGCAATTCCGCTATTAGTACCAGGAAATGTGGTCGGGACGATTTGGAAAATCTTTGGTCGTGCCGATGTGGGTTTACTCGGCTGGGCACTGAACAGCCTGGGGATCGACTATAACTACGCCGCGAACCCAATGGACGCTTGGTTTACAGTGGTGCTTATGGATGTATGGCATTGGACTCCACTAGTGGCGTTGCTGTGTTACTCCGGTTTGCGTGCTATTCCCGATGCTTTCTATCAAGCAGCAGCGATCGACCGAGCCTCGAACTGGGCGGTGTTTCGATACATTCAATTACCGCGCCTTAAAAGTGTTCTCGTCATTGGTACCTTGTTGCGTTTCATGGACAGTTTCATGATTTACAGCGAGCCCTTTGTATTAACCGGTGGAGGTCCAGGTAGTTCAACAACCTTTTTAAGCCAGACCCTAACGAAAATGGCCATCGGTCAATTTGATTTAGGACCTGCGGCCGCATTTTCACTGGTCTATTTCTTAATCGTGCTACTGGCGTCGTGGTTGTTCTTTACCACGATCACCGAAATGGATAAGGATAAATAAGGGCATTTATGATGAATAGTAAACGAAAAATAATTGGTTTAAGTGTCTACGTTGTGTTCTTGTTGGTGCCTATTTATTGGTTGTTGAACATGTCGTTTAAGCACAAAGATGAAGTGCTCAGCGGGCTAACCTTATGGCCAAAAGATTTTACCTTTTCTAACTACGTGACCATTTTTTCAGATCCGAGTTGGTATATGGGTTATGTGAACTCGCTGATTTACGTCGGCCTAAACATGATCATCACATTAACGGTAGCGTTACCGGCGGCTTATGCCTTTAGTCGTTATAAATTTATTGGTGACAAGCATTTGTTCTTTTGGTTGTTAACGAATCGAATGGCTCCGCCAGCGGTATTTTTATTGCCATTTTTTCAGCTGTATTCATCGGTGGGTTTATTCGATACACATTGGGCCGTTGCACTATCGCATTGTTTGTTCAGTGTTCCGTTAGCGGTTTGGATATTAGAAGGCTTTATGTCGGGCGTGCCGCGAGAGATTGATGAAACCGCCTTTATTGATGGCTACAGTTTTCCGAGATTTTTCATCCGAATTTTCTTACCGCTGATTCGTTCGGGCATTGGTGTAACAGCGTTCTTTAGCTTTCTGTTTTCTTGGGTTGAGTTGCTGCTGGCAAGAACACTAACCTCTGTAGAGGCCAAGCCCATTGGCGCTGTGATGACACGAACCATCTCGGCCGAAGGTATCGATTGGGGCTTGTTAGCCGCCGCGGGAGTGCTCACTATTTTACCAGGCTTGATGGTGATTTGGTTGGTTCGAAATCATGTAGCGAAAGGCTTTGCACTCGGTCGAGTGTAAGCGTTAAGACGACTGTATTAGGAGATTAACAATGGGCTGGATGGCATGGACCACCGTTACCGCAGGTTTTTTTATATCGATCGCCGTCATTCTAATAGGTATGACGATATGGGAAATCAAGAGTCCTAACGTTGAACGTAAAGGCTTTTTACCCATCGCCACAACACGGGGCGATCGCCTGTTTATTGGCTTACTCAGCAGTGCATATATTCATTTAATGTACGTCGGCTTCTTTGAAGCAACGCTGATCATACCCTTAGTATTTTGTATCGCTTGGGTGGCAAGCCTGATTCGTTGGGGATAAAAACTTTTTTAACAGTGAGCTCAAGAGTTCGCTAAACAGAATCTTAAATGACCGCGTTAGATGAATTGCTAGGTGCGCAACTAGTGCTCATTAGCTAGGCATTTGAGCTAAACGTCAGTTCGCTGACAAAACGCAATTGGGACTACCTAGGCACAAACGTAGATCACCATTACGGTTAACCAAAAGAGGTTGAAGATGAAAAATAAGAAAAACCAACCAGCTAAGATACTGCTCACAGCAGCTATCTCTCTGGCAACTTTAGGTGTTGTGCAAGCCGATCAATATTCGGACGCGGCACAAAAATGGATTGAGCAAGAGTTCAGCGTTTCGACACTGACCAAAGCTCAACAAGAACAAGAAATGGCATGGTTTGCAGAAGCGGCCAAACCGTTTCGTGGTATGACCATTAATGTAGCATCAGAAACGATTGCCACGCACGAATATGAATCGAACGTTCTTGCAAAAGCATTTACAGAGATTACCGGCATTAATATCGTGCACGATCTGATTGGCGAAGGCGATGTCGTTGAAAAACTTCAAACGCAAATGCAATCAGACCGTAACATTTACGATGCATACATCAATGACTCTGACTTAATTGGTACTCACTTCCGTTACGGTAAGGTTGTGCCAATTTCTGACATGATGGCCGGCGATGGTAAAGACTACACGCTTCCAACATTAGACTTAGACGATTTCATTGGCCTAAGTTTTACGACAGGTCCAGATGGAAAAATTTATCAGCTACCCGATCAACAGTTCGCTAACCTTTATTGGTTCCGTGCCGATTGGTTTGAACGTGCCGATCTTAAACAGCAATTTAAGTCAATCTACGGATATGATTTAGGTGTGCCGGTTAACTGGTCTGCCTATGAAGATATTGCTGAGTTCTTCTCAGTGCATGTAAAAGAGATCGATGGTGAACGTGTATACGGCCACATGGATTACGGTAAAAAAGACCCGTCTTTAGGCTGGCGTTTCACCGATGCCTGGTTCTCAATGGCGGGAGCAGGCGACAAAGGCATTCCAAACGGTTTACCGGTTGATGAATGGGGCGTGCGTGTAGAAGGGTGTAATCCAGTAGGTTCAAGCGTAACGCGTGGTGGTGCAACTAACGGCCCAGCGGCCGTGTACGCAACCACTAAGTACGTTGATTGGTTGAAAAAATATGCGCCACCAGAAGCGCAAGGCATGACATTCGGTGAAGCTGGTCCTGTACCTGCTCAAGGTGCCATTGCTCAGCAAATTTTCTGGTACACCGCATTCACAGCGAGCATGAACTCAGAAGGTTTACCGGTCGTCAATGAAGACGGCACGCCAAAATGGCGTATGGCGCCTTCGCCTAAAGGCCCATACTGGGAAGAAGGCATGAAACTTGGTTACCAAGATACGGGTTCTTGGACTTTCCTAAACTCTACGCCAGATAAGCGTCGTTTAGCCGCTTGGTTGTATGCACAGTTCACGGTATCTAAGACAGTTTCTTTGAAGAAAACATTGGTTGGTTTAACGCCAATTCGTGAATCGGATATTAACTCTCAAGCCATGACCGATGCCGCACCTAAGTTAGGTGGTTTGGTAGAATTCTACCGAAGCCCTGCACGTGTTCAGTGGACACCAACTGGTACTAACATTCCTGATTATCCTAAGCTAGCTCAGTTGTGGTGGCAGTATATTGCTGAAGCCGCAAGTGGCGATTCAACGCCACAAGAAGCGCTAGACGGCTTAGCTAAAGCACAAGATAAAGTTCTGGCACGTTTAGAGCGCTCTGGTGTGCAAGGTGAGTGTGGACCGAAACTTAATAAAGAATCGGACCCAAGCTTCTGGTTAAATCAGCCAGGTGCACCGAAGGCTAAGTTGAAAAATGAAAAGCCACAAGGTGTAACGATAGACTACGCAACTTTATTAGAAAGCTGGAAGTAGTTTGCTTTAACCGCTCACCATAATTTATGAGCGGTCGTTCATTGAAAGCTGAGGGCACCTTATGCCTCAGCTTTTTTTATAGATTTAGATTTCAGTTGTAAAGGGCAAAACGATGACCGATTACATTTTATCCATTGATCAAGGCACTACCAGCTCGCGTGCTATCTTGTTTAATCGCGACGGAGAATTGTGTGCAACTAGCCAGCAAGAGTTTCCACAGCATTTCCCTAACGATGGCTGGGTAGAACATGAACCGGATGACATTTGGAATAGCGTGTTATCAACCTGCCAAGGCGTCATTAAGCAACACAACATTAACGCAAATCAGATTGCAGCCATTGGTATAAGTAATCAACGAGAAACAACGATGATTTGGGACCGCACAACCGGAGAGCCCATTCATCGCGCCATAGTGTGGCAAGACCGTCGCACCGCAGCAACCTGCAGCGAATTAGAATCGGCAGACTCAAAAAACGAACAAACCATAAAAGATAAAACAGGGCTCTTAATAGACCCGTATTTTTCAGCCACAAAAATTAGCTGGATATTAGACAACGTACCGGGCGCACGTGAAAAAGCGGAACGTGGTGAACTTGCCTTTGGTACGGTCGACACCTTTTTAATATGGAAACTCACCAACGGTGCATCGCATACAACCGATGCCACCAATGCAGCCAGAACCAGTTTATTTAATATTCATACCCAGCAATGGGATGATGACCTGTTGGCACTGTTTAATGTGCCCAAATCTATATTGCCCACCGTGCTTGATTCTTCCGCAAACTTCGGCACGGTAGATCCGCAATGGTTTGGTGAATCAATTTGCATAGGTGGTGTGGCAGGTGATCAACACGCCGCTCTATTCGGCCAAGCCTGTTTTGAAGCCGGCATGGCAAAAAGCACCTACGGTACTGGGTGCTTTTTAATGCTCAATACGGGTAAAAAAGCGTTGTCTTCGCAAAACCGATTATTAACAACGGTCGCGTATCGGTTAAATGGCGAAGTGACTTACGCGTTAGAGGGCAGCATTTTTGCCGCTGGCACCACCATTCAATGGTTAAGAGACGGGTTAAAGTTAATAGGGGATGCCAAAGAAACAGAAGCTCTGGCTTTGCAAACACCTAGTGAGCATGGCGTCTATTTAGTGCCAGCCTTTATTGGGTTAGGAGCACCCTACTGGGACCCAAATGCAAGAGGCGCAATTTTTGGTTTAACACGAGACACAGGCATTAAAGAAATTGTCACGGCTGGTTTGCAATCGGTTGCCTACCAAACAAAAGACCTACAAAAAGCGATGGAGCTGGATGGCGTTCGTCCAACCGCATTGCGGGTAGATGGCGGCATGGTTGCCAACAATTGGTTGATGCAGTTTTTATCCGACATGTTAGGTGCCACGGTAGATCGCCCTACCATTACCGAAACCAGTGCGCTGGGAGCTGCCCAATTGGCGGGGTTGCAGGTAGGCTTTTACGATTCTTTAAGCCAGCTCAGTGATTTATGGCAACGAGATCGGTTGTTCGAGCCGAGCTGGGCAAAAGAAAAACGTGATACCTATTATGATGGTTGGTTAGAATCGATCGAAAAGGTTAAACAAGGTGAAACCAGCAGCCTTTAACGCATTTGCTCTCGAACATATTGCATAAAAGCTGAAATACGAGCGGCGTGAATTAGGTCTGGGTGCGTCAGTATCCACAAGCCGCTTTCAAACTGAATTTCCGGGAAGCGCAAGGTCACTAAGTTTTCGCCGCCATCGTCGAAGGGCAGTAAGCCCAGCCCTAAGCCTTTTCGCGCGGCGTAACGAACCGCCTCTAAATTATCGACTTCAATGGCAAAGGTTCTGTTTGGCAAGTAACGTTTATACAGCTCCGCTAAAATGCTGGGTTTACTGCCGTTGTAACCAATCCAAGGCAATTGCAGCGCCTCTTCAAAGGTATCAGGAACGCCAAATCGCTCCAATAAATCAGGGTTCGCGACAACGCCCCAGTTCATTCTAGACAGTTCCGAGCCTACTAAATGTTCGGGCGGTGTCATGGTGGCTCTAATGGCAATGTCGGCTTCACGTCGATTCAGGTCGGCGTGGCGCAAGCTTGAATCAATACTGAAGTGAACGTTGGGATGAATGGCCTGAAAGCCAACAATCCAATCCACCACCTGTGTTTCAATGCGTGCGCCAGGAACGGTTATGCGAATATTGCCTTCCAGATTTTGCTCTTTCCCCATCAGCTTTAGGCTAATGGCTTGTATATTCTCTTCTGTTTTATCGAGATAGCTGAGTATCTCTAAACCCGTTGGGCTTAATTCATAGCCATTGTTGTTACGAATAAATAGGTTTGTACCGCAACGTTTTTCAAACTGATTCAATCGTCTAAACACGGTGCTGTGATTAACACCGAGCTTACGCGCGGCGGCGGCTATCGAGCCTTCTTTTGCCACATGGTAAACATACCGTAGGTCTTCCCAATCAAAATTCAGTTCTTTGCTTTTTTGCATAGAAGGCTTGCTTATTTTGCTAGTTTATTTGCGAATTAGCATAGCCTATAGTGGGTTTATATCAAATAGGAAGCACCGAAATGAAATCATTACTTATTATTAAAAGCTCAGTTATGGCTGGGCAATCTAAATCGGGCGCATTGGCCGATGAATATCAACGTATTTGGTTAGAGAACAACCCAGGCGGTAAAGTGACTCAGCGAGATCTAGCGGCAAGCCCCATTGCGGCACTCGATGGCCATTTAGCTGGCGCGTTTTTTACGCCTGAAGACCAGCGAACTGCGGAGCAGGAGGCGTTAGTGGCGCAATCGGATGCACTCATTACCGAGCTAAAAGCGCACAATGACATCGTGATTACCGCACCCATGTATAACTTTACCTTCCCGGTGCAGCTAAAAAATTACTTTGATTCTATTGCCCGTGCAGGAATCACCTTTAAATACACCGATAAAGGCCCCGTGGGATTATTAACCGAAAAGCGCGCCTTAGTCATTGCTTCACGCGGTGGCATTTACCCAGAAGGTGCCGATAACCAAACGCCGCTACTGCGTCAGTTCTTGGGCTTTATAGGTATTCAAGATGTTGAGTTTGTGTATGCCGAAGGGTTAAACCTTGGTGAAGAATCAGCCAATGCCTCTATGGCGCAAGCCAAGCAAGCGCTCACAGAGTTAGCATAAGTACTAAAAGCTAAGCCATTAACTTATTCAGTAAGTAATGGCTTACTTTGTCTTCTACGCGCAATGCGTCTATGCCTTGCTGAGCACACCAATCTTTTAAGTCGGCTCGCCACACAGCATCGTAATGTTGTTTAAACAATTGAGTTGCTTCAACGGCTCGATTCCCTTCACCAATGATTAGCCTGTAAAAAGTAATCGCTTCTGAATGCAACCAAGCGTTTTGTAGTTCCTCAATGAGCGCTTGCTCGGAGCTCGATGTTAGCGAAACCGCACTTTGCTGCGCCAACCAAAGCGACACAACGTGATAAAACAAAGCGCTTTTATCGGGAAAGTGGTTGTAAACCGTAGGTTTAGATACCTTGGAAGCTTTGACAACCATGTCGACAGACGTACCCTTTATGCCGTGCTCAAAAAACAGGGGTCGAGCGCTTAAGGCAATGTGATCTTTTTTAGAAGGCTGAGCCATAAAATACTTGATTCTATCAGTTGATTGCAGCAAACTTTACTAAACCGTTTAGTTTATGTCTAGTTGAAGTTATCTAAAGGGTTCCCTAATTAGATTAGCAAGAGGATTCATCATGATACGCAGTGACAATGGATATTTCGGCGAATTTGGCGGCCGCTACGTTCCTGAAATTTTATTACCCGCATTAACCGAGCTCGAAGACATGTTCTTCGCATTGCGTGATGACCCAACTTTTTGGCAAGAATATTTAACCCTTACGCAAGAATTCAGTGGTCGCCCAACGCCACTCACACCGCTGCGTCGATTATCTAAAGAACTGGGTGGCGCGCAAATTTGGCTCAAGCGAGAAGACCTAAACCACTCCGGTGCGCACAAGGTGAATAACGTGCTAGGCCAAGGGTTGTTAGTGCAACGTATGGGTAAAAAGCGCGTCATTGCCGAAACGGGTGCCGGCCAGCACGGCTTAGCCACCGCCATTATGGCTGCGCGTTTGGGTTTAGATGCCACCATTTATATGGGCGCCGATGATATTGAACGTCAGTATTCGAATGTATTTTGGATGCGTCAGCTAGGCTCCAAAGTCGTCGGCGTTGAAACCGGCGCTCGTACTTTAAAAGAAGCACTCGATGAAGCCCTGCGTGATTGGGCGGGCAGTGTGGAAAACACCCACTACGTATTAGGTACGGCTTGTGGCCCTGCGCCATTCCCTGAATTGGTGAGCTATTTCCAAGGCGTTATCTCGCAAGAAATTAAGCAGCAAGCCATGGCGCAAATAGGCCGATTACCCGATGAAATCGTGGCCTGCGTAGGCGGCGGTTCTAATGCCATGGGCGCGTTCGGAGCCTTTTTAGAAGATGACAAGGTCGGGTTAGTGGGTGTAGAGGCCGGTGGCTTAAGCTTTAAAGAAGGTGAACACTCGGTTCGTTTATTACCCGATACCGCCACTCCTGGTATTGCTCAAGGCTACAAAACCTTGTTCTTACAAAATGAAGACGGCCAGTTAGGCGATACGCATTCAATTGCGGCCGGGCTAGATTATGTCGGCGTTTCGCCAATTTTGGCGCACCTGACTCAAACCGGGCGAGTGACACCAGAATCGGCGCAAGATCACGAAGTGACCGATGCCTTTAAACTCCTGATGAAAACTGAAGGCATTATTCCAGCACTGGAATCTTCGCACGCCTTAGCCGGTGGTTTTAAACGTGCGAAAACCATGCGCCCTGATCAACACATTGTGATTAACTTAAGCGGCCGAGGCGATAAAGACATTTTCAACATTGCCCGAGCCTTCCCACAACCCGAGTGGTCAGATTTCTTACAGCGTGAATCTGAGCGAGCCAAAGAACTGTTTGAAGCGACTCAAGGAGAGAAATAATGTTTCCGACGTTAAATGATAAATTACAAGTGATGTCGCACGCGGTTGTTGGCTTCCCAAACTTAGAAGAGAACGAAAAGGCCATTGCAGGGCTAGTTGAGTCGGGCGTTAAGCTGATTGAGTTGCAGGTTCCGTTCAGCGACCCAGTGGCCGATGGCCATACTCTAGTGAACGCCTGTTACGATGCGTTAAAACAAGGCGGTTCAGTACGAGCCACCTTAGCGTTGGCCGAAAAAGTTTCCAAGAACCACCCAGATGCGACCTTTATATTAATGAGCTACTTAAACCCATTGTATAAATACGGCTTAGAGCAACTGTTTGAAGACGCCGCCGCCGCCGGAATTAAAGGCATGATTATACCAGACATGCCGGTAGAGCAGTTTGAGCCATTTATGCCTAAGCTAGACGAGCTTGGCATAGCGCCTATCTTGATGGTCACGCCAAATACTCCCGATGAACGGGTAGAGCGTATTGCGAAATCAGCACGTGGAATGATATATGTGGTATCACGCATGGGCGTTACTGGGTCGCAAACGATGTGGGGTGAAGAGTTTCATGCTTACATTAAGCGCATTCGTAGTCATACCGATTTACCGCTGTCGGTTGGGTTTGGTATTCGCGGCGCAGAAGATTTAAAAGCCTTAACGGGCACTGCCGAGGTTGCAGCCTTCTGCTCAAAATACATAGAATGGCAGCGCCATGAAGGCAGTGATGCCGCCGCGGCGCATATGAAAGCACTGTTAGCCGATGCTAATTTAAGTGATTAACTCACCAACGACATAGGTAAAAAATGTTAAAAGCGTTCCGAGCCATCAGTGTTCTCGAAGGGTTATCTTATTTAGTCATTCTAGGCGTAACATTTGGGTTTATCAGCCGCGAATGGGTGATGGTTCTAGGGTTAACGCACGGTGCTTTGTTTACCTTGTATTTTGTGGCTTCTTTGATTGTTACGCATAAAATGGCTTGGCCAGTTTGGGGTTGGCTGCTTTTGCTATTGGTTTCTATTGTGCCGTTTGCGTTTATTGCGCTTGAATGGTTTTTACGCCAACGAGAGCACAAGCTGGCTAGCACGGTCAAACCCTAATGTGGCCAGCTAAATGAGCCTAAATAGCTTAAGCAAATTAAAGCCATGCGATCTTTCAGCGATAGAGTTAGCCCAATACCCGGCTAACAACATGGCGAATTCACAACTGCATTGGGCGGTTATTGTTGCTCGATACCAAAACCAATGGGTGTTTGTAAAACACAAAGATCGCACTACGTTAGAGTCGCCTGGTGGCAAGCGAGAGCCAGGTGAAACCATTGGCGAATGCGCTCATCGAGAGTTATTTGAAGAAACGGGTGCAACCAACTTCAACTTAGAACCCATGGCCACCTATGCCATAAAATTACCCCATGGTGAACTCAGTTACGGTCAGCTGTTTTTTGCCAGTATTGATTCATTGGGACCTCTACCCAGCAGTGAGATTGAAAAAGTGGTGTGTTCTTCGAAGTACCCAGATGCGCACACCTACCCGAATGTTCACCCCTTTTTACTGGATCAGGTAAAAAACAAACTCAACCTGGCTTGAATGTTACAAAATGTATCTTAAGGCCTGCTTTTCACATCGAAATACTTTCCTACACAATTCGCGCAATGATTGAAAATTGAACTAAGCTCTTAAAAATAAACACCTACTTGAGAGTTAATTGGTGAAGGTAATTGTTCGGAATTTGGCTGGGTTAATTCTGTGGCTTTTTTTTTCAACCACAGTGTCTGCGTTAGACGTAGGGTCAGATTTTAAGCGCATCAACATTAAAGATATATGTGAAGCCTTTGTAGCGAATGAGTCTTTTCTCAATTCGCCTGACGTTGCGCGTGAGTTAATAACGTCTCAACAATGGCAGCCTTGTTCCGAGGTCAAATTATCCAGAGGTTATACCAAAGACAGGCTTTGGATTAAAATTGATTTCACTAATCATAATCTAGAGGTTGAGACGGCCTACCTAAATTTATTCCCAAGTTGGATTTCCGAAATTAGCCATTATCACTTTGAAGGTTCAACATTGAAAAGATGGAAAAATGATGGCATCGCCTTCCCATTTCATCATCGTGAAATACCTTCTTCAAACATAGTACTGCCATTAATCAACGAACCTGGTAAGCCAGCAACAACGCTGTTACATGTTCAAACAGACCTAGCATTTCTTATTGGTGGAACCCTTCTAAGTGAAACAGAAGCTTTGAAGTCTGGTGTAACCGTAAATCTCATTAATGGTATTTTAATCGGCGCTATAGTGATGATTGGACTCTATAATTTGTTCATATACTTTAGCCTTCGAGACAGTAACTACCTCTATTATTTTTTATATAATGCCTCCATGCTTCTCATGCTATCTGTGATCTATGGCTTTGGTTATCAATTTATATGGCCAGACGCCGTTAAATTTAATACTTTTTTAGAATCCGCAGCTGGACCGTTTTTGGGTATTTTTATGTCGCAATTTGTAAGGCGATTTTTAGATTTATCAAACGTGTCTAAAGCGCTCGATAGAATATTAGTGTTTTTTATTGCGGGCTCGGCACTGGTTGTCGTGTTAACGATGTTGCCCTCACTGAATGACAAAACATCGGTCTGGTCTGGTGTTCTGGCTATCATCGGCGCACCGGTGGTTTTGCTAGCCGGTGTAAGGGCGCTGTTAAAAAAACAAGTGTCGGCTGGCTATTTTTTAGTTGCTTGGGCGTTATCTCTCATTTCAATAACCCTGTTTGGGTTAATGATCACAGGTTTGTTAGAGTTTAACCTTATTTTGTTCTATAGCTTTGGTATCGGGGCTGTATTGGAAATGTTGCTATTGTCTTTTGCTCTAGCCAACAAAATTCACGTATTGCAAATTGAAAAAGCGCAAGCCATTGATGCCGTGCTACAAGCTGAAAAAGAAAAATCGCGAAGTATCGCTTTGGCCGCCGCACAGCTCGAACATAAAGTGTCAGTGCGGACTCATGATCTAGCACAAGAAAAAAGGCGTGCCGAAGTGCTAGCGAGAACCGATCCACTCACAGGGCTAAATAATCGTCGGGCATTTTTTGAAAAAGGTGAAAAGATGTTTTCCGGCGTCCGGTTAAGTGCAGGCGGAAAATCACTAGCGGTCATCATGGCTGATATTGATCATTTTAAAAAAATTAATGATCGTTACGGTCACAGTGTTGGTGATGTAGTGATCACCTCTGTGGCGCTAAAATTGCTTCCATGCTTTTTAGGAAATTCTGTAATTGGTCGAATAGGCGGTGAAGAATTTGCCATTGCTATTGAAGGGTTCCACTTCGAGGAAGTTGTAGCTAAGGCAGAGCACGCGCGCCAAATGATCAGTCAAACCTTAACCGAAATCGCAAACGGAAAAGATGTTACTGCGACCATTAGTCTAGGCGTGGCACAGTTCAGTAGCGAAGACCAAAATATAGATGAAACCTTAGCTCGGGCTGATATGGCTCTATATCAAGCAAAAGAGCAAGGCCGTAATCGGGTCGTATCGATCCCCTAGTTGCAGTCCAATTTTATTTTTTGTTTATGCATTGGTAGTTTTCACTTTCTATTTGACCATCAGTCAGTTAATGTGAGCTGAGTGACAGACTTGATCGATAATTGACCATGATGAAGATACTAATAATAACAACCGCTGTGATGATGTATGCTTTGTTAGTTGGCTATGCGACGGCTGACTCTTGGGTGCTTTCAACCCAATGCCCACCCAGTTTTGAACTCACCAAACAAAACCAGTGCAAACTGGTGTCTCTTTACCAGCAGTATGAATCGTTACAGGACCAAGGTGTTGGTGGGCTTAAAACAGCATTGCCTGAAAACCGTGATGGCTTTAGCCCCCAGCAAATAGATCTTGGCCGCTATTTGTTTTTTGATCCGTACTTATCGAAAGACAACACCATTTCCTGTGCTTCGTGCCACAACCCCGATTTAGGCTTTGCCGATGGCGCCGCTTTAAGTGCCGGAGTAGGCGGGCAACTTGGCACACGTTCTGCGCCCAGCTTGTGGAACGTTGCCTTTAAAGAACGCCTGTTCTGGGATGGCCGCGCCGACTCGTTAGAAGCACAAATAGAAGGGCCCTTGTATCACCCGACCGAAATGGGGCTTACCCGAGTAGAGCTTTTAAATAAGCTCAACGCATCAGAAACCTATGTATCTTTATTTAAACAAGCTTTTGATATTCAAAGAACTGGCTTAATACAACTGCCCGATATTTACAGCGCAATTATTGCCTTTGAAACCTCGCTCATTTCGCTCAACAGCCGTTACGATTGGTACGCACACGGCTATGCCGATGCACTCACTCAGCCAGAGCTAGAAGGGTTAAACATTTTTAGATCGTTTGTTGCGCGCTGTGCCGAATGCCATACACCGCCCTTGTTTACCAACCAACAATACGCTGTTATAGGCTCACCCGAGTTAAAAGGCATGCCCTTTGATATTGGCGCGCAAAGCCATTTAGAGTTGCCCGACTTACGCGGCGGCTTCCAAGTGCCTAGCCTAAGAAACATTGAGCTAACCGCGCCTTATATGCACAACGGCGCCTTTAGTGATTTACGCAGTTCTGTAGTCTTTTACACCGAAGGCCGTGGCCATGCAGTACCAGAAGATGAAAACTTAAAATTACATTGGCACATTTGGGAGCCAAACTTAACCGAAACCGAAATCGATCGCTTAGTCGATTTCTTAAAAACGCTGACCGATGAAAGTTTAAAACCGGTGAAACCAGAGGCTGTACCTTCTGGCTTAGCGGTACCTTAAATCGTGCGCAGACCAGGGGGAACTATGCGAATACAAAAACAACTCATAGCCGCATTGGCCTTTAGCTTAATCGGGTTTTCCGCTTACGCCGAGGTGATCAACGTAAAAAAAGGCAAGTCTATTCAACGTGCCGTGCATGAAGCACAACCGGGTGACATTATTGAAATTCAACCGGGTGTGTACAACGAAACGGTGTTTATCGATAAAGACGACATCACCATTCGAGGCATCGTCAAAAAAGGTAAGTGGCCTATTTTAGATGGTGAGAAAAAACTCAACGACGCTATTTTATATTCAGGCAACGGTATTACCATTGAGAGCCTAACCATTATTAACTACAAAGGTAATGGCATTATGGGGCAGGCGGGTAACAACTTTACTATCCGAAATAACTTTATTCACGATGCCGGTGTGTACGGCATTTTCCCTCAGTATGGTCAAAACGGTCTCATAGAACACAATGTGTTAAGCGGTATAGAAGACGCGGCTATTTATGTGGGCATGAGCGATAACATAGATGTACGCCACAACGAAGTGTATGAATCGGTCGCCGGTATAGAAATTGAAAACTCGCGCCATGCGTTAGTAGAGAGTAACTACGTTCACGATAACGCCGGCGGTATTTTAGCCTTTGCACTACCTGGCTTACCGATCAAAACCGCATACGACATTATTATTCGAGATAACTTTGTTGTAGATAATAACCACGAAAATTTTGCTCCCGAAGGCGCGATAGTAGCGACGATTCCATCGGGCACCGGCATCATGATCATTTCAGCCGATGACGTCGTGCTAGAAAACAACATCATCACCAACAACGGCAACGCCGGCATTACCATTGTGGATGCAAAGATTTCTGGCATAGGCAGTGACCCAGATCATGATCCAGACCCAGACGGCATTAAAATTTACAACAACCTCATGAAAAATAATGGTCACTCGGTAGCCGGTGACATGAAAGCCCTAATGAAATTGAAGTTTACCAGTACAGGCCCCGATATTTTCCAGTTTGGCGGGTCTGAAGGCAGCTGCATTTTAGATGAAAAACGCTACACCGTGTTTGGCTTAAACAAGTTTGATGAATGCGAACCGGGCAGCAATACCGATGATATTCTGACTAAAATGTTAGACGAACCCGTACCGCCAAGAGACACCACAGGCCAAGAACTTGGTAAGCGCACCTTCTACGCTGTGTGCTCGGGTTGCCACACTTATGAAAACCGTATTATTGGTCCACCGATTACGCAAATTCAAGAGCGTTGGGGTAATAATGCTGAAGCCGTAGCCGCCTATATTATTGCACCAGGCCGCATAAACGAAGGCTACCCAGAAATGCCACCGCAGTATTACTTATCAGAAGAAGTTCGATTAGAGGTGTCTAAATATATGCTGGAATTTAATAAGTAAAACGTAAGTTTTTTTAAACAGCCCTAAACTAAAAAGCACCGAATTACGGTGCTTTTCTATTGCGGGAAAAACCCTTAAGCGCTGATGCGAATAGCGTTATCGACAAAGCTTTGCAATGCATCTTCACGAATAAGTTGCGCGGCCTTTTCAATATCGGGCGAGAAGTAACGGTCTTTATCGTAAAAGGGTACTTCACTGCGCAATACGGCTTTGGCTTTTTCTAACGTTGCTGAACTGGTGAGCGGTGCTCTGAAATCTAAACCTTGGCAAGCCGAGAGCAGTTCTACCGCTAAAATACCGACGGTGTTTTCATGCATATCACCCAAACGGCGCGCCGCAAAGGTAGCCATAGACACATGGTCTTCTTGGTTAGCCGAGGTGGGTAGGCTGTCTATTGAAGCCGGGTGTGCATAGGTTTTGTTTTCACTCGCCAACGCCGCAGCGGTCACTTGCGCGATCATAAAACCAGAGTTCACGCCGCCGTTGTTTACTAAGAACGGTGGCAAACCACTGAGCTGGCTATCAATCATTAACGCCATGCGGCGCTCTGAAAGCGCACCAATTTCGGCAATCGCCAGTGCCAAGTTATCGGCCGCCATTGCGATAGGTTCGGCGTGGAAATTACCGCCCGATAAAATATCGTTTTGCTCAGCAAACACCAAAGGGTTATCTGAAACGGCATTGGCTTCGGTTAAAATAATATCAGCCGCGTTACGAATTTGCGTTAAGCACGCACCCATCACCTGTGGCTGGCAACGCAGTGAGTAGGGGTCTTGCACTTTTTCACAATCTTCGTGCGATTGTTCGATAGGCGAGTGGTCTAACAGTTTACGGTAAGCCAATGCCATATCGATTTGCGATTGGTGCCCACGTGCCTGATGAATGCGATCATCAAACGGAGCGCGAGACCCTTTCGCCGCATCAACTGTCATGGCACCAATCACTGTTGCCGCAACTAAGACATTTTCGGCCGCTAACAAACCTTGCACCGCCAACGCGGTAGACGCTTGTGTACCGTTTAATAACGCCAAGCCTTCTTTCGGTGCCAACACAATGGGTTCAATGCCTAAAATTTCCAGCGCCTGTTTAGCGGGGATAATTTTGCCTTGGTAATGCGCTTCACCTTCGCCTAACAAAATAGCGCTCATGTGTGCTAACGGTGCTAAATCACCCGAGGCTCCTACAGAACCTTTTACAGGAATGCACGGGTAAATTTCTTTATTGACCAACGCCATTAACGCTTCGATCACTTCTAAACGGATGCCCGAGAAACCGCGTGCCAATGAATTTATTTTTAACACCATCAACAAACGCACCGTCGAAGGCTTCATAAATTCACCAATGCCCGCCGCGTGGCTGAGCACAATGCTGCGTTGTAAGGTTTCAAGTTCAGCCGGTTCAATGCGCGTGTTGGCCAATAAACCAAAGCCCGTGTTAATGCCATACACCACACGGTTTTCATCGATCACTTTTTTAACCGTCGCCGCCGAACGTTCAATGCCACTTATGCAGCTTTTATCCAATGTTAACTGCACCGGGTGGTGGTGTACGGTGTATAAATCGGCGAGCGTTAATTTACCTGGATTAATGTGTAATGTTTTCATCTTATTGGCTCTTATTCGGTGTATTAATCATCGGGAGATCTAAGTTATGTTCTTTGGCGCAGTTAATGGCAATGTCGTAACCGGCATCGGCATGGCGCATAACACCCGTGGCAGGGTCATTCCAAAGTACACGGCCAACGCGCGCGTGTGCATCTTCGGTACCGTCACACACAATCACCATTCCGGCGTGCTGACTAAAGCCCATGCCGACGCCACCGCCATGATGTAAGCTCACCCAAGTGGCGCCGCTGGCGGTGTTTAACAAGGCGTTGAGTAACGGCCAATCCGATACCGCATCGGAGCCGTCTTTCATGCTTTCGGTTTCACGGTTGGGAGACGCCACTGAACCGGAGTCTAGGTGATCTCGGCCAATAACGATGGGCGCTTTTAGTTCACCATTGGCAACCATTTCATTAAAGGCTTGGCCAATACGAGCACGGTCTTTTAATCCAATCCAACAAATTCGTGCAGGCAAGCCTTGAAACTGAATACGCTCACGCGCCATGTCTAACCAGTTGTGCAAATGCGGATCATCGGGGATCAGTTCTTTAACTTTTTGATCGGTTTTATAAATATCTTCTGGGTCGCCAGACAGTGCCGCCCAACGGAAAGGGCCCACGCCCTCGCAGAACAACGGGCGAATATACGCCGGTACAAAACCAGGGAAATCAAAGGCATTTTCTACGCCTTTTTCAAGCGCCATTTGGCGAATGTTGTTGCCGTAATCTACCGTAGCCGAGCCCGCTTTTTGCAATGCAAGCATGGCTTTTACTTGTACGGCCATCGCTTCTTTTGCAGCATCGACCACTTCATCGGCATGGCTAATACGTTTGGCTTTGGCTTCTTCCATGGTCCAACCTTGCGGTAAGTAACCATTTAACGGATCGTGTGCGCTGGTTTGGTCGGTCACTACATCGGGCACAATGTTTTTATCAACCACTTCGGTGAACACATCGGCTGCGTTGCCCAACAAACCAACGCTCACCGCTTTACCTTCTTGCTTGGCTTTTTCAATGATGGCGAGTGCTTCATCGAGCGATGTGGCTTTGTGATCGACATAGCCGGTACGTAAACGGAAGTCGATGCGCGATTCATCACACTCAACGGCGATCATCGAAAAACCAGCCATGGTTGCGGCTAACGGTTGCGCGCCACCCATGCCACCTAAACCACCGGTAAGCACCCATTTGCCTTTCGCATCGCCATTAAAATGTTGGCGCGCCATGGCACCAAAGGTTTCGTAAGTACCTTGCACAATGCCTTGCGAACCAATGTATATCCAAGAGCCGGCTGTCATTTGGCCGTACATCATTAAGCCTTGCTTATCGAGCTCGTTAAAGTGCGCCCAGCTACCCCAGTGCGGCACCAAGTTAGAGTTGGCAATTAACACGCGCGGTGCGTTTTCGTGGGTTTTAAACACGCCCACAGGCTTACCACTTTGCACTAATAAGGTTTCATCGGTTTCTAATCGCGTCAGCGTTTCAACAATTTTATCGTAACTTTCCCAATCGCGTGCGGCGCGGCCAATACCACCGTACACCACCAGTTCATGCGGGTGCTCGGCGACATCGGGGTGAAGGTTGTTCATTAACATGCGCATTGGCGCTTCGGTTAACCAACTTTTTGCGGTGAGCTTGGTGCCCGTGGCCGCAGCGATATTACGAGTGGTGTCTAAACGTGTCATACGATTCTCCAATGTTGTGAGCGTTGATCAAGAAGCCATTAGGTGGCCGCCTAAGCGGTAACCTGGCCCTGGGTGATACAACACAGCAAAGTTGACGATAAATTTTTGTTTTTTGGTGGGGTTTTGTCTAAAACTGTAGGTTCGCCGAGACAACTTTAAGCACGGCGTACCAGAGGAAATTTCCAATTGCTGCTCAACATCGGCCGGCGCCAAAATAGCCTCTACCCAATGGTCGGCTTGGCTCAATGGCGACACCGAGGTTAAATAAGCACTGGGTGTTATTTGGGTAAAATCTTGCTGCAAATAATCGGGCGCGACTTCGCTATTCACGAAACGCTCCTCGAACTGAATCACTTCTTGGTGGCCCAAGGTATCTTCTTCAATGTGCTTCACTTGGCTGTAAAAAAACGCAGCGCCAACTGGCAAACCAATCAACTTAGTTTCAGCTTCGGTTACGGTGCGCTGTTCTAAACAAATAACGTGGGCAATGTGCTTATGACCGCGTTCGTGAATTTCATCAGCAATATTGCGTATTTCTAACAGTGAGCCAGTGGGCAGTTGCTCGGCCACAAACGTACCCGCGCCTTGAACGCGTTCTAAAACACCTGCTTCGGTTAAATCGGTAAGGGCGCGCCTTGCCGTCATGCGGGATACTTCAAACTGTTCGGCCAACTGGTTTTCGGATGGCACGGCATCGCCTGGTCGCCAATCGCCTTGTTCTATGTATCCAATAATGTGTTTTTTAATCACTTCGAATCTGGGCGTTGCCATAAATTACCATCCTAAAACGTTGTGGGTTAACGAGTGGTTTTTAAGTGGCCGACAGCATAGTTGCTAAAAGTTGTATATACAACTAAAATTGTCCACATTCTGAAATGACAGGTCGAATTTTTATGGCAAACTTGGTGAACACAGCGCAACCCATTCAAGCCGATGGTGTAGTGCACAATGTGAATGTCATTACCCCAGCCCGCGAGAACACGATCGATAACACGCAGGGTTGGTCGGTGTTAGAGAACGCCACCGTGGCGTGGCAAAACGGCAAGTTTGTGTATGTAGGGACAAGCCAAAGCGAGCCCAAATTTGAATCGACTCAAACAATTGATGGCCAACAACAATGGCTAACGCCCGGGTTAATAGATTGCCACACTCACCTCGTTTACGGCGGCAACCGAGCCGGCGAGTTTGAACAATTGCAACAGGGCGTACGTTATGAAGACATCGCCAAAGCGGGCGGCGGCATAAAAAGCACCGTAGCCGCCACGCGTACACAGAGCGAAGATGAACTATACGCCTCGGCCGTGCAACGCTTAATACCGCTGATCAACGAAGGCGTGACCACGGTAGAAATTAAATCGGGCTATGGCCTAAATATAGACACCGAACTAAAAATGCTGCGCGTGTCAAAACGCATTGGAGAACAGTTGCCGGTAACCGTTTCGGCCACTTGCTTAGCCGCCCACGCCGTACCGCTAGAATACCAAGGCAAAGCCGACGACTATTTAACCCTGATCATTGAAGAGCTTTTACCGAAAGTGAAGCAAGAAAACCTAGCCCAAGCGGTGGATGTTTTTTGTGAATCGATTGGCTTTAGCGCCGAACAATCTAAACGTTTATTCGCCGCCGCCAAAGCCCTGGGTTTTGCCATTAAAGGCCACGTAGAGCAGTTATCCGATTCGCAAGGAACCGAAGCCGTGTGTGCGTTTCAAGGCTGGTCGGCCGACCATGTTGAATACGTTAACGAAGCCCAAGTGCAGCAAATGGCCAGCGCTGATGTAACCGCGGTAATTTTGCCCGGGGCGTATTATTATTTAAAAGAAACCCAAAAGCCGCCCATAGAACTGTTCAGAAAACACCAAGTGAACATGGCTATAGCCACCGATTTAAACCCCGGCAGCTCTCCGCTAGGGTCACTATTAACCGCCGCTAACTTTGGCTGTGTGTTGTTTGGCTTTACCCCAGCCGAAGCCTTTAACGGCATTACCCAAAACGCCGCCAAGGCATTAGGGTTAGCCAACAGCAAAGGTAAAATAGCGGTAGGGTACGATGCCGATTGCCTGTTGTTTCAATGCGAACACCCACGCCAACTGATTCATGAAATTAACCTACACCGGCCCACGCTATCGTGGCACCAAGGTAAAGAGCGAGCGCCCTTATGAGCACACCCGAAGCACACAAAAACTGTTGGCAAGGCCGAGTAGACACAGAAGACGCCAGCACCAGTATTCGCTTACACCAACAAGTGATACTGGAAAAACAAACCGACTATAAAAACGCACTCGTGTTAGTGGGTTTTGAAAGCGATGAAGGCGTAGCCCGCAACCAAGGCCGACGCGGCGCCGCCCAAGGCCCCAACGCATTGCGCAGTGCTCTGGCCAACTTAGTCAGCCCAAAAAACGTGCAACTGTACGATGCCGGCAACATCAGCTGCGAAGGCCAATCCCCAGAACAAAAACTAGAGCAAGCCCAACAACTATACGCCAAAGAAGTAGAAGCCATACTCACCGCAGGCGGCCAACCCATAGGCTTAGGTGGCGGCCACGAAATTGCTTGGGCCAGCTTTTTAGGCACCCAGCAATACCTACAAAAACACCAGCCCAACACACGCCTAGGCATACTCAACTTCGACGCCCACTTTGACCTACGCAACCCCAAGCCCATCACCAGTTCAGGCACACCCTTCCGGCAAGCCCAGCAATGGAGCAACGCCAACAACCAACCCTTCCAATACAAGGTAATAGGCCTAAACCCCAGCGCCAACACCCAAGCCTTATTCGACTTCGCCCAAAGCCAAAACGTACAGTGGGTAAACGACACCCACTGCGGCGAAACCGACATAGAAACCATAATGAGCAACCTAGAAACATGGTTGCACACCATAGACGCCCTATACCTAACCGTATGCCTAGACGTATTCCCCGCAGGCGACGCCCCAGGCGTAAGCGCCCCCGCTGCATTGGGTGTGCAACCCTTAGTAGTGCTTAAACTGATTAGCCGCATAAAAGCGCTGTTAAAAACAATGAAAAAGCCACTGATAATGGCCGATGTAGCCGAGTTAAACCCAGGGTTAGATGTTGATGGGAAAACAGCGAAGTTGGCGGCGCGGGTGGTTTATAGTTTGATCTCGGGGTGACTTTTAAGGGGTAGCGCCGGGTTTTTAGTGGGTTTGCCGCATGGAAGGTGTTTTTCTCGGTGCCCAAATTGACAGGTAGGCTGTAACGCGCCATTATGATTGTGGATTCGGGTTTTTCGCCAGATTTGAATAAGATATTACTGCATCGAAGAAAACCGCTGTAGCGGTATAAGTATATGTAGTTGTAAAGTATAAGGAGTATCGTTCTTTGAAAATTGAGCATCATGAAGAACTCTTTCCATATCTTAAAGGTAAAGTTTTTCATGTTACGCCTTCTGTAAATATGCAAGCAATTAGAGATGCTGGCGCTCTACTTCCAAATCATCGCCTTACTCAATCATCAAGATTTGGAAATACTGAGAATGGGTTTTTTAGGCTTCGGGACTGTGTTTCTTTTTTTGATTATCGTGGTTTCGGTTCTCGTGAGTGGAAGGAACATGCCTATAAATGTCTTCCAACAATGATCCTGAAGCGAAACACTCCAATCACAATACTTTTTCTTTGCGAAAGTCAGTTCCATAAGCTGGAGTCTTGGATGGCATGGAAAGAAGAAGAAGCCTGGCATCAACGCGTTATACCGCATGTTGAGACTGGATATAAAGGAAGGGTTTCGCTTGAGTGTATTAAAGAAGAGCTTGTCGTTGAGTCCGATAACAACTAACAAACGTTGTCATTTGGACAAAATCTCCGCTTCGCTACAATTTCTTCCGTGCTACGGGCGTTACATACCAAAAGCTAAATATAGGGACTTCGAATGAAGGTTTTTTTCGATACGAATCAGAGCAATACTGTTCTAACTAAATTCAAGCACAAAATTGATGGGATAACCCCTTCCGATGATTTCGAGAAACAAAGAAATGCTCTACTTCGCTTGGTTGTTAGCTCAATGGAAAATAAACCGGAACAATGGGATAGTCTTTGTCAGATAAATATTGGGTGGATTGGGGATCAGTTTATAAGCAGGCTTTCTGATGAAGAGGAAGAACTATCTAAAGAAAGGCTAGACGATATTTGTTCAATGTGCTTCAGGTTTCTGTTTGAGCTATATCTTTCGATGAAAAATGATCTAGCCATGGAATTTGAGGCTGCAAGGAAATTCGTTTTTAATAATGTAGAGTTATTTGAGGCTAATGCAAAAGAACAGATTGAGTATGCTATTCGTGATATGCCAATTAACATATTCAAATCCATTGTAAATAGTGACTCTATAGAAAGCATTAAGGACTTTAATGCAGTTTCATCAAAAGCCGAAAAATTAAAAGAAGAATGGGAGCAAGATTTATCAGCGAGAGAGACTCGTGTGGATAGGCTTAAGAAGTCCTTATCAGAATATGAAAACGGATTCAATTTTGTAGGCTTATATCAAGGCTTTGACGACCTCGCAGAAGCCAAATCCACTGAGCGCGATAACATACTATTTTGGCTCAGGATTCTTTCGGTTATTATAGTTTTTCCTATTCTGGCAGAGTTGATCGTAATTTATCAGAACCTTGATAACATTTCTGGCATAAGAGACGGACTGATCGTTTCACTGTTTCCTACATTGTCTCTCGCAGCCATTGCTATCTATTATTTTAGGGTTCTTCTTTTTAACTACAAATCAGTAAAATCTCAACTTTTGCAAATTGATTTACGAAAAACACTTTGCAGATTTATCCAACATTATTCAGAGTATTCTAGCGAGATTAAAAAGCAGGATGCTGATTCTCTAGAGAAATTTGAAAACATTATTTTTTCCGGAATAGTAACAGAAGATGGAAGTCTACCATCTACATATGATGGTATAGAACAGCTTGGAAAGCTAATAAAATCTGCTAAATCATGAATCGGCATGTAAAAACTGTTACAGTTAGTAGTGCATTAAAAGTTAAATATTAAAGCCCGCATCAATACTTAGCTTTACTCTGTATAAATTTTTGGTAATAAATTAAACAGTTAATAATGTTTTCAGGCTAGCGTAAATGCAATAGCCATAGCTCCCAAGCTAGAGTAAAGTGAATATCCAGCCTCGTTCAGCTGGCAAGCAAGCTTAAATACTTCACCAATGGTAATGCTTGAAGGAAAACAATAAATATTTAAGCACGTAGGTACGTGATAGTTAAGAGCCACAAGCCACAGTTGAATCGAGCCTACGGCACTGGACTCACTGTCGTTCACCGCAGTGCTTTGCGTTTAACCTAGAGTTTTTTCAAATTTTGCAGATAATCAATTAGGTTATGAACGCAGGTAGAGGGGTTGTCAGTATGATTGTCTTTTGCATGTTTCAAGGCTCTATCAGCATTATTTTTCGCAAATTCAATTTGCTGAGACAATGATGAAAATATATTGTTATTTCCTTTTTCATAATCAGGCATCACCTCTTTAAGCTCTTCCAAAACCTTACCGCCAACACTTAACTTTCCTGTGGCCGCGTATGGGCTTGTTGTATATTTAAAGTGCAAAAGAAGCCAATATTCAAAGCAAGGTACAGATACAGCTGCATAAAAAACATCTTCAGGAGCGTGATCAGTTATTCTTTTTACTGTTTCGTCATAGTTATCATGATTGTCCCTATCAAAAACACAGTAAACTCGATCATAGGGATCTCCCTTTCTTTCTTCGATCTCCCAAAGCTCGATGGCTCTTTCATAAACGCTCTTGGGGCTTGACCCGCATGTACCATCAACTTCAACATTTGCAGTATTTAATTTATAAAACTGGATGCACTCATTAAAATAATTAGGCTCCGTTTTTTCCCCTTCGCAGACGATTAATACCTTTTCATATGATGAACGCTTAGCTCTTCGTCTCTCTAATTGATCAACAGCTTTTGCTTTACGCCTATGAAATAGATTGTCGGTACCCATACTTACATAGCTTCCGGATCAAAAGGTCTGATGAATGGAAGAGCCCCATAACGACCTGACAAATATCCAAGTCCAATATTTTCTCTATCTTTTCGGGGACTAAAATCAGTCAGAGGGTACAACGAAGAGGCTTGACTAACATCTTTTTCACAAAACCAGATCTGATCACGCCTAAAGTCATTCTGAGTTAAAATTGACGTTTCATGCGTTGTAAAAATCAATTGTGCGTTATTTGGGTTTGTCTTGTTGCTATGGAAGAGATTTACCAAATATTTTACCATCTTTGGGTGAAGATTATCATGAAGCTCATCAATTACGAGCACGTAGCCTTTGTTTAGGGTGTCAATCCAAGGTCCCGCGAATGAGAAGAATTTCTGAGTGCCATCTGATTCCTCATCAAAATCTAGTGGAACTAGATTTCCAGATTTTGACTTATGAATCGTCTTAATATCAATAATCTCTTTGTCCTTCATCTCCTTAACAATCTTTTCTTTAACGGAATCAGGAATATCTTCAGGCAAAGATTCAGCGTCGAACTTTTCTTTATCAATTTTAATGTCATGAATGTCAAAGTCTGCTGCTTTTAAAAACTCTAGGACTCTAGCTTTAGAGATTTCTTTATCACATAGTGAGGCAGTAAATCCTGGGCCCCAACCGCCAATTTTTGCAGGCCGAAGGGTTTCTTTAAACCAATTAAATACTGGCTTAAGCTGGTCGCTATTCAATTGAACGGCGGTAGATAGGAACAGAGCATTAGATCGAGTGGCGTTCTGCCATACGGACTTTTGACCTAACAGAAAATCACTAAATTTGTATTCAGATGTATCTTTTTTCTTATTGTAGCATCTTGAATACCATCTTTGAGCACGACCTTTGGGGTAGGCAATTAGCCACTCCTCAACGATATGAGTTTTCGTCGCGCAAAACCCAAATTGAAATCTCACGCCTTCACTGATGAAGACCATCTCAAACTCAGTAGGCTCAGAACACGACGACTCATCAAATAAGAATGGAGTAACTGAAATTTCATCTCCTTCTTGGCTAGACGAAGCTGAGGTGCGAACGATTGACTCCATCTCCATCATTGCTCGAATAATATTGGATTTTCCAGCGGCGTTTGCACCATAAACTGCTGCAGACCTCAAAAGAGCAACGCTTGCAGGGGCGCTAGGCTGAAAGCTATTAGTACTTTCCAGCTCCCCGCCTGTCGCCTTAACCATACTAAAAACTTGCTCTTCTTTAATAGAGCGATAATTTTTTACTGTAAATTCAACTAGCATAAAACCCCCTCTCAAGGGTGATTTTGGTAAATTGGGTAAATATTAGCACTTAAAAACGGTTTTGCCATGGATTAAATTAGCTATTTTGGTAAATTCTGGCAGAATTACCCCTGAAATAGGTTAACGAGTCGGTACTGGAGGAGAAATATTCCGCTGCGCTCCAAATTTTCCGGAGAGCGCGACGTTATACGGGGAGAACATGAATAGTCCAATAGTCTACGATAAAGGCATCTTCCGTGAAGCTGCCTTGAACCTCTTGCCAGAAATCTATTCTCCTGAAAAAGGTATCTACCATTATCGAAGTATGGCGAAAACTAACTATCGTGGTTATTTAAAAGAGGATATGGTTCCTCTCAAAAAGTACTTTTACGTGTTACGGCCGCTATTCTCAATTTTGTGGCTTGAAAAATATGGTACAGCAGCACCGATAGAATTCGAGAAGGTATTATCACTGGTAACAGACAATCAAATTCTTGATGAAGTGAATTTGCTATTAGAGCGTAAAAAGGTGAGTGAAGAGAAAATGCTGGCACCTGCAATTCCTGCTCTGAATCGCTACATTGAGAACCAGCTTAGTAGATTGGAAGATATTAAAGTTCCTAAGACCGATCGTAATTCAGAAATGGAGCAACTTAACGGCCTTTTCCAAGCAGTTCTAAAAAATAATTAATTTTACACTGTAACGGACTAGGATAAATTTCATTGTCGATGAATAAAATATTATTAATTTGGAATTTCATAGGAATACGCAGCAGGTCAATTCTTATCAAGTTAAGGTTTTCAAACATAGTATGTACTTAAGATTCGAAACGAACTTAAAATTTAGTGAAAATGAATGCCCGAAAGGGATATTTTCCGCGATGGGCGATTGCAAACGGTCAGGTAAAATGACGCTCAGAGGTCATATTTGGTATATCGGTATAGCGACATGGTTTAATAATAACTTAGACTATCCAACATGCTTTCTCCAGCCAATTTTAACCTCAGTAAAATTTAAGGCGTTGAGCTGGTTTAGGTTTTCAATGAACCATTTTTATTATAGAGCGATAAAAGTAGTGGAGTTTCTACGCTTTAACGGGTTTGAAGTAAATGCACTTTTGAGTCATGACCCAGGTATAAAGCTGTATGAAAGCAAAAACCAAGTGGTTGTGATTCCGCATGCTTAACAAGTGAATTTGTCAAAGGGGCCGACCTAATCTGCCTACGAAAAGGGGCTTCCTAAACCGAACTCTAGTGATTTATTGAAATACAATTAAATATAAGACCAATAAAGGTTGTAGAAATTATGAAAAATCTAGTTTATCTAGTCGTCAGTTTAACGTTTTTGCTTACGTCATGTGCAACGCTTAAGCCCATTGATAAAGCTAACGCAAGTGGGTATCTACTCGCACCAACCAATACAAAGGTGCGTCTGTATGACAATGCAAAAGCAGATTATCGCTTCTCCTTTCGATTTGGGGTTATCGATAAAGAAAATGGAAAGGTTAGGTATTTTTTTGTTAAAGGCAATGACCCAAAACATGCCGTTATAAAATCTTTGCCTGCTGGTAATTATCGGCTTTACTCCGAGCAGCGGCGATACAAGGGCGGTGGTGGAGATGATGTAGAGTTGCTACCAGACACCATATATCCGCTTTACGAGCCATTTGAATTTACCATCGCATCAGGTGAAATAACTGTTTTACCTTGGTATTTTGGAATAGAAAAGGTCGTAACGCCAGCATATGATATTGATAGCGAAGCTGCTGAGTCCCAGCCGCTTAGTCAAGCCGACTTGTGCATTACAATAGCCGAAAACCATGAAAACTGGGTAACAACCTGGCAAAACAATATCGAAGGTTTTGAAGACTATTTGAAAGCAGACAGAGTTAAGATTGGTGGAGTCTCGGTTAAAGATATTTGTAAGTAAAGTTGTGTGGCTAACTTAAACCTTCCGCCGAGTTAGCCACACTATACTTACTCGGTAATCGTTCAAGCAGAAGACTAAACTCCAACTAGCCCATGCTTTGGTCTAAATAGACGTAGCTCAAAGCTAAATGCCTTCAACGCCTATAGTCCCCGATCATCAAAAATGTGCAGACCTACGCGCCAACGCAATCCGTGGCGATATTAGCAAAACAACCGCATCAGAGCAGACTTATCAGACTTGCATCGCAAAATCCCGAACAATGGCCCAAAAAACCAAAAAGATCACTTGAAAAAGTCAATTAATCTGTCAAATTGGTAGGCAATAAAATAATTGAGAAGCCTGTTGAGAGTGCTCGGTAGAATTGAGTTAATCTACAGGCTCATTATGGGTAAATATGACTGAAACTATTCACGACATTTCTCTTGATAGTGGATTTGGTCCAATTAAGTTCGGCAGCCCTCCTAGTGTGGCTAAGCAGGATTGGGGTGAAGAACGTTGTTATGAGGAATGGATGGGTGGAAACCTTGAAAACTTTCTGTATTTCAGGGGGCTACTTGTCGGTTTTAGAGTTGAATGTACGGACCACCCTACGGAAAATTCTCAAGTTTGCATGTTTCAAGTTAAAATTGTTAATCCAATTCGGTTATTTGGTAAGGAAATTAGCAGAGTATCGAAAGCGGAAATAGAAGACTTGTTGTTATCTAATAATCTCAAGTATCGTGAATTGCCAAATGGAACACTTCAGTGCAAAGACCGAAAACTTCAATTCCACTTTAATGATGGGAATCTAGATGAAGTTTACTTTGCTGGCTGATCCTCATAACAATCACAGGCAGTCGACGCGAAAAAGCCTGCGCAACTGCTGCAAGCGTTAATTTAAGGAAAGAAACTTGAAGGGAAAGTATTTTTGGTTGCTGATAGCACCTTTTATGATCTACGCGAAGGTTGCTGATTTCATTAATGAATCACGATTGGAAGAACCTTCGATAATCAGTCAAGGGTTCTACCTAATATTGATAATTTTATTTTTAGGGCTTTTCTCAGATTCGCTAGTCTCACTAGTTAAACAGATAGCTATTCGAAAAGAAAAATTGGATGCTTCCGAAAATTAACAATACACGGCAAGCAGTAAGCCCGCTAAAATCAGCTGTCGCGGTGGGCTATGGACTCGTTACGCTACGCTCCACTTGCCCCTTATTAGGGCGCAAGCAATCCAAGGAGTTATAAGATCAAATGAGCTCCTATTTTGAACCGAAGTCGTTTGAGAAATGTCGAGGTAAAAGCATATATAGCTATCTCGGGATTAAATTCTTTAAACGCTACCTATTGTTGCCGGATATTATTTTATTTAGTTTTAGTAACAAAGCGCAGTTAAACACCAGAGATAAAAAGCTGAAGGATGAGATTATAAGGCTCGAATGGCAAACTCGACGCGATGAAATCATCCACTTAGTTTTTATGGCGCTAATTGTGGTGATCTTGATTAAAAGCGGAAAAGATATGTCGATTTTTCAATGGGTGGCGGTGTTTGCAATAAATTTATTTGTAAATATATATCCCATCTTTTTGCAAAGACATAACCGTATGAGATTGTTAAAATTGCTAGTAAGTTTGTCAAAAAGACGCTCCTAGCGTCACGCCTTTTACAAAAAACATTAAGCATTAATTATGGCTAAGTACTTCGCCTTCTTGCTAGATAGGCATGAAGAAATTGAAAAGATTAGAAGCAAATATGATCATTTGTCTTCGAAAGTACCCGCTCATCTAACAATAGTGTTTCCGAACGACTTTGATGATTGCAAGGAAGATGAGGTTTTAGAGTTCTTAACTAATATACCCCCTGTTATTGTAGAGCTTGTGGGAGTTACAGGTTCACCTGATAATTTAATGTTTTGTACTTTGGCGAAAGGTAACGATGAAATAATATCGCTTCATAGGAGCTTGTATTTCAACTACTTTAAGGAATTCTTTGATCGAAATTTCACGTTTTATCCGCATGTGACTGTTGGGCGATTTGAATCCAAAAACAGTTTACAGGCGGCACTTAATGCCACCGATGATATTAATCCTATTAAGTTAAAGTTAAGCTCTCTAGCGTTAGTTGAAAGAACAGATTCAGGCGAACGAAGAATATTGAGAAAATTTAAATTGGGTGGGAATAGCCCTGCTTAACAGGGCGCGTCTGGTAAAAACCCGCCAAAATCCGCTACGCGGCGGGCTTGGGGTCGTGACCTCGGCCCACCGCTGAACGTTAATTTCTAGGAGGCTTATGCTTCGATATAAAGATATTGTTCTAAGGAAGCCCGCACAAAGTGAAGCTCAAAACCTTTATGAGCTGATGGTTTCAGATGAGAAATGGACCGAATTTAATGGTCCTTACTTTGGATATTCAAGACCAAGCTTTGAAGAATTCCTGAGTAAAACATTTAATCGTCTACAGGAAGGAATGTCGGCTCTAGCGATCGAATATGAAAATCGGCTTATAGGTACAGTTACATTTTATTGGGAAGATAAAAATACACGTTGGCTTGAAGCAGGTATTGTGATTTTCGACAGTACCTTGTGGGGCTTGGGTATTGGTAAGAAAGCTCTAGTTCCTTGGGTAACACATATTTTCGATACGCAAGAGTTAGAGCGAGTAGGAATGACAACGTGGTCCGGAAATCCAAGGATGATCTCAAGTGCCCAAAATGTCGGGTTCACTATTGAAGGTACGTTACGTAAAGTAAGATACCATGACGGCGTTTATTATGACTCCGTAAAGCTTGGTGTTACTAGAGACGAGTGGTATTCCACTGCGTTCCCAACCTGACGAAAATTCAAGCATCAATCCGCAAATGAAGTATTTTAGTTTTGTGGTTGCTAAAGCATTGGTTTCCTGTTTTTAGGCTGGGGCAGTAGCAGAGATAAAATATCTACTCTGCCTAGATTAAATTGGTAAAACTAAATTGGAAATAGAAGCGTAGTTTGGCCCAGCATTTAGAGTTGAAGGCTCACTATATAGATATGCCCCTTCCTTGGTATATGGTTTTATTTAGCGATACTATTAATGTTAGAAATTATGATAAATTAAAATTCACGTGATATTAGTTTTTGTGGGACCGTATAGCACATGGTTATGTGCAAGCGTTTCTCCCCTATCAATAGGAATGCAAGAGACGTTGTGGGTAATACAGAACGGAGTTGTCCTTAAAAACTCAGAACTTCTTGAAAAGTGGCGTTCTACTATTCAGTATCCACGTAGTATTCAAGCGAAAATAGTCGAATCACATCTCGAAGTTATTACTTCCTGTGATCTTCAATTGCATGCGCATCGAGGTGATGTTGCCCTACTTTTTGGATTGATTTCCGGGATGCAAAAAAGAATTGTCTATTTGCTTTTTGCATTGAACGGTTCATTTTCTATTGGTACTAAGAACATGGCTAAATCATTGAGTGCCTTCGAAATAAAACCACGTGACACTTGGCTGAGGTTTCAAGAGGCATACAAGGCACATCTCTCCTCATGTGTCGAAGAAACGGAACTATTAATTGATGAGGTTGTTGAACTCGTCCAAGAGCACTTGCCAGAAGTTAGTGTAACTGAATTGAACCGATTTCAAGCATTCCGTAGGTCGGCGTGGTCACCAACCATTTAAGCAGGTGCATAACAAGGCTTTTGGCACTCCCTTTGGTCGCCGGGAAGCATACACGGGGCGCTACGCGACTATAGCCCCGCGCCTGCGCCACTGGTATAACGTTAATGTTAGGAGGAAAATTGCTACCAACACTCGAATCTACAAGAATTGTACTTCGCCCCTATAAGGTCTCGGACTCAAAAAACGTTCAGAGGCTCGCTAGCGAGAAAATCATTGCTGAGATGACTGCCAATATTCCGCACCCATATGTTGATGGAATGGCAGAAGAATGGATTTCTAAACATGAATATTGGTACCAAAAGAGAGCTGCAATTGTACTAGCGATTCAACTCGTTGAAACTGGAGAGCACATAGGCACAATCAGTATCACTCAAATCGATGGCGATTCAGGTAATTTAGGATATTGGGTTGGCGTTCCATATTGGGGTAAAGGTTATTGCTCCGAAGCTGCATATCTTCTCATTAATTATGGCTTCACTGAATATGGATTAGATCTTATATATGCAAGGCATCTACCGGAGAATCCTGCTTCTGGTAAAGTCATGACCAAAAATGGCTTCGTATATAAGAATGATGTATTGGTTGGTGGTCGTGAACTTTTACATTACGAATTGCCAGCTTACCAGTGGCAAAAGCTTAAAAACTTATACTAGTGAGGCACCTTAGCCAGCGCCCCTCTCAAAAAGTACTTTTACGTGTTACGGCAGCTATTCTCAATTTTATGGCTTGAAAATTATGGTACAGCAGCACCCATAGAATTCGAGAAGGTAATGTCACTGGTAACAGAAAACCAAATTCTTGATGAAGTGAATTTGCTATTAGAGCGTAAAAAGGTGAGTGAAGAGAAAATGCTTGCGCCTGCAATTCCTGCTCTGAATCGCTACATTGAGAACCAGCTTAGTAGATTGGAAAATATTAAAGTACCTAAGACCAATCGGATTTCAGAAATGGAGCAACTTAACTGGCTTTTCCAAGCAGTTCTAAAGAATAATTATTAATCCACGAAATTAAGTAGGACGCCCACTCTAATAAACCAGTCAAACAATTCCAAGTAATCACTGAGTTTAAACGGCAAGTCATGCGGCAAAGGGTAACGAGGGTTGCCTACAGACGGGAACAGCGACAAAGGTTGATTCGGAGTTTGAAAATCACTTCGCGTTAGTTCCGCTACACCAGTTGGTTAGGTCAACCTTTAAAGTATCTGCATAAAGCGAAGTCGAAATCTATTACCGGGATGGCTAAAGCCAAATTCTAGTTCCCAACAAAAAAGGTGAATGGATTCCCCACTCACCTTTTTTAGGCTGTCATTAGCGTTGTTTACACTCTCAATTTGCCTGTAATTGGCGACTCTCGAAACGCGCCTTCAACAAGAAGTAGCCAACACCGGTGACTAATGAACCGGCGACGATTGCTGCTACGTATAAAGCAACATGAGTTATCGCATTTGGAATAAACAAGACGAAGATGCCGCCATGTGGTGCCAATAACTCAGCATTGATCAACATCGATAACGCGCCGGTTATCGCACCACCGACCATCGCGACTGGGATTACACGCAATGGATCTTTCGCAGCAAACGGAATCGCACCTTCGGAGATAAAACATAAACCGAGTACAAACGATGCTTTACCGGCTTCGTGCTCCGCAGAGGTAAAATATTTCTTACCTAGGAATGTAGCAATACCCATACCGATTGCAGGCGTCATTCCCGCTGCCATAACCGCAGCCATAGGGGCGTAGGTTTGAGTCGCTAATAACCCTACTCCAAAGGTATAAGCAGCTTTGTTTACTGGGCCACCTAAATCGAAGCACATCATAGCGCCAAGAATCAAACCAAGACCTACTGCATTCGCTGATCCCATGCCAGTTAAGAATTCCGTTAGCGCGTTCATAATTGCCGCTACAGGACCACCGACAATGTAGATCATCACCAAACCAGTGGCCAAAGTGGCCAACAGTGGAATAATCAATATTGGTTTTAATGCTTCCATTGTTGCCGGTAAAGAAATTTTCTCAGCTAAAAACTTGGCACTGTAACCGGCCAAAAAACCAGCTGCGATACCACCTAAGAATCCCGCACCAATGGAACTGGCCAACATACCTCCGACAAGGCCGGGGGCTAATCCAGGCCGATCTGCAATTGAAAATGCAATGTATCCGGCGAGCACCGGAATCATTAATGCAAAGGCAGAACCCCCACCTATTTGCATCAGTGCGGCAGCGAGCGTGCCTTCAGTTTTGAACGCTTCAATACCAAAGATAAATGAAAGAGCAATGATCAAACCGCCAGCAACCACCACTGGCAACATGAAAGACACACCCGTCATTAAGTGTTTATATGCTCCAGTTTTTTCTTTTTTGAATCCACTCGCCGCATCTGCTACTTGAGTACTTTCAACGGTAGCTTCATTAATCGCGTTCTCAATCACCGCATCGGATTTTTTAAGCGCATTACCTGTACTGGTGCGGTAAATACGCTTACCTGAAAACTGTGTCGTATCTACCTCGATATCAACGGCCAAAATAACCAAATCAGCTTGAGCAATATCATCGCTGGTCAGTTTATTTTCGGCTCCAATTGAACCGCGAGTTTCAACTTTAATCGAATGTCCCTTCGCTTCAGCAGCGGTTTTTAAAGCCTCAGCTGACATAAAGGTATGTGCCACCCCTGTGGGGCAAGCAGTTACAGCGACAATATTTAACGCATCCATTGGAATTACCTCTTTTACTCTTGTTATTGTTGGTTTATGTTTTGTGTTAGAAAGAAACGCTTCGGTTCACGTTCCATTCGGTTTAAAAATATTTTAGTCAGTGATAGTTCCCAATATTGCATAGGTCACTCCCCAGCTAATGTTTCTAATGTCAGTGGCGTCAACGACACTTCACGCTGTAAATCCTTAAGGCGATTCATATCTACAATACCAACGCCCACTTGCTCCACGGCATGCGCTGAAATTGCCGCCGCCCGTTCCAACGTTTGTTCTGGGCTTTCGCCTCGAGCAAGACCATAAGCTAGACTGGCAACAAGACTGTCGCCCGCGCCGACCGTACTGACCATAGATACTTTTGGGGGCGTCACATGGTAAATGGCATTTTCGCCATACCAACGAAAGCCATTTTTACCATCAGACACAACCACCTGCTTAATACCATAGGACTGCAATTTTAAAGCGGCTCTCTGCTCATCTTGAACGTCATTGACTGGACGTCCGAGCCACTGTGCAAGTTCTTCACGATTCGGTTTCACCATGGTCGGACCTGCCTTTACGGCTTCAGAGAATGCTTCTCCGCTGGTATCTAAAATTGTTAAACAACCCAGCGCTTTTACTTGGCTAATTAAATCTGCGTAAGTAGATTGACTGATTCCGCATGGCAAACTTCCTGAAAAAACGACCACTTTGAACTGCTCGGCTAAATCAAAGACGGTTTGTCTAAATCGCGCTAAAGTAGTCGAGCTGATATCAATACCAGGCAAATTGATATCCGTTGTGCGCTGGTTACTTTCGGTCAATTTAACATTAATGCGCGTATTGCCCGCTTCGCGACAAAACGCATTCTTAATATTTTTTTCGCGAAAAAGATCTGTGAACGGCTGCTCATTATTTGCGCCTAAAATACCTGTCGCCGTCACATTCATCTGCAAGTCAACTAACACGCTAGCAACATTGATACCTTTGCCAGCGGCATGAAGTGTGCCGTGCTGTGCAATATTCACTTCGCCCAATTGAATAACCTCAGTGCTTACTGTGAGATCGAGCGCCGGGTTAAGCGTTATGGCCAATATCTTGTTGTGATTCATGCTGTCACTCCCGTACGATCTAAAGCTCGGATCGCCTCGGTACTTTCCGCTTCCAACGCTGCCGTCGCAAGTGCCTTAGCTTCGGAACTATCTATGCTGCGAATCTGCGCTTTAATTTGAGGAATGGCCGTTTGTGACATACTCAATTCACGTACACCTAATCCCAGTAAAATTACGGCCGCTAATGGGTCTGCAGCGAGTTCACCACAAACACCAACCCAAATATCGTTACGTTTGGCTGCATCAACCGTGGTTTTAACTAAACGCAAAATTGCTGGGTGAAGTGAATCGGCTTGCTTAGACAATACCGGATGGCCGCGATCTACCGCTAAGGTATACTGAGTTAAGTCGTTGGTACCTACAGAGAAAAAGTCTAATTCTTTCGCGAACACGTCAGCCATCAATGCGGCACTGGGTACTTCAATCATCATGCCTAGCTCTAGTTGAATTCCTGGAAATTCGTCAGCAACTTCGTTGTAGATTTCTTTGATTGCACGCCATTCGGTAATGTCAGAAAGCATCGGAAACATGACCCGCAATAGTCCTCGGTCTGCTGCTTCAAACAAAGCACGTAATTGGCGCTTCAACATATCAGGATATAACAACGATAAACGAGCACCACGTACACCTAAAAATGGATTATCTTCCTGAGGCATTGCTAAATAGGGTAGCGGCTTATCACCACCCACATCTAAAGTACGCACAATCAGAGGTTGATTTTCGGTCGCCATGGCGTCCAAGGCTGCTTTATATTCAGCGACTTGCTGCTCATGAGTTGGCTCCTGGGGGTGAGCCATATATAAAAATTCAGAACGGAATAGACCAACACCTTCGGATCCAAATTCCAAGGTGTCCTCTACTTGACTAGAGCTTGATATATTTGCGACCACTTCAATATTGACACCATCAACCGTAGTTGCCGGCAGAAAACGATCCTCGTAAGCGCGTTCATAATCAGCTTTACGCTGCGCCTGTTCCTCACGTAAATCGTCAAGGGCTGAGTCGGATTCAACCACCATAAAAAAACGATTGTCACAGTCGACGACCAAAGGTGTGCCATCGGCAATGTTTAAAACGATTGGACCACAACCAACCAACAACGGAATACCTGCAGCTCTGGCTAGAATAGCCGCATGTGAAGTCACTCCTCCTT
Organism: Reinekea marina; assembly: GCF_030409715.1. Lineage (NCBI taxonomy): Bacteria > Pseudomonadati > Pseudomonadota > Gammaproteobacteria > Oceanospirillales > Saccharospirillaceae > Reinekea > Reinekea marina. Next base: position 554,226 of record NZ_JAUFQI010000001.1, read on the forward strand.
TAGCAGTAACAATGGCTTGAACAATATTTTTATCAAACTTCACTACATCCGACGGATTGATTTCATCGGCAATTACAATGTGCGGCTGAGTGTCTGTCAATTGCTCTTGCTGTCCAGTTAAAATCATCATCAACTGGTAACCTAAATCGCGATAATCACTGGCTCGTTCAGCGAGTAACGCATCCGAATGTTGCTCCAACGACGATGCAATTTGTTCAACCGATGACATCCAAGACCATTCTGCAGTTTTGCCAGAGGAAATGAATCCCTGTGTCGCTTCAACAAATTCAGGATCATCCAATAATTCAATATGCATGGTTAGAATTTGTATCTTGGCTTCATTCGTTTCTTGTGCCAGAGAATCATTCAATGCTTTACTTAGTTGGTGCAAAGCATCTTGAAACCGATGTGATTCGCCGGGTCGGTCTTTACTGTTTTCGGGATAACTAAAATCTTGTTTGATTTTTGTGCGTGCAGTACCTAAGGCCAAGCCAGGTGCGCCACACAATCCAGAAATCTTTTCATTGTATTCAACACTTTCTTGAGCCGGTGCTTCAACAGCGGTCGGAAGAATCTGGGGGGAATGTGTCGCTGTAATTGGTTTAACTTCGTCGCCCAACCCTTCAGAGACGGCTGTACTTAATTGGTGCAACACAGATAGCGGATCATCACACTTAGTAACAGTAAATCGCATGAGATCACCATGTGAAAAACCCAAACCAATTAATCGCGCAACGCTGGTACCAAGTACCGCACCGTCGTTACCATCAAGATTCTCTACCCATATGTCGGCGTTCAATTGTTTAATGAGTTTTGCCAAATGCGACGCTGGTCGTGCATGTAATCCTTGCTCAATCGGTAGGCGTATTTCAATAGACTCGCCCTCCAAAGCCTCCATTTTTAGCAAACGTAATAACTTGTCAGCATTTTTCTCATTCGTCAATTGGGACAGTTTTCCATCCCGCTGTAACTGTAAAAGACGATCATATAAGGGCTTGTGAGCTTTGCCGTTTGATGTAAGTGACAAGAGGATATTAAACGGCCCTGATGCCTCTTGAACCGTCGATTGACTTGAAACAATGGCCAGTGCAGGTCGCGAATTTGTAGTTTTGACTGTGTTAATCCAGACACCATCACCAAAATCTAGTGCTTCACTGTTAATCAATTCGTCACGCTCTTGCGTTGAACAGAGCCCTTGCGCAAACAATGCAGAGGCGGCCAATGAAATCGCTTCGGTCACATACTGGATATCCACATTGGTACGAATTAAATGAGTATCCATGTGCAACGTTGGTTCGAACTGCTCGCCCTTTAAAATGCTTAGCACTTCGGCGACTTGCTCAGTTTTATGCAGTCGTTCTGACAGTTCATCATTCACGATGACATGGGTTAATTGACGCAATATCGTCAGGTGTTCATCCGATTTCGCGGCTATACCAATGGCGGTATATACGATTTGGCCATCGCCCCAGTCGATGCCCTGCTTAAAGCGTAGAACTTTTATGCCGGTTTTTAAAACCTGGTCTTTCGTTTCAGGGGTTCCATGCGGAATGGCTATTCCATTACCCAAGTATGTCGATGTTTGAGTTTCACGAACGTGCATCCCCGCCTCATAGCCAGGTGCCACCATACCATCGGCAACCATGTCCGCTACGATCAGTGAGATCGCTACCGATTTATCTGCAGCATCCGCATCGAGCCTGATATCCGAGCTTTTTAGTTCTAACATAATTTACTCACTTGATTCTTGTTTTGCTGTATCGATTTAGCAAGCATACTGAATCCATTTAGCAGAAATTTCAACCGATATTTCGTAACAAAACGTATGAAGTACCTAAAAGCACTGATACATATCACCTTTCATCATCATTTAAGTCTGTACATGGTCAGTTGATATGAAAATAGGGTTTGTCTTGCTGAATGGATTCAGTACTATTAATACTCTTTTTGTATGACATTTGAGAACCTATCAGTAATGGCCAACCCATTGAATCTAGACGATATCGCCAAGCTCGCTGGCGTTTCTAAAACCACGGTCAGCAGTGTACTGAACGGAAAAGCCGATAAATATCGCATTAGTAAAGCGACTCAAGCTAAGGTATTGGCTGTAGCTGAGCAAAACAATTACCAACCCAACCATTCTGCAGCCGCACTAAGACGCGGTAAGAGCCATTCTGTTGGCTTCATCGTGCCAGATTTCGAAAACCGCAGTTATTTACGAATAGCCTCACGGCTCGAGAAATTAGCACGCCAAAATGGTTTTCAGCTCATCATTGCTTCTTCAGATGACAATCCTGAAAATGAACTGCAAGCGGCGAAAATGTTGATATCTCGTGGCGTTGATGCACTTTTAGTATCAACTTGCTTGAACGATTTCACCCCTTATCGACGGTTTTTAGCCGCTGGTACGCCGATCATCTCTCTTGATCGAGCCATGACAGATGAATTCTCAAACGTAATCAGCGATGACCGCCAAGGTGCACGCGCTTTAACCCAAGCCTTAACGCTAAAAGATACGACGAGTGTCTGCCTTATTGGCGCTATGAAAGACCTAGAAATTAGCCAATTACGCCAATCTGGCTTCTACGACGCACTCACAAATACACCAGAAATAAAAGGCCGTTGCTTTTATGGCGAACATTTTGATGCCGCCAGTGGCGTGGACGCGTTTGCTCAAGCGTTAGAGGCACATAACGGATTACCATCCGCCCTTATTTGCACTTCCTATAGCTTGCTTGAAGGTGTTATTGAAACCTTGCAGCGAGATTTTCGTGAAGTTTTTAGTATACAACCTACGCCCATCCAATTAGCGACCTTTGGTAACAGCCGTTTACTCGACTTCTTACCAATTCCGGTTGTTTCACTACCCCAACAATATGAACAAATTGCCGAGTCTTCTTGGATGCTGGTTCAGCAGGCAATTGAAAATAGCTATCAACCGCAAAAAATAGTTATTCGTCGTAAACTAGTGGTCCGTGCGTGAAATAAGGTAAGTGAAGGCGTTTAGTAAAATTTACAAGCCCAAAAAACATTGGAACATAAAGAATTATCTTAGAGCCCACCCTTGCGCCTGCAATCCCTGCTCTGAATCGCTACATTGAGAACCAGCTTAGTAGATTGAAAGATATTAAAATCCCTAAGACCGATCGGAATTCAGAAATGGAGCAACTTAACGGTCTTTTCCAAGCAGTTCTAAAAAATAATTATTAATGCACTGTATCGGAATAGGGTGATTTCCCTATCCTGTGAATAAAGACTTTAAGGAATGAAAATTGAGAAAATTACTATTAATTTTATTAGCAAGTTCGAGCTACACTTTTAGTGATATTTATCTAGAAAATAACTTCGACGATAAAAGTATATCGATTGGATACAAAGAGCAAAGTGAAACAATTTATAGTTTTGAAGAAAACTTACCCCCTATAGTTAATGGATTAGTCGCAATCAACCAGGGTCAGAATCAAGGGCTATTTCTTCAATTAGATTTAAGGGGTGGAAACTGCGGCTATAAGGGTTTCTTAGCCATTGCAAAAGATTCAACGTTCGAACTTAAAAAGCTAGATTGTACTTATTGGAAGAGCATAGGGGATAGCTTGCTTCTTTCCTTTGATCGTACGAAATTTATAGGGCTATGCGGTCTACCAACCTCACGTTCAATGTGGCCATACTTTCCTGTTATAAACAAAATAGATTTGGCGTTAGAGGAGCCTATTGTTAATGCACCTCCTAAAGATTTGCTTCAAAGTGCTGCTGCAAAGGAAGAACTAGAGAAATTTAGATCTTTTGTTCTAGAACATATGAATTTGGATCAGGTTCAAGACGAAACCCAGCGTAAATTTTGTCGCCGGCTGGAATCTATACCGCTCCCTGAGTTATTAGAGGAAATCGATGTATATACGGAGTAGCTTTGTCTTCTTTAGCAAGGCAATGGACCATGACAACTGGATAGCAATCTGGCAAAACAATATCGATGGTTTTGAAGACTATTTTAAAGCAGACAGAGTTAAGTTTGGTGGAATCTCGGTTAAAGACATTTGTAAGTAAAGTTGTGTGGGGCTAACTAAACCTTCCGCCAAGTTAGCCGTTCTGGATAATTTTGTAATTTAAACACCCATTCTATCTAAATAGCCTTGTGGATTGACCTGGTCCTAGTAGCGCACTAAACCTAGTAGTATTGAGTTTGTATTCGACTAATTCGGCTTACAAGCTATAGTGCTATGAGCCTCGCTTTTGAATTACTACATTGCGTCCACCTTGAGCTCTTATCTGTTTGGGGATTCACTGGGATCCTGTTTTTGCATAACGAGAAAACTTGGCTCTAACTTATTGGCTGCGATCATGGCCTGACAACGTAGGGATTTAAAAATGAAATCGAATGTTTATGAGTCACAAAAGCCCTTAAAAGAAAGTTATCGTATAGATCCAAGCCTCGCCATGGTCATTGACCACGCCAAAACTACGGGAAAAAATGCCAGTGATCCATTTCATTCGATCGTTGAGCCTATGGCTGGTTGTGGTGTTTCGGTACCTGTAGGAGTGCATGCCGCAGTTGGTGGTTTGCATGATGCACCTACACCAGGGGATCTTTTGTGTGCAGCGTTGGCGGCTTGCCAAGATTCAGCTATAAGAATGGTCGCTAACTTAATGGAAATTGAGCTAATTGAACTTGAAGTGAGTGTTACGGCAACAGCTGATGTGCGAGGTGCGCTGATGATGGATAAGTTGGTTCCTGTTGGATTTCAACAAATGAAATGCGAAGTAAAGATGAAGGTCAGTGATGGCATTGAGTTGGAAAAAATAGAACGGCTTCATTGGGCCGCTCAACAATGTTGTGTAATACAACAAACGCTTAAGTCGCCCCCACGGGTAGATACGATTTTTGTTATGTAACGCAACGCACATGAGTTCAATTATTTAGGGCGTTTGCTAAAGTTTATCAACCTGCATTGCAATAGAATATACACGCAATGCACTGGTGCTTTAGGGTGTTTTGAAATAAAGTAACACTCGACTGAGGCTGTTCGATTGCGGTGATATCCGCACAGTAAGCCATAGAGAGGTGCGAGCTATAAGCCATATCCTCTCAAGAGCAATCTCCAATTATAAATACCAATAAAGGAAGTTAATCATGACTCGACCGCTACTGATAGCAGCGATTACTGCTATTTTAGCCCTCAGTGGATGCGCAACGAATACGGTAAAGCAAACTCCCATTAAAACTGAACTATCGTCTCTTGTTAGCGGACCGAGATTAAATAAAAAACTGCCCGACTCAGCCTACGGTTACGTCCGCATACCTAATACTTGGAGCTTTTTCAGCGCAAGTGACGATTCCTTTAACCTAGCGCAAGGCAACGAGGCCCACGTGTCTCAATTGCAACAACTGCAAAAAGCCTTTGTAGCGGTGTTGGGCGAAGAGTTTCAGGCTGAAGGTAAGTTAGTAGCCAATCTATTCAGTGAAAAGCTAACATCGCCTTTAGAAGTAATGCTATACCCTGCCGATGGCACACCGTTGCCATACGCTCTAGCCTCCGCAACGCTTATCTATGATTCGGCAGAACAGTTAAACCCTGTATTGGATGAAATTCAAAGCCTTGTTTCAGGCTTGCGTATTGCTAAATACTTTGGTGATAGCGGCTTCGCTACCCTTATCATGGGCTCGGTCAAAATAGTAATGCAATACAACAACGAACAAGTACTGACCGTGTTTGCCGGAATGGTCGCCTCGGAAAAACTACTCACCGACCAACTAGTCGCATTAGAGCCTACAACCAATACTGATTTCTTAACGATAGAAAAATCTATTGATACCGCCGGAAATGGCTCGCTGGTATGGGTAAATACGAAAGCGTTAATGCCTGTGGTTTATTTGTTTGCACCCGAGCAAGCTAAGCAATTAACAAAACTGGGTCTAGCAGACATTAGCAGCTTAGCCGCTGGAATGGGTGCCGCCAATGGCAAAGGTAGGCTTCGAATTGCCATAAACACCTCTGCGCAAAGTAAACTGTTCTTACAAGCCCCATCACAAAATGCCCAACCCGATTTTAAAACTGTAGGTAAGCCAAGTTTTGTTTCTCAAATGCGGTTACCTAATGAAAACCAGATAAACGGCATCGTCAAACAACTGTCTAAAAGCAATGAAGAAATTGAATATATATACGATGAGCTGAATGCCGAAATCAACAGCGCTGGCTTTGATGCACTCGGCTATTTCAACAATTTCGGTCATGTTATTTTTTACAAGGATGACATAGGTACCTTCGCGGCACAGCATATCCGTGATAAAGAAAACTTCTCCACCTACGTTAAAAACATTTTAACGTCATCGTCTGACTTAGTCGCCTCTGACGAATTTAAAACGCAGGCAAATGAAAACGATAGCATGAATGCCTTTATAAAGGCCGTAAACAATATTACTCTTGAACGTCGAACCTATGCAGGCCAAGAAATTTTTCACTTAACGGTTCCAAACGTTTTAAACAACCTAATGTACCAAGATCTGGCCGGTGAAATACCGCTGGCCTTGCTAAAAACTATTGGTGGTGGTGACGAGCATTTGTATTGGACGATTGAAGACGACTACATTGTTTACGCCAGTCTGCCGCAATTATTGATTGAACGCATTCGCAACAAAAAAACAACATCCATACAGCAATGGTTACTCTATAATGGGTTAGACCAGCAACACACCTTCCTGTCTGCCAGCGGCGTATTTGAAGGTGGCAAAGTAAAGCTTTATCACCATTATTTAACACTGCTGAAGCTCATGGCCGATGGTCTAGAGTCTGAATTTGACATATTCGCATTCCCAACGGCATCTGAACTCGCACTAAGTGACCCAGGTTTAACGAGCGCACAGCTCGATTGGGCCCCAACGGGCATTGCATTAGAGTTCACCTATGAAAAAACTCCGATAGACTTGTTACTCATGAGCGATAGTAGCTTAGCTGCCATAGCCACAGTGGGCGTATTGGCGTCTGTCGCGATACCGCAGTATCAAGAATACACAGTGCGTTCAAAAGTTTTAGAATCCTATAACGAAAGCAAAAAGCTGCAGAATGAACTAATAGAGTATTACTTAGTTAACGAAAGCTTCCCAGATAGCGAGGCCGTGGAAGAACTGTATTTTGCCGACCTAAGTAGCGAGTTTATTTATTACACCGAGATAGAGGCGGGCACAGGTATTGTTACGATTTACTTAGACATAAATCCGACCCTTTCTGATGAAATCATATTGTTAACGCCCCATCAAGATGGCTACGGCAATGTTGTATTTTTGTGCGAATCAACCTTAGACTACAATTATCTACCTGCTCACTGCCAGCAGTAAAGCAGCGGTATTTAACAAAGAAGAAGGCACCTAAGAGGTGCCTTTATTTTGGTAGCAAACACAGAAGGAGCGCGCGTTGTGATTAACAATGATGAAGCCAGATTATAGGTAACGAAAGTGTTTAAGCTTATAGAGGCGGCAGAGTTTGCAAACTTGGCTTAAAGCCCAGTAATGTCGTTAAAAAGTCGGTACCGACAGCACAATAATAGAAACAACAAAGTTTCCAAGGGATAAATGTTTAAACATTCATGGCATGATGTAAGTTGATTAATCGGGTGTTACGGAAGTCGGCCCAGTTTGCCAATGCAATAATGGCAATGTTCAAAACAGTTGCGTTAAATGAGTCGTTTCTAACTACAGTCTAATCACCTTTCCACTAACACATTCCGATTCATAAACATCAACACAGCGCCTAATGAAACCATCGTGGCTGTTAATAGCAAAGCAGCATTGTAAGAACCGAAGTAATCGGTTAAGGCTACCGAGTAAAGCGGACCGGCTACTTGGCCAATGCCGTAGGCGGTGGTAATTGCGCCCATTAGAACAACAGGTTTGTCGCCGGCCAACTTGCCACCCAGTGTCATAAAGAGTGCAACGAGTGCGATAAACGTTCCGCCGAATAAAATACCTGCGAGTAGGTTGAAGTAAACGTTATTGGTGATTACAGGAATAAGCAAACCAACCACTTGCAAACCCATGGTGACAACAATAATGTTGATGCTGCCGTATTTGTGCGCCGCTCGCATCCATAAAATACAGGATGGAATGCCCGCTACGCCCACTAAAGTCCACGCATAGCCGCCGAAACCTTGTAAGCCTTCTAACGAGTTAACGATATCGGGTAAGAAGGTGCCTTGTACCACCATGCCTAAGCCTTCCGTAAAATAGGCAAAAATTAGGATTAAAACGAAGCCGGTAAACATACGCATATCTATCGCAGTAGCGGTGCTCTTTTGGTTTTTTGAATCATCAAACGTTAAGATGTAAATCGAATAGCAAGTCATAAGCGCGACAACAATCGCAATGGCCAGCCAGGCTTGTGCCCAGGTACCACCAACCCAAAATACCAGTCTGCTTAGTAAGTCGGTGATTAATATAGAAAACCCAATGCCAGAAAAATGAATGCCCATGGCCTTGGTTTTATCGGTCATATTGAGCTTACTCATAACAATGGCCGAGCCAACGACTAAGGCCATGGCTGATCCAAACCCGGCGATGACCCTTGATACTAACCAAACTACTTCGTGAGTGGTGGTTGCCAAAATAAAGGTGGTTAACACACACAGCACCGTGCCAATGCGAAACAGCCTAACCTTGCTGTGATTGGTTTTAATGACTATTGAGACTATAGAACCCGATAAGTAACCTAAATAGTTTACGCTGGCTAACACTCCCGAAAAGGTAAGCGTTAGCGTATCTGCCAGCATGGAAGGCAGTAAAGAAGTAAACGCGAACCGGGCTGCACCTACGCCCACAATTAATGCACAAATACCCGCCAGCAAAATTGCGGCATTGCTGTTGCGATCCAGTAAATTCATAAGAAATAGTTTCTCTTTATTGTTAAAGCCATACATTTAAGTACTTGTAATCGCGCGTTTTCGAATTCTATATGATGGGGTTCAATATTCAGGGAAATGGCGTTTTAGTCAATCAATCAAACGTCTTAGAATGGTGATAAGCATGAGTGGAGGGTTGGTGGTAACAATTGACAAGCTCGCACTGTTCTAGCACGATAACCCGTATGAAAAATTACCAAACGCACACCGTCTTGCACATTATCATCATTCCTTAGGAATGGTGGGGTTGTTGATGCGCGTTTTTTAGATCAAACCCACCCTAACGAGGTGGGTTTTTCAGTTCTGCCTCATGGGAATACAACAGAAACAGGAGGCCCTATGAACAAAGTAGCCGTATTTGGTAAACCCGGCAGCGGAAAATCTACCCTGAGTAAAGCGCTGGCACAGGCCACTGGGTTACCGTTGCATCCGTTAGATTCCATCACCTATCAGCCTAATGGCGAACCGGTGAGCCGAGAAATGGTTGCGGCGGCTCATGAAGGTATTTTGTCTTCTGATCGCTGGATCATCGATGGTTTAGGGCCGCTTGGTTTATTTTACCAACGCTTAGAAGCCGCTGATACCTTGGTGTATATCGATTTACCCTATTCAACCAGTTATTGGTTTGTCACCAAGCGGCTTTTAAAAGGCTTGTTCGTTAAACCCGAAGGTTGGCCAAAAAGCAGCTCGGTCTTAAAAGGCACGTTAGCCAGTTATAAAGTGTTACGAATGTGTCCGCAATTTTGGAATGAAGCGTTTGATGCTAAGTTAACCGCGCTAGCAAGCAATAAAACTCTTTACCGAATAAAGTCTGTTGCTGAACTGAAAAGGTTTGTAGGTGAAATGAAGGGTAAGTGACTCTACCAACTGGGGCTAGAGTTGATAGGCCGACTTTGCTAAGCTGGCTAACAGGTTAAAAAAACGCCAACCTAAAGTCGCGCCTTGAGCGATAAGATTGGTAAAAATAATAACAATAAAGCATTTAGCCACGTTATAGCTCAACCCAATCTATGGTCTATTCATTTAATATAGCTGTATCGTGTCGTTTGCTTAGAACTCGCCCGTGCAAGCCGAAGAGCATTGCATTGGCTGGCAAAAAGGAACGATCATGAGTAAGAAAAACGATAGAGCCCTTCGATTTTATGACGAAGTGTTAGGTTTGGATAGATTGCATTATGGGCTTTGGTTGCCTGATGACGATCTTACCTTCGAAAAGCTGAAATTGGCACAAATCCGATATGAAGATTACCTTGTCGAAAAATTGCCTTCTACAGTAAAAAGCGTTCTAGACGTAGGTTGCGGTACAGGAATACTGGTAAAAAAGCTGCTTGATCAATCATACCTTGCCGAGGGTTTATCCCCTGATATAAACCAGAAGAAAAGGTTCGAGGAAGCCTTAAATGCACCCTTTCATCATATGCCTTTTGAAGAGTTATCTATAGAAGATACGTTTGATTGCATCATTATGAGTGAATCCTGCCAATATATTAAGCTTGATAAATTATTTAAAAATGCAAAGCGCGCGCTTAAAGCGCATGGCTATTTGATGATTTGTGATTACTTTGTTTTGAATAATGCTGAAGGGGAACTGAGCAAAAGCGGCCATCGCTACGATGAGTTCATGAATCGTATTGATCAAGAAGGCTTTAGCGTGGTGGTAGAAGAAGACCTTACCCAAGATGTGACCAAGACGCTCGACCTAGGAAAAGACTTCGTAGAAAAATCGATGAAAGCGCTCTCGATAGGCACCGAACGAATTAGAAGTAAGCACCCGCAGTTAAGTAAATTTGTTTTATGGCTATTTAAGAATAAAATAGCCAAAGCAACTAAGCAAACCGACTTACTCGATTCCGACAAGTTTAAGCAGTATAAGTCTTACCGGTTTATTTTGCTGCAAGCCAATAGTTAGCCAATGTAGCAATGGCTCTGTTGTTTCAGTTTTATGACAGGCCTAATACAGGTCTAGGTTACTATTATCTAACCACCTAGTCGTGAGTTAAAAAACCAAAGGAACCGACTGGAAGCATTAACTCCCAGTCGGTTCGCAGTCTGTATTAAGGTTGGTACAAAACTTTTACCGCCGTTCCTTCAACTGTTAGAGAACCCGATACTTGTCTGTGATTGCCGCCATTCGGGGTGTCTAAGTTAAATATCTCGATCTAGCTATGTAATAAATGCTAATGAGCGGCACAAAGACAAGAAGGTTGCCAATTAAATACCGAATAAAAGAGTCTTCTGTGTAGTCAATAGACATAATTTCCATCGATCTAACTAGAATCACATCTAGGTCGAAGCCTATGATTAATAAACCGAATATATTGAATAAAATATGAATAATTATGGCTGGGTAAAGTGATCGGCTTTTAAGTGTTATAACAGAAAGTATGATAGAAAAAAGAGCAGAGCCTAAGACATCTGGATGGGGTAAGGCAAAGATAATTGCAACAATTACTGTACTGAATCTTAAACCAAAATATTTATAAAAAAAATGTAGCAAATACCCCCTAAACAATAATTCCTCGAACAAGGGTGCTATAAGAACTTGTTCCATTATCAGCATCGATTTCACGAGGACGTTTAAATCATTCGAAAAAACGTTTATTGGTTCAGATCCAAAATTACTAGACAATAATTCTGATAAAAAAATTGTCCAAGAAATGGGTATAAAGTACAGCCCACCAAAGCTGGATATGATCAGTAGCATAGATACAAGAGTAAAATAAGGGATGCTCGCCATTTTTGGAGGATTTATAAATAACGATAAATGATTAAAGTACTTAAACAAAATTAAACTTGCAGCACTAAAAAAAATAAGGCCGATTAGGGCATAAGCGAACAAAGGCTCTAACCCTGAAAAATTGCTAATACGGAAAGCTGTATCAGTCCCGATTAATCCAAAAGATAAAGAAATTAGAAATATGTAGGGAATAATATGTTTTATATCTTTGAAACAGGTTTTTTTAAGTAACATGAGAAAGTATTTTAAACTATGATTGATTCTTAAATTTAGTTTAATTTAACGTGTAAAAATATTAGATAATAATGAATCAAATAATAGTGTCTGGCAATGTATAAGGTCATTAACACTTAAGTTTGTGATTAAGTTCGCAGTGAAGGCTGCGCCGTCATCCTTACATTAAAACACTGATCTAGCACCAAACTTTGCAGAAAACCATCAATGAAAAATCCATCAATCTAACTAAAATCACATCTAGATCGAAGAGAGTGATTAGAAATCCGAGTACATCACTTAGAATGGCTCACGGAAAGATATTTACCCGTGAGCCATAACAGTTAGTAACTTTTTACATTAAGGCTGATATAAAACGGTTACCGCCGTTCCTTCAACGGTTAGAGAACCCGATACTTGTCTGTGGTTGCCGCCATTCGGGGTGTCTTTTTCTACGGCGACATACCAGTTACCACTGGGCAGGTTGTAATTAAAATTACCGCCCGAGGCATAGATCACTAAAATACGTTGCCAGCTGTCGCCATTGGCTGCGGCATTGATGTCGGTTACCAGTACATCATCGGCGTAACGAATGGTGGTGACGTTGTTGTTTATTTCATCCCACGTATTCATACGAAAGCCAGGGTGTGCTTTACGCAATTGAATTAAATCTTTGTGGTATTGATAGGTGTCCGCGTTGGTGATTTTCCAAGACCAATCAATTTTATTCACCGAATCGGGAGACCGGTACGAGTTGTGATCGCCATTTTTATCACGCAACATCTCTACACCGCCGTGTAGAAACGGAATACCTTGAGAGGTGAGCACTATACCATTCGCGAAGTTTTGAATGCGCTTTAAGTAACTGTTGTTTCGAGAAACGCCGTTTAAATCGGCCCACTCTAAAATTTTATCGCGTAGGCTTAGGTTATCGTGTGCAGAAGTGTAGTTGATGCTTTGCTCCGGATCAGTGGTAAACATTGGATCCCACAGATCAATCACTTGATTGGCATCGTTGTTATAACGGCTGCCCGCTCGGCTGCCAAAATCTAACTCCCAAATATTGCCTTGGTTAAACGCAAAGCCACCTCCGTAACCGCTGTCGTTGTCTCCTTTAATCGCTTCACGAAATTTTGGATTAAACACACCCACATGCGCACTTTGCTGGCGCGCGATAGTGCCTAAACGAACTCGCTCTGGCTCGCGTGAATCGGTTGCGTAACCATTCCAAGGTTCGCCATAGATTAATAGGTTGCGGTTAGGAAACGTAGTATTAAGGTGACGACCCCAGTCACCAAAATCTTGATGGTCAAAAATGCCCACTAAATCAAAACGGAACCCGTCTAAGTTGTACTCGCGAGTCCAGTACTCTAACGAGTCTTGAATCATGCGCGCTACCATAGGCACGGTGGCATCAATTGAGTTACCTGTGCCGCTTAAATCGGTTGCGGTATAGTATGAAGTTGAAATATTTTCGAACATTTCATAATCGAAAGTATGGTTGTACACCACATCCATAATCACGCGAATTCCGGCTTTATGAAATTCGTTTACCATGGTTTTTAGTTCACGAGCACGGTCTTCATAATCTAACGAAACCGAGTAACGTTCTTCAGGCACGTTAAAGTTTCTAGGGTCATAACCCCAGTTATAACAGGCCGTGTCGTTAACATCGGGGCACGATGCAAAATCGTAAAATGGTAAAATCTGTACATGGGTCACGCCCAGCTCTTTTAAATGATCTAAACCCGTAGTCACACCTTGATAACGTGTGCCTGATTCAACCATACCAAGAAACTTTCCGCGTTTTACACTGGCAACTCCAGAGCTTGGGTCAATAGTGAAGTCACGCACATGCATTTCATAAATAATGGCATCTTCGCGCTCTATGAGTGCAGGTCTGGGTGCCCAGCCTTGCGCTAAGTCGGTGCGAGACATATCCATCACTATGTTCACGTCGGCGTTAGGCACGGCCATTTTACCGTACGGGTCTCTAACCACCACGCCATTAACTTTGAAGTAATAGGGCTTTAGGTGAAGGTCGCCATTGATGCGTACGGCGTAAATATCGGTGTAGCCATTTTGATCCGATACTTTAGGTACGCTGTACTCTATGCCATCTACCACCAGTGAAACGTTAGAAGTATCGGGCGACCAAATAGCAAAGGTAGTTCCGTTGCTATCGTATTCTGCTCCGAGTGTATTGACCGGAGTCGAGGACAGCGGTATTTCATTGACCGAAATTTGTTTGTTTTGCGCGTTGATGCAAATTTCGTAGTGCGTGTTGGCATTAACGTAATAATCTGCAGCAGGGTAGCTCTCTGTCCAATCGCCATAGCGGTCTATTTTAAAGCGCGGACCGCCACTGGCATCACCTGAATTAAACTGTTGTTGCGAGCAATAATTGATGTTGTCTGTACTTGCCATTGCGGTTGAACCCCACTGATTAGGGGTGCCTCTAAATTGCCATTGCGCTGACGCGCTGGTGGCAACGACCGAACATAGTAATAGTATTTTAAACCCGTTTTTCATGGTCTAGCCTCTTGTCATTGTTTTTATTAGGTCTGAGTAGTGTACAAGCTTATATAAAACTGTATTCCTCCTATTCGGACGTAAATTTCTAATCAACCAAATCTGAAGGCCACACCTCGTGGCATAAAATGAGCGCTTGAACAGCGCGCTAAGGCGCGTGAATACAGTGCATCATTAATTTACGCCCCCTAGGGAGGAATACATTTCCGCCTGGTTTCAAGACACTATTGAGTGATGTAATAAACTTATTGAACAATAAAAACTAACAAAAGGTTTTTTAACATGAAAACGCACATGAAAAAGATTGCGTTGGCAATGACTCTCGCCGTAACGGCGACCGCCTGGGCCGACAACGCTACAAGCGCCGCCGTAATGGCACCATTAGAAGTTAACAACTGGAGCGAATTTGAAAACCAGCTAGCCTCGGTTAAGAGCATTGGCGTTACTGGAGTATCGGTCGATGTTTGGTGGGGCAAGGTAGAGGCCAATGGTGATCAACAATTTGATTGGAGTTACTACGATACAATTTTCCAAAAAATCGAAAACGCGGGTTTGCATATTATTCCCATCATGTCGTTTCATCAGTGTGGCGGTAATGTGGGTGATGATTGCAATATTCCCATTCCTAGCTGGATATGGAACAAGTACACCAACCAAGGTGTTAGTGCCAGCGATCTAAAATATAAGAGTGAATATGGGAATGAATCGGTAGAAACGGTTTCATTATGGCGAGACGATTATGTGCTGTCTGAATACAAAGAATTTATGGAAGCCTTCGAAGCTCACTATGCCAGTAAGGCTAATTTGATCGATGAAGTGAACGTATCTATGGGGCCTGCCGGTGAGCTGCGCTACCCATCTTATAATGCACACGATGGTGGCTTAACCGGGTACCCGACCCGAGGAGGTTTCCAAGCTTACAGTGAACCTGCTAAGCAAGATTTCCGCAACTGGGCTATTGCCAAGTACGGCAGTGTATCGGGCGTAAGTAACAATTGGGGCGTTGCACTAAACAGCGCAAATGACATCAACCCGCCTTCGAATGCTGGCAGTTTTATTAATAACGGTGATCAATACAACACCGCTTATGGACGCGATTTTATTCGTTGGTACCACGATGCATTAATGGATCACGGCTATCGCATGATGGATAACGCAATACTCGCCTTTGACGGTGCCTTTGCGAATGTTGAGTTGGGTTTTAAAATTCCTGGCATTCATTGGAAAATGTCGGCCAGCGATAACACTAAGCGTAGTGCTGAAATGGCGGCGGGTCTTATCCCTAGTGATGTTGATTTAAACTCAGCCTCAACCGGTTATGGTTATGGCGATATAGTGGGTGTTGCAGCATCGTACAACAATCACCCAAGAGACGTAGTATTGCACTTTACCGCTCTTGAAATGAACGATGATCCAAACGGCGGTGGTCAGTCTTTAGCGCAATCTTTGGTGTTTTGGGTTGCCAATGAAGCCGCGGCACAAGGTGTGAGCATTAAAGGTGAGAATGCGTTGTCGGGTGGTGTCACCTACGATGGCGGTTGGGACAACATAGTAAACGCCTTTACCTACGCATCGTACTCCGGCATGACCGTTTTGCGCATTAACCAAGTGGCCAGTGGAACCGGTAATTACCGCTACCAGCAGTTCATCAACCAATTTTTAGTGGAAGCACCCAACGGTGGTGATTGGCAGCGCACGGTTATCTTTATGTTTGGTACCACCACCACAGGGCAAGACATGTTTATTCGTGGCGGTTTAGATCATAACTATGCCAACACTAATTTGGGTAAAAACTGTTCCACTTCTAACTACGAATGCGCAATGCCGATTCGCCACAACAACCTTCGCAACAGCACCACAGCGGGCTGGAAAGGCGGTGACCAATATTTAGATTGGTACGGTATCGAAGCATCTCAAGGATCGGGCGCCGTTGGCACCGCATTAGATTGGACGACCAATAATGCCAGTAATAGCGCAACTGTTGCCGCCGATGGTTATGGGTATGAGCCACTCAATACTTATGGCGATCATTACTGGATGCTTGATGTTGAAATGGATTGTTCAGCCACCGTGAATGGCTGGTTCGAACTAAAATCGTATATTTCGAATGGACCAGGCTGGGAAGCCGACGTTGCACAAGCTGGAACGCCTTATAATTCGGGCAACCACTTTGCGCAGTGCGGCAAAATCAACGTTTTTCAACGTAACAGCAGCAGTGCCACTATCGGTACTTTTTAAGTAAGAAACTGCTATCTCCCTTGGGGCCTTCGTGGCCCCTTTTTTGGTTGGAGGTCAAAATGTTCTCCACCGCCGTTTACTGAATATCCTCCGGTGGGCTTTTTGCGCCTGTCTTTTAGTTTCTGTTCACTTATAAAATGAACGTCACTTTTGAAATGTGACGTAACCGATGCCTCTGTCAAACAACAATAATCAGAGTCTCTGGGTACAGCCGTATAAACTCATTAGTCCTTCTATTAATCAAAAGCTGATTAAAAGAACGCGATTATTTGAATTATTGTGCCAGAGCCAATACTTGCCCATTACCTGCCTAGTGTCGCCTGCGGGTTTTGGCAAAAGTACGCTGGTGGTCAGCTGGTTACAGCATGAATCGCATTCTTTTGGTTGGTATTCGTTAGACATAAACGACAACGATGCCAGTGTTTTTGCGAACCATCTAATTTACGCCTTACACGAGGCCAGTGGCGGTGCCTGCCCACAAAGTTTGGCGTTAGTGCAGCAGCAAGAGTATGCCGATTTGCATGGGCTTATTTCGAAAGCCATGATGGAAATTGCTCAAGTGTCGCATCCGTTTTATTTGGTGTTGGATGATCTACAAGAGCTCACCAACCCCGAAATCATTTCGGTGGTTCGGCATTGGTTAAAATTGGTGCCAGCACAACTGCACATTATTTTATGCTGTCAAAACGAACCGCCCGTGCCGTTAACTAATTTTCGGGTCCGGGGCCAGCTATTAGAAATTGGCGCGCTGCAATTAGCTTTTGATGCTGATGAAACCAAAAAGTTTTTGGCGAATAACCATGGCTTTGACCTAAATCCACAAACACATTTAACGTTGTTTGAACGCACTGGCGGTTGGCCAGCGGCATTACAACTCGTGTCTCTCAATAAACAATCTGAAGAAGAATTGTTATATGCCGCTCAACGGCTCGGCCAGAGCGCTAACGATGTTGAAGAATATGTACTGAATGAAGTTTTTGACCAACAGCCCGATAAATTAAAGCAATTTTTGTTCGACATTTGTATTTTTGAAAAATTTAACGCCGCTCTGTGCAATGAACTCATCGGTCACACAAAAAGCGAAGAATTAATTTCAGAAATTGAACACCGACAACTGTTTCTGACCCGTGTAGAAGGGGAGGTGCGTTGGTATCAGCTGCAAGATATTTTCCGTGGTGTTTTATTAACTCGGCTAAATCAAAGTGATGCACAAAGATTACAACAAAACCGTGTTAAAGCCGTAGAAGCTTATTTAAAAACAGGTATGGCAATAGAAGCCATCCAGTTGTCGTTACAACTGGCCGACGAGACACTCATTCTCTGTGTGCTTAAACAAGTAGGTTTTGGGTTATACAAAAATGGACAGTTTAATACATTAGCAAAATTGTTTTCGAGCGTGGGTGAAATAAATTTAGCCAGTGAGCCTAATCTAGCGTTGTTGAAGTCTTGGCTGTTACTCGCTACCTATCGCGAAGAGGAAGTAAAGTTTTTACTGCCCGATCAACACCTGCAAGCAGAAGCTCACCCATCTACAAGTGAGTTATGGGCTGAACAAGCCGTTGCTCAAGCGCAGGCATCGGTGAACGCCGAAGATTTTGATCGCGCGCATGCTCTAGCGGAGCAAGCCATTACTTTTCTAAAGCCAGAAAGCTATGTCTCTCGAACTGTCGCGTATTCGGTGTTAGGTCAAAGTGCTTTGTGTCGTGGTGAGTTAGATAAGGCGCAGAATCGATTAGAGGAAGCCGGCAAACTCGCGTTTGATCATCGTCTGTTTCAGCAGCGGTTGTGGTCTATGTGTCTGATTTCAGATGTTTTAACCGCCAAAGGAGAACTCACTCAAGCGTTGCAGACGCAAAAAAATACCATCGACATGGCGCACGATGCGTGTGTAGATAACTTGTTGCACATGGAATTTCTATACCGTAATCGATCTCGCTTATTTATAGAGCAGGGTGATTTGAATCAATCGGAACGCTTGCTGTTGATGAGCGAAAAAATCATGGAGCCATTAGGCGGTTATGGGTTACTCAATGTACATATCTTGAGGGGCTTTATAGCCCTATGGCGGGGCCAAACCAGCACGGCCCGAGGACTGGCGTTCCAAGTAAATTACCTAATGCAGCAACACAGTTATCACACCGATTGGCAGGCACACGGGTACGAATTTCTATTGGCTTGCGAACAATCCAAAATTTTAGACTTTAAACCCACCTACCGATGGCAACAAAAACTATTGTCGCTGCCCGCGTGTAATCACTTTTATCAGCACTACCAGCGGGTGCACGCCATTTCGCTTTATTTGTCGGGCGAGGAACAGGAAGCAAAAAATAAAATTACAACGTTAGTTGAAGTAGCCAAAAAACACGGTTTAACTTTTCAGAGGTTCAAAGCAAAGCTGCTGTTAGCGCTTTGGCAAAACAATGCCGAAGGTGAGCAGCACTGGTTAGATATTTTAGAGAGCATGGGTAAGCTTAAGCCCATTCAATCTCTATGGTTAGGGCAGGTGTTTTGCTTAAGCCAAGATGAGCTTGCCGACCGGGCTTGGTTAGATTGGTATGTATGGTTTGGTGCCACACAGCAATCTGGTACGCGAGAGTCTACAAAAAATGAAGCTTTGATTCGTGCTTTAAATGATCAATACGCCGCCCCCGATGATTTAGTCACCGCCAAAGAGTTTCAAGTGTTACTGCTCATTGGCGAAGGCTTAAATAATGATGAAATTGCCGCCAGTATGCACATTGCTGTTTCAACGGTTAAAAGCCACATTCGGCGTTTGTATCGTAAGCTGAATATTAACCACCGTTCGCAAGCTATACAAATTTGTAAATATTTATAGTTGCGCGGCGGCACAGTGTAGAAGTTTGCTATGCCAGAGCCATAGACTTCAATGTACACACCCCCGTCCGAGTAGCGTTAGGCTTATTTACTGACTGCATAAAAAATAGACAATTGCCTCGACTTTAGTCCAGCCTTTCTATATAGTTCGCGGCCTTTTTTTGACACATCTTTAATGTCGCTGTGGGTAAATTGCCCTTATTTATAAGCGACCGGGACGCTTTCTTGATTTCTACCGCAAACATCACCATGCAGTTTGGTGCGACACCACTGTTCGAAAATATTTCTGCAAAATTTGGCCAAGGCCATCGTTATGGCCTTATCGGTGCGAACGGCTGTGGCAAGTCTACCTTCATGAAAATTCTCAGTGGAGAACTCACGCCAACGTCGGGTAATGTCTCCATTACGCCTGGGCAAACTATTGGTACCTTGAGTCAGGATCAATATGCCTTTGAACAGTTTTCGGTTGTCGACGCGGTAATCATGGGTGATAAGCGCTTGTGGAAAATTAAACAAGAACGCGATGCGATTTATAGCAACCCAGAAATGACCGAAGAAGACGGCATGCGCGTTGCTGAATTAGAAACCGATTTTGCCGAACTCGATGGTTACACCGCCGAAGCGCGTGCCGAAGAGCTCTTAAACGAAGCGGGCATCGAGCCTAGCTTTCATTATGGTTTAATGTCGGCCTTAGCGCCGGGTTGGAAGCTACGCGTATTGTTGGTGCAATCTTTGTTTGCCAACCCCGATATTCTGTTGCTCGATGAGCCGACCAACAACTTGGATATTCACACCATTACGTGGTTAGAAGGTGTGTTGAACCAGCGTAAGTGCACCATGATTATTATTTCGCACGATCGCCACTTTTTAAATTCTGTTTGTACACACATGGCCGATATCGATTACGGTGAGTTGCGAATTTACCCAGGTAACTACGAAGCATTCATGGCCGCTTCTTCGCTTATTCAAGAGCAGTTGTTGTCTGAGAACGCCAAGAAGAGCGCTGAAATTGATGAACTTCAAGCCTTTGTTAACCGCTTTGGTGCCAATGCTTCTAAAGCTAAGCAAGCCAGCTCGCGCGCGAAGAAGATGGAAAAAATTACGTTAGATGAAGTTAAATCGTCGAGCCGTCAAACGCCGTCTATTACCTTAAAGCAGCACAAAAAATTACATCGCCAAGCGCTTATTATTGAAGAGCTTTCACATGGTTTCGATGGTGAAATTTTGTTTGAAAACGGCAACCTTATTTTAGAAGCCGGTGCGCGTTTAGCCGTTATTGGTGAGAACGGCGCGGGTAAAACCACCTTTCTGCGTTGCTTGATGGATCAGTACGAAGTGACTGCCGGCACCATTAAATGGTCCGAAAACGCTTCTATTGGCTATTGCCCTCAAGACAGCAGTAATGACTTCGATAACGACTTAACGCTATTTGATTGGATGGCGCAATGGCGTTTACCTAAGCACGATGATTTGATGATTCGTGGCATGTTAGGCCGATTATTATTCACCGCCGATGATTTTAATAAAAAAGCGCGAGTCTGCTCGGGTGGTGAAAAGAACCGCCTATTGTTTGGTAAGTTAATGATGCAAGAAATTAACGTGCTAGTAATGGACGAGCCAACCAACCACATGGACATGGAAGCCATTGAAGCGCTGAACAATGCACTACTCGATTTCGACGGTACCTTGATTTTTGTCAGCCACGATAGAGAGTTTGTATCGTCGCTTGCGAATCACATTATCGATGTGAAAGACCAACAATTGGTGAGCTTTAAAGGCAGTTATGAAGAGTATGTGGCAGAACGTGGCCGTTTGGCGCTGACCGCCTAAGTTAGCCTTTTAGTGATTGAACAGACCCGCGGACCACTAAGTTTGGTTTAAACTCCATACCGTGGGGCTGAAGTTTATTATAGAGCTCATCAACGGCCATTCGTGCGCAGGTACGTGCCATTTGATAAGCGGGGAAGTTCATGGTTGTTAATCTTGGCCGGATATAACTGGCCAAATTTACATCATCAAAGCCAATCACTGAAATGTCTTCAGGAACCGACAAACCCTGGTTTGAAGCCCACTCGTAGACACCGATGGCCATTTCATCAGAGCCGGCAACCACCGCCGTAAATGGGATGCCTTGTTGATGAATCATTTCAATGCCTTTCTGGCCGCCTTCTACCTCAAACAAAGTGCGCGAAATTGCGCCATCAGGAATGGCTAAGTTCGCGTCGGTCATTGCAGCCACAAAGCCTTCAACTCTCTCATTCGCGTCTTGTTTGTGTGTTTGGCCTCCCACATAAACAATTTTCTGATGGCCTTTATCAATAAGATACCGAGTAGCGGTATAGGTGCCGCCCTTATTGTCCAGCCACATGTTACGTTTTTCCAACCCATCGATGTGCTGGTTAATCAAATAAATGGGGATTTTATTATTTAAATCGAATAAATATTCTGCATTCAAGCATTCGGTTAGTAATATAAGCCCGTCAACCTGGCGATTAGAAAGATATTGGATGGCTTCTTTTTCGCCTTCTTCAGTACCGTGTCCGCTAGCGATAATGACGTGTTTGTTAAATAGCCGCAGCTCTTCTTCTATACCAGACATCATCGGGCCATAAAATGGACCATCTAGCGAAGCTACCACCATTCCTAACGTATTTGATCTACTTGATGCTAGCGATTGAGCCGCGGAATTAGGCTGATAACCAAGCGTTGTCATAGCCGATTTAACTTTCTGGCGAGTTTGATCCGAAACACGGTCACTGCCATTCATAACACGAGAAACGGTGGCTTGAGATACGCCAGCAAGTTCGGCGACTTCTTTAATGGTTACCATAAAGTACGTTCACTGTTTTAAAATGCAAAAGGCTGCATAGTTTCGATTAAAATACATAAGTTTGAATAGCACGAGCTGCAATTTGTGTTGGTAAATATTGATTATTTAGGTTTATTTGGAAATCAACGGGCGTATCGCCAATATTCATTACTATCAAAGAAATCTTAAGGTCTGGTCGTTTAAAAGCAACTACTTTTAATGCATCGCGTGGGGATGCAGAAAGAATGCGCTGACTCAACTCGGGGATAAATCGTGGCGATAAATGATTTAAGTAAAGCTGAGAAGGCTGTATATCTATGTCATCTCCAGAAGCATTGCACAGCACGGGTGCACTGCACAAGTTACCAACATGGTTAGGCCCTCCTTTGCTGTCTAGGAGTAAATTCCAGTCTAACCAGCCGCAAGTCCACTTATTAAAATCGGATATAATTGAAATACCGTAACGCTCAGCCACCTCCCATTCCCCGGTGTGTGGGCCACCTTCTTGGCAGCCCTCGGTAAACAGTAAACCTTTGTCTGGGTAGGCATCATGAACAGCTTGTACGTTATCAAATGCGTCATCGACATACCAATGAAAGCCGGCTCCCCAAACGTATTTCGACGCTTCTGCATCACTATAAATCACACGCGCACGTTGGTATAAATTATCGCGATTGTGATCCCAGCAAATCACCTTAATGTCTTTTAAATTATTGTTGAATAAAGCGGGTCCTAAGTAGTCACGAATAAAGTCTCGCTCTTCTTCGGCTGAAAAAAGGCAGCTGTCCCAAATTTGTTTAGCTTCGGGTTCGTTCTGAATGGTAAGCCCCCAAATTTCAAACCCGTTTTCCTGTAGTGCTTTAATGAATTGTACGTAATAGTTAGCCCATTGTGCCCTAAATTCAGGCTTAAGTTGTCCGCCATTATTCATTTCACCGTTAGTTTTCATCCATGAAGGAGGGCTCCATGGACTTACGACTAACTTGATTTTTTGTCCGAGAGCGTCTTCAGCATCTCGTATCATGGGTAAAATAGCTTGTTCATAATGGTCGATAGAAAATTCGCTATCAGGCTTAGATTGGCAATCCCAGTTGCCCAGTGAAAAGTCACAACTGTTCATGTGGATGCGACCAATGTTATACCCACTTCCTTTCATCGGATCAAAATAGTTACTTATCAGCTTAGTTTTAGATGCTTTGCTTAAACCTTGATAATTAACCGCTGCGGATTCTGTAAACGCGCCGCCTAGCCCCAAATGCGTTTGGTAACCTACGTCCGGGTTTATCGATACTTCACATAAATCCATGCGATCAGAGCGCCAATTAAGTAAAGGTAAGGTTTTTTGTTCTACGCCAGTCTCTTTGCTGGTTTGTACGCATATCATACATTAATCCTCAAAATGGCAGGTTAAAAACTAGTTGACCAAACGAATTTCAAACACTATTGTGGCCAATGTAAGCGCTTTCATTGATTTGGTCAAATGAATAGCGCTTTTAAATTGAAGCAAGTGTAAGCGCTTTCATTTTGGTTGAACAAGCCTATGAGCCGTTGTTGGAAGCCTTGATAAAACCTATTGAAAACAAGAATAAATGAGGTAAGACATGAAAAAATTAACTTCTGTCATTGCTATTACTGCAGTTGCTGCAGGTATTTCAATGAATGTCCAGGCCGCTCAGCATAAGCAAGGCGGTACACTGACGGTCCCTTTAATCGCCACAACCTTTATTGAAGATTTTAATCCATTAAACGGGGTACAAGCCGACATGGTATCGGGCACGATGTACGAGCCGTTATGGATTTACAATACAATTAAAGGCGACATTGACTATCGTCTGGCAGAAAGCTTTGAATACGCCGACGATAAAAAATCAATCACCATTAAGCTGCGAGATAATCTTACCTGGTCTGATGGCCAGGTATTGGATGCCGATGACCTAGCGTTCTCGTTAAACTTAGGCAAAGAAGACCCTAAATTAGATCTCGCTGGCCAATGGGCCAACGGTGTGATCAAAAACGTTGAAAAGATCAACAACACCAGTGTTAGAGTAAACTTTAACGATGTAAACACCACCGTAGATTGGTATTTGCCTGCGATGTGGGTTGTGCCTCAGCATGTTTTCTCAAGCGTTAAGGATAAGATTCTATTCACCAACCCGAACCCGGTTGGTTCTGGACCGATTACAGAAGTTAAATCAGTAAAAACCAACCAAGTAGAAATATGCCGCAATCCAAATTATTACAAGGCCGATCAAGGCTTGCCTTATCTCGATTGCATTAAGTTCCGTCAGTATTCTGATAACTCGCAAATACTGCCTGCGCTTATGAATGATGAAATTGATTGGGGTTCTAACTTTGTAGCCGATATTGATAAAACTTACGTGAAATCAAACCCTGATACACACGGTTATTGGTACCCTGCCAACGATCTTTGGAACATGTATCTAAACACTCGAAAGGCGCCGTTTAGCGACATTAACTTTCGCAAAGCTTTCTCCATGGCGATTGACCGACCAACCATTGTTGATTTAGCCGCTTATGGGTACCCAACGGCAGAAGAAACGGTTGTTGGGTTAGGGCAGTTACATGCTGCCTCTATGGATAAAAAGATTAATAAAAAGTACGCAAAACTAGCCACTTATGATCCAAAAGAGTCAACCAAGCTACTTAAGAAAGCCGGCTATAAAGATGTTGATGGTGATGGATACCTAGAAAATCCTGATGGTTCAAAAATTGATTTTGAAATTATGATTCCAGCCGGTTGGACCGATGTTGTACAGATGGTGCAGATCACTACCGAATATTTAGACGAGATTGGCATAAAAGCCAGCACAAAGCTTGTGGATTGGTCAGCCTATGATTCAGCCGCCAAAGATGGAACTTATGATGTAATTTTCAATTGGTCAGCGACAAATCAGGTAGCCGCGATTAATGCCTATAGAGAATATTATCACCCAGCACGAGTTGGTCAGATTTGGCATGCCGGGCATGGCATGGCGTCTGATGAGCTTGGTGCATTGGTCGATGAATATGGTGTGATCGATGATCCTAAGCGACGTCAAGAGATTCTAAATGAATTGATGATCTTTACCGCAGAAAACTTACCGTTCATTCCTGTTATGTCGAATGCAACCTGGTTCCAATACAACACGACTCGTGTTGAAGGCTTTCCAACGGAAGAAAATCCTTATGTTCGCCCAGTATTCTATGATGGCGGCACTAAGCTGATTGTCTTTGAAAACCTATACGCGAAATAGTTAGTTGATCAAAGTGGATTAAAAATATTTTTTTAATCCACTCTCTAGACCGTGGTCTGCAGTGACTGGCGATAGCCAATGGCAGACCCTTTGTAACGATCTTACGAACTCTAATCATACCTGGAAGTTCTGTATAAGAGGAATGCGTAATGGGTTTTATCCTAAGACGATTAGGCTTTTATTTGGTGGCTATATTTGTAGCGATTACTTTCAATTTTGTGCTGCCCCGATTGATGCCTGGTGATCCTGTTGATGCCCTGTTCATTGCCGCAGGCGGGAAAATGTCTATTGAGCAGCTTTCTGCGTTTAAAGAGATGCTCGGTTTTGTCGACGGTCCACTATGGGTGCAGTACCTTCAGTATTTAAAGAGTGTACTTACGCTGGATCTTGGTCCCACCATCATGCTGTTTCCTACAGAGGTAAAGCTGGTTCTCAATAATACGCTGCCTTGGACTTTATTCTTGGTGGGCCTTGCATCCATTACGTCTATCGTTGCTGGGTGCATGATTGGACTGTATGCCTCATACAACAGGGGCGGCCTATTTGATCGCTTCATGCCAGTTTCATTACAATTTTTAGCTTCTATTCCGCAAGCCGTCACGGCGTTGTTTATTTTCTTTATATTTGCCGTAACGTTGAAGTGGTTCCCGTTAGGCTTTGCTTCAAATCCAGATTTAGATGTTGGTTGGAATTGGCCGTTCATTAAAAGTGTGGGGCACCACGCTGTTCTTCCTTTAGTGACGCTTGTTGGATCAATGTTAGCCACCTGGGTGTTTACCATGCGCAATGCCATGGTCAATATTTTAGGTGAAGATTACATTACGATGGCAAAAGCAAAAGGGCTTAGTGATCGACGCATCATGACACACTATGCCGCCCGAAATGCAATATTGCCAGTTGTTACGGCCATTTCTATGGCACTGGGGTTAGCGGTAGCAGGGCAAGTCATTGTTGAACAAGTTTTTAACTACCCAGGCATTGGGCAGCTCATTATTAAATCTGTCTCCGCACGAGATTACCCGCTAATGCAAGCTACCTTTTTATTGATCGTATTGTGTGTGTTGATTGCAAATTTCATTGCGGACTTATTGTATTTGATCCTAGACCCTCGTCTTCGAAAATAAATATTCGTTTTTATCTTTTAAAAGTAAACGAGTCATTAAGTGAATCTAAATGAGAATTTAGCGTTATGAAACTAATTAAAAACTTTAAGGTATCTGCTGGCCGATTTTTCAAAGGCAACCCGGCGGGTATCATTGGCGCGTCGATAGTGTCACTGATCATTATTGCTTGCTTAGCAGCGCCTATTTTAACCGATAAAGATCCAAATCGCCGAGTAGCACGGGGTCACCAACCTCCTTCTTCAGAGTTATGGTTTGGCTCAACTCGAGCGGGCAAAGATGTCTTTAGCCAAGTTTTATATGGCGGCCGAGTGTCATTAACGGTCGCGTTTTCGGCCGCCCTTACCACAACTATTTTAGCGTTGCTCATCGGTGTTACCAGCGGTTATGTCGGCGGGAAAATAGATGAAATTATGATGGCCATTACCAATGTGTTTCTTGTGCTACCTCAACTGCCATTACTGATTATTCTCGCAGCGTTTTTAGGCGA
Source organism: Reinekea marina (assembly GCF_030409715.1). Lineage (NCBI taxonomy): Bacteria > Pseudomonadati > Pseudomonadota > Gammaproteobacteria > Oceanospirillales > Saccharospirillaceae > Reinekea > Reinekea marina. Next base: position 581,341 of record NZ_JAUFQI010000001.1, read on the forward strand.
GGTTGGCCCCTTAATTATTTCGTTGATCATTGGCTTCACTTCTTGGCCCTGGGGCGCACGCGTCATGCGTTCACAAACATTAGTGATTCGACAAAAAGAATTTATTACTTCTGCCGAGGTGATGGGGGAAAGTAAGTGGCGGATCATTCTGATTGAGATCATACCCAACCTTATCTCTTTGGTTGCCGGTATGTTTATCGGAACTGCCTTATACGCTATTGGCATGCAAGTCACCTTAGAATTCTTAGGGCTAGGCGATGCCTCCGTAGTGTCGTGGGGAACGATGCTGTATTGGGCACAAGCTACGGCGGCCCTTTATGTCGGAGCCTGGTGGGATTTTGTCATTCCAGGATTATTTGTCGCTTTCGTCGGTGGTGGTTTAGCGCTCTTAAATATCTCAATTGATCAAGTATCAAACCCCAAACTGCGAACCGGCACCTATATAAAAATTTGGAAGCGAATGAAAGCTGAAATTGATGCTAAGCGAAAAGGAGTTCAGTCATGACAGAACTACAGCGCCCTTTGCTGCAAATTAAAAACGTTTGCGTTGACTACGTGACTAACCAAGGAAATGCACGCGCTTGTGATCATGTTTCGTTTAACATTTATCCTGGTGAAACGGTGGGGCTTGCGGGTGAATCTGGCTGTGGTAAGAGCACTCTGGCGTTTGCTATTTCCAATTTGCACAGTGCGCCCGCATTAATTACAGATGGCGAAATATTATTTGAAGACCGCGATGTATTGAAAATGAACCAAGAGGAATTGCGCCGCTTTCGTTGGAATGAAACGGCCATGGTTTTTCAAAGCGCAATGAATTCATTGAACCCTGTTATTACCATTGGCGAACAGCTAGTAGATGTTGTACTGGCTCATAAAAATGTGTCTAAAGCAGAGGCCATCGCTAAAGGTGAAACATTGTTGGAAACCGTGGGTTTGCACCCTTCTCGAATGAACTCCTATCCTCATCAATTGAGTGGTGGCATGCGCCAACGAGTGGTGATTGCCATCGCCCTTATATTACGACCAAAGCTGATCATCATGGACGAACCTACAACGGCCTTAGATGTTGTTGTAGAGCGCGACATTATGGACGAACTTTTCGAACTTAAAGACAAGTTTGGTTTTGCAATTTTATTTATTAGCCATGACCTTGGGCTCATGGGAGAAATTGCGGATCGCATTGGCATTATGTATGCCGGAAAGTTAGTTGAATTGGGCTCGGCAAAAGACGTATTAGAATCGGCTGAGCATCCCTATACCAAAGGTTTGGTTGGGTCTTTCCCTACCATCCACGGTCCGAAAGTTAGGCTTGAAGGCATTCCAGGAAGCCCTCTGAATTTATTGGAAACACCACAAGGCTGCTACTTCCAAGCACGCTGCAAATCCTGCATTGAGAGTTGCAAATCAATAGAGCCTGAATTAACCGGGTTAACCCAGAACGCAAATCGACTTGTCGCGTGTCACGTCGTTCACGATAGAGGAGCTTCCGTATGAACGCGGCTAAGAAAGCATTTATGAGTGAAAAGCCAAGTATCTATGTTGAAGATCTCGTCATTGATTTTGCCTTAGATAATGCAATTTTTAATAAGCAATATATGAGGGCGGTTAACAAGGTAAGTTTTATTTTGAAAGCGGGTGAGGCGTTAGCGATCGTCGGCGAGTCAGGCAGTGGAAAAAGTACCTGTGCCCGAGCCTTATGCCGATTATACCAACCGACCAGTGGCAATATTTGGCTGCAAGATATCAATGTAAATGAAAAAAAGAACCAGATGAATCAGCGCGATTATGCCAAAGAAGTTCAAATGATCTTCCAAGATCCATTTGGTTCTCTTAACGCAGTACATACGATTCATCACCATCTCGCAAGACCATTAAAAATTCACCACCCGAGTTTATCGGTTGATGAAATCGAGAAACGAGTAATAGAGCTTTTGGAGCGGGTAGGGTTAACGCCGGCTAAGCAAACGGCGAATAAATACCCTCACGAGCTATCGGGCGGCCAACGGCAGCGAGTTTCAATTGCAAGAGCATTGGCCGTTGGAGCCAATTTTATTTTAGCCGACGAGCCGATATCGATGCTCGATGTCTCAATTCGATTGGGCATTCTCAATTTGATGGAAGACATGAAGCAAGATGGCATTGGTTTTATGTACATCACTCACGATATTGCCACTGCTCGCTATTTTGCAGAGCGCACGGCCGTGATGTATGTAGGGCATATGGTTGAGTGGGGTAATAGCGATTCTGTTACTCAAAACCCCCAGCACCCTTATACCCAATTACTCATTTCTGCTGTCCCAGAGCCAGGCATTCGAAAAGAGCGCACAGAGATGGCGAAGAAAGCAGAGATACCTTTGTGGAAACCAGAAAGTAAAGGCTGTCCTTTTGCAAACCGATGTTTAAAGGCGGTCGAAGAATGCCGAGAAAGTATGCCGCCGGTGACACAGCTGGCCGAAGATCACTTTGTTCGTTGTTACCTTTACTGAGTTTTATGTTTAGTAAAGCAACCACGCAAAACTAAGAGGAAAACAGATGAAAAATATAAAAACAAAATCAACATCGTTGTTGGCTATGTCAGTCGTAGCTTTAACCTTCATAAGTTGCAAGCCATTCGAAAAGCCGTTTGATCCGGATAAAAAAGGCTGGACGCTCGTATTTTCAGATGAATTTGACGGCCAGTACATTGATGACAATAAATGGGCTTTCGAGGTCAATTGTTGGGGCGGTGGTAACAACGAAGCGCAATGTTACACCGATCGCCCAGAGAACGCTTACGTAGAAGATGGCGTGTTAACCATTAAAGCGATTCGAGAAGCGTATACTGGGCCCGTGTATAACCCTGATGACCCGCGCTACGATCCTAGTAACATGAATACCAAATCATTCACGTCTGCGCGCTTACGTTCAGTTAGTCCTGTTGAGTACATCGATGGTCAACCTGCGCAATTTAATTTTGAAAATGACTGGAAATATGGACGCTTTGAAATTAGAGCTAAGCTGCCATCGGGGCAAGGTACTTGGCCTGCCATTTGGATGCTACCAACCGATTGGGAATTCGGTGGTTGGGCGATGTCTGGGGAAATAGACATCATGGAAGCCGTTAATTTGAAATCAACTTATGTTGATGAAGAAACCGGTGAAACAAAAGTCGAAAACCGTGTCCATGGAACATTGCATTATGGTCGCGCCTGGCCAGGAAACGTATATTCAGGTGTTGAATATGACTTTGGCGATGAACGCATTAACCCTTCGGATGACTTTCATATTTATTCAATTGAATGGGAAGAGGGTGCCATTCGTTGGTTTGTGGACAATCATCACTATGCCACTCAAACGCAAGAAGGTTGGTATACCCATTATAAAGATGAAAACGGTGTATGGCGCAGCAGTGAGATGACACCTGCACCGTTTAATCAAAACTTTCACTTAATTATGAATTTAGCTATGGGTGGAAACTGGGCTGCGAATGTTAATGAAGGCGGAATCGACCCGGCCATTAACGAAGCTGAATTGCTAATTGATTACGTACGTGTGTATCAGTGCGAAAAAGATGAAACCGGTGTCGCGTGTGGTAGCAAAGGCAAAGAAGGATCTTACACGTTAGAAAGTGGTGTGGTAGAGCCTGAATTGCCGATCGCGGCAGATTTTAACGCCGATCCGCTCGTTATCTTTGACGGCCAGCTAGCCGCCAATTGGCAAATGGCAAAGTGGGATGATGCCGACGGCGGTGATGAATACGCCATTAGAGATGGATTAATTGATTTAAAATTTGATCAAACGGGCGTGATGTATTTATACGGCGATCAAGGCAATACATTTGATGCAACTCCCTATGGTGGCGGAGAATACCGATTTAAAATTCGATGGGTCGATGGCGATGCGACGGGTTTGAAAGTTGGGTTCAGTAACACCGCGGGAAGTTTCGCTCATGTCGTGCTGGATCAACAATATTTTGGAATGAAAGGCGCTGAAGGTTGGACAGATGTTGTGATTCCTGTTTCAGATATGCTTCTAAATGCCCCCGGATTCGACTTAACCAGCGTTGATATTTCAGGAAAATTCGAACAAGTTGGCGGGTCACAGCTGAACATTCAAATTAAAGATTTACAAATGAGTAAAGGAGAATACGTTCCAATTGAAACCGATGCCTACGGTTATGAGCTGGAACTCCTTACAGAAACAATAGGCTCTGGATTTGATGCCTATTTATACCATGGCTATGGTGAAGCCAGTACCGACTCTTTAACAATTATCGAGGGTGTCATGTCTGGCCAACACAATGGCGGAGGCAATATTTCAATTGGCTCTACTTCTGGCCATATTGATTTATCCGCGTTCGCTCAAGGTCAACTTAATTTTGAATTACGTATCGCCAGCTTTGGCAGTGCCGCGGATGTCTTAGTTAAAATGGACGGTGGTTGGCCAAACGTTGGTGACGTTGCTTTAAGTGAGACACCAACGGGCATGCCTACTAACAACGAGTGGCACTCCTACTCGGTCAACGTTGCAGATTTTGTTGCCAATAATAACCGATTAGATGGCAGCGGGAATTTTGAATTGAGTCACGTTATTAACCCGTTTGTTATTGAAGCTTTCGGTGGTGGAGATCTACATGTAGACGTACGCAACGTAACGCTCACTCGCCCATTACACTTATTAAGCACTGAATTCGCAGCAGGCTTTGATGGCTTTTTATACCACGGCTATAACGAGCCTTGGACCGATACGCTTACAATTTCGAATGGTGTCATGAATGGCACCCACTCAGGCGGTGGAAACATTTCTATAGGAAGCTCTGGCGCAGCAGTAGATCTAAGCAGCTTAGCAAACGCCGATATCGCGTTCGATTTGAGGATTGTCAATCAAGGCAGCGCGAGCGATGTGCTCATTAAAATTGATAGCGGTTGGCCTAACCTAGGTGATGTTGCTTTAAGTGAAACAAGCCAGAGTATGCCGATTGATTCAAACTGGGTTTCTTATGCGATACCGGTGAGTCAATTTGTTGCAAACAATAACCGCTTAGATGGCAGTGGTGTATTGAACTTAAGTTCGGTCATAAACGCTTTTGTAGTTGAAGCATTTGGTGGGGGCGATCTTGAAGTAGAAGTTCGCAATGTTCGTTATCAGTTCTAACTGAATCGTAAAATATTACTTCGCGCCGATAATCATAACGGTGCGAAGTAACGTCGTCTTTGGTTCATTCAATAATCATTTTGTCGGTCAACGTTGATCTTTCATCATTTTAGGATACCCCATGGTAATGCTTTTAAAAGACAGTGATGCTGCGGTAAAGTCACGATCCAACTTAGACGTTCACGGAGCGTTTTGTACTTATCGTGGTCAACGATTTTACCAAATCACCAATTACCACAGAATGAGCAACTTCTTTATGTCCGTGGTAAGCGCCTATGACCACTGGTTATTTATTTCCAGCAACGGTGGGTTAACCGCTGGCCGGCAACATTCAGATCGAGCGCTGTTCCCTTATTACACAGAAGATAAAATAACGGATATGGCGCATTGCACGGGTCCTATGACCTTAATAAAAGAAAACGGTCAATTGTGGCAGCCATTTCAGACTAATGCGTTAGTGGAAGATTTTGACAACAGATCACTCTATAAAAGCACGTTGGGTGATCAACTGTTTTTCAGTGAATCAAGAAACGGTCTGACCTTTGAGTACGGCTGGTCATTCAGCAATCTGCATGGCATTGTGCGTTCAGTGACACTGCGTAATGAAAGTGAATTGCCGCGTGACATATCATTTTTAGATGGACTGCAGAATATTATTCCAGCAAACATCACAGCAGAATTACAAAATGACAACAGTGTGTTGCTTGATGCCTATAAATCGGCTGACTGCTATCAAAATAACCTAGCCGCTTTCTATATGAGTTCTAGGCTGACTGATTTAGCCGAACCTTCCGAGAGTTTGCTGGCGAATAGCGTTTGGCACTGCATCGAGGAAAATCGTTTCAGTGCAAAGGTTAGCTTAAGTGAAAATGCACCAAAACAATTTGCCGCAAATACAAACGTAGACACAAATGTCCAGCAAAGAGGTAAGCGAGGTAGCTATTTTATAACAGCAGACATCACTTTAGCGCCGGGAGAGCAAATACAATGGATGCAAGTCTGTGAAGTCACGCAAGATGGTCCAAGTATTCAACAATTAATTAAACAAGTGTCTGCAGATGGGTTGTTTTCTCAAGTAAGCGAAGACGTTCGTAGCGGGTCACATAGCTTAGAGCAGTACTTGGCAAAAGCCGACGGTATACAAACTTCTGACGACGAACTAGCAACCGTTCATCATCAAGCCAATACGCTATTTAATATAATGCGCGGGGGCTTATTTACACAAGGCTACTCGATAATGCGCCGTGATCTGTTGGCCTTTGTAAGTCAACGTCAAAAAAGATTGGCGGAACATGATTGGTGGGCGACTGTGCCAGAATCTGTATCTATATCAGAGCTACGTGACCTATTAAATACATGCCATTCAACTGATTTAAAGCGTATTGCTAACGAATATCTGCCGATCAGTTTTAGCCGTCGTCACGGTGACCCTAGCCGACCTTGGAATAAGTTTTCGATCAATCTAAGAGACACCGATGGCGTGCCGATCAAGGACTATCAGGGTAATTGGCGCGATATATTTCAAAACTGGGAGCCACTGGCGCTTTCTTATCCAAAATATTTGCCCTCTATGATCAGTGCGTTTTTGAATGCAACCACGACGGATGGTTACAATCCTTATCGGGTAACCCGCAATGGGATTGAATGGGAAACCCCTGAGCCAGATAATGATTGGGCGAATATTGGGTATTGGAGTGACCACCAAATAATTTATCTTTCTAAACTCATAGAGCTTCAAGTTTCCATGAATCCAAAATGGATTACCGAAAACCACCATCAAGCCCAGTTTAGCTATGCAAATGTTCCTTATAGAATTAAATCGTTCACACAACTAAAAGATAACCCGTACGACAGTATTAAGTTTGACGATGCTCTCAACGATTTAATCAACTCAACAGTTGAAAAAATGGGCAGCGACGGCAAGCTGCTACTGGATTCAGAACAAAAGGTTATACACGGCAATTTAATTGAGAAACTGCTGACACTGTGGTTGGCTAAGCTGAGCAACTTTGTGCCCGATGGTGGTATTTGGATGAACACGCAACGCCCTGAATGGAACGACGCGAATAATGCATTAGCGGGCTGGGGCTTGTCTGTTGTGACCGTTGCCTATTTACATCGACATTTGCTCTTTATGCGTAAAGCCTTAAGAGAGGTTAAGGGGACTATTGAGATTAGTGAATCTGTTTTTAATTGGTTTGAGCAGATCCGCTCGCAGTATTTACATATTCCTAACCAGTTGGATTCAAAAAAGCGCTTTGGATTTTTAGAAGCAAGCTCGAATGCCGCTGATGTCTATAGAGCGGAAGTCTATGCAAATGGATTATCCAACGTCAAAGCTTCGCTCGCGCTATCCGGAATCGTTGAATTTTTAGATCAAGTGCTGCCCGTTCTTGCCGCTACATTACACAATAACCGCCGTAAAGATGGCCTGTACCATGGGTATAATATTTTACATCTAAGTGACTTAGCTGCCGAGGTGACACATTTACCGCTCATGCTTGAGGGTCAAGTCGCCATGTTATCTGCTAATGTGTTGAACCCAAGTGAAAGTCTTCAATTGCTCAACTCATTGCGAAGCAGTGATTTATATCGTGAAGACCAACACACCTACCTCCTATATCCTAATAAAAGCCTGACGCAATTTATTGATAAAAACTGCATAGAATCGAAAGATCTTAGCGCATTAAATCAAAGCAAATCAGAACTGTTAAAACATCGAATTCTGACGGAAAGTGAAGCGGGACTCTTTCACTTTAATGCCAATTTTCGCAATGCTAAAGATTTAGCGCAGCGTTTGTCAGACGTAAATATACAAGAGCCAGATAAACTACGCTTATTCGAATTATTTGAAAAAACATTTAATCATAAGTCCTTTACTGGACGCTCGGGGTCGTTTTTCGGCTACGAGGGATTAGGCAGCACCTATTGGCATATGGTGTCTAAATTGTTGCTAGCCGCGCAGGAAAATTGGTTTGTTGCTCACACAGAACATAGCGAAACTGCAATTGAACTCAAAAAAGCCTTTTACGATATTCGCGCTGGAATTGGCTTTAATAAAACACCTGAGCAATATGGCGCGTTTCCGACCGATCCTTATAGCCACACGCCGGAATCCGGCATAGCTCGGCAACCGGGAATGACAGGGCAAGTTAAAGAAGAGCTCATCACTCGCTTAGGAGAGTTTGGTATCAGGTGGCAAGATGGCCATATTGAAATTGTTCATGGACTGTTAGCAGAGCACGAATTCTTAACAGAACCAAATACCTTTAACTACTTGGATGTGCATGATCAGTGGCAAAGCATGCCTCTAGAAACAGGGTCGCTCGCGTTCACCTTGGCACAAGTGCCTTTTGTGTATCGGGCTGTTTCGGGTGAGCAATTGAAAATTCAAGTAATCACGGCCGATGAGACAACTTTTGAAATGGCAAACAACAAGTTGACACCTTTTGTTGTGAAAAGGCTTATCGAGCGCGATGGCATTCTTAAAGCAATTTTTGTGAATTACCCATGTTCTCACAATGGCTAACTCTCTTGAAAACGTACTGGTCGTGGATGAGCCAACTAACCACAGGTTCATGGAAGCCCTTGAAGTGATCTTCCCCCGATAAAATGGACACCTCGGGATTCACGCTGCCATTTGTTCATAATTAATTGGTGACATATACCCAATACCTGAGTGTAACCTCACCGTATTGTAAAATTTATTTATATACCTGCTAAGCTCAGATCGCAACTCTTCTATTCCTTTAAAATAGGTTTGCCGGATTAACTCACCTTTTAAGGAATGGTAAAACGATTCCATGAACGCATTGTCTGTACAATGTCCTGGTCGATTGACACTGTGATGCATACCATATTTTACCAATTCAGATTGAAAGACCGAGCCCGTAAATTCAACACCTCTATCGGTGTGAAAAATAACATTTTTTGGGTTTCGCCCTTTTTTAATGACATACCTTAAAGCGGTTGTCGTTAACTCCGTTGTTCTAGAATAGGATAATGACCAACCCAATATCCGGCGCGAGTATTGATCCATGATCGTTGCTAAATACGTCCACTTTCCTTGTAATTTAATATAGGTTACATCGGCGACCCAAACTTGATCCGGTGCCGTTGCAGCGTCGCGCGCTAATAATCGATTTTCACCTTTCGCTATGAAGCGTTTAAGTCCTGGCATTCGCCGCGTTACTTTGGTGACCCTGGCTTTGAGCCCTGCTTCACGCATTAGCCGCTCGACACGCTTCTTAGCGATGCGGTAACCGCTCTGACGCAGGGATTCATAGACTCTAGGACTGCCATATCGTCCGTGACTGTCGTCAAATATCTTCGTGATCTGTTTTAACAATTGCTGATCGGACAATGCCCGATCTGTTGTCCCTCGCTGACGCCATGCATAGTAGCCGCTGGGCGATACCTGCATCCAACGACAAAGGTTACGTACCCCTATTTCTTTTCCGTATCTGTGGATGAACCCAAATCGTTCTGATGTTGATCCGCCAGATACTGTTGCCACTTTTTTAGAAGGTCATTTTCCCTCTTTAATCTATCGATTTCTTTTTTTAACTGAGCGTTCTCAGTTATTTGCTTCGCCGATTTCACTTTGCGTTTCTTTGACAAACCTACTCGCCTTTTTCCATCACCTTGAAGATGGCCTTCTCGATACTCTTTGCGCCAACGGGACAACATAAATGGATGAATACCCAAGCCTTCCGCAACCTGAGAACTTTTAATATCAGGTTGATAGCTCATTTTAACAGCTCGAACTTTAAACTCTGTTGAATACTGCCACGTTTTACGTGGATTATTATACTTTGGCAAAATTACCTCCAGATGCGTTATCTAGAGGTGTCCACTAAAACGGGGGAAGTTCAAAGCGCTCAATAACGCCTTGTTAAATTTTGACGGTACGTTGATTTTTGACAGCCACGATAGAGAGTTCGCATCTTCATTAGCCAATCACATTATTGATGTGAAAGGCCAGCAATTGGTGAGTTTTAAAGGCAGTTATGAAGAGTATGTGGCGGAGCGTTCAAAGCAAGCTCAGGTGGCCTAAATTGGCGCAAGGATGCGAACTGGCTATTGTTGCGCATCCTTTAATCAATTGTTACCAGCTTCGAATGATATGTCCATCCGTACCTGTTTTGAAATAATCCAGCTCACCTGTTGTGCTGCCATTGGAGTAAGTCCAGCTAGCATCAAACGTTACAATTGATCCATCTTTATTTGTTGTTTCTAAATCTATTGACCCTGAACAGCTTTGTGTTTCAGTTGCTATCCAATGATTGTCGTCTGTTATATATTCAACTTTTTCAGTACCAGATGAAGTACGGCTTGAGATACGTGTTAATATGAGCTGATCATCTTCAAACATACGAATGGTTAAGTTGCCAATATCAGTTTGGTCACCATCAATGATCATCGTAGTCTGTTCATTTGAGCCATTGCTATCGGATTCTTTGATTTCAGCCTTATAGGTTTTGTCCTCAAAAACGGTCGTAGAGACCGTCGTTGTAGAGTCTTCACCGGCAATGCTCCAGTTGCATTGGTTTAGAGCGTATGTCACTTCGCTGCACGTATAGACTGCAAGCGCACCAGTAAAAATATCCGCCATGCTTGGGCTTAAAAATGTAATACCGATGAAGCCGCCTTCAAAGTCATCATCAGGCAAAGAATCAGAAAAATCTTTTGCAGCAGTGGTCATCCCTTCAATCATTAACCAATCTATAGATGAGTCGATATCAACGTTTTGCTTCAGTAATTTTGAATCGTCGGGGTTTGAACCACACACTTGGTTATCATAGTTTTTATTTGATGTTTGATCGTTTTTTGGTGTATCGGACCCCTCTGGTCCACATGAGGCCAACAAAGCGACTAAACCAAAGCTTGTAACATACTTATGCATTTACATTCTTCCTTGATTCTAAGGTTCATAAAAACCTCCAATTATCCCTGTTTTAAGGTTTTTTTTTGTGATCTTTTTCACACTGTTCAATTCTTAAAAAAAGGCCATTTTTTGTGTTGGTGCAGGAACGTCATTCTGTAAACAGTGAATACTCATCCGATAAGTCGACAAACCCCTATGCTTAGCGGCGTTTATCGTTATAATCAGCCGTTCCTATGCCTTGGAATTTTTTGGAAATAAGACATGTCTGAAACAACCGCTTCAAATTTTTTGCGTACGATCCTAGAGAAGGATCTTAAAGAAGGTAAGCACGATGCTATCGTGACGCGCTTTCCCCCTGAACCGAATGGTTATTTGCACATTGGCCACGCTAAGGCTATTTGCATTAACTTTGGCTTAGCGCAAGATTTCCAAGGCCAGACAAACTTGCGTTTTGACGATACAAACCCTGAAAAGGAAGAACAAGCCTACATTGATGCCATAAAAGAAGACATCGAATGGATGGGCTTTGAGTGGGCGGGTAAGGTGAAGTTCACTTCCGATTATTTTGATACCTTGTATGACTGGGCTGTGCACCTGATTAAAAACGGTGATGCTTACGTCTGTGATCTCTCGGCCGAGCAAATTCGTGAATACCGTGGCTCATTAACCGAGCCAGGTAAAAATAGCCCCTATCGTGATCGCAGCGTTGACGAAAACTTGGCCTTATTTGAAAAAATGAAGGCAGGCGAGTTCGACGAAGGGGCTTGTTCTTTACGTGCCAAGATCGACATGGCTTCGCCTAACGTGAACATGCGTGACCCTATTATTTATCGTATTCGTAAAGTGACGCATCACCAAACCGGCGATAAGTGGAAAATTTACCCAGCCTATGACTTTGCTCATGGCCAAGGCGATGCGCTAGAAGGCGTGACACACTCTTTATGCTCGTTAGAGTTTGAAGACCACCGTCCGCTTTATGAGTGGTATTTAGCACACTTACCAGTGCCTTCAAAGCCGCGGCAAATTGAGTTTGCACGAATGAACGTGAACTACACCGTCACCAGTAAACGTAAATTGAAAAAACTGGTCGATGAAGGTGTTGTAGCAGGTTGGGATGACCCGCGTATGCCAACGATTAGCGGTATGCGTCGTCGTGGTTTTACGCCGGCGTCTATTGTTTCGTTTGTGAATGCTACTGGTATTAGCCGTGCAGTAGGCACAACAGTAGATTTGGGTATGCTCGATGCGGCAGTTCGTGATGATTTAAACGAACACGCTCCCAGAGCCATGGCAGTGCTTAAACCTTTAAAGGTAGTGCTGACCAACTTACCTGAAGATTTTGAGCAAGTAGTCACACAGCCTGCACACCCACAAAAGCCAGACATGGGTGAACGAAAAATACCGCTCACGCGTGAAATCTATATTGATCAAGGTGACTTCAATGAAGACAGCACTTTGTCGAAGAAGAAATTTAAACGCTTAGTGCCGGGCGATTATGTGCGTTTACGTGGCGGCTTTATTATTAAAGCAGATGATTATGTGAAAGATGAAGCGGGCAATGTAATCGAAATTAAAGCCACGGCCGTTGAAGGTTCTATTGGTAATAACGTTGAAGGTGTTAAGCCGCGCGGTGTTATTCAGTGGGTGTCTGTAAAGCACGGTGTAAAAGCGACAGTTCGCAGTTACGATCGGTTGTTTAGCCACCCAACCCCCGATAAGGGCGACAGTGAATTTATGGACCATATCAATCCAACATCATTAGAAGTGATAGAAGGTTGTATCGTAGAGCCTAGCTTGGCCAACGTTGCACCAGAATCGGTGTTTCAGTTTGAACGAGAAGGCTACTTTGTGGCTGATCGTTACGATTCAAAACCGGGTGCATTGGTCTTTAATAAAACCATTGGCTTAAGAGATACATGGGAACGTTCGGTGTAATTTCTTTCGAGTATAAAAAAAGGTCACCTAGGTGACCTTTTTTGTGCCTGTGTGATTTTCGCTACTTACAGTTGCGCGTCGATCACCTTTTGGATTTCGCTTTCAGGCAACGCACCACGGATAATCTCAGTGCCTACTACAAAGCCAGGCGTGCCAGTTAAGCCTAATGCTCTTGCTTGAGCCATCGTATTTGCCAAATGTTGATTTACGGCTTCATCATTGAGCTTCGCTTCAATGGCTTTGCGGTCTAAATTAAGTTTGTTTACGACCGCCCAAACAGCGTTGTCTGTACGCAAGCTGGTGGCGTTCATTAACGCGAAGTGCAGCTCTTCATATCGCTCAGGGAATACTAAATTTACCGCTAAAGCAACACGCGCAGCCGTTTCTGAACTCGGTGATAATATAGGCCACTCTTTATATACAACGCGTAAATTAGGGTTGTTTTTCTTAAGGGATGTCAACGTATTAGCGGCACGTTTACAATAGCCGCAGTTGTAATCAAAGAACTCAACTAACGTTATTTCTCCATCTACGTTGCCACCAACTGGGTCTAAGTCACTGTTAGTTAGACCGCTTTGCATGCTGTCCATTGCATTTTTAGCGGCGTCGGCTTTCGCTTGTTCTTCTCGTTCTTGCAAAATAACAAGCGCTTCCATGATCACTTCTGGGTTTTCTAAAAGGTACTCGCGCACCAATTCTTTAACTTCTTCGTCTGAGCGAACGTCTGCATTGGCACCGCAGCCCCAAAGTAAGCCAATAAATAGTAAACCGATAAATTTAGTTGTAACGCGAGAAAGCATGACTGCTCCGAAAATGAATTAATAATTAAAAGTTAGAGCGCGAAGAGCTGGAAAAGTTCCCCTAGGGCGCTCGATGTCACCAGCGCCCATGAATCAAACCATTATTACTCGCTAGGTGTGGCCTGCTCGGCTTCGTCTGAGAGTGTTTTGGGCGCAAATATCTGACCAACGATGTAAGTCCAATAAATCGTTAAGAAAGAAAGCCAATAAGGATACAGGTTTTGAATTTCCTGTGCAGAAACATTAGCAATATCTTTACTAGGAGCCGTCAGCGCTAGCTGTTCTACTAGCTTTTTGTGTTCGCTGTTTAATAGCGGAAAGGCGGGTAAAGGCGCGATCTGCTCTAACCACTTCTGATGTAACTGAGTGAGTTTGTGATCTTTTGCGTTTTGTTGGTTCGCGTCGAGTAATTTGTTGTCGATATCCCAAATCTCTAGCTGCTGGGTTGCCTGCAGGGCTAAGTACAAAGCTTTAGCCATGGGAAATAGCTTATGCTGCTGAAAATCCTCTGGCCAAAAGTTTGCACTGGTGGCACGCCACTTCGCGATCAGCTTGGCGACGTCTTTCTCTTTTTTCGGTTTGGCATGCATTTTCAACGCGTTTTCAATTTTAACGCGCTGTGCATTAAGAACGTCTTGAGCCTGCTTGTTTAAAATGAGGCTATTGAGGGCATTTTTCTTTTTTGGTGCTTCTAAAGGTGGCACTAAGGTGACGGGTTTAATCAATTTGCTGTCGAAACGTTCTTGATGCGGGTAATAGCGTTGAAATTGCTGCCAAAGCCGCACGCCAGGAAGTGTAAAGAGTGGCTTGTTTTCACTGCGGTTAAACGATTTTTGGTAGCCCGACGTCGTTGAAAGTGCCCAAATAGATGGGGCTTCCATTCGAAACAGCGCTTGGATTTCGTCATCTTGCTTTGCGCTGGTGGCTTCTTTGGCTACCAATTGGTGCCAGTCTGAACCACGCACTCTTAAGGTTTTGCAAAACTCGACGAATTCTGGCCAATCGCGGTTCATTTGAGTGAATTTTTTATCTATACGACTTAAACGCAGTGATTCTTCATGCCCTACAACGTCTCTCGCAATTGCAAGCCCACGGTTGTATTGATGCTCATGCATTGGTAGAACCCAGTTATCGAGCAATACGGCCCAAGGTTTATATTGTCCTCGTAATGCTTGGTACCACTGTATAAATAGCCCCCAGGTTCGGTTATAAAAAGTGCTCGCACAGGGTGTCATTCTCATAGCGGTTAAACCCACAAACTGTTGCAAGTTTAAAGCTTCTAAAACGGGTAACCCTAGCTCTAAAGTGGCTTGTTTTTTCAGCCATTGCAGAGGCGACTGATGCACTCTAAGGACGGGGTTTTCGACCAATACAATTCTATTAAATATAGGGGCACCTAAAAAATGCGCCATTTCATTGCACAGTGACACCATTAATTCTTCGGTTTCATGGTCTAAATCGATGCCTTCTACTGTTTCGGGGCGAGGTCTAAGCCAAATGAGCGGAATAAAGAAAATAGAAGCGATCAGCAATTGAATAAGTGCCGCGCCTAATTGGCTCGTCCAAATGCTGAACGACAACAAAGGCATCAATAACAATAAGCCAATAAAGGGTAGCAATAAGTAGCAAACAACAGGAAAAGCGGCCAACACGAGTAAACTGATTTGAGTATCCAGTTCGTCATCGGCGTGCTTATATTTACTGGCAAAGTATTGCTCAATGCCACCATCCATCAAGTGTTTTCGTAAATCTTCTTGGTTGTTCTTTTGGTTCACGGCCAGCGCATGTGCTTTGATAATTAAACCAGATTGCGTCAACGACTTACCTAACTTAAGGGCTTCTTCTTTGGATAAATTGTCTTTTAATACGGTTCGTCGTTCGGCCATTAAGTCGGCCAGTTGAGCGTCGGTGAGCGCGAGATCGGTTTTTAATGTGTAACCCAGAGCCGTTTTATTGGTGTCGGGCTTGAAGCCCTCGAAAATCAGATGGTAGCGCGCCTGATCCATTGTGTTTTTTCCTCGATGCGATGTCGTCTGTGCGACTTATTTTTTTATGGCATCTAAATTACGCTAATTGACTGTCGAATCAAGCTTTTGCCGGTCAGGATGTGGGGCAGTTCATAAATCGAATGGGGATTGGAGCCATAACGAAAAAAGGCGAACCGAGAGAGGGTTTCGCCTTTTCTATAGAATCTAAATCAGTTGATGCGGTATTCGTTACCGTTTTTGTCGGTAAACTCTTTCGGACCCGTGCGGTAGTTGCAACGCGTTTGACCACGCTTGTCGGTCACCACTTGAGTATCGCTGCGCATTAGGCTAAACCATTGGCTTTGCTCATCGTTCGCCGCGGTAATATCGCGCTGAGACGTTTGTACCTGAATATCGTCGATACCCGCTTTGTCTTTTGAGCCAATAGTGCCTTTAGCATTGAATGTGATTTCAACGTGTGCACCTTCATCTTGTAAAACAATCGACTCCGGCTCGTCTTTATGTCCACTCATGGCCACAAACTGTGCTGGCTTGAGTAAGCCGGTTGTTGTGCCGTCTTCAAAGAAGGCGAGAACATGTTTAAAGTAAACAACATAGCTGCAAACATCGCTGTGAGAACCCTTCGCTAATGGGAAGCGGTTATCTAAGAAGCGCTTTGAGTATTCGGTCAATTGCGCGGTGCGTTGTTGGTTGAGCTCACCAATTAAAGATACTTCTTCGTCAATGAACGTATCGAAGCTATTGTTTTTAAGTGCTGTTGTCATTTTATGTTCTCTCTCTCGTTGTTTTTGCGTTAGACCAAGACAATGGCTTGTTCCTTGATCCGATAACTGGCAGTCTAGTGAAGTTAAGATTAAAATTTCACAAAAGAAATTACACATTGTGAATTTTACAATTTCACTTTTTGACAAATTGCGAAAAAAGCGTGAAAACGCTCTGATATCGCGGGGTTGTTAATTTGGAGGCACTGTGAAGAAAAATCTCATTCGACAATCGCACTTTTTAGGCACCAAAATACGCAACCTTAGAAAGCGAAATAATTTGACCATGGAAGACTTATCCGCGCGCTGTATCCGCCATGAGCCTGATTCAGCACCCTCGGTTTCTTATTTGTCGATGATCGAACGCGGAAAGAGAGTCCCAAGTATAGAAATGCTTGAAACCATTGCGCTGGTGTTTCAAAAACCGGTGGAGTGGTTTTTAGATGATTCGCCCGTTGAAAATGAAATCACCCCCAACAAAGGCAGTCGGGGAGGTATCAGTGGTATGGCGTTGGAGCCAGGCTTTTTGTTTTCTAACGACATTTTACAAATTGCTATCCCAGAAATGCTGTCGCAGACGGGTGTGTCGGGCCGACAGTTTGCACACTTATTGATTCGCGCGTACCAAGAACATCATCAAAACCATTTCCCCGATCTAGAACGTGCTGCAGAAGAGATTGGTCAAAAGCAAATGCCAATCAGTGCCGAAGAGCTCATGCGCTTAGCGAAAAAACAAGGGCTGAAGATTCGCTGGTTTGATAAACCGCCTATGGGCGCTATAGATGAGTTGGGCGTTTATTCAAAAAATATTGTCTCTTCCTATATAGAAGCTCCGAACACTCTTTATTTGAATGAATTGTTAAAGCTGTACCCAACTCGATTAAAGTACGAACTGGCCACACATATCGGACACAGTGTGCTGCACAATCAAGACAGCTTAAAAAGCGTGATGACGATTGGCGGGAACCACGGAGCCAACTTCAACAAAGAAGGGGTTGTAAAAAGGCAAAGTGCGAATGTTGAAGCGCAAGACATTCTGCAAGCCTGGCGAGATTTCGAATCGAGCTTCTTTGCGGGTGCATTGTTATGCCCAAAAGTTCCTTTTAGACAATTGCTCGATCGAACCGGCTATGAAATTGAAAGCCATTTGCAAGTTGGGGTGTCGGCTTCTGTCGCTATGCGCCGTATGACGGCCGTGTCACCTTATTCGCATTGGCATTATTTTGATGCATATTCTCCGGGTAAGTTAAAGGCTGTGTATCGTGGCAACGGCATCCCTTTACCCTGGGGGAACATGCGAGAAGTTGAAGACCCTTGTCAGCATTGGGCGGTGTTCCGCAAAATTAATGAAGAAAGTGACGCACCTTCTGCGCAGCTCTCTATTTTAGAAACCAATGGTGAGCCTAGAATTTATGTATGCGAATCGGTTCGAGTTGCCGACATGGCTGGGAATAAACATGTTTTGTGCGCAGGGATCGATTTAAACCCAGCCATCAGTGCTCAAGGCGGTGACGCGGTGGCCATGGCCGAGGAGTTGCGTGATAAGTGCAGCACCAACAATGGTTTGTCGGGTGTGCCGAGAAAAATGAAGAAAGATTTAGCCAGTGTGGCGAAAATATTGAATATTAATTGGGTCGACCGAGCTATAAATACCGATGCTAAGCTTATTTGCCCAAGAGGCAACACCTGCCCGCGCAACCCAAGTTGCTACGGACGATGCAGTGAAAAGGGGTAAGGTTATTTAGACAGCATTTGGATGATGCGCGCTTTGACCATTTCGATGACGACGCGGTTTTTACCGCCACGCGGAACGATGATGTCGGCGTATTGTTTCGAGGGTTGCACAAATTCCATAAACATAGGTCTTACCGTGCGTTTGTATTGCTCGATCACTGAATCGACGGTTCGGCCTCGTTCTTCGATGTCTCGTTTTAAGCGACGTAATAGGCAAATATCTAAATCGGTATCCATAAATACCTTTGCATCAAGGCGTTTTCGGATTGCTTTGTCATTTAGCAACAAAATACCCTCAACAATGACCACTCGTGCAGGGGCCAACGTGGTGGTTTTATCGGACCGATTGTGCACGGTATAGTCGTAAACAGGCACTTCGATGGTTTGTTGCTTGGCTAATGCATCGAGGTGGCTAATTAATAAGTCATGGTCAAAGGCGTTTGGGTGATCGTAGTTTATTTGCTCGCGCTCTTTAAACGTTAAGTCACTTCGTTCTTTATAATAGCTGTCTTCTTTGATGATGGTCACGGCCTCTGTGCCCATTTCGGCGGCTAGCTCGCTGTGAATTGTTTGAGCTAATAAGCTTTTACCTGAAGCAGATGCGCCTGCAATACCAATGAAAATAGATGACTCGTTCATAGAGGCCTTTTAAAAGTGTGTCTTTGGGCTATGGTTATCAGTTTATAGGCCATACAGAGCAAATAAACTGAGATTATTGGGTTGCTACTAGAAAAGATATATTCGAAAATTTCCGCAATTTACCGTTAATTACTTGGCCTTTAAGTCAGCTTTCGAGGCATTTTGGAGCAAATATAACCATTACGGATGTTAGGTTTAGCTCGGCAATTATTTTTTAAATGTTTCATGGTAAAAAATATGAGCCGCTAAAACCGTTACATTTCTAGTAGATAGCCTAATTTTAGAAGGTTTTCGCGCGTTTGTCGCTGAAATTCATCAGAAAGGTTTGCGGTTTACTGTCAACATTTTTGTAAGAAAACTACATTTCGGGTGATAAATGGTCAGGTTCTCGCTACAATGTCCGCCGTTTCTGATTCTAATTATGACAAAAAGGTAAAACCCATGTCTGTTATAAAGATGTCCGATTTGGATCTTGCTGGTAAGCGAGTACTTATTCGCCAAGATCTCAATGTTCCGCTAAACGACGCCGGTGAAGTTACTTCCGATAAGCGCATTACGGCTTCATTACCAACCATTAAAATGGCGTTGGAGAAAGGCGCGAAGGTAATGATTATGTCGCACCTAGGTCGACCTACCGAAGGCGAATATGAAGAAAAGTACTCGTTAGCGCCAGTTGCGAAGTACATGGGTAATTTATTAGGGCAAGACATCCCGTTAGTAAAAGATTGGTTGAACGGTGTCGATAGTGATGCCGATGTGGTTATTCTTGAAAACGTCCGTTTTAACAAAGGCGAGAAAAAGAACGATGATGCCTTAGCAAAACAAATGGCTGAGCTATGCGATGTGTATGTGATGGATGCATTTGGTACCGCACACAGAGCCCAAGCCTCAACACACGGCGTTGCTAAATTTGCCCCCGTTGCATGCGCTGGGCCTTTACTAGCAGGCGAGCTCGAAGCATTGGCCAAGGCCATGGATAAACCCGCACGCCCAATGGTGGCGATTGTTGGTGGCTCAAAGGTTTCAACCAAACTGACGGTTTTAGAGAGCTTATCTAAAGTTTGTGATCAGCTCATCGTTGGTGGAGGAATTTCTAATACCTTCGTGGCGGCTCGCGGCTACAATGTGGGCAAGTCTTTGTGTGAGACAGATTTAATTCCACAAGCTCAAAAATTGATGTCTGAGCTGGATATTCCAGAAGCAATCGATGTAAGAACGGCGCAAGAATTTTCAGAAAAAGCTGTAGCGACCATTAAGCGTGTTGACCAGGTAACCGATGATGAGGAAATTCTCGATTTGGGCCCTGAAACAGAAGCGCGTTATGCCGAAGTGATTAAAAACGCCAAAACCATTTTGTGGAATGGTCCAGCGGGTGTATTTGAGTTTGATAACTTTGACAAAGGCACTAGAGCTATTGCCGAAGCGATTGCAGCCAGCGATGCGTTTTCGGTTGTCGGTGGCGGAGATTGTATTGCGGCCATTCAGAAATTTGATATGGAAGACCAATTCTCTTACATCTCAACAGGCGGTGGAGCATTTTTAGAGTTTGTTGAAGGTAAGAAACTACCCGCAGTAGAAATACTTGAGCAGCGCGCTGCGCAATAAAATTCTTAAATGAAGGTGAGATTCGATCACCTTCAAAACCCAGAAAATAAAAAGGGCATATTATGACAAAGATTCTAGACGTAGTTAAACCAGGAGTTGTTTCTGGCGATGACTTACAAAAAATATTCGAAATCGCTAAGAAAGAAAAATTTGCACTGCCAGCGGTAAACGTTGTGAATTCTGATTCTGTGAACGCGGTAATCGAAGCTGCAGCTAAAGTTAACTCGCCTGTTATCGTTCAGTTCTCTAACGGCGGTGCTGGTTTTTATGCTGGTAAAGGGCTTAAGTTAAGCGGTCAAGAAGCGCAGATTAAAGGTGCTGTAGCCGGTGCGAAATATGTTCATGCTGCGGCAGAAATGTATGGCATTCCGGTTATTTTACATACAGACCACGCGGCTAAGAAATTATTGCCTTGGATCGATGGGTTGTTAGATGCGGGTGAGCAACACTTTGCTGAAACCGGTAAACCATTATTCTCTTCTCATATGTTAGATCTTTCTGAAGAGCCAATCGAAGAAAACCTAGAAATCTGTGCAGAGTACTTAAAGCGCATGGATAAAATGGGTATGACCATTGAGATTGAATTGGGCATCACCGGCGGCGAAGAAGATGGTGTAGATAACAGCGATGTTGATACCGCTGACCTATACACCAAGCCAGAAGAAGTGGCCTATGCTTACGAACAGCTCATTGCCGTTTCGCCTCGTTTCACCATAGCGGCCTCCTTCGGTAACGTACACGGTGTTTATAAGCCAGGCAATGTTAAATTAACGCCTTCTATCTTGGATGAGTCGCAAAAATACTGCTCTGCTAAATTTGGTTTGCCAGACAATGCATTGAACTTTGTATTCCACGGCGGTTCTGGTTCTACAGCTGAAGAAATTAAAGAGTCTATTAGCTACGGTGTTATCAAGATGAACATCGATACCGATACTCAGTGGGCAACTTGGAATGGCGTGCGTGAGTACGAAGCCAAGAACCACGATTACCTACAAGGGCAGATCGGCAACCCTGAAGGTGAAGACTCTCCAAACAAGAAATACTATGATCCACGTGTTTGGTTGCGCGCAGGTCAGGTAGGTATGGTAGAGCGCCTAGAGCAAGCGTTTAGAGAGCTAAATGCTATAGACCGAAACTAGTCTGTACCGTTAAAAAAAACCGAGCTATGCTCGGTTTTTTTATGCCCGAAATACAGAGCGGTTTTACTGAATTAAATCTGAGTAAACGGCTCTAAATGGATGGATTGGTTCAGTTTCATCATTAAAAGCTTTCTCTAGTATTAAAGCCTGCAAACAAAATGATAAAGTGGCTTATATAAAAATAAAAAGGTCTGTAAGAATGAAAAAGTGGTTTGTTAGATTATCAGTCAGTATCTCGCTTTTAATAGCGATACTATTAGCCGTTGCATACTGGGGGTTAGGCTATTCGCCGGTGTATTTAGTGAATGCGCCTTCCGTTGCCACGGGCATCGGCGCTAAACTCGCGTGCTCGGCAAAATACGTCTCAGGGTTTGACGAGAAAAAAATCGCCGCCGACATCAAAGTGTACTCGCCAATTTTATCGCTACTGAATTACGAATATAACCAAGACAATAGGCTTGTAGTGGCCGCCTTAGGGCCGTTTGCGCGCAGCGCTTCTTATCATGAGGGTGTTGGTTGTTATTTAGATTACAACAAACATGATCCTAGAAAATCGATCGCATTTGATCCTATCATTGCTCCGCAAGCAGCATGGCCAAAAGGCAATGTGGTTTTTACGATTGATCCAGACATTCAATCAAAGCTCGACAGATTACTCGAAAAAGACAATCAAGCTGAGCACGATACGCGTGCATTACTGGTCGTAAAAGATGGAAAAGTCATTGCTGAATCTTATGCGGCGGGTATCGACGAAAATACGCCTCTGTTGGGTTGGTCGATGACCAAAAGCATTAATGCATTGTTGATCGGACAGCTCGAAATGAATGGGATGTTGAACGTTGAAGATAACCAGTTGTTTCCAAGTTGGACCGATGAGCGCAAAGACATTCAGTTAAAGCACCTATTAACGATGACCGATGGCTTAGCCTATGAAGAGGAATACGACCCGGGTCAAATAGCTACCAAAATGTTATTCCAATCGGAAGATACCGCAGGCTTTTTGGAACAAGTAAAAACAAGACATAAGCCTGGAACGCATTACCAATATTCTTCTGGCTCTGCGAACTTACTTTCAGCGCTGGTGCATGAAAAATTGCCAGGTAATAATGCTCAAGATTTTAATACGTTAGTCGATCAATTTTTTAGACCACTGCGAATGTCGTCAGTCACCTTTGAAACCGATGCACAAGGGTTGGTAATGGGCAGCTCTTACCTATTCGCCAGTGCCCGCGATTGGGCAAAAGTAGGTTTGCTGATGCTGAATAAA
Source organism: Reinekea marina (assembly GCF_030409715.1). Lineage (NCBI taxonomy): Bacteria > Pseudomonadati > Pseudomonadota > Gammaproteobacteria > Oceanospirillales > Saccharospirillaceae > Reinekea > Reinekea marina. The sequence continues at coordinate 604,229 of NZ_JAUFQI010000001.1, forward strand.
GGCAAGTTAAACGGGCAACGCCTTGTCACCGAGCAATGGGTTGCGCAATCGTTATTACCTAACTCTTCAGCCAATAAAGCCTCTTATGGATACCAGTGGTGGCTGAATAAAGGCGATGCCACTAAACGTTGGCCAAGCCTTGCCGAAAACGTTTACGCCGCAATGGGAAACCGCGAACAAAGGGTGATGGTGATTCCAGATGAGAACCTTGTCATTGTGCGTTTAGGCTGGTCGAAAAGTGACTACACCGATGATGAGAACTTCTCTGAAATTGTGAGTTGGTTTTAGCGTTGTCGAATAACCTTACATAAAAGTTTGAGTTGCGTAAGAGTGTGTCGAATATCTTTACACTGATAGCTTTACTTTGTGACAACCCCCACACTTTACGGGGGTTTTGAGGTTGGCATGATTATTGATATAGAAACCTATGCAAAACTCACTGAACATTATTAAGGTTTAAAGATGAACAGCAAATGGATTAAAGGATTAGTTGCGGCCAGCACGCTAGGATTAGCGTTACAAGCAAACGCCGGCATGTTTGGAACGGATGTAACCATTAGTGATAAGAACCATTCTGGAACTAATTGGTGGAGTGATCGAGAAGACCAGGAAGTTGAGCCTGGCATGGTTGCTAATCAAGTTTGGGATTTAGAGGGTACCTTTGTAGATGGTAACGTTTTAACTTTAGTTGGCGGTTACGATTTCGTTAACGGCGAAGGTGAAGGCAATGGCCATTTCGATTCTGGTGATTTGTTTTTGTCTACTGGTACACCATTGTACGGCGATATTCACCGCGGTGGTTCTAACGGTAACCTTTCAGAGAAAAACAAATACGGCTATAACTACGTACTAGACTTGGATTTCACAACAGGCTCTTTCGATATTCTTGCTATCGATGAAGATACTGATGTTTTGGGTGCTTGGTACCAGCAAAACGAAGGCTCTAGCCCTTGGCGATATGAAGATGGCGGCAAGAAAGTAGGTTCAGGCTCTTTGTCTGTGCAGTCGGGCTTGACTGACCGTGAAACTGGCTTCGCAGGTGGTGATCACTACGCTATGAGCCTAGATTTAACCGAACTTTATGCGCAATTAGGTGAATCGACTACTTTCTACAGCCATTTCACTATGGGTTGTGGTAACGATAACCTAATGGGTAATTGGACAGTAGTACCAGAGCCAGCAACCTTTGCTTTATTCGGCATGGGCGTTTTCGGCTTGTTAATCGCTCGTCGTAAAGGTGGCTCTGCTGCCGTCGCTTAAATCTTCTCAAGAAGGTTCGCGTATAAAAAAACCGGCTTAGGCCGGTTTTTTTATGGTTAAACTATTTACTAAAGAGATCCAAACTGAAAGCTGATATGAACACCAGGCTTCGACAGATCGGCTGCAGATAAGCCAGTGATATCTGGGTCTGTGGTTAAACGGTAGCTAGCTCCTATACCCACTTCCATAAAGTCTGTTACGTTAATCTCTATTTGAGAGGTCAGTTCAGTGACTAAAAAGCTGCCTAGCTCTTCTGGATTATTTGCATTACGTGAATCGATGACCGAAGCACCACCCGCACCGAGCATTAAAAACGTATCCACATGAATTAACGCTTCAGGGTTATAGGTGTAACCAACCATCAAGCCGCCATAGCCCATCTCTAGCTGAGTATTTACACCCCAGCTGATTTCATTGACTAAGCCGTAACCGCCGCCGCCAATCATTATAGAGTGCTTTCCAGTGGTAAAGGTTGCTCCACCCATGCCCCCTAACTCGAATGTTTCAGTGTTTTTGATTTGACTGGCCTTAAAAACTGGCCCGCCGAAACCACCGATTCGAGCGTTTTCAACATCTATTAGCGTATCCTTTGCCATTGCGGCACCACTGAGGGCAACAGTGAGTGTTAACACACTTAGCCCTAGTGATTTATTAATAAAAGTCATGGCTGAGCTCCTTAGCATGAGTAAACGTAGCGCATTGTATTCCGTTCTAAATGAATGAAGGCTGAACATTGAACCTTGATTTGTTCTTTAGCTTAACGGATAACGCTTATCTTTATAGTGTCAGAGGTCATTTCGCTTTTAAATGGCAGCCGTGATTGTATGAATATTATGAGTTTTCTAAATCATTTAATTGTTGTTGCAATTGATCAAGTTGTGCACGCGTATTTTCTAGAATGCGTTGCTGCACTTCGAACTCTTCGCGGCTTACAACATCGAGCTTGGTCACCTGCTGTTGGATCAAGGCTTTAATATTTTCCTGGATGTCCTGTTTTACCTGCTTACCTTGGCTTAATGCTTCATTGATTTGCTGGACCAGTTGTTCAATTGCGTCGTTCGGTAATTTCATGGAATGCCCCATTTATTGTGTCTAAAAAGTGAATGCGCCAAAACAGGTCATGCTAATTAATCACCCTGTATTACGACGTGTTTTTGCATTGTTTTGGTGCGCACTAGTTTACCTTATATTTCAAATCGGCTGTAAGTTATTGATATTAAAGGCTTGTGTGAGTTGGCATGCTGTTCGCTATAGAGACAGTATGCAAACCTTCGCAGTGTTCTGCAATCGTGCTTTGCAATGTAACCAGTATATTCCTGGAGCGACTAGGTGAACAAGGTCTCCCCTAGTCGCTCCGATAAAATAACCACAGATAAGAAGATGTGGCAAAAATTGGAGCAGCGTTATGAAATTGGTCTCAGCAATAATTAAGCCGTTTAAATTGGATGATGTTCGAGAAGTGTTATCCGAAATCGGCGTTCAAGGTATAACCGTCACTGAAGTGAAAGGGTTCGGTCGACAGAAAGGGCATACAGAATTGTATCGCGGTGCAGAATACGTCGTTGATTTTCTCCCTAAATTAAAAGTAGAAGTTGTGATTCCTGATGACATCGTAGATCAAGCGATCGATGTGATAACCAATGCCGCAAATACTGGAAAAATTGGTGATGGCAAAATTTTCATTTCACCGATTGAACAAGCGGTTCGTATACGCACCGGTGAAACGGGTCATGAAGCCATTTAAGAAATCAAATAAGAATCCTGGAGAGTCATTATGAATGAAGTTTTTGAATTACAGTATGCATTGGACACTTTTTACTTTTTAGTGTGTGGTGCACTGGTTATGTGGATGGCAGCGGGCTTCTCTATGTTAGAAGCTGGCTTGGTAAGATCAAAAAATACCACGGAAATTTTGACGAAAAACGTCGCACTTTTCGCAATCTCATGTTTTATGTATTTAGTATGCGGTTACGCAATTATGTATCCGGAGCTCGGAAATACATTCTTGTCGGGCATTACCGGTAATGGCGTAGAAGGCGGTGATACCTATGCTCCTTCGGCTGATTTCTTTTTCCAAGTAGTGTTCGTTGCAACCGCAATGTCAATTGTATCGGGTGCTGTAGCCGAGCGAATGAAGCTCTGGGCGTTCTTGGCCTTTGCCGTAGTGATGACTGGCTTCATTTACCCAATGGAAGGTAACTGGACTTGGGGTGGTGAAGCTGTCTTTGGGCTTTATGAACTAAACTTCACCGACTTTGCAGGGTCAGGCATTGTGCACATGGCGGGTGCCGCAGCCGCGCTTGCAGGCGTTCTTTTATTAGGGCCTCGTAAGGGCAAATATGGCGCTAATGGTGAAGTGAATGCTATACCAGGTGCCAACTTACCCATGGCTACTTTAGGTACATTTATTCTTTGGATGGGTTGGTTTGGCTTTAACGGCGGATCTGTGTTGCAAACCTCTACGGTTGATACCGCAAACTCTGTAGCTGTTGTGTTCTTAAACACCAATGCTGCTGCAGCCGGTGGTGCGATTGCCGCATTGATTTTAGCTCGAGTCTTGTTTAAGAAAGCGGATTTAACCATGGTGTTAAACGGTGCATTAGCGGGTTTAGTGACCATAACGGCAAGTCCTGATTCTCCAACACCTATATTAGCGACTTTATTTGGTGCGATGGGTGGTGTGCTTGTAGTGTTCAGCATTCTGACTTTAGACAAATTTAAGATTGATGACCCAGTTGGTGCCATTTCAGTACACGGTGTATGTGGCCTGCTGGGGTTAATGTTAGTACCACTGACTACCGACGCGACTTTCCTTGGTCAATTAGGTGGCGCGTTAACTATTTTCGTATGGGTCTTCACGGCGTCGCTCATTGTGTGGGCTATTTTGAAAGCTACCATGGGTATTCGAGTTACCGAAGAAGAAGAATACGAAGGGGTCGATATAGCTGAGTGTGGTATGGAAGCATACCCTGAATTTAACAAAAGTTAATTTCAAAACTTATAACTATAAAAGCACAACCCCTGGGTGCCATTCGGCACCCTTTTTTGTGTTCGTATGTTTAACATCCCCTTCAATTGAGCGGCTAAAATAGACTAAAGTGAAGGGATTGATAAACGGTTGCTGAACATAAAAAGGTCCATCCATTGACGAGCAGAAGATTGCCTGACACTCTAATTGCGTTATCGAATAGGATCGTAAAGATGAAACATGTACTTACCCTAATTATGGGCGTTCTTTTATCGAGCTGCGCAAACTTGAGTTTAAACGATGTGTATCGTGCGCCAACGTTTGAATATCAACAGACTCAAATTACGTCATTAGATTGGTCTTCGCTCAAGGGCACTACGGTGATTAAAATTCGCAATTCAAACCCGTACAGCCTTCCAGTTACCGACATTGACATAGAAATATGGCTTGAGGGACAACCTTGGTTAACGTTAGACCATAAGTCCTTACAAACAATTCCTGCTTCTAGTTCGATAGATTTAGCGTTAGATTGGGGTTTTGTTTATCAAGAAATACTGTCTCAAGCCAACAGTGCTTATACCCGAGGCGAGGCGGATTTTAGTGTGCGCATAAAGCCTACTCTGAATGTGCCGCTGCTGGGCCCGCAGTCGCTCAGTTGGCAAGAAAGCTTCACCCTGCCGGTGCCGAAGCTTCCAAAAGTGTCCTTAAACCGTTGGCAAATTGATAGTTTCTCATTCACAAGCATTGACATGTCTTTTGGGTTTAAAATTGAAAACCCTAATGTTTTTTCGTTATCAGGCGATGACTTAGGCTTAACTTTATTAAGAGAAGGGCGCGCATTAACGAATATTGGTGCTCCTAGCCTGAACTTAAATGCAAAAGAAGATACCAACTTTACCAGCACCGTTTCGCTTTCTCTGTTAGATGTTGGTAAAACCGTGTTTGATGGATTAAAAGAAAAGCGTTGGCCTGATGGGCTCGACATAGAATGGCGTGGAAAACTATTTAGTAAAGACTTGGGAATGGACCTACCAAGCATTCAATCGCTAAACGTAGGTGGGTTAGATTAATGAAAAAAACAATAAAGACGACTGTGAAAACGCTGCTCTCAAGCGGCTTTTTGATTGCGTTAGCAAGTCTGACGGCTGCGTCAACACTCAACGATGTTCGCAAGGCGGGACACATCAAATGTGGGGTTTCGACGGGCATTCCGGGTTTTTCGAACCCAGATCGCTTGGGTAACTGGACGGGCCTCGATGTCGATGTTTGCCGTGCGTTAGCCGCGGCTGTATTGGGAGATGCGGATCGTGTTCGCTATATTCCTTTAACGCCGGGAGATCGCTTTAACGCACTGCAATCCGAGGAGATCGATGTACTGTCTCGGGTAACCACTTGGACGCACAGTCGAGATACCACCTTAGATATAATATTTGCGGGTGTATCGTTCTATGATGGCCAAGGTTTTATGGTTCAGGCAGCCTCGGGTGTTACATCGATTTCAGAATTAAAAGGCGCGGCTATTTGTGTACAATCAGGTACGACCTCGGCTCAAAATCTTGCAGATTACTTCCGCGAAGTGTCATTAAGTTACCAACCCGTTACGTTCTCGTCTTCTGATCAAGCATTTAATGCCTTCAAAGCAGGAGGCTGTAATGCCGTGACTGCGGATTTATCTCAGTTATATGCGCAGCGCACTAAACTGGAAGACCCAAGCAGTGCCTCTATTATCAAAGAGGTGATCTCTAAAGAGCCGCTGGGCCCTGCGGTTCGTCAAGATGACATGCAATGGTACAACATTGTTAAGTGGACATTATTCGCATTAGTCAATGCGGAAGAGCTAGGCGTAAACAGCAATAATGTTGATGAAATGAAAAAGTCGAAAAAGCCTGTGATTCAACGAATGCTAGGCGTTAATTCCGATACCGGTGCACCAATGGGTTTGGAATCAGATTGGGCGTACCGAGTGATCAAGCAAGTGGGTAATTACCAAGAAATTTTTGATCGGAACGTAGGTAAAGACTCGCCTCTTAAAATAGAGCGAGGGTTAAACTCGCTGTGGAATAACGGTGGTATTTTGTTTGCACCGCCTTTGATTTAGTGGGTTAATTTATACGTCGAGCTTGGATGTATCGATTCGCCCAGTAGTCATTTGCTAAGCTCGATTCTATAACGCCTTTAGACGTGGATGCATGAATAAAGGCGTTTTGACCTACATAAATACCGGCATGTAACTGCTTTGCACCGGTTTTAAAAAAGACAAGATCACCTTCGCGCAATTGATCTCTGCGCACCACCTGACCTGATTTAATGAGCTGCTCTGTCGTTCTTGGAAGAGATTGATTGCGTGCTTCTAAAAATGCGACGTTGATAAACCCAGAGCAATCAAAACCACCTTTTCCGGTGCCACCATAACGATAAGGTGTGCCTTGGTATTTTTCATAAACGGAATCAAACGTCCCTTGAGCCATGACTGGTTGAGATGCCTTGGGGGAGTTTTCGAGCGCTTGGAAATTTGCGCAAGCGGTCAGTGACACCGCAATGGAAAGTAGCAAAAAAAAGTTACGCATGACATGGCTCGCAAATGGATACTGTTGTTAGTTGTAGCAAAATTTTGATCAGGTTGCTAAGTTAACCACTGTTTTAATGTTTAATAACACGACTCGAACACATTTTTGTGCTGTTTTTGCCTTTACCTGTCAATCGTTGACTAGGTGATTTATTGCATATGAAACTGGGAATGAAGATATCGACCTTTAAGCCAAATAAGGCGGACTAAAATATTAAAAAATAAACTAAGGTCGAATGGTTTAAATTGAAAATCTGCGCAAAATAACCTGACTTGTTTTAAACACCCACACAAAAATAATCTAGGGGGTAAAATGTCTGAATCACTCTATCTTGTACCAGAAAGTGCAAAGGCTCGCACGAGCATGACCAACGATCGTTATTTAGAAATGTATCAACAATCCATTGAAGATAATGAAGGGTTTTGGAATGAACACGGCAAGCGACTCACTTGGTCAAAGCCTTACACGCAAGTAAAGGACGTCAGTTATGATCAAGCCGATCATCGAATTCGATGGTATGCCGATGGCGAACTTAATGTTTCTTACAACTGCATTGATCGCCACTTAGAAACTAAAGCCGATCACACGGCGATAATATTTGAAGGCGATGATCCTAACGAATCAAAGCATATCAGTTATCAAGAGCTACACACTCAGGTGTGTAAAATGGCAAACGTCTTGAAATCATTAGGTGCGAAAAAAGGCGATCGTATTACCTTATATATGCCAATGATTCCAGAAGCTGCCTACGCCATGTTAGCTTGTACTCGTATTGGCGCGGTTCACTCTATTGTATTCGGGGGCTTTTCGCCTGAAGCCTTGGCAGGTCGAATCATTGATTGCGACTCCAATATTGTTATTACCGCAGATGAGGGTGTGCGCGGGCAAAAAAGTATTCCGCTGAAAGCCAATGTAGATAAAGCATTGGCCATAGATGGTACTCATTGTGTCGAGTCGGTGTTAGTCGTCAAAAGAACCGGCGGCGATATAGCATGGCATGAGCCGAGAGATGTTTGGTATCACGACCGATTTGAAAGCGTTGATACTCTGTGTGCGCCAGAACCGATGAACGCAGAAGACCCTCTATTCATTTTGTATACCTCTGGTTCAACCGGTACACCTAAAGGAGTGTTGCATACCACAGGGGGTTACCTTGTTTATGCCTCGATGACTCATGAATATGTGTTCGATTACCAAGATGGCGATATTTACTGGTGTACGGCCGATGTTGGCTGGGTAACAGGTCACAGTTATATTGTTTATGGACCGCTCGCCAATGGTGCAACGACATTGATGTTCGAAGGCGTTCCAAACTACCCTGGCCCAAATCGCTTTGCGCAAATTGTAGATAAGCACCAGGTAAATGTGCTCTACACCGCGCCTACTGCAATTCGAGCGCTGATGGCGACCGGTGGTAAGGCGACCGAAGGAGCAAACCTATCCTCTTTACGATTATTAGGGTCGGTCGGTGAACCCATTAACCCGGAAGCTTGGGAGTGGTATTACAAGGAATTTGGTCGCAGTGAATGCCCGATTGTTGATACTTGGTGGCAAACTGAAACAGGCGGAATACTCATTACGCCGTTGCCCGGCGCTACGGATTTAAAACCAGGGTCAGCAACTCGGCCATTTTTTGGTGTGAAGCCAGCGCTGGTCGATAGTGTAGGCCGTGAGCTTGAAGGCGCGGTTGAAGGCAACTTGGTTTTGCTGGATAGCTGGCCTGGACAGATGCGAACGGTATATGGCGATCACGATCGCTTTATTCAAACGTATTTCAGCACCTATCCTGGAACCTATTTTTCTGGTGACGGAGCTCGCCGTGATGAAGATGGGTATTACTGGATTACGGGTCGAGTGGACGATGTGTTAAATGTTTCAGGCCACCGATTAGGCACCGCCGAGATAGAAAGTGCGCTGGTGGCTCATCCGGCCGTTTCAGAGGCCGCCGTTGTTGGTTACCCTCATGATATAAAAGGCCAAGGCATTTACGTCTATGTGAGTCCAATGGCCGGCGTAATGCCGACAGACGAGCTAACCAAAGAGCTTAAAGATTGGTTACGCCAAGAAATAGGACCCATAGCCACGCCAGATCTGATTCAGTGGGCAGAAGGCTTGCCTAAAACACGCTCTGGTAAAATTATGCGTCGAATTCTGCGTAAAATTGCCGCCAATGAGTTTGAATCGTTGGGTGACACCTCAACCCTAGCAGACCCATCGGTAGTGGATATACTGATCGAAGAGCGCGAAAACCGTTAGAGGTACTTCATAGAATTATCGCGCCTCCACTTCAACCCACAAGCTCCTACTTTAATTCTCAGGTAGGAGCTTTCGAAGCAACGCGAAGACGCGATTGTTCTACTGTTGTGACTTACCCGCAGCCCGTAGCTCGCAGCCCAGAACCGACCTTACCCGCCTTGGCGGCGTGTTTCGCTTTCATGGGTCGCTATTCGCGCATCCTGCGCCGCTTAACTTCGCCATCCATGGCTCAGATACCCATTCCAGCGAAACTCACCGCCAAAGCTAATCATCAGCGCCAAGACAAAGTAGGAGCTTTCGAAGCAACGCGAAGACGCGATTGTTCTAGTGTTTTGACCTTACCCGCAGCCCAAAACCGACCTTACCCGCCTTGGCGGCGTGTTTCGCTTCCATGGGTCGCTGTTCGCGCATCCTGCGCCGCTTAACTTCGCCATCCATGGCTCAGATACCCACTCCAGCGAAATCCACCACCAAAACCAACCTTAAAGTGGAAAGCGCGAAGCAACGATTGTTTAAGTGTTTTGACTTAACCCGCAGCACGCGGCCCGTAGCTCGCAGCCCAGAACCGACCCAAAACCGAATTAATATCAAAAACCGAACGTTAATCCTTGTGCTGGCGGTCGATTTGCGTACAATTGCTCGGCTGTGAAACACGCCCAATTTAGGAGAACACCATGGCTCGCGTTACAGTTGAAGATTGCCTAGACAAGGTTGATAACCGATTCGAACTTATTATGGTCGCGAGTAAGCGTGCTCGTCAGATCGCGAACGAAGGTTTTGAAGCCCTAGTTGAGGAAGAGAACGATAAGCCAACGGTGATTGCGCTTCGTGAAATTGCAGAAGGCAAAATCAACGCCTCTTTGCTGGATGTTCAAGAAGACTAGTTTCTAGGTTGTTGCCACACTTCTTTTAAAAAGCCGAGTCGTACTCGGCTTTTTTTATTTTTACGCTTTACTATTGCCGTTTTCGTACTGAAGGTTACACTTTAGGTACGTTTACTAACATTGTATTGAGTTGATCTGCTTTGCCCACAGTCCATGATCTTGCTATTCGATTAGAGTCTTATTTGTCGCCTGAAAAAATCGCTCGGGTGAAACGTGCCTATTTTTACGCGGAGCAAGCGCATGAAGGGCAAATGCGCCGTAGCGGAGAACGCTACATTACTCATCCTTTGGCCGTGGCCAATATCCTTTCTGAAATGCACATGGATCATCACAGTTTGATGGCGGCTATGTTGCACGATGTGATCGAAGATACAGCGGTTTCAAAAGCGGCAATTGCAGAGCAATTTGGTGAAGGTGTTGCTGAGCTAGTCGATGGTGTTTCAAAACTGACCCATTTAGAGTTTGAGAGTAAATTAGAGGAACAGGCCGAAAACTTTCAGAAAATGGTTCTGGCGATGTCAAAAGACATCCGTGTGATTCTCGTTAAACTGGCTGATCGCTTGCACAATATGCGTACTATGGGAGCAATGCCGCCTGAAAAGAAACGGCGCAAGTCTCGTGAAACACTTGAAATTTATGCGCCTATTGCCCTGCGCTTGGGTATCAATGATTTAAGGGTTGAGCTCGAAAACCTTGCTTTTGACAACATGTACCCGTTGCGATCTCGTCGAATAAAATCGGCGATGAAGAAGCAACTTGGCAGTCGCAAGGCCAGCATCGAAAATATTCAAGAGGCGTTGACCCAGCGCTTAACCGATGAAGGCATCGATGCACTTGTCACTGGCCGGCAAAAACACCTCTATTCTATTTATAATAAAATGCGGGAAAAACGGAAATCGCTGAATGAAATTTTAGATGTATATGCCTTTCGCATCACAACCGATTCCGTCGACTCTTGCTACCGCATCTTAGGTGTCATACATAACTTTTATAAACCCATTCCCAACCGTTTCAAAGATTACATCGCTGTCCCCAAAACCAATGGTTACCAAAGTTTGCACACAACGCTTATCGCGGCCAATGGTGTGCCGATTGAAATTCAGATCCGAACAAATGAAATGGAAGAAATGGCCAATTATGGTATTGCGGCTCATTGGCTTTATAAAACCGACGAAACACAAAGTACGCAAACCCATGCACGAGCACGCCGGTGGGTTAAGAACCTGCTAGAGATGCAAGAGCGAGCGGGCGATTCGATGGAGTTTATTGAAAACGTCAAAATCGATTTGTTTCCTGATGAAATCTACGTGTTTACGCCGAAAGGTGAAATCATGGAAATGGCAAAAGGCGCTACGCCGGTCGACTTTGCCTATGCCGTTCATACCGATGTGGGGAACACTTGTGTCGGTTGTTTGATTAATCGAAAGTTAGCTCCGTTAAGCCAACCTTTAAGCAGTGGCGATTCAATTAAAATCATCAGTGCACCGGGGGCTAAGCCAAATCCAGCTTGGTTGAACTTTGTAACTACGGCTAAAGCGCGCAGTAACATTCGTCATTTCTTAACAAATATTGAGCAAAAAGAAGCCTTAGCGTTAGGTAAGAAAATGCTCGATAACCAGCTACACAGTTTTGATAAAAGCTGGGGAGACTTCAGCGAACAACAAATTGATTCTGTTTTAGAAGGCTTTGGCCTTCAAACGCTCGAGCAGTTGTACGAAGATATTGGAACAGGGCATCGTGCTGTTTATATTGTTGCGCGTCGCTTAATGGAGTTGGTTGCAGATAAAGCCGTGGGCAATGACCATTCTTCGATGACGATTAAAGGCACAGAAGGGCTCTTAATCCAGTACGGTAAATGCTGTCGTCCTATTCCGGGTGACGCCATTGTCGGAGTTATGTCTAAGGGCCAGGGCATGGTTGTGCATATTGAATCGTGTCGGAACATCGCTGAAATAAGGTACAACACCGAAAGGTGCGTTCCCTTACATTGGGATAAATCAATGGAAGGCGAATTCATGGTCGACCTGCGTGTAGACTTACGAAACTCCCGTGGCGTACTGGCCAGTGTTGCGAATGCCGTTTCTTTGGCCGATGCAAACATTGAGAGCATTCAAATGATGGACATCGATGCTACGACGTCGCGGTTAGATTTAACGGTATCCGTCACGAGCCGAGTTCACCTTGCCCGCGTCATACGTCGACTGCACGGATTATCGTCGGTCGCAAAAATTGAGCGCAAATAACACCTCAAGATTTCGTAAACTCAATTAAAAGCCCGTTATTTACCTGATAACGTGCGTTGAGTCAGCGTGTATTCAGTTTTACCCTGCCAAACTAAACTAATTATTAAACGAGTGAGTAGAATGAAAGTATTCAAGCATTTTGTACAATCACCTCTTTATTGGATCGCGGTTGTAGCGGTCGGCTTTGGTTTAGAAGGCGTCGCACTCTTTTATCAACATGTTCTTAATGAACCGCCCTGTGTGCTGTGCATTCAGGCGCGTGTATGGACGTTAGTGGGTATTATTGTGGCGGGTTTAGGCTTGACCGTTCGTAAATTCTTTTATGCTCGAATCTTGGCTCACCTAGCGCTAATCGGTGCGTTGATTGGCTTGTTAAATCGCAGTTGGATAGCATTGTTAGTAGAGCGTGGTCAATACGACGGGCAGTGTGGCATGGACCCTGGTTTTCCAACTTGGTTGCCATTGGACTCTTGGTTCCCGAACGTTTTCGAAGTGTGGACAATGTGCGGCTATACACCCAACCTCATCGCTGGGCTCAGCATGGGAGAAGGGTTGGTTTACGGTGTGTCAGTACTTATTGTTATCGCCGTAGCCGCGTTGGTTGTCGATATTCTTAATCGCAAATAATAAAAGGTAATCGCTATGAATAAGGGGTTTATTGTCGGTACGCTGGCCTCAACAGTGTTGGCTACGGTTCAGGCTCAAACGCTCGAAGCCGATTGGCTTTATGCGTCACCTTCAGGCACATGGGTAGAGCGCTCAGTGACACTGAATTCAAATACTACGGCGCTTAGATTCCCGGTAGAAAATATGAATCCGGCTCTTTTTTGGTGGCACTCAGACGATGCTTCAGCACAAGTCAGTTGGCAATCGAGCTACAACCGTAATTGGCCAAAGCAAGGTGATGTGGCGACCAGTGAAGATTTTCAAGGCGAATGGACAGTCGATCAAGTTTTGGCAAATACCATCGTGTTATCGCAAAGCGATGCACGCCGGTACTGGCCCATGACCCAGTTGCATCGTTTGCAATGGCCGGCCAGTTCTTCAGAGTCAAATTTCGAAATGACGATACGTCGCGAATCCAGTAAAACCAGTGATTTCTCATACGCTTGGCAAGATTACAACATTCGTGCCGCGGTTAACTACCGAATCGCTATGGACGAAGATCCTGTACTGCATCAGACGCTTATTTTAACAAATGATAGCCCTTATGACATTGAATCGAATGGCTATAGCTTTTCTATGACCGAGCAACCAGTAGCCGTGATGCATGAAATGGTGAGCCGAATGGATGCTGCCGTTTCTGCCCCTGTGGCGTCGCAAAGCCAAGGCGTTGCCACTTTAGTGAGCGATCAAGTTGTGACTTTACAAGCTAACAGCAATGTTTGGTTGCCGGTAACCTCACTTGAATTGCAACCACTTGAAAAACGCTATTCATTGAATTGGGATACGCGCATGCAAGGGCTTCAACAAGCCAACAGTCAAGTTAAGTTGGTGGCAAAAAAAGGGTCACTGCCGACCATCGCCGGCCCAATTACCTTGGGCGTTTTTGACCAGCAACTGCCAGTTTTAAATTCACAGTATCAGCCAGGTTCTGCTCAAGAGGCGACTTTGTCGTTAGGCCAATCGTCTTTGGTGACGGTAGAATCGAAAATGGTCGGTGAGAATCAATGGCAACTCTCGGTTCACAATCGAACGGACGAAAACGCGACCTTAGATTTAATGATCACGCATTGGAATGGGAATCGCTCCGAAAAAATTCCAATGGAAATTGAGATAAAAGCCCAAAGTAATAAGAAGGTTGAAGTAAATATGGGTGTAGGCGGTAAAATTAGAATCGATAAGAAATGATAACAGGGCGCCGGGTGTCGTTGCCTACAAAGTGCATACGACAGCCAGCCCGCGCGCCCTTTTTGGGGAAGTCCCCATCACAGGTGTCCCACTTACATTCTCATTGGAGACACTGATGAAGATAGTCGTAAAACCTTAAAAATACAGTCATCGTTACAAAATGCCACACGATTAAATTCGACCACTGCTATGAACACAGTTCATGGTCAAATTCGATATAATTTTGACACCTATTTATATTTTTCAATACCATCTTGTGAAAAACGCGATACCTATTTGTGATTAAACAATTGTTATTGTGTTTAAAAACCTTAAACTTCTGTCGGTTTATCATTGGCAACGTTCAAAAAGGAACAGACTAAATGGCGCTCCACACGGTAGAAAAAATCGGCGGTACTTCTATGAGTAATTATCCTGCAGTTCGGGATAATATTATCCAAATTAGCCGAAAACCTGCCGACATGTATCAGCGAATTTTTGTCGTTTCGGCTTATGGTGGATTAACGAATAAGTTGCTGGAGCATAAAAAAAATAGAGAACCGGGTGTTTACGGTTTATTCGCCAATAATGATTCTGATTGGCAATGGAGTGAAGCGTTAACCGACACGGCCAAAGCCATGCGTGAAATCAATGCTTCTTTGTTTTCTGCCCCTCACATGCTGAAACAAGCCGATCAGTTTATCACTGAACGCATGGAAGGGATTCGCTCGTGCTTGCTCGATTTACAGCGAGTTTGCTCTTATGGGCACTTTCAAATAAACGAACATTTAGCGACTGTGCGTGAAATGTTAGCTGGTGTTGGCGAAGCGCATTCGGCATTTAACACCGCCTTATTATTGCAAGCAGAAGGCATCAATGCCCGCTTTGTTGATTTAACAGGTTGGCGGGAGCCCGATAACCTGAAGTTTGCCGATAAAATTGCTGCCGTGTTCGCACGTTACGATTTAAGCTGCGAAATGCCGATTGTCACTGGCTATACCCAATGCAAAGAAGGTTTAATGCAAACATTTGATCGAGGTTATTCTGAAATTACCTTCAGTAAAATCGCCGAAGTCACCGATGCAAGAGAAGCAGTCATTCATAAAGAATACCACTTATCGACGGCCGATCCTGTTGTTGTTGGCGAGCATAATGTAAACCCAATTGGGCGCACCAATTATGATGTTGCAGACCAATTGTCATTGATTGGTATGGAAGCAATACACCCTAAAGCGGCTAAAGGGCTGAGAAAAAAGAATATCGCTTTACGAATTAAAAACACATTTGAACCTGAACACGATGGCACTTTGATCACAAATGATTATCGCAGTGAAACGCCGCGCGTTGAAATAATTGCCGGGATTCCAAACGTTTATGCTTTTAATGTTTTTGATCAAGACATGGTGGGTGAGCCGCAGCAACTGTTAGAAATTCAACGCTTAGTGCAAGAGTTTAATATTCCATTACTGGCCAAGGAGCACAACGCCAATACGGTTACCTTTTATTTAGATACAGGCCTAAAAGTCATTAAACGAATTCAAGCCAGAATTGAGCGCCACTTTCCTAATGCGAAAATGAACAGTCGTAAGGTTGCTATGGTGTCTGTGATAGGCTCAGATTTAAACGTAACCGGCATTTTAGCTCGGCTTTCAACTAGCTTGGCCGAAAAGGACATAAACGTTATGGCCATTTACCAGAGCATTCGTCAGGTGGATGTGCGTATTGTTGTCGCAGAAGACCACTATGAAGGGGCGATCGCTGCATTGCATCATGCGTTGATCGAACAACAAAACACCAATGCTAACCCTAACCCAGCCTTGGCGGCGAGTTAAACTAAGTCACCGCACACCTGATTACGACCTGCGTTTTTCGCCATTGTTAAACGCTGGTCGGTTTCAAACAATAATTGCTCAATACTGCTATTGCGTTGCCAAGTATGAACGCCCGCACTGACCGTAATGGGGCTTGGACATTCTTCCCATTTCAATTCGGATACTTGTTGTCTCAAGCGATCCAAGGTCACCACCGCATCCATCATGGCCGTCTCCGGCATTAAGACTAAGAATTCTTCACCACCGTAGCGAGAGCAAAAATCGGTTTCTCGGAGCGCGCCTTTTAGTGTTAAGGCAATGCGTGCTATGACCGTGTCCCCGAAGTTTTGGCCATAGGTGTCGTTAATACGCTTAAAATTATCTATATCTATCAATGCAATGGTGAATTGACTGCCATAGCGTTTGCCGTGTTTATGCATGTCTTCCATTCGCTCAAGCGCATTGTGCCGGTTGCTGAGACCGGTAATAGGGTCGCGTAAACTGGCTTGGTTGGTTTGACGTTGCAATTGGGTAAAGCTAGAAGCCAGTTTATTGATATTACAAAACACCAACATGTGCGCTGGACGCCCTTGCCAGTGAGTAGCATCGCATTGTGCACTCAGCCAAATAGATTGGTGTTGCGATTCAACTTTGATAGGGGTGGCATTCGCTTTAAATAAGTCTAACGCTGTTAAGGGTTGAGCATTTAAGTCTTTCAGGTGAATAGACTTTTCTGTTAGCCAAGTATCACTGAGTTCAACATTATGTAAGGAATCTACGCCTAACCATTGGCTGGCTAAGCTGTTCCACTGAATAATACGGTTACTTTCATCAACCAAAACAATCCCTAACTGCACATCGTCAATAGCGTTAAGCAAGGTGCTGGTTGAGCTCTGCGGTTGGTAGTTTTTGATCATCATTAAATCCTTTTTGTCGACACCACTAGTATAGCTTATTTTGTGAGCTTCATCCGATTATGGGCTAAGCGCTGTGTTAACATTTATAAAAAAGGGGAGTCATTATGAATAAAGTAACAGTAAGTATTTTAATGTTGGCGACAGCAGCTGGCGCGCACGCTAAAACATCAATTTATGGTGAAGCGAACGCTCGTTTGCAGTTTGAGAATATTGATGGCGGATCCTCGCTTAGTATTGATGGATCGTTAAGCGAATTTGGTTATAAAGGCGAACAGACGTTATCGGAGCAAGAGACCGCCTTTTTTGATATTGGTCTTGGAGTCAATGCGTTGGGTGACAGTTTAGGTGTTTCAAATGGCATCATCTCTTATCCTGGATTGAAAGTTGGCCAAATCGGTTTAAGAGGGGACTTTGGCGAAATTAGTGCCTTTTACGATCACAGTCCCGTTTCTAAGATAAATCACTATTTTAAGCTGATGAAAAATGACCCTGATTCTATCCGCTATCTGCTTAGCGATAACGGAGGGTTGTCACCAACAGGAATATATAAAGTCGATGGGTTATCGTATCAGTCTCCTTTAATTGAAAACAATATCACTATAAATGCCGCCTTAGTTCCTGCTGAAGATCCAGACGGAACAACAGGTATCTCATTTGCTGGTCGCTACGATCAAGGCGATATTGATGTTTCTGTTGGCTTTGAGGTGAATGTTGAGCAAGACAGCTCTCAGCTATTTAAAGTGGCAGGTGAATACCAA
Source organism: Reinekea marina (assembly GCF_030409715.1). Taxonomy (NCBI): domain Bacteria; kingdom Pseudomonadati; phylum Pseudomonadota; class Gammaproteobacteria; order Oceanospirillales; family Saccharospirillaceae; genus Reinekea; species Reinekea marina. The sequence goes on from NZ_JAUFQI010000001.1 coordinate 621,723, forward strand.
ACGGGTAAGCTTAAGCTGGGTGGGCAAGTGCAGATGTCGAGCAGTAGTGACACCGACTACTCGTCTCGAAACTTTGCCGGTTTTGTGAAACTGCCGCTAAAATTTTCTCAGTTAGAAACGAACAATCGAATCATGGCAGGGTTTACCACTTTAACGAACCCAGCTGATGATACGGTTGATCAATTTTATATCAGTGGGTTGCAAGAAATCCCATGGACAAGCAAAGTGAGCACTTACAGTTTTGTAGAAGTGCTGATGTACAACGATTTAGAAGATACCCGAACAGTCATTGGTTCTGGTTTAAAAATAGGGTTTTAACCAATAGGGCTTTCATCGTTTGAGTATAACGGAGCGATGAGAGCCCTGTTTTGTTAGTGCGTTAATTCGCTGGGCGCTCGAATAGTGTTTTTGACAATACTTGCCAATGAAGATTCCAATCTTGAGTTGGCTTTTTCTTGAACTCACTGCGCACAAATTGGTTAATTCTGCCTTCGGCAATCGTGAGCAACAATATGGCCGCCTGATTAATGGGCATGGCTGGACGTAAGCCTTCTCTAATTTCAGCTTCGCGAATAACTTGTTTTATTTGTGTTTCAAGGCGATCAAACACCTGAATTACGCGTTCTCTTAAACGCTCTAATTCACCGGCTAAGGCATCACCCATTAAAATTCGACACATCCCAGGGTTGCGTTCTGCAAAAGCCAATAGCAGGGTTAAGATGGCTTCACAGCGAGGAAGCGCAGCTTCTTCTTCCTGTAAAATGCGATTCACCCTTGAAAAAAGGGTTTCTTCGATAAATTGGATTAGCCCTTCAAACATCCGTGCTTTACTTGGGAAATGACGATACAGCGCCGCTTCTGAAACCCCTACCTCTTTAGCCAGTTTGGCGGTGGTAATGGTTTTACCTGGGTTCGTTTCGAGCATATGCGCTAAAGCTTGCAATATTTGATCGTGACGAGAGCTGGTCGGTTTAGACTCGGTCATAAAATAGCCTGCTGATTACTAATTAAGGTGCCGACACCGTGATCGGAGAATATTTCTAATAATGTGGCGTGTGGTACTCGACCATCGATTATGTGAGCACTGGTTACGCCAGAGGCCACAGCATTAAGCGCGCAATCAATTTTAGGCAGCATGCCGCCGTAAATGGTGCCATCTTCTATAAGGCCGTTAACTTGGTCTGTTGTAAGCCCGGTCAATACCTCACCGTTTTTATCCTGTAACCCACTGATATTGGTTAATAATATGAGTTTTTCTGCACCCAGCTTTTCGGCCATCTTACCGGCGACTAGATCGGCATTAATATTATAAGAAGCCCCGTCTTCGCCTACGCCAATGGGGGCAATTACCGGAATGTAGCCACCTTCCACCATCCTGTTAATGAAATCTGTGTTTATGGATTCGACTTCGCCAACGTGGCCAATATCAATAATTTCAGAGCTTTCTAAATCGGGTGTCTTCCGAGTAACTTTTAATTTTTTAGCTTGGATAGAATGGGCATCTTTGCCTGTCATACCAAAAGCTTGGCCGCCGGACTGGTTAATGAGTGAAACAATTTCTTTGTTCACTAAACCACCGAGTACCATTTCTACAACATCCATGGTTTCAGTGTTAGTCACTCGCATTCCATTGATAAATTCACTTGGGATATTCAACTTTTCAAGCAACGAACCAATTTGCGGACCGCCGCCATGAACCACTACTGGGTTAATGCCAACAGTTTTTAACAATACGATATCCCGAGCAAAACTGGCTTTAAGCGATTCATCGACCATTGCATTGCCGCCATATTTAATAACGACTGTCTTGCCTTGGAACTTTTGTAAGTAAGGAAGTGCTTCGTGAAGTACTTGAACAAAATTTAAATCGTGATTGTGATCAATCGTCATACAGTCGCCTCGACACGGCATCTCATCATTATAAATGGGTATGGTTGCTAGTGATTACTCACTAGCAACCTAATAGAGGCAGGATTAAAACGGAATTTGCAGTTGGCTGTCAACGGCTAACAACTGTTGTTTGAATAATGTTTGAATCTTTTTCAAGGATTCATCGTTGTCTGCCTCAAAACGGCACGAAAGCGCGGGTCGGCCATTCGAAGCCCTTACCAAACCCCATCCATCTTGAAAATCAACTCTAACGCCATCGATGTCGGTTAGTTGGCCGCCACCAAAGTCACCATTTCGTTGCAATGCTTCAATCACTCTAAACTTACGGGCATCGGAAGATTCGATGGTTATCTCTGGTGTAGCGACATCTTGTGGTAATTCATTCAACAAGTTATCTAAGGTGTCTGACTGTGCGGCAATAATTTCGATAAGTCGAGCTGTGGCGTATAAACCATCATCGAAGCCAAACCAACGGTCTTGATAAAAGATATGCCCGCTCATTTCTCCCGCTAATGCGGCGTTAACTTCTTTCATTCTACGCTTGATATAAGAGTGGCCAGTTTTCCACATAACGGGTTTGCCACCATAGCCAAGGACAAGGTTTTTCAGGCGTCTTGAACTTTTCACATCGTACAGAACCGTCGCCCCAGGATTGTTTTGCACAACCTGTTTAGCCAAAAGCATGAGTAATCGATCTGCGTAGACGATTTTGCCGCTGTTGGTCACAACGCAAATCCGGTCACCATCGCCGTCAAAGGCAACACCTAAGTCGGCTCTTGTCTCAACGACGGTTCTGGCAAGATCTTCGATGTTTCGAGAATCACCCGGGTCGGGCAGATGATTTGGGAAGCTGCCATCTACATCGCAGTAAAGCGGCAGTACATGCGAACCAATGTTTTTGATGAGCTGTGGCATCACATTCCCTGCCACACCATTACCACAGTCGATGACAATTTTTAACGGTCGTTTTGGTTTAACATCCGCTTTTACTCTATCAAGATAGGCAGAGCTGACTTCCTGAGTCATCAACTTTCCATCGCCTTTGAGGAAGTTTTGGTTTTCAATGCGGTGGTAAAGCCCTTTAATTTCGTCTTCAATTAATGCGTTCCCTGCAATAACCACTCTAAACCCATTGTGGTTTGCTGGATTGTGGCTACCCGTTACCATGACGCAGGTTCCCACTTCTAAATGTTGGCTAGCAAAGTAGCAAACCGGAGTGGCTACTTCGCCGATATCAATGACATCGCGCCCACTGCTGCGCAAACCTTTAATTAGGGCCTGTGAGAGTTCAGGGCTCGATAAGCGACCATCTCGACCCACAATGACGGTTTGCTGGCCCCGATCATAGCTTTCCGAGCCAATAGCGATACCGATTTGCATGGCTGCATCGTTTGTTAACGTTTGGCCGACAATGCCTCGAATGTCATAGGCTTTGAACAACTCTTCACTAACAGCGATATGAGTAGTGCTGGTGCTGCCCGATTGATTCATGCCGAGAAGATCATCATCGGCTTCCATCATGGACACATCAAAGTCATCTACGCCATCGTTGTTAAAGCTGGCCTCTGTCGCCGTATTGAGTGTTTCAATGTCCGACGAGATGGGCGTGTTGCTAATGCGCAGTCGAGTTAGCGTTTTTTCCAATGTGCTGAAAATAGCCAATTCAAATTTTGCTTTCGATGATTGCCCTGTGAGTAAGTTTTTAACTTGGCGAGCAAAGGCGTTCGCATCTTGTCGGAAGGCTGTTTGCACTCGTTGTGATGCCAGAATAAATGGAACGGCAATAGCCAACGATAAAATGGCAAAGACGATGATAAAGATACTGGAAGACTGTAATGTTGCTTCTGCTAAATCGTTCGAAGGTTGAAAGGTAAGCGTCCAGTTAATATTGTTTGAGTTTAACTTAACAACATCATTACTATTTTTAGCACCGTAGGTAAGCAATGTTTGAATGGGCGCATTTAAGAACTCTTGTTGAACTAAAAGATTCCCTTTACTGGCATCAATGCCTTTAAGCTGTTGCGCTAGATAATCGATAGACTGAGAAATGCTGATGGTGCCAATAATACGGCCCGCATTGTTACGGATCGCCTTGACGGTTTGTAAGTAAACCACGCCATTATGTTGGTGGGCTTCCCACAGTACAGGCTGACCTTGTTCCGCTCGACGTATCATATCCATTGCTGCGTGTGAAAAAGGCGGGTTAGCGTTAGGTCTTAACTCTGCTTCGCGTAGCGCAAAAACATGCACATCTAAGCTGTGTGGTATTTGTGAGCCAATACTGCTTTCAACATTAGCCATTTCACCGTTAATAACATTTTCGACAACGTAGTCACTGGAGGCTATTTGCTCCATTAGCAAATCGTGTTGATCGAGTACATTATTAAAGTAGGCTTCGTATTGTTGCGCTATTTCATTGATTAATGCATTTTGATGCGCTTTGTTTACCGGTGTGACTTGGGTAGATATGAGAAAGTAGCCCGCCGCACTTGCCGCCAGCACCAAAGCCAATATTGGGACATAGAAAAAACTCAGTACCGTTTTGTTGTTGCCGTCTTCAGCGACGGCCTTTTTTTTATTCGCAGCGGAACTTTTGGCCACATTCATATCCTTTTTTATAATTGAGTCGCAACGTGCATAGTCTTTAACTTTAGCTGATCAAAAGCACCACGTTAAGCTAGATTTACCGATAATTAGTCTTATTCAGTCAGATTTGTCAGTTATTCGCGCCCTGTACTGCCAAAACCACCCGCGCCACGGTCCGTTTCTACAAATTCATCAACAATAGCAAAATGCGCCTGAATCACAGGGACCAGCACCATCTGTGCGATGCGATCACCCGGTTCAATGGTGAAGGCATCTTGGCCACGATTCCAGCATGAGACCATGAGCTCGCCTTGATAGTCTGAATCTATCAACCCCACCAAATTCCCCAGTACGATTCCATGCTTGTGACCAAGACCTGAACGAGGAATGATTGTAGCGGCTAGGCTAGGGTCCTCAATATAGATGGCGATGCCAGTTTTGATTAGGTGTGTTTCGCCGGGTAATACGGTTAGCGGTTCATCTAGGCACGCTCTTAAATCCATCCCCGCCGAGCCTTCTGTACCGTAAGAAGGCAGTTCAATAGTGTCGCCAATTTTAGGGTCTAGTATTTTTAACTGAAGTGTATGTGTCATGGTTATGTTCTCAACATTTCGGTGACCGAATGAATAATAAAATGTGCAACTTGCGTTTTTGTCTCTGGACCAAATCGTTGACGGCTGTCTTTAGTAACCCAGAGTACTTCATTGCGTTCTGAACCAAAGCCTATGTCCGAGCGAGACACATCATTAGCAACGACCGCATCAACCGCTTTTTTCTCTAACTTACGCAATGCATAGTTTTCTAAATCTTGAGTTTCAGCGGCAAATGCGATCACGCAGGCTGGGCGTTGCTCACTTTTAGCCACGCTGGCAATAATATCAGGGTTTTCGACCAATGGTAGATTGAGTAAATCACCTTGTTGGTCTTTTTTCATTTTTTGGTGGGCCGTATTTTGGGGTCGATAATCTGCAACAGCGGCTGTGCCAATGAATACATCACATTGTTCTAGATTCTCATGCGCGGCGGAGTACATTTCTAGTGCGCTGTTTACGTTAACAACGGTTATGTTTGCCGGTGGTTCAAGGCTCACAGGCCCACTGATGAGAGTCACTGATGCGCCAGCTAGTGAAGCCGCATGAGCGATTGCGTAACCCATTTTGCCACTGCTGTGGTTACTGAGGTAACGAACGGGGTCGATGGCTTCACGCGTTGGTCCCGCTGTGATCACCACTTTTTTGCCTAGCAACGGCTTGCTTGAGAACAGCGCGCAGGTCATCTGACAAAGCTCTAGTGCTTCTAACATTCGACCCGCGCCGACGTCGCCGCAGGCTTGCTCCCCTGTACCGGGTCCAAATATGTGTAAATCGTTAAAGCGCGTTTGTACGTCTTGAATATTGGCTTGGGTCACTGGCGCATGCCACATTTTTTCGTTCATGGCTGGGGCTAGGGCGATTTTTGCGTGTGTCGCTAAGCAAATGGTTGTGAGTAAATCGTTTGCCATGCCTGCGTTTAATCGGGCGATAAAATCAGCCGTTGCCGGCGCTACAAGAATGATGTCTGCCCAGCGTGCGAGCTCTATGTGCCCCATGCCTTGCTCTGCTTGTTCGTCGAGTAGGCTATCACTGACTGGGTTTCCGGTTAGAGCTTGGAATGTTAGTGGCGTAATGAAAGCTTTTGCGCCTTCTGTCATCACTACTCGAACCTGGGCGCCGCTTTTGATGAGAAGCCGCACCAGCTCGGCCGATTTATAGGCCGCTATACCTCCTGTGATGCCCACCACGACGTTTGTGTCGGCAAGTTCGTTGCTGTGTTCCGTGTTTAGGCTGTTTACCATGGTTAACTTCTCTAAGTACGTCAGTGCGATTTTGATTCGAAGGCGTTGATTAAGCGCTGTGTAAATTTCGATTTAACACTGGCTGAATAACACTCTTACGCGCAATATAGCATGTGGAATAAGATTTTATTACTCTCAAGTGAAAGGATTCACTATGTCTATACGCGATTGGCCAGCCTCGCTGCGCCCTCGAGAAAAACTCTTGTCTGAAGGTGCTCAAGCGCTTACCGATGCAGAATTGCTCGCTATCTTTTTAAGAACCGGGATTCCTGGATTAGATGCCGTTGGCTTATCCCAAGCACTTTTAGCCAGATTTGGCACACTCGCCAAACTCATGAAAGCCGATAAAGACGAATTTTGCCAAGGCCAAGGGTTAGGTCCTGCCAAATTCGTGCAGCTCCAAGCGGTCATGGAAATGGCCCGCCGCCACTTGTGGAGTGAGTTGGTTAATTCTGCTTCACTCACCTCGCCCAGCGATACTCGTCAATTTCTATTGGCAAAGATACGTGATTTAGAACATGAGGAGTTTGCTTGCATTTGGCTTGATAACCAACATCAAGTATTAGCCTTTGAAACGCTCTTTACTGGCACAATCGATTCTGCCGCTGTATACCCTAGAGAGGTGATCAAGAAGGCTCTGAAACATAACGCTGCTGCGGTCATTGTTGCTCATAACCACCCCAGTGGAATCGCAGAGCCCAGTCAAGCAGATCAGCTGCTCACGGAGAAGCTTAAAAATGCCTTGTTTTCGATCGATGTCAGATTATTAGATCACATGGTTGTAGGGCAGGGAGTTGTGGTAAGCTTTGCGGAGCGAGGAATCTTGTGAATCGCTGTTTTTTTAATTAGGTCGCGAATGGTGTTAGAGCAAAAAAACGGCAATTTTGCTTGAGGTTGATGCCTTGTTCTGGTATAAATCGCGCCTCTTGAATTTAGGGTCACAGGTCCTAACGGTTTTAGATTGCCTAACTCGATGACGGTAAGACGCCTAAAGCTATACATCCTGTGGTCCAATTTGTTTTATTAATAATGCGGTGTCACCGTCACAATTGGAGGCGACAAATAATGTCTAGAGTTTGCCAAGTTACAGGTAAGCGTCCTGTAAGCGGAAACAATGTTTCCCATTCACAGATCAAAACTAAGCGTCGGTTCTTGCCGAACCTTCACTCTCACCGTTTCTGGGTAGAAAGTGAAAATCGTTTCGTTAAGTTGCGTCTTACTGCTAAAGGTATGCGTATTATCGACAAAAAGGGTATCGAGGCTGTTTTAAAAGACATCCGTGCCCGTGGTGAAAAAGTTTAAGGAACTATACAATGGCTCGTGATTTAATCCGTTTAGTGAGTTCTGCAGGAACTGGCTACTTCTACACAACAGACAAGAACAAGCGTAATACTCCAGATAAGTTGGAGTTCAAAAAGTACGATCCTAAGGTTCGTAAACACGTAATGTTCAAAGAAGCTAAAATTAAGTAATTTCAGCTTATTGTTCTGATAAAAGCTCGGTTTTTCCGGGCTTTTTTTTGTCTGATCGATTCCTATTCGTTCCAATTGGGAAACGGTTAATTAAAATTCAACTATCAGGTGTTAAAATAATTTTCGTTACACTGAAAGTTGCAACATATTTTAGGGTTTGATTCAGAATGATACTCGCAACCATTCGTACCTTTATTTTCTATGTCATTGTGGTGCCATTTACGTTTGCGTGGGCGGCATTTTTTGGGTTGTTTGCTTTTATAATTCCATATCCATTGCGCAGTAAAGTAGTTATTGGTGGTTGGGCTAGATTCTTAGATGTTTGTACGCGTTGGATTCTAGGGATTCATTGTCGAGTGCATGGGCGCGAGAATATTCCAAATCAAGCGGGTGTGATTATCTCAAATCATCAATCCGCATGGGAAACGTATTTTCTACAGATTTTATTTGCGCCTCAATCGCAAGTGGCTAAATCCAGTTTATTGAAGATACCCATCTTTGGGTGGACCTTTTCTTTAATGAAACCTATTGCGATAGATCGTTCAAACCGCCGGCAAGCGATGGCTCAAGTTATCGAGAAAGGGTCGCAGAGAATTCAAGATGGTAGCTTTGTATTAATTTTTCCGGAAGGTACGCGTACCAAACCCGGCGCGCCATTGCCTTTTAGAAAGGGCGGTGTGTTATTAGCGCAAGAAGCAAACGCAGACGTGATTCCTATTTCGCACAATGCTGGAGAGTTTTGGCTAAATGATCGATTTGCTAAGCGCTCTGGTACGGTAGATATAATCGTACATCCACCTATTCACAGTACAGATAAAGACGCTGATGTATTGTTAAAAGAGGTTGAATCTACCGTGCTTTCGGGTTTAGAAACCATTTCCCAAAAACACCGGTAGCGTAAGTTTTAATTTAGAATGGCTTAAAAACAACTAAGGCGACAACGGCAAACAAGGCAAATGTTGGCGCCTCGTTAAACCAACGGAACCACCGATGAGAGCGCTCATTTCGGTCTTCTTTAAATTGAATTAATATTCGTCTGCACCAAAAATGATAAACCACAATTAGTGCAACCAGCATTAGTTTTACGTGCAGCCAACCTCCATTTAACCAACTTGGGTTTAGCCATAGCAAGGCGCTACCGCAAAAAATAGCGGCAATCATAGAAGGCGTCATAATGCCTCTATAGAGCTTTCGTTCCATCACTTTAAAGCGTTCTTTAGAGATACGATCTTCGGCACTGGCGTGGTATACAAAGAGTCGCGGCAAATAAAACAGCGCAGCAAACCAGGTGATGACAAAAATGATGTGTAGGGTTTTAAACAGCAAATAAGCCATTATTGAAGCTCTCCTTCGGAGGTGAGTACAGACGTTAGTTTTTGGCGTGTAACCAAGCTAATACGGAATGCATCTAAAGGCACCTGAATCGCAGCGACATCTTCCCCTTGGAAAATACGTATGCCTTCGAGTAAGGATGTGTCTTCAGATAATACGGTAATGCGGCTTCTTTCGGGTAATCCCAACTTTAAGAAACCATATAATGATTGTTGCTCAGATTCTTTTAGCCGCTGCCAAGCTTCGATGCGTTGCGTTAAAAAGTGGTGCGTGAGTATATAGCTGGCTTGGGTGTTGGTTCGAAATACAAACAGCTTTTGCCTGAGCGTGACAAGTTGTTCGATGCTTTCATCATCCATATCAATCGTGATGACATTGAATTGAATGGTCGCAATTTCCGTTAGATACCGGCTCGCTAATGCATTACGTAAAGGGTGCGTCGAAATATTCAATCCTCGGCTCGATAGCATTGTACGAAACACGGAAGGTTGTTGGAACAACACTTGGCAGGTTAAATTAGAGATAACCACCACGATCATGGCCGGGAACATCAATGAGGCATCTACTGAGGTTTCAATGACAGCAGTAATGGCCGCCAGAGGTGCATGAAGCAATCCGCTCATTAATCCAGCCATACCAAGCACAGCAAATAGCTCAATTGGCGTTTGCGACGGCAATAGACGCCCTACTAAAGCGCCCAAAAACAAACCCATCACCATAGCGGGTCCAACAATACCAGCGGGTATGCCTAAGCCGATGGCGGAACCCGTAGCGACCACCTTCGCGACGACGAGCATGGCTAATACCCACAACGCCATGTCGCCAGTAAGCACAGACGGTAAAGTATCAAAGCCGATCCCCAATGAAGCGGGAGCTAATAGCCCGCAAAAACCAGAAATTAGGCCGGCCATTAAAAAGCGTTTATGCACTTTCACGACATTTAAGGTAAGAAAGTATCGAATAACTTGGTGCAATAGCGCGGCTCCCAGGCCAGTCGCTATGCCTAAGACCAACAGCCAAATAATATCAATCGAGCTACCGGTAGGTATGCTGATTTCTAACAGGGCTGGGTGATCGCCGGTTATGTAGTGTGTAAAGACGGCCGCTGTAACGGCCGCGGCAATGATTGGGATAAAGCCATTTAAGCTGTATTCCATCAGCACGACTTCCATCGCAAACAACACACCTGCCAGAGGGGTATTGAATGCAGCCGAAATGGCCGCCGCTGTGCCGCATCCAGTTAATAACCTTAGCTGGCTGGGTGTTTGATAAAAGCTGCGCCCTAATTTACTGGCGATACCCGACCCAATATGCACAGCAGGGCCTTCTTTACCGACACTGTAGCCAGCCCCTAATGCAATTAATGCAGCAAAAAATTGAAACAAGGTATTGCCAGTCGGAATTTTACCTCGCCCTCGTTGTAGGCGATCGATGACATGCGAAATGCCGACATCATGATACTTTTGGTGGGTGAGCTTGAATAGAACTAAAAGAATTACAGCGCCGATAAGCGGAAGGCTGAATCGCCAAATCGCATTTAATCCTCTAAAGCCGGTAGTCTCGCCTTCATCGAGTAGTCCGGTGACAATATCGATAGAAAAGACAAACCAAGCCATGACCAAGCCCGTTGCTAAGCCTGTGATGACGCCAAATAATGACAATAAAGCCAATGCTTGGCTTTGAAGTAATCTTGCGCGTATGTTCGAAAGCGTAAAACGTTGCATGTTAAGTAAGTTTGCCGTACAGCGTGAAATGCATCATACCCGTTTGCGCTTCAATTTGTTACATTATAGCGCACAGAATATTAAGGCAATTAATGGGCACTATAAATGCATAATGTGAAAGGAACTGCGGTTACAAACTTTAAAGTTGTACCGGATAGGCCTATTAGGAATGCCATCTTGCGCATTCTCTACGTAATGATATGTGTAAGTTTAGTTGCGCTCGCCTATTGGTACGGCTTTGGTCAAGGCTTGCATGAAGAAAAGGTGTTGCTGAAAGAGCGTACACAGCTAAAAGAAGCCTTAAAGCTAAGTCAAGAAAGAGAAGCTAAGCTCCGTCAGCAGGTGGCTGTTCTTGAAAATGCATCTATTGTAGATAAAAGCTCAACGGATTCAGTCAGAACAATGAATCGAGAGCTGAGCGACAAAATAGCCGAGTTAGAAGAAGAGAATGCTCTGTATCAAGGCATTATGTCGCCTTCGCTCAATACATCAGGCTTAACGATTCAAGAAGTCAGCTTAGGGAAGACGGCGAGCCAAAATCGTTACCGCTTTAAGGTAATGTTGACTCAAGTTGGCAATAATTCAGATTATTTAAGGGGATTTGTCGGGATTAACATTTTAGGGGTACAAAACTCTGAAATTACCGCCTATTCTCTTAAGGACTTATCTGAAGATATTTCCGATGTAGACATTAAGTTTCGATATCGGTACTTTCAAGACTTTAAAGGTGAGCTAGTGTTACCTGAAGGGTTTACGCCTGATCAGATTCAAGTAGTTGCTCAATCGGTTGGTAATAAATCAGCTCGAGTAGAAGAGTTATTTGACTGGTCAGATCTGGAGAATGAAAACAATGTGGGGCAGTGAGAAGAACGTGGGCAAAAACGTAACGCTGATTACAGCGAAAGCAGAGATTCAAGGCGATATTCGTATTTCAGAGGCACTGCAAATTGAAGGTGCCGTGAAAGGTAATATTTTAGCCGACCCAGACAGCAGTGCTGAAGTAACCATCGGTGTGAAAGGCATCGTTGAAGGTGAAATTCGTGCGCCACATGTGGTTATCAATGGTGAAGTGAAAGGCGATGTTTATTCATCTGATCACATTACCCTAAACAAAAATGCCTTAGTCACCGGCGATGTTCACTATGTCATGATGGAAATGGTCATGGGCGCTAAAGTGAACGGCAAGTTATTGCATGTGGCTGCCGATAAAGGGAAGAAGGGTAAGGCCGATGCTAAAGCTGTTTTGGCAAAGCCAAGCAATACTGAAACCGGTGTAGGTGCAACGGACACTGTAAAATAGTCATTAGTAGTTGACTGTTTTGCTCAGGTATTGATAATTCTCCCTTATCTTAAAAAGTGGGTGTTCAATGTTAGATAGTGCTGTGGTTGAAGAGCCATTAAACATCACTGATGCTGCCATTAAAAAGGTCGGTCTGCTGGTTGAAGAAGAGCAGAACGACTCATTGATGCTGCGTGTGTTTGTAACGGGTGGTGGTTGCTCTGGGTTCCAGTATGGATTCACCTTTGACGAAGTGATTGCCGACGATGACACTATTATCAATAAAAGTGGCGTCAAATTCGTAATCGACTCACTCAGCGTACAATATTTGGCCGGCTCGACGGTCGACTACACTGAGGGCCTCGAGGGCAGTCGCTTTCTAATTACCAATCCCTCTGCTTCAACTACTTGTGGCTGTGGTTCTTCGTTTGCGATGTAAAAAAATAGCTCTCGCGATGTCTATCGCGTGGGCTGCTTTTGTTTATTCTGATTCTCCTCCCATTAGTTCTGCAATTTCTCAGCCTTTTATCGCTGAAATTAAGGCACATTCAACGCTTGAGCTGAGTGAGATTCTTCAGCGTGTCGACCAAATCGTGAAATCGGAGTCGCGATACTCTATTGAAAGGCCAGTATCGTTGATTTTACATGGCTCTGAGATTCGAGCCTTTTTAAAAGAGAATTATGAGAATAATGAAGAGCTTGTAAATCTTGCTGCTCAATTACAGGCATTTAATGCAATAGATATACAAGTTTGTGAGACTTGGATGAAACTAAATGATGTTGATAGGGCGCAACTACCGCCCTTTGTTAGTACCGTACCATATGGTCCAGCGGTTGAGGCTAATCTGCTAGACCAAGGTTACGAATATTTTTAAAGCTCACTCAAGGTGTATTATGGGCGTATCCGATTGCGCATAGGCTTCATCATAAACACTTAATTGCCCGCTCACATTAGCCGCATAGCTTTTAAAGTTCTCAAGATACTTGCTATTGAGTGGCTGTGCATTTGGTAGCTTAACGGTTTGAGGGTTTTTATGCACTCCGTGTACTTGGAATTCATAATGTAAGTGCGCGCCCGTTACACGACCTGTCTTCCCAACATACCCAATAACTTGCCCTTGTTTAACGCGCTTGCCTGCTCGAGCGTATTTTGAAAATTTACTCATATGCGCATATAGAGTTCTAATGCCTTCACCATGTTGAACTATAGCGACGTTGCCATAAGTTGAAGAGTAATAGGCTTTTAATACTTTACCATCACCTGTGACTTTGATTGGCGTTCCAATAGGTGCCGCGTAATCGGTGCCTTTATGGGCAACAATCTTATTGAGCACAGGGTGTTTTCGTTTTGGGTTGAAGCTTGAAGAAATTCGGAAAACGTCCATTGGGGTGCGTAAGAATGCTTTGCGCATGCTGTCACCGCTTGGATCGTAATAATCGGTGCGCCCAGATTCATCGGTGTAGCGTAAGGCTGTTAACTCTCGACCGTTATTGTAGAATCGAGCGGCGATTATAGGTCCATCGCTGAGTTTCTCGCCTTCTAGATAGTTTTCCTCATACAAAAGCGAAAAGGAGTCGCCCTTGCGTATATCTAAAGCAAAATCGATATCCCAGCCATAGATAGTGGCCAGCTGCATGATCATGTTGTCGGTTAGACCTGCTTTCATACCGGCCATAAATAAGGAGTCATCAATGGTCGCTTTCGCATAGCGCGTATGGATATCAGGTGTTTTGACTAACTTCTCGATGCTGGCCGTGCGCTCTTCATTGAAAGAAATGGTGTAGGAGACCATTTTAGATTCGTTAAATGTGACCGAGTGAAGCAAGTCTGCTTCATCAAATTTGAAGACAAACTCTTGCCCTGGGAATATCTTTTCCATAGGCGTTTTAATTTCATCATTTAAAATTAATTTGTATAATACCGAAACGCCGGCACCAGATCGTTCAAATACGGTTGAAAGTGTATCGCCAGATTTAACGGTTTCTGTGACTGAAGTGAGCGGGTTCTCTTCAATGAAATCTTCCACTAATTCGGGTGTGTATACATCGGCAGGTATTTCAACAACGACGGATTGGCTTTTGGTGGGCCAAAGGGATACAAGCAAAACCAATAAAGAACAAGCGCCCAGTGCCACTAAGTGCGCTCGAGGAAAGATGTCTGTTTTCTTCAACAATTGACTCATCATAATATTAAATTTTATAACGTTAGCTTTAATAGTTAATGTAGTTTATCAGCAAATACATCAAATTGTGCTAACTGATATCACAAGATGATACAATTACCTATTGTTTAAATGTAGTTATTTATAAAGGAGACTCCATGAATCTGGAGCAAACACTGGCCGAAATTCGACGCGGGACAGAAGAGATCTTAGTTGAAGAGGAGCTTATTGAGAAACTAAAGAGTAATAAACCTTTACGAATCAAAGCTGGTTTCGACCCTACTGCCCCAGACCTACATTTGGGCCATACCGTGCTTATTAACAAAATGCGCCAGTTTCAGGAGATGGGCCATACGGTTATTTTCTTGATTGGTGATTTCACCGGTTTAATTGGTGACCCAACAGGAAAGAGTGCTACCCGCCCACCTTTAACCGCTGAGCAGATTGAATTAAACGCCGCTACTTATAAAGAGCAGGTGTTTAAGATCTTAGATCCAGCAAAAACCGAGATTCGCTTCAATTCCGAGTGGTTTAGCAAGCTTGGTGCAGATGGCATGATTAAGCTGGCCGCACAACAAAGTGTCGCCCGTATGCTAGAGCGAGATGATTTCAAAAAACGTTATAAAGCGAATCAATCAATCTCAATTCACGAGTTTTTATACCCGTTAGTACAAGGATATGACTCGGTGGCGCTTGAAGCGGATGTTGAGCTAGGTGGTACCGATCAAAAGTTTAACTTGTTGATGGGTCGTGAACTCCAAAAAGGAGAAGGGCAAGATCCGCAAGTCGTTATCATGACGCCGCTGCTAGAAGGGTTAGACGGTGAAAAGAAAATGTCTAAGTCTTTGAATAACTATGTTGGCATCACAGAAGCACCCGGTGCAATGTTCCAGAAGATTGTCTCTATTCCTGATTCACTAATGTGGCGTTGGTATGAGTTGTTGTCTTTTAAATCATTAGAAGAGATCGAGGCATTAAAAGCATTGGTGGAAAACGGCGCAAATCCTCGTGATATCAAAATTGAATTAGCACGTGAAATTGTTGCTCGTTTCCACGATGAAGAAGCTGCCGCAAATGCTCACAAAGGTGCAGGTAATCTAATCGTCGAAGGTGAAGTCCCAGAAGGTACCGAAGAGGTAGAAGTAGACCTTGATGGTGCTGAGCAATTCCCGATAGCGGCCTTGATTAATAAAGCAGGTTTGGCTACCAACTCAGCACAAGCAAAAGATATGCTGAAGAACGGCCGAGTAAAAGTAGATTGGGAAGTTGTGGAGCCAAGCTTAATGTTGAGTCCTGGCAGATACCTCATTCAAGCAGGCAAAAAGAAAATTGCCTGGGTTGTGTTGAAGTAGAAGGGCTGTTTAGGGTTATAGGCTGCGAGTAAGGGCAAAGCATAATGAAAGCTGCAAGTTAATAGCTGCAAGCTGCAAGAAAAATCAAAAGCAATATCAGTTAGCCACTGTTTAAGTCTTTTGACTGTTCCTTTGAACTTACTCGCA